>CAZOMV010000115.1:0-17169 GCA_964580995.1 uncultured Pirellulales bacterium
TTTACGACCGCGCCGTTTCGCCGATATTCATAATCATAGCGTTGGACCTGACCCGCCAGCAGCGGATCGTGCCGCAGTTCGTCGTGATCGTTGAGATCCTCGTAGCCTAATGCCAGGCCATACACCCGCTGCGAAACCAGCTCCGTCACCGTATGCTCGATTAGATCCGGGTTCCGATGATCGGTAAAGCAGGCGGCGAACTGCCGCAGCACTCCCGTCTGCCGTTCCACCTGCTGCAGCAATAACCCGCCGGCATCTGAGGTGATGGTTCCCCCGTCAAAACGGGCCACAATTTGCCGGGAAATTTCTGCTGGAAATAAATACGTCTGTCCGTTACACTCTGTTTTCATTAGAAACCTCCTGGTTTTGGTTTTAACTTCCTTGTCATAAAATAGTTATACCAGAACAAAGAGGTTTTTCAACTATTATGGTGAGAAATGCGGGATAGAGCCGAAGATCCTAATTTATGGGTTTTTTTGGGAAGGAAAGCTGTCTGGGCTTTGAATACGGTTCATGGCCGGGATCAAAAAAGCGGGAAAGGAAATTGAAGATGGGTAGGAATCCAGGTAGAATAGTCGTTGGCAGACTGGCGTACAGGTTGCAAATAGGTAGTGCGAAAGGTAAAACGATGGAGAAAAGAAACAAGATGGGGTATTGGGTGATGATGTTAACGGCGGGCCTGATATTGTCTTCCCTTTGTAAAGGAGTGGAATGGGAGGATGAACAGATCGTGGGGGTGAATAAGCTGGAGCCACATTGTACGCTCATCCCTTTTGACGAGTCAGAAGATGCCCGAACCCAGGAGCGGTGGGAATCGTCTAATTATTTAACTCTGAATGGATTATGGAGCTTTTACTGGGTGAATCATCCCAAGGACCGGCCGATTTTGTTTTACCAGAAGGATTATGATGTAAGTCAGTGGAACCAGATCAAGGTACCTGCCAACTGGCAGTTAGAGGGATATGGAACCCCTGTTTATACCAATATTACCTATCCATTTGCGAAGAATCCCCCCTTGGTGATGAGTGAACCACCCAGCCATTACACCAGCTTTAAGGATCGAAATCCCGTGGGTTCTTATCGGCGTAACTTTCAGGTTCCCTCCCAATGGCAAGACCGAGAGATATTCATCCATTTTGATGGGGTGGATTCGGCTTTTTATCTCTGGATCAATGGGCAACCGGTCGGCTATAGTGAGGATAGCCGGACTCCGGCAGAGTTTCATATCAGTCCGTATTTACAGCCGGGTGAGAATATCCTGGCGGTGGAGGTGTATCGCTATAGTGACGGATCGTACCTGGAGGATCAGGATTTCTGGCGTTTGAGCGGGATCTATCGAGACGTCTATTTGTATTCCACCCCGAAATGGCATATCCGGGACTACTTTGCGGCGGCTTTACCAGACCAGAATTTTCAAAACGGGACATTACGCATTCGTGGGGATCTGATTGGCTATGATGATGTCCCTGTAAGTGGAGTGAGTATTCTCGCACACCTTTTTGACCAGGATGGAAAGATCGTGTTATCGATGGAAACGATGTGCGGCCAGTTGGCACCAGCACCGCAAAAGAATGCCTTTGAGCTGGAAGGAACCCTGCCCCAGCCCCGGCTGTGGTCGGCGGAAATCCCGAACCTGTATAAACTGGTCCTGGATCTCAAGGTGAACGGGGAGACGAAAGAGGCAGTTTCGACCGATATCGGATTTCGAACGGTGGAAATACGAGATGGAAATCTGCTGGTGAACGGAAAATACATTTATGTCAAAGGGGTGAATCGGCATGAGCATGATCCGGACACCGGTCATTATGTCAGCCGGGAATCCATGATTCGAGATATCCGGCTGATGAAACAGAATAATATCAATACGGTTCGCACGTGCCATTACCCGGACAGCCCGCAGTGGTATGAGCTGTGTAACCGGTATGGACTGTATATCATCGACGAGGCCAATATTGAATCGCACGGGATGGGCTATGGGCCGGAATCGCTAGCCAAGGACAGCCGCTGGCTCAAAGCTCATCTGGACCGTACCCAGCGGATGGTCGAGCGGGACAAAAATCATCCGTGTGTGATTATCTGGTCGCTGGGCAACGAAGCGGGAGACGGTCCGAATTTTACGGCAACCTATAGCTGGATCAAAGAGCGGGATGGTTCTCGACCGGTTCAATACGAGCGGGCAGAACTGGGACCGAACACGGATATATACTGTCCGATGTATGCCCGGATTCCACAGATCGTCGAATATGCCCAGTCCAATCCGGCCCGGCCGCTGATTCTGTGTGAATATGCGCACGCAATGGGGAACAGCCTGGGCAACTTCAGCGATTACTGGCAGGCCATCGAAAGTTACAAGGCCCTGCAGGGCGGGTGTATCTGGGATTGGGTAGATCAGGGGATCCGTAAGCAAACTGCGGATGGGAAGGAATTCTGGGCGTATGGCGGGGATTTCGGAGATGCCCCGACGGACCGGAATTTCTGCTGCAACGGGCTGGTCCAGCCGGATCGCAAGCCCAATCCGCATCTCTACGAAGCCCAGAAAGTCTATCAAAATATCCGGGTGCGGCCCATTGACCCGCAGCGCGGCAGGTTCGAAGTATCAAATCGATATAATTTCCTGGATCTGGCTTTTGTGAAGCTTGGCTGGGAAGTCATCGAAGAGGGGCTTACTATGGAAAAAGGGGAGATGGAGATACAGGCGGGTCCGGAATCCGCTGCAGAAATCGTCGTGCCGTACCACCAGGGCAAGTTTTCACCCGATCGGGAATATTTTATCAATTTCTTTTTTATACTTCGGGAAGACACTTTCTGGGCGGAACGAGGGCACATCCTGGCCTGGGAACAAATCCCGCTGCAGACCATCCGACCGGATTTAACCTTGCCGGCTGATTTCCGGCTGACCGTTACGGAACAGGAGGGCAGGATTCAGATTGAGGGGGAACGCTTCTATGCGACAGTAAGTAAGGTTTCCGGAGCGATCTCTTCCTGTCGATGGGAGGGGATGGAACTGCTGGCCGGGGAGATGGTTCCGAACTTCTGGCGAGTTCCTACCGACAATGATCACGGCAATAAAATGGAAGAACGGCTGGCGGTCTGGAAAACTGCCGGGCCGGACCGCAAATTGCTTTCCCTGGTAACGGAAGAGACCGCCGACGGGACCATCGTTATTACCGCAAAATTCCGGATTGTTTCAGAACAGGGGATTCTGATCTGCCGCTATGCTTTTGGCGGGAATGGCACCATCGATGTAAGTTACGATTTAGCGCCCGATCCGACTCTGCCGGAAATTCCGCGGGTGGGTATGCAATTGCAGATCCCAGGCCAGTTCCGCATCATGGAATGGTATGGAATGGGTCCGCATGAAACCTATGCGGACCGTAAAGCATCTGGCAGGATCGGCCTTTACCGGGAAAACATGTATCAGCCGGAGCATCAATATGTACGTCCGCAGGAATACGGCAATAAATCGGAGGTACGATGGATGAAACTGGTCAATGAGAGCGGGCAGGGATGGCTATTTGTGGGGGCGGATCCGTTAAATGTCAGTGCCTGGCCCTGGACGATGGCGGATATCGAGAAGGCGGCCCACCCCTGCGACCTGCCGATCCGTGAATTTGTCACCGTCAATATCGACCATAAGCAAATGGGACTGGGCAGCGATGACAGTTGGGGCGCCAGACCGCACCCCGAATATCTCCTGCCATCTTCTCAGGAATATCATTATCGTTTCCAGATTCGCCCGTTCATTCCCCAATAAATATCCTTATATGAAATACCAATCGCACAAATCCCTATATCCACCTTCGGTTTTCTCTTGCACTTTCCAATTGTCCCGGTTGCACGGAGTCAGAAGCCGACCATTATTTATGACTGAGTATAAACCGCCAGCCGATTCAAAGCCCGTTACTGAGACAATGGTTTAAGTCGAGGATTGCGCCATTTTCCAGGCGGAGCCAGGTTTGGAAATCTCGCATACCTTCGCGGAGCAGGATTATACGCGCACCGCGAGCGAACTCTTCCCGTCCATAGGAATTGAAACCGGTGGCCCGGCCATAACAGAGGCGAATCCCGTGCAGAGTTCCTTCATAATCATTGACATGGTCGTGGCCGACAAAAGTGCCCATTACATCCCCGCCTTGCAAAAGGGCCGTAAAGAAACCGGAATTAAGCGCCGGGCAACAGACCTCCTCGTACTTATTGCCAATACATACATTGGCATTCCATATGTCATTATACTCCGGTAAAGGAATATGAAAAAAGCAAAGAGCCGGGCAAGCAGAACCGCCATTTTTCACCCGCAGATATTCCGCGGTATCAAGATACCACTCTATCTGATCCGGAGCGATCCAGGCATACCCTTCCATCCCCTCCGGTGCACTACCGTTGGAATCGATGAAATAAAGGATCGCCCGCGTCCGATTCCCCCCGGAGGCATAAATGGGAAGGTAATAATTACTGACCCCGGTGATATTTTTCGGACCGCATTGGGAAAGGCAATAGGGCAGAGATCGCTGAAAGATTATTAGGTCCGCCCGGCTGGCGGATCCTTCGTCATCGTGGTTCCCAAAGGTCATGGCCCACGGAATTTCCCGTTTGATCATGGGAGTAACACAGCGGGCCAAAGATTCCAGAGAATCTTCGCAATCTTTCCCCGCCAGGACATCCCCCGTAAGAACGACCAAATCCGGCCTTTCCAGATCTAGGATACTGCCCATCAAGGCAGATGTTTGCAGATCATTAGGATCCCCATTCTTCCAATGGGTATCGGTAAATTGTACAATTTTAAAAGAACCATCTCCGCAAAATCTCAGTGGTTTATGGGAGATTTTTTTATTCGATGGGAGTTGGTGGCAGCTTACGCTTACCATACAGAAGGATAGCGCAATCAGGTATTCGAGTTTCATAACTTTTATCTCAGGCCTTTTTGGTTTTCAACAAAGATCACAATTTTTAACCTGGGATTTCCCCTATAATAGGGTTTATCCTTGCCCAACAATGCCGCTGGGTTTCCTTACTAAAAGGATAGCAAATCTGTCACTCAATATCAATTTCATTCTTTCACCTACCCTTCGGCATCCACGAGATATTGCATCCCACGATATTCGGTTATAGGTATTTTTACCTGACAAATATGGAATCTCCGGTTATACTTAAGGTAAAGAAAATGAGCTTTGTTATAGGAAGGAAATGAGAATGAAAAAGATAGTGGTGTTAGCGGTTCTGATGGCATTCCCTGGCGGCATTGCTTCGGCAGGCGACGGTTCTGCCGATGAAACGGTCCTGCCGCAAGGTGAGGTACGGGCATCGATTGTGAGCAGTCATTTTCCTGACCGAGTACACGAGTTCGTATGGCGAAACTGGAATGCCGTCGAGCCGGCAAAGCTAGCCCAGATCCTGAATGCTTCGGTCGAGCAAATCACGGCACTGGCTGAGTCCATGGGGCTGACCCCTGTCCCTGCCGTTCCGCCCGCGCAAAGACAGCGGGGTTACATTACCCTCATCCGCCGCAATTGGCATCTCTTGCCGTACGAACAACTGCTAGAGCTGCTGGAGATGACCCCGGAACAACTGGCCTTCACGCTGCGCGAGGAAGACTTTCTATGGATCAAACTGGGCCAGTTAAAGCCTGTGTGTCAGCTACTGCGTTATAATCCACCAGATGAAACGGCGCAGCGACGCGCAGCCGAAATTCGTCACGTAGTCGAAACGGATTTCGGTGAGGAGATCCGTCAGCCAGCCGAACCGCGTTTCGACTTTGTTCGACAACTCAGCAATCCGTTGCCTTCCTTTTCCCTGACAAAGCGGGAGGATGATCCACCCGTTTCTCTACGGTTTGTCCATTCCTATGTTGCGGTGTATGGTGATCCGCTGCTGAATCCGCAACTGGAACCCTACCCCAACGGCTTGCTCCAGCGGCTTTCCGCCGTAGGTATCAACGGTGTCTGGCTGCATGCCGTTCTGAGAGACATGGCGCCGGGCGATACGACATTCCCCGAGTTTGGAGCCAACCACCAGCAGCGTTTAGCCAATCTTCAGGCTTTGGTAGAGCAGGCCAAGAAATATGGTATCGGCATCTATCTCTATATGAATGAGCCGCGGGCAATGCCCGCTTCCTTCTTCAAGAACCGCCCCGAGATGGGAGGAGTCCAGGAAGCCGGCTATACAGCTCTGTGCACTTCGCATCCGGCGGTGCGCAAATGGATGGGGGACGCACTGGCGTATGTGTTTGGCCAAGTGCCCGACTTGGGGGGCGTTTACATGATTACGGCGTCGGAAAATCTGACCAACTGTGCTTCTCATGGCGGCTGGCACGCCTGTCCGCACTGCCAGACCAGAAGCGATACGGACATCCTTGCCGAGGTCGTAGCTGTGATCGAAGAGGGCGTTCACCGCGGCAATCCTAACGCCAATGTTCTTGTGTCGGATTGGGGCTGGAGGGGGCACGGCGATGCTCAGGATATAATCGCTCGCTTGCCGAAGGCCATTTGGCTGATGTCCGTTAGTGAATGGGCGAAGTCGATCGAACGGGGCGGGATAGAAACCAGGGTTGGCGAATACTCGATATCGGCGGTCGGACCGGGTCCACGAGCCCTCCAGCATTGGACGGTCGCCACGCAAGCCGGGCTGAAGACGGCTGCCGAAATCCAATTCAATAACACGTGCGAAATTGCCAGCCTGCCTTATCTGCCCGTAATGGACCTTGTGGCGGAGCATGTTCACAACCTGGCGTCGGTCCAGCTCAACGGCATGCTGATCGGCTGGACCATGGGCGGGTATCCTTCGCCCAATTTCCAGCTCGCCCAACTCCTGAACCGCAAACCTACTCCAAACGTCGATACGGTGTTGGATAGACTGGCACAAGAGCGGTTTGGTTCCGAGGGAGCCCCTCATGCCCGTAAGGCATGGACCTTCATGAGCGATGCCTTTCGTCAGTATCCGTTTCATATCAGCGTGGTGTACTGTTCTCCGGTCCAAATCGGTCCGGCGAATGCGCTTTATCCTACCAAGACGGACTACCATGCAACCATGTGGGGGATTCCCTATGACGATCTGGACGGCTGGCGCGGCCCGTACCCGCCGGAAGTGTTCGCAGCCCAGTTCGAGAAAATAGTCGAGGGCTGGCTGCCCGGGATTGCCGAGTTGCAGGTGGCGGTGGAAAAGACTCCGCCGGACCGGCGCCCCGAGGCGCAAGCGGACTTACGATTCGCCCGGGCGGCGGCTATTCATTTTCAATCGGTTGCCAACCAGGCACGTTATATCCTGGCCCGTGATGCTCTCATCAAACCATTGAGCACGCTGTCGTCCGAACATCGTCATCGCTTGCGGGTGGAAATCAAACGATGCCTAGAATCCGAAATCGTCTTAGCCCGCCAGCTCTTTACGCTTACGCGCGAGGATTCGCGCATCGGCTTTGAACCCTCGTGTCAGTACTTCTACTTGCCGCTGGACCTGGTGGAAAAAGTGATCAATTGCCGCTGGTTGTTGGATCACTTTGAAGACTCAATCGCCGATGTTCTTTGAATATACTCAATCAAGAAGAATAATTTTGGAGGCAAAACAAATGTGGAGTAAAAGAAATATTGTAACCCTGATATTGTCGCTGCTGCTGATGGGGCTCTGGGCACCAGCGGAGGTACGAGTGGAGGAGTTACTGCGGATCGGATGCGTGGAGGGAAATCCGCGCAATTCCGAGGGAGATGTAATCGAATTGAAGGACGGGCGGCTTTGTCTAGTCTATACGCGGTTCACGGGGGGCGGCGAGGATCATAATCCGGCTGACCTGGCGATGCGGACATCAAGCGACGGCGGCCAGACGTGGAGTGAGGATAGAATTCTGGTTCCTAACGAAGGCGGCCAAAATGTCATGTCCGCGAGTCTGCGGCGGTTGAAAAGCGGTGAGCTGCTGCTGTTTTACCTGCGGAAGGATACGCCGCTCTATGATTGCAACCTGTTTGTCCGCCGATCGACAGATGAGTTAACGACACTCAGCGAAGCGGTGCGGGTGACGACGCTGGATGGGTATCACGTGACTAACAACGACCGGGTGATACAGTTGTCCACGGGGCGGTTAATAGCACCGGCGGTAATGCATACGGAGTTCGATGAGCAGGGGCAAAAAGTTGTGAAAGGGCCTGTCCATGAGGCGGATTACAGCAAATTTATCAACCAGGGGATCCCGTTTGTATATTATTCGGATGATGACGGGCGAAGTTGGAAAAAAGATAATACGTATATTGCGCCTGCCTCTGAACGTAAGTTAACTTTACAGGAAAACGGGGTAGTGGAGTTGCAGGATGGGCGAATCTGGATGTACATGCGTACCGCGCACGGATTTCAGTACGGTTGTTATTCCAGCGACGGCGGATTGTCGTGGTCGGAGCCTAAGCCGACTAGCTTGGCTGCGCCGTGCAGTCCCGCCACTATCGAACGCATTCCCTGGAACGGCCATTTGCTTTGTGTATGGAACGATCACTCGGGCGATCATCCGTTTACTCCAGGTCAGCGGACTCCATTGTGTGTGGCTGTCAGCACCGACGAGGGGCAAACCTGGAGCAAATCCTATGTTCTTGAGAATAAACCGGCACAGTACTGCTATATATCCATGAGTTTTATTAAAGATCGGGTGCTGTTATCTTATTACACCGGGATGGCAGCGGAGCAGATGAAAGTAGTGGCCCTGTCGAAGGATTGGCTGGAAACACATTTTTTCGCAAAACCTCCGGATCCAAAACAGGTGGACGTTTTTAGGGCTGGCCAGGATAATGTGAATACCTATCGGATTCCAGGTGCGATCGTGACGAAGAAAGGAACAGTACTGGCGTTCTGCGAGGCCCGCAAGAAAAGTTGCGTTGACCAAACTCCCACGGATATGGTTATGAAACGCAGTTTCGACAACGGGACGACTTGGGGACCGATGCAGGTGGTGGTGCCGGGCAAGGGCGATGAGGCTATTATGAATCCCTGCCCGGTTATCGATAAAGACGACGGGACGATTCATTTTTTCTGCAATCTTTTTCCTGACGCTCATTCCCAAAATATTCCCGGAGCTGTCAGGCAATTATGGCTGCAAAGCACGGATGACGGGGTGACGTGGTCGGAGCCGGTGGATATATCGGAGCAGGTGAGTGACACGAAGACCTGGGCGTCGCTTTGTTGCGGGCCGGGAGTGGCCATACAGACCACCAGCGGTCGAATTGTGGTTCCCATGTGGCATTACGAGCAAGGTGGCGGTGAAATGGATTATTTCAATAATATTTTTTATAGTGATGATAAAGGCAAGAGCTGGGACAGAGGTGACTTTGTGGCAGGATTTGGCGATGAAAACCAGGTGGTGGAATTGGCAGATGGATCGTTAATGCAAAACATACGATATTGCAGAGGTGCAGAAGGTCGCAAGGTGGCTGTCAGTAATGATGGCGGCTTGACGTGGTTGGAACCGTACATGGATGAAACATTGATTACACCTTGTTGCCAGGCCAGTTTTTTGCGTTATACAAAGAAGATAGAACGATTTGGCCGAAATCGCATTTTATTTTCCAATCCGGCGAGCACCTCGCAACGGTTGAACCTGACCGTTCAGCTCAGCTACGATGAAGGCAAGACCTGGCCGATTGCCAGGACGGTTTATGCCGGTCCCTCGGCTTATTCTTGTTTGACCATATTGCCGGATGGAGAGATTGGCGTCCTGTACGAAACCGGTGAGAAACAACCGCACGAGAGTATTGCCTTTGCACGATTTAGCCTCAAATGGCTTACCAATGGCAAGGATTGGCTAAATGAAAAGGTTCTCCCAGTTCCAGCAGATCAGGCCCAATAATCTTTGCGGTAGTCTTGTCTCGATTATGGCCGTTCCTTTATCAACACGAAAGCCAGTTCAAATTCGCCCCATTTCTGGGTAGAGTCTCGCTGTAGGATTCCAGGATATGGTACGGTTGACTGTATCGGCAGATTCGGTCCTGGAAATATGTGCGGATTGGTGTCATTCAAATGGCTGATCCGCAAGTAATAGATAATATTACCCAGAGTAAAAAGAAAAAACCCGTTGCCAATCTGGATCAGCGGGCTTTTTAATTTTCTTATCGGACTGGGTCAACCTACGGCCCTTGGGGCCAAAATATCAGATTGACTATGTAATATTTCTCGACAAAACATAAGATAAGAATCCAATTTTTCGGAATTTTTTTTCTGATGTTGGGACCGACGATTAAGCAAGGAAAAATAGTTAAAGACTATTTCATTTGCCCGGACCAAAACTATACTGAAAGGTCCCTAATTCCAATTTTGTTATATAAAGTTCCCCAATTATCGGCCCTTATCCCTCAGCCACCGTGACTGCCTGCCCGCACTGGGGACAATGCTCAATTCCATCAGCGGGATTCGTATCTTCCCGTACCAGCCCATACGACCGCCATTCACTACCCAACATCGCTTTGATCATTTCCCAACCTTGTTCTGAACGGAATGGTATTTGAACGTGTCCACACGGAAACTCCCGGAACTGCCGGTTTTCAATATCCACCAGGTATTGTATTCCGTGATATTCGGTTATAGGCAGCAGCCTCGATTCATTTTTCTGTTTCATGTTTTTATCCTCCGACCGAATCACCCGGATTGGCGATTCGCTCGAAAAGAGGCGAATCGCTAAACTGCTTCCTCTCCCCTTGTTATCCTTGCTGATGGATAAATGAATGACAGGATATCGAAGACGTGTAATTAGTTTACCATAGACTTAGCCAAATGACCATCCGCTAAGGACAGCAGTTGCAGCATTTTTCCTCAGCCGCCAGCCCCAGAATATTCCAGATTTCGGGAGTCTCCTCACACAATCCGATCGAGGGAATGGTCCGTAATTCGCCGATCGCCTGTCGATAGAGAGATAATCGTATGGCCTGGGGATAACGCATCAATCCCTTGGGATCCCCAGATTGTTCCATCTCCCGGAATAGGCCGTTTTCCACAAAACGCGGCAGATGTGGCTCTGCCCGTAAAGTACCCAGCGTAACCCGCTCGGGTACCAATTGGGCCACTTGACAAGCAATCTCGCGGTAATTAAAACCCTGGATCATCGGATCGATTCGAATCCGCAACCGCCAACCCCGTGATTTCAGTTCGGCGGCTGCCTGGAGCCGATCCACTACCGGTGCTGCACCACTCTCATAGATTTGGGCCGCAGCCGGGTCATTCACGGAAAAGGATACTACCACATTCCGGCAGGGAGAGACTGGCAATAAGTTTCGACACTCCTCCAGGCTTCCCTTCGTCACTACCAGTAACGTATGTTGGCGTCCCTTGGCTTCCGCTTCCTGGCGAAAGAGTTCCACCAAAGAGTTCATGACTGGCCGGCATCCCTCAAATCCCAGGCTGTCCGAGAGATTCCCCGTGTTCAGCATATACGATTCCAGATTATCCTCCCCAATCCATGCCCGCACTTGTTCTACCATTTCTTCAATATTGGTGAAAACCTGTGGGGCATTGAGATACCAAAAGGTGGATTTCAGGTAACAGTAGGTACACAAGGGAGTAAAAGTACAGCCATTAGCATGCCGGAGGACATAAAAGTTTGGGCATACCGTTTGGGCAGGTGTGGTGCGAAAGATTTCTACAAACTCGGTTCGCCGTTCCCGCGGAAGACAGGCTATCCTTTTATCCTGCATCTTCCTGTCCTCTTCCCTTCCGGCTGACCATTCCCGCACTAAACCGGATCGAATCCCCCGATCGCAGAACCAGGAGTCCCGGTGGAACATGATCACAGATTTCCGGTAGAAATTTGCCCCGTTCATGCTGATCGATTTCCTCCCGGTCCAGATGGATCATAATGTAACGCGGCGGTGAAATTTTCTCAATGAATTCCACCCATCCGGAACCCTTCCAGGGCGCGATAAAGAGTGCATCCAAACCGACCAGCTTCTTCACCGGCAGAATTCGGGTGTTCTCATTGTCGCCATCATCGAAGAAACGGACTTCCGGCGTTTCTACCAGGTAAGAATTGTGGGCGTTCCCATGTGAGGTACGGAATGCCGTGACCTGGATATCCGCCGACTGCCAGATCATGCTGGAAATCTGCTGATTGTTACCCCCGGTTGGAGGCTCCATCTCGACAATTAAGCCCTCCGGCAATTTACGTTTTAATGCCTGGATGACGGATCGGGGTCCGACAACCTTGGCATTCGTTTGCTGACACACCTCCAGGATTGCCTCCGCATCAAAATGGTCCGGGTGGGCATGGGTAATCAATAGCAAATCCGCCGCTTCAACCTTCTTCGGCCGGAGGACAGGTCGTTCTATCATACTGGGTATGGGGTGGTAGAAGGCATCCACATAGATATGATATCGTCCTGTACAGAGTTTGAAGCCGGCGTTACCAATGGCGGTCACTTCTATCATCAGTGTTTTCCTATACTGAAAAGAACAGTTTATCCCATTCCTCAGTTACAATAAAGGGAAAAAACATCTTGAGCTATCGTAGCATCCAGGTATAAATATTCCCCACACCGACAGTCACAAGTCCCCAAGTGCAGTACTGCAAGTTCATAAATCCTCGCCAGTTTTTTTGTTAATTGACACTCTCACTTACGAGACCCAAGAATATAACAGCATCAAGCATCCCAGCCTCCAAAAAATATAATGTATTATTCCCGAATGGCACTGACATAAAGCTAACCTCCTATTGCCGCCTTGAGTTGTGAGCGTGGCATGGTCATAAGTGGATAGTTTTTGGGGCGTCGTTTTCTGACACGCGGTTCGATGCGCTCTGGGTGACGGGAGATTTTCTGGTTGGCAACCAGACTGAGCAAGGTTGGCCCCTCTAACCAGTTCTCCCCACCAGAATGATTGTTGGTAAGGGAAATTATCGATAAAGATGGTCCAGGCGGTTGTGTACTCCAATCAAACGGTCTCAATCCAGAAGATTATTGACGAATATCAGGTAGATACAGTAAAATCATCTCATTAGCATTGAAAACCAAATAACGTGTATGGAAATATTCGTAATGAGTGGCAAAGAGAAGGTGCCGATAACGGCAGCAATCCGGCTGCTGCAGGAGAAACAGGTGGCGTTCAGCGAGCACCTGTACCGGTATGAACCCCACGGCGGTACGAAGGTTAGTGCCAGAGAGCTGGGAGTGGAGGAGCATCGGGTCATTAAGACCCTGGTCATGGAAGATGAGCAGAAGCGGCCTATGCTCGTGCTGATGCACGGGGATCTGGAGGTATCCACGAAACAGCTGGCCCGGCAATTGGGGGTTAAGATGATTACACCCTGTGCAGAGAGCGTGGCAACCAAACATACCGGCTACCTCATAGGGGGTACATCGCCATTCGGAACGGTAAAAAAGCTGCCGGTGTATTTGGAGGAAACCATTCTTATACTGAAAACGATTTACATCAATGGTGGTAAGCGGGGCTTCCTGGTAGAGCTTAAACCAACGGAGATCCTAAATCTACTGGCCCCGACACTGGTACAGGTGGGAGTCAAACCTTAAATGATACGATAAAAGCAGTCTGCTTCTGAGCCAACCGCCTATACCAACTTCGGATAAGATACATTTGGTAATTGAACCATAAAAAACGGAGCAAAACTCAGATGGTACGAAAGAAAAATATTTCACCAAATAAGGTTTACTTCATGGGGGTAACTTCCCAGGACACATCGGAGGATTGGGCGAATAAAGCGATGGTGTTGTATCGCAAAGGGGAATTTGTCAATCATCTGACCAAAGACCGTCTGGTGGCTATCAAACAACATTTTGGAGAAAAGGGAACTCATGGTTACCTGCCTCCGGTGATTGCCGGGGCTTTTGCCGCTGCTGTTAAGAAACAGGGCGCCAAACCATTCCTGACCGATACCTGTACGTTGTACCGCGGCCAGCGTTCCAACGCGGTTGATCACTTGCTTCTGTGTCAGGAACATGGCTTCACCATTGACAAGGTGGGCTGTCCCATCATCAGTGCCGATGGCTTGATTGGCGTTGACCAGGCCATGGTTCCCATTAACGGAAAACACTATAAGGAAGTACCGCTGGCTTCCGCTGCGTTCCACAGCCATGCCGCCATCATCCTTTCCCACGTAACCGGACATGTCGCTTGTGGATTTGGTGCAGCAATCAAAAATGTGGGAATGGGTCTGGCCAGCCGGGCCGGCAAACTCAATCAGCACTTTCAATCTACCCCCCTGGTCAAGCATTCAATCTGCACGGCGTGTGGCAATTGTGCCCGCTGGTGTCCGCGCGATGCCATAACGGTAAAAAAAACGGCGATTATTAACGAAAAATTGTGCATCGCCTGCGGACAGTGCCATGCTGTTTGCCCGGTCGGAGCAATCGGTTTCAAGTGGGACCAGGCCACCACGGTTCTGCAGGAAAAAATGGCTGAACATTGCCTGGCCCTGTACCAAATCCTGAGCGGACGGATTTGCTACTTTAACTTCCTGGTCCAGGTGACTGCCGACTGCGACTGTATGGGCGGGAAGGAAACCCCGCTGAAACGAGTCTTGGATGATATCGGCATCCTGGCCGGTGAGGACCCTGTAGCTATCGATCAGGCCAGTGTGGATCTGGTGAAACAGGCCACCGGAAAAGATTATTTCCAAAACTTACATCCGGCTATTGATTATACGACACAGCTGGTCCATGCTGAAAAAATCGGTTTAGGCAGCCGCCAATACCAACTGATCAAGGTTAAGTAGTAGGTACACAGATTTGTTTTTAGCGGTGTCCAACCCGCGCGAGGGGGAGAGAGTAGTTTTCCAGTGGAAACCATATTTCAATTTATGCAGGCATTATCCTGTCCTGATCCATTTCCGCGGGGGAGAGAGTATGCAGAGTTAATGCGTCAGCTATGGCAATAGCGGAGTGGTTCCCTCCAAACCTCCTTCCCTATCCTATCCTTCCATATCCTATCCTATCCTATCCTATCCTATTATTCCTATATATATTTTCTATATAGAAGACATATCGGCTGGCTGGGAAAAACAAAAGAAAAAAGTCAAAAAACAGACACCTCCCCCAGTTACCTACCTTTCACGCGTAAACTCCGCATATACTACCCCCCAAATCGCAGGTGACAGATTTCATTTAAAACTTCCCGGTCAAAAGTCAAAAGAATACGATTGGTATAAGTTCGGCCTTGTTTGGTGGAGATCAACGCCACCAGCCCCATACTCTGCAAATAACTTAAATTGGAATAGAAATAGACATAGCTGAACGGTTTTTCCTGATGTTCAGAGCTGAACCGGCAGTACCGCTCGTAAATGTCTTTGGCAAAATCAGTGGGAGCGATTCCCGCTGCCCACAGGATCATCAGCGTGGCATCCGAAAGATCATTGATCAAGTCGATGACAATATCCTGCCGGGCACGTTCAAAGCACTGGCTTAATTCCTGCTGGGGGTTGGTCACAGCATATTTAAGGGTCTTGATTGCCACCCTGGCGTCTGAATTGGTCAACCGGGTAGTCAAGGCGGCAATTTGGGCTAGTTGGCCATCATCCCAGCTTCGCAGTCCTCTTTGGGCTCGGTCACGAAGGATTTCGTGTAATTGCTGGGCATTATAGTTACGAAAATGCAGCGGAACCGGCTGTAAGCTGCTTCGTGTGGCGGCATCCAATTCTTTTACCGCCTGCGGGCTGTTGGTCAGCATGATGACCATGAACGGTTGTTCACTCCGACTGAGCAAATATAGAATCTCCCGACGCTTATCTTTGGGACTCATCAAATCCACTTCATCCAGCACCACCACGGTTTTGCCATTATACTTCTGGCAAAAAAGATCATAGAGTTCCGCCAGACTGGCACCCCGGGCCTCTACGTTCAACAGATGAGCCAGGATTTTAAAACTGGTGTTGTGGTGCCGGCAGTTGGCATAAGTAATGGTGAGATGGGTCTGGGTTTGGATGATCTGCTGAAGGTATTTAATTATAAGAGTCTTGCCGCTACCCCGTCCGCCTATCACTGTTTGGTGATTCGCGACTCCACTGACATCGAATCGGAGCATTTCTTTGATCAGATCTTTGCTTTCATCCCGCATGACAGGCTGATCGGGAATGTAATTAAAATCAAAAATGGAAAAGTCTTTGACCTGTTCTGACTCCCGGCCGATCTGGGCCTTCTGCTCTTGAAGATAGGTGGCGATATCCATGATGACGCATCAACTCTGCTGAACGTATTAACCGCAGGGGTAGTATTTAAACTTTTCGCGCATCCGGCAAGTGGTAAATATTTCCGATTGCTTTGAATATGGTAACGCATGATAATGTGAAATATATTCCGACACGGTATGAATCTGTAACATTGACTAAAACGAAAGAACCGGAAATGGATGCACAAGACCGATTTCGTGGCTGCCTTCTGGGGTTGGCCTGCGGAGATGCAATTGGTACCACAGTTGAGTTTCAAGCCCGCGGTCAATTTTCCCCGGTTACCGACATGGTCGGTGGTGGTCCCTTTCATCTCCCTCCCGGTGCCTGGACCGATGACACCTCCATGGCTCTTTGCCTGGCTGCCAGTCTGGTTGGGCAGGGTAGATTTGATCCAGCCGATCAGATGATCCGCTACTGCCGCTGGCGGGATGAAGGCTATCTGAGTAGTACAGGAAAATGTGTTGATATTGGCACAACAACGTTACGGGCTCTTTTGCGTTTTAAGCAAACAGGAGAACCTTTCAGCAGCTCCACAGATGAACATTCGGCTGGCAATGGTTCCATCATGCGGTTGGCGCCAGTCCCGATGTTCTTTTTTCCTGACCGTCAAATGATAATCACAATGTCCGGCGAGAGTTCCCGTACCACCCACGGTAATCCCGAATGTATCGATGCCTGCCGGTTGTTGGGGGCCATTTTGTTCCAGGCTCTTTCCGGAACCAGTAAGGAAGATGTTCTTTTCGGACACGATGCCACGGACCTGCTCACCCAAGAAACCATTCGATCCATCGCCCGAGGCGATTATCAACATAAACCAGAAATTCATATTCATGGTTCCGGCTATGTAGTCCGCAGTCTGGAAGCAGCCCTGTGGTGTTTCCAGAACACCGACTCCTTCCGGGATGCTATTCTCCGGACAGTCAATCTCGGAGATGATGCCGATACCACCGCTGCTGTTTGCGGCCAGGTGGCGGGAGCTTACTATGGGATCGTAAAGAAATAACTGATACTTTTTGTGCCTTTGGTCCGATAATAGGAGT
>CAZOMV010000116.1:0-17049 GCA_964580995.1 uncultured Pirellulales bacterium
AACAAGGGCGAAATCGCCTGGCGCCAGGGGTTAGATGTCGCCAGAGCCACAAAGGTTGCCGTCAATATCATCGGCGAAATCTGCAACGATTACCCCGTGAAGGTCCGTGCCTGCAATATGGTCCTCTGTGAATAACCTTTCTGGACAGCCTTGCAAAGCAGGGTAGCGGCGGATATTGCTATTGTTATAGTATGTTGAGGTAAAAGCGATGGTTCTTCTGGAAAAGTTTCGTTATTGTCCCGCCTGTAAGGCGGAAAACTTGCGCCGCCGGGACGGCAAATCGCTGGTATGCGATGCCTGCGGCTTTACCTATTTCCAGAACATGGCGGCGGCCGTCGCGGCGATTATCGAGTGCGGCTCGCAAATCCTGCTGACCCGGCGGGCCTTCGATCCCTGCGCCGGCCTGTTGGACCTGCCCGGCGGTTTCATCGATCCCCAGGAAACGGCCGAGGCGGCGCTGCTCCGGGAAATCCGGGAGGAGCTGAGCGTGGAAGTGACCGCCAGCCGCTATCTGACTTCCGCGGCCAATATCTATTTGTATAAAGAGATTTATTACCAAACCCTGGATTTAATTTTTGTCTGTACCGTGGACGATTGGCAGGCGATTCAGCCCCAAGACGATGTGGCGGGTATCCATCTGTTTGAGCGGGCCGAAATCCCCGTGGACCAACTGGCCTTTCCCTCGACCAAAGCAGGCTTGCGGTTTTACCTGCAAAACACCGCTCGTTAAGGTTTTTCAGGAGAAAAAATCCCATGAAAAAGTTTGCACAAAAGATAAGTATGGTTTTAGGTGTTGCCGTGATGCTATGCTCACTCGGCAATAGCGGCTGTGCCGCCGAACCAATTGGCCTGTACGATCTCCGTTACGCCGCCCGCATCGACGCAAGCGACCCCGCCCAGGTGAAAATGGCCTGGGACCATTGCCACGCCGCCGCCACGCTGCAAGGGATTGTGAACCGGGATAAGCCGCGACTGTATCTGCGCTTCGTCGATTCCCAGCATGGCAGTCAGAATGTCGATGACTACTGGCTGGACAAACTCCGCCAGCCGGGCCAATGGCTGGCCGGGCGGCTAACTAATGAAATTCCAACTATGGTCGAACTCATCAAAACCTACCGCCCCTTCCTCAAGGGAGCCGTCGTATATGACCCCAAAGTTACCTCCACCAGCAACGTCGCCTCCGCCATCGCCGGCGTCGAGGATTTGCTGGCCATTCGCTACGACCCCGCCCCCGACAGTTTATACGCCCAACTGATCCAGTCCGGCCCGAAGCTGCCCGTCAAGGTCTGGCTCCTCCAGCCGGACGGCCAGTCCCTCTTCACCGGCCAGGGTGAAATCCCCGGCATCCAGCGGCCCTCCACCGGCTCAGCCAAATGCGATGCCTACCTGTGGATGAAGCACCGGTACATGGACACCCAAAAATGCAATAACGGCTACGGCGCCTATTATCTCGACCAGTACTGGATGCAAAAACCCCAGTCCGCCGGCCTCAACCATCACACCCTGACCAATCACGATTTCTTTGTCAGTAAGCGGGCCTTCTTTTTCGATCTGAATGTCTGGCCGGACGAGGCCACCATCGAGGACCCGGCCCAGAAACCCGGTACCGATCTGGAAACCCTCAAAGAGCTGCTGCTGACGGCCTATAACACCGTCGGCAAAGACAAAATGGTTTACATCGGCGGCTTCCCCGCCTGGGCCTTCAAATATACCCAGCACGCCGGCGGCAAGCATGGCGACGTCGAGACCGAATGGCGCTATGCCGCCCTCATCAGTGCCTATAACGCATACAAGGACGCCGACGCCATCGGCTATGGCGCCATGGCCAACGCCTCGTTCTATACCCACTTCCCGCTCAAAAAGAAATATCCCCAGCCATGGGTCACCCATGAACAACTGCGTCAGCGGGGATACCTGACCGACGATGGCCAGGTGAATTTCGCCGGCCGCGAATTCGTCATTCTCTATGTCGGCGATTACGATGCCGCCTCCTGGGTCTATCAGCGAACCATGGACATCTGGGACGACCCGGCCCGCGGCCAGGTCCCGCTCATGTGGTCTATCAGCCCCGTCCTCGAACAGCGGGCCGGCCCAATGCTGGACTATATGCGGCAAACCGCCACCCCCAACGATTACTTCGCCGCCGCCGATAACGGCGCCGGCTACCTCAACCCCGCCATCCTGCAGGAGCCGCGCCCCATCTCCAACCTGCCCAGCGGCCTGGACGCATGGGCAAACCATTGCCTGCCCTACTACCAGCGCTGGGACCTGTCCATCACCGGCTTTATCATCGACGGCGACGGCCCCGCCATGAACGACCAGGCTTTCGACTGCTATGCCCGCTTCAGCCCCAACGGCATTGTGCCCCAAAAGGTCCCCGCCACCCTGCTGCACGGCAATCTGCCCATCCTCCGCCACGACTGGGACATCAATCAGGAGGACCCGGCCCAGGCCGCCAAAACCCTCGTCCAGCGGATTCAGGGCCGCCAGCCGCTCCATTTCCACTGGTTCCGCAACATCCTGAAAACCCCCGCCTGGTATGTGCAGGTCCACCAAAATGTCAAAAAGGAATGCCCCCAGGCCGAATTTCTCGACGCCCCCACCTTCTTCGAGCTGTACCGCATCTACCTGCAAACCACCCCCGACGCCGCCCAGGGCAAAATCAAAATCCCCTGGCCCCACTGGCACCAGTAACAGTAGCGTATGCTCCGCATACTTTTTTTACCATTTATAGGCCTTTATTACCTACGTTTCGGACCATACAGTGCCCGGCGGAAGCGCCATATTACATTCCAACCTCGCGTCGTTAAATGGGCCTCTCGGCCCACCTTTCCACCGCAGGTGGAGAGGTGTTCTTATCCACCTCCATATTGTCTGACGCAGCGACTAACAGGAGCGTCTGCTTACCAACCATGCTCGCGGCGTAATAAGAGCCTCTCGGCTCCCCAACCTGATCCATCGTTTGTATCTTTTTTCTTCGGTCGGTTCCATCGGCCACTCCTTACTTGGTTGCCAATACTACTATCGAACCATCGTGGCACTCCGCTCCCAAAAAAAGCCTTGCAGGAAATATGAAAACAGGTATTATGAACATAAATGGTACTTTTAAGGCTGGGTGCGTTAACTAGTCATTGAGAAAATTCAGGCCTAAAGACTTACGATGAACAAAAGGATTAACAAAATGCGAAAGGCGTTGCAGTGTGTATTGGTTGTGATCTTTTTTGTGGGTATTCAATGTGTTGCAGCAGATCATTTGACAAAATCTGTTGCCGGTGCGGTTTTGTCGCTGGATGGCGATGATTGGTTGTTGGCAACGGATGCGGAGAATGTGGGGCGGGAGCAGGGATGGTTTAATGATCCGAGGGAGCAGGCGAAAGCAGTCGCGGTACCAAATGTAATACAGTTCGATTTTCCACGGTATCATGGAGTTGTGTGGTACTGGAAGGATTTTGTCGCGTCGGTGAATCCACATAAAGGCGGGCGGTATTTGATCAAATTTGAGCTGGTGGATTATAAGGCGGATGTGTGGGTGAACGGTATTTTTATCGGCAGCCATGAGACGGCGGATGGTTCGTTTGTTTTTGATATTACTGATGCCGTGAAATCAGGGCAGGAGAATCGGTTGGCGGTGCGAGTGTTGAATCCGACGAATACGGCGATTGACGGGATGACATTGAATGAGACGCCGCATCGGAATAAACGGATTCCTACAACGCCGGGCTGTGACGCGAATCATGGCGGGATTCAGGATTCGGTTTTTTTGATGATGGTACCGGCGGTATATATCGCGGATGTGTATGTGGTGCCGAATTCGAAGACGGGCGTGATCGAGTTGGAATCGAAGGTGATCAATACAAACCGGGAATCGAGCAATGCGAATCTACAGTTTGTGGTTTCGACGGCTCGTTTTGGTCAGGTTGTGGTTACTACGCAGCGGCAAGAAAAATTGGCCAGTGGTGAAAATATAATTTCGTCTCAGGTGAAAGTGGAGAATCCGCGATTGTGGGATGTGGAAGATCCGTTTTTGTACCGGTTGACCGCACGTGTTGCGGAAGAAAATTCGCAGTCATTTGATGAATTTTCCACGCGCTGCGGATTTCGTGATTTTCGGTATGAGGACGGCTGGTTTCGGTTGAATGGCCGACGGATTTTTTTGAAGTGTTCTCATACGGGGAATTGTTTTCCGGTTGGCATCCATCGGCCTTATACGCAGGATCTGATGAATCGGGATTTATTGAATCTGAAGGCGATGGGTTTCAATGCCGTTCGGTATATAGCCGGAGTCGGTTTTCGGGAAAATATCGATTATTGTGATGAGATCGGTCTGATGGTTTATGAAGAGCCGTATGCCGCGTGGAATATGTCTTATTCAGATCAGTTTGCGTATCGATTTGATCTGTCGCATACAAATATGATTTTACGGGATCGGAATCACCCCAGTATCACGATGTGGGGTCTTTTGAATGAAACACCGGATGGGCCGGTATTTCGTCATGCGGTGAAGACGTTGAAGCTGGTTCGGTCGCTAGATATGAATCGGCTGGTCTTTCTCAGTAGCGGGCGCTGGGATAACGTAAAAAATGAGCCGCTCAATTTGCCCGAAGGACTGGTCGGCTGGAAATCGGCAGATGGCTTAGAACCATGTGTGCTATACAACGGAAGTGGCAAACGGATCGAGTTTAGTCAGGTCATTAATGAACCGGGCCGATTTTCATTTCATCCGGGTCCTGACGGGGAGTATAGTGCAGTTCGCTGGACGGTACCGGAGAATGATTCATTTAAAGTGGCGGCGAAGTTCATTGATATTTCGGAGCAGCGAGCGACGACGGATGTACATGTCTTACATAACGGAAAAGTCTTGTTTGATGGGTATTTGAATGTCAACGGAGAAGCCAGAGAGAGCCTTTTTAGTGATAGTCTAAAACTACAAAAAGGGGATACCCTTACTTTTGTGGTAGGGTATGGAAATGGTCATTATGGGGCTGATTCTACGGGGCTGGAGATTCAGATCTCCTCACCTAAAGGGGATGTGTATGATGTGGCGAAGGATTATTCGGATACAGATAATCCGAATGGCAACTGGCAATATGGGATGCTTGCCCCGGGGGAGACGCCCGATAGCGGTACGTTTTCGTTATATACACATTCGCTTCGAGAACCGGCCGGGACGATCGGAACCCTGAGTAATCCCGGTTCGCTCGTATGGGAGGATGTACTGGACGATCATCATCCGTATTTGAGGGCACCCCTCTCCGCCAATGAGATTAACCTGTTTCGTACATACGGTAGTCCGGAGAAACATTATTTCGCTTCCGAGTGCGGTGTAGGTTCCGGTAATAACTGGGCTCGTCTGCTTCGCTTGTATCAGCAGTATGGCGGGGCGCATACGGAAGCCTATGATTTGATGCAGGGATATTTGAATGGTTTTATGGGTGACTGGGATCATTGGAAAATGGACGAAATCTTTATGGATCCGGATGATTTCTTCAATCAGACGATTGCTCGCATGGCCAGTCAGCGGAAGATTAACTGGAACGCGATTCGCGGCAATCCGAATATGGCTGGTTTTAATTTGACCGGTGCCGTGGACCAAGGGCTGCCGTCCGCTTCCGAAGGATTGACAACTGCGTTTCGCGAGCTGAAGCCGGGTACGATGGATGTGATGTTTGATTGCAACGCGAAGTTGCGTCTTTGTCTCTTTGCGGAGCCGGCGAATATATATCGAGGTTCGCCGATCAAGTTGGATGTGGTTTTAGCGAATGAAGATGACTTGAAGCCAGGTACCTATCCGGTTCGCTTGCAAGTGATTGGTCCGGATCATTTGCGTGTGTTGGACCGTACGATTGACATTGATGTGCCGGAAGCGATAGATGGTAAAGAGCCGTCGTTGGCATATCCGGTGTTAAGTGAGGATATGGTCATTGATGGTCCGACGGGGCGGTATCAGTTTTTGGCCCGGTTTGTGCAAGGGGCTGGAGCGGCTGGTGGTGACAATGAATTTTATGTGACGGATTCCGCGGATATGCCCAAAGTTGAGGCGGAAGTGGTGTTGTGGGGTGATGATCCGGGGCTGGAGAAATGGCTGGGTGAAAATGGAATCCGCTGCCGGAAGTTTGATCCGGCGGTAACGGACAAGCGAGAGTTGATTTTAGCTTCGACCAAGCCGCAAGCGCCGGGGGGAGCGGAAGCTTTTGCTGATCTAGCCACTCGTATTGCTAGAGGTTCATCGGTAGTATTTCTTTCACCGGATATCTTTGCCGGTCCTAATGGAACGACACACTGGGTTCCTTTGAAAAATAAGGGTAGCGTAGGTGATACTTCTCGCTGGTTGTATCACGCCGATGACTGGGCGAAGAATCACCCGATTTTCGATGGCCTGCAGATCGGTCTGCTGGATTATACGATCTATCGCGATATCATTCCCAATCAGATCTGGCGGGGCCAGCAGATTCCCGCTGAAGCAGTGGCCGGTTCCCATGTTACCTGTTTAGGGTATGATGGTGGGCTGCTGAATTCCGTACAGGAGTTGGGAGCTGGCCGGTTTATATTGAATACGCTGTGGATACGGCGTAACCTGGGATTGCTATCCGAAAATGAAGAAACGGTTATAAATAGCCAAACCGTAACGGTAGAGCGAAGCTTAAAACAAGTTCCTGCGGCGGAGCGATTGCTTCGAAATATGTTGAACTACATGGTACGAGATATTGACAAACCTGTTGCGGATTTACCGACCGATTTCACCGAGCAGTTAAATGCAATGGGATATTAAGTACTTTCGTACTTTTGTTGCTGTTTTAACGGCTGGAGCCAGAGCTTCGAGCAGCACGAAACAAAGGGGTCAGACCCCGATTTTTCTTATACTGTCCCTTATATTTCTTTCCGTCCCTCTGCCCGCCACGAAACCACTAAACTTATTCACCACACTATGCATAGAATCTGCGTTCCGCCTTTCGCGTTTCACCATCGCCAGCCGTCTGCCCGTTTCCTCGTACTTGTTCCGCTCATACCCCTCATCATAATTCCCCCCGTCTCCCCCCGTCAACAGCTATTTTCTCCCGGACCTCTCCTCAATAACCATAAACCGTAAACCATTCTCTAATTCAAAATTCGTAATTCGTAATTTCTTCTCCGCCCCCCAGCCTTTTCCCCTTCTTCATCTGGTCGGGTTGAAAGCAATATTTTCCCAGCCTTTTCACCATCTTTTCAAGCCAAGTATCATTTACTTTCACGGGGGGAAGACGGTCCCGATTGTTGATCGGGATGCGTCCGAGTCCGAAAAACTCCTTCAACCAACCGTCCCACCCCTCCGACCATGAGGCGGTGAGCCAGTCTTTCTTCCCGTCCGATTTGTCGGATTTGTCAGATTTGTCCGACTTTCCTATGCTGTTAATCTGGGCAATTTCCCCCATCGGATTGATTGTGGCAGCAAACAGCGTGAGCGTCGGTTGGGTCAAGTGCCCGCGGCGCGAAAATGGGCCTCTTGGCCCTTGTCACGTGTAACAATCGTTCATTTTTACCATACTTTTGCTCAACTTTTTCATCACTTTAACACGCTTTTATATCACTTTCTTCATCTTTTGTTATACTTTATTCAACATTTACCAACTCAACCTAACCGTCAAAGCTTACCAAATTTCTTACCCATCATACCAAAAATCTTACCCAATCGTTAAAATCGTTATAATCCCTACTTTATTATCGGACCACATCTTCCAACGTAAAATAAAGACTTACATTCATTATCGTAGCCCTCTTTATTCGGAAGCATGATCCTTTTTAATGTCAGGAAAGCCCTCCCCGGAACTCTTTATAACCAGATTTTTCGTCCATACCCGGATATTATTCAAATCGCGAATCATAAGTGCCCGCCGCCCAACCTCTTCCAGCCCAAGCTCCCCCTCCTTACCCTTGCGTATATCCGCCTCCAGATCCCAAATATAACCATTTATAATCTTAAGTAGTTGCAGCAAATCCTCCCAATCTATATGCAAAGTAGAAGTTCTCGTTTTCACCTCTTGAAATGCAGACTCCAGCTCCTTCCGCTCCGCCGCCATCTTTTGGGCATCGATTCTTTCCGATTTGAGTTGCACAATCGAAAGCCGGTCTAATAAATCACCCAGGTTGATTTCCATGGTATCGCTTCCATATTAAACACATTTAACTATTGTTATTCCAACACTTAGATAATGTAACAAAACAACGCTCTTTTGGCAAGATTCGTATCTCGATGCCTTTTTTAAAATTCCAGCGGCGGTGGAGAAGGCCCGCCCCGAAGGGCCTGTATATGCACATCCATATTATAATTCCAGACCCGCTGCGGCTCCCATGCCTGGGCTCGCTGCTTGAGAATTTCCAAATCGGGCGGATTTTCCATAACTTGTTCGATCGCGTAAGCAACCGCCTGATAATCCCGGGGATCCACGCAGCAGCAACCGAGTTTTTCCAGGTCCGGATCCATGTAATACCTGGAATTAGAGGAAGTTATAACCGGCAGGCCCGCCAGAATACCGGTTAAAATCGACGAGTTCCGCAAATCCGCCCCTCGCTGCAGCAGGCTGACAAAAACATCCGCCGCCGCCAGCCCATCGGCCACCTGTTGATCAGAGACATAACCGGTCCAGGTTAAATGATTATGTAACCTCAATTTTTTGGCCAGTTTCTGACATTGTGAGTAATATTTGGGGGCATAATCGTGCGGTCCACCCATAATCAGGCCGTGTACCGGGCGGCCTTTTCGCCGTAATTTTGCCAGGGCACGGATTAAAATATCAATATTTCTGCCAGGTACGATAAAACCGAAAAATACCACAATAAATTCTCCCCCCGGCAGATTCATGATGGTTCGAGCCTTTTTCTTGATATCCAGCCCTGGCTGGTGCAAATGAAAATGAGTGCTCAATGGAGCACGATATATCTTTTGGGCTTCAATACTTAGATGCTGTGCAGCTAGGGCGTCGCGGCTATTAGTTACAATAAGGGCATCCGCGGCACGTAACAGAGGTTGATACCGCCAGCGAAAGCAAGGGTGGGAAATAGCTAGATCATGCTGCATCACCACAATACGGGTTTGGGGCGCGGACCGTTTGAGCCGGGGTACCAGCCGGGACATGAGCAAAGATCCCCAGCGGCTGTATTTAATGGTTGGATTTTGAATGTAGATTATATCGGGTTGAAATTCCAGTATCGTTCGGCAGATAGAGCCAGTATGAGCTATCCCCCATTTTTTAATTATGGGGTGAACCTGGAATGGCATGGCTTTTTCCGGATTTATTTTAGGATCTGCCGAGGTAAGAATATGGATATCGAAGAGATTTCGCCGGCTAAGCCGGGTAACCACTTCATAAATCCAGTGGGAAGTGCCACATACAATATCCGGGAAAGTGCCGGAAAGAATTACAAGTTTTGGTTTACCAGTCAAAAAAATCTATACCTCGGTCCATGAGGGGCCGGTATGGGTCTGGAACGTTTTTTTTGCTTACTCTTTGTAGCCAACCGCACAAACACAGAATCCCCAAAGATTCCATACCGAGGAGGCAACATAAGCCCGGCACCCTTTCAGAATACCGTATATTATAATCATCCCATCGAATGGCAACCGAACCCAGTTGCGAATCGTACCGGCTTTTATTACCCGCAGGTTACAATCCCATTTGACATAAGTATATAAACTATGCCGGGTCCAGGGTTTCAGGTGGGTCCGGTCATCAAAAAAGTTAAAAATATTTCCTTGTTCTTTTTTGAAACCGAACGAAGGGATCAATAAGCTGGTCCAGTTAGGAGCCTCCACATACAACAAGCCGCCGCGGGTAAGGATTCTATTGATATCCGGCCCTAGTAAAGAAGGATTGGCCAAATGTTCAATCACATGGGTACAAATAACCACATCAAAAAACCCGTCGGGGTAATCGATTCGAGAGGTATTAAGATCCGCCTTTTGATACTGAACAAAAGGAGGAATTTCCGTTTTTTCCAGGAGATCGATTCCATAAAAGTCACTTTGGGGATAGAGCCCCTTCAGCATTTTAAGATTCTGACCCGTCCCACAGCCGATTTCCAGTATTCTGCCGGATTTTTTCAGACTCTTGAAAAATTGATGGCGGGGATTAAAATGAGTAAAATAGTTTATTGCGTAATTTATTAAATTCTTCCAAAACCTGGTTTTCATGGTTAGGACCATTATCGACCACCCAAGTTATTTTTCATAAGTGTTTTTAATAAATCGGGTTACAGAATTACATCTGGGTTTCATAACTTGCCGTGGATATGGAATTTCGGGAAGATCAATCCGGAGATTTTTTTAACATTAAATAAGGTTTTGCAAAACTTTAGATTATGGATTTTTTATGTTTACTACAGGGCAAACCGGAGAAGTACCGATAATATTAGAGTATGTACCCGATGACAGATACATCAAACACGACGATAAGAGTGTAAGTATTTTATATTAAATAAGTTGTTGTTAATTAGGTGCCGGAACACTTATGGCTTCTGATACTGAAAACACGGAAATGGAACAACCACTGCCGGATGATTTGGCTGAGTTGATGCAAACCGAAATAGCGGAGGCAGCCATCTCCAGCAATACACCCGAACCGGAAAAAACCAATGGCGCGGATAAGAATCTGAACCAGATTTTATCCATAAATCTGCCCGTAATCGTGAAAATCGCCGAGAAACGGATGACCATTTCGGAGATATTGAAGCTGAACCATGGCAGCCTAATTCAATTTGACAAAGGGGCTTATCAACATTTTGATCTGATGGTCAACAATAGCACCATCGGCCTGGGGCAGCCGGTAAAAATCGGGGAGCAATTTGGTGTTAAAATCACTCATATCGGTGATATTACCGATACCATCCGTAGTATGGGCGAAACCAACGAATCATAAATTACCAGTGGGATTTTGGTAAGCTGAGGTTTAGATCCTGGGGGAAGCTCAAAACTCTATAACAGATCTCCAGCCTAGATACATCAACGGCTTTCGTACTGATATCAGCCTAACATCGCGGGGCTTTCCTCGGCGTTAGAATCCCATAATAATCTTTGGGGGCTTTCTATTCTCCTGCACCCTTCAGCGATCCGAATCGAAGATCTTCCTGTTCCTGCTGGAGGATGATCTTGGGCTTGATCAGAATCAGCAGAACGCTTTCATCCTTGACAATCGATTTATTGGTGAACAACCGTTTTACAATCGGGATCTTGCTCAAGCCGGGAACCCCGATTTCCTTTTCAACTTCACCGGTCAGCTTCTGGCCGCCCAGCAGCAGGGTCCCGCCGTCCGGCACTGAAACACGGGTTTGAATCTGATTTTGTTGTGAAACAGGTTGCTGGATAATACCCGTTGAAGCGGTATTGATGTTGTCGTTATCACCTCCTACGGTAGTTTGATTTCCGGTAGTATCGGTAGTACCCGAACCCGCCTGATTAAAGACAAAAGTTTTCATCTCCAACAATTTTTCCTGGATAACTTCCACATTCAGGATTACATATCTTTTATCTACAGTAATAGTAGGTGCAATAACCAATTCGATACCCGTTCCGGTATCCTGTATGTCTGGAGTGTACATACCCACTGCATTACCGGTTTCTGCCTGCATATTTCGAACATAGGGTTGTGTAACATAAAAAGTTACCGTAGCTTCTTCTCCGTTGAAAACGGTAACATGAGGGGCTTCCAGGGATCGGCTGCGCTGATGCGCCTGCGTCGCCCGCATCAGAAAATCCACCTGAATATTATCCAGGAACGAACCGGCCACCGTAAATGCCGTCGGGGTCGAACCGCCCCCCAACGAACCAGGAACTCCGGTAGAACCCGGCGTCGTAAAACTGGAACCGTCCTGAGTCATCGGAAAAGCGGTTGTCCGATTCCAGGGACCCGGATTGGTCCTTTCATTCAGAACCCGGTTTCCATAAGCAGGATTGATAACCGGATTCCCGTCGGTATCCACGGCCGGGTCATAACCGGCATTGCCCATATTCAGGAAGAAGTCGATATCCACCCCGATATCTTCCAGAAAATTGCTGTTGATCACCAAAAACCTCGCTTCGATGGACACCTGCTCACCCAGTGTCCGGCGCAGATCCTTGAGTAGATTTTCGATAATCCGGTGATTCTTTTGGGTCTGCTTGACCACCAGTTCGCTGCCGCGGAATACTTCCAGGGTTCCTTGCCCCATCGTTTCACCCTGCTGGCCACCCATCATCCCCATTCCCCCCCGCATACCACCCATACCTCCGCCGCCCATGGATTGCATCATATTCCAGTCCCAGCTATTCTGATCCACCGCTCCCTGAATCATATATGTCAAATCGTCGATTCGAGAATAGATATCTTCATAATCTCCGCTACCGCTGCTGCTACCCCCACCCCCACTGCTGCGACTGCCACCACCACCACCACTGCGGCTGCTGCGGCCCCCACCACTACTGCTACTGCGACCGCCGCCGCTGCTGCTACTGCTGCGACCACCGCCACTGCTGCTGCGACCGCCCATGCCACCACCACTGCCACCACCACTGCCGCTCTCGCTGTCCAGAAGGCCCTCGTAAGCCACACTGCGCCGCCCCAGCAAATCCGCAACATAATACACCTTGGTATAATACATGACCGGAAGGTCTTCCTCGGCGGCAATCGTAACTACTCCCTGATCCACCACATAACCAACCTTCACCTCCCTGCCGCCGGACATGTAGGCCAGGACACTATCCAGCGCCTTTTCCAGTGTCACCTGACCTAACTGCAACGTTACAGGATCGCTGCGTTCAATACCCGCATATTCCAGTGAATTCCAAAGTACATTTATGTTTAATTTGTAATCAATCGCCAGATCATTAAGGACCTGTTGAAACTCCGCTTCGTTAACTTCCAGATCCACCTTCTTGCTGTTGAGATAGGTGTACACTTCCTCTTCTGTCCTGGCGGTTGTACCGTCATCTTTTAAATTTTTTCTTCGCTCGGTCATCTCCACCCAGTCTTCCGGAAAATGAACCTGTTCCGACCAGGGCGTTGTTGCCTCCCGCGCCTCAATTAGCACTTTTTTCTCCTCCCGGTCCGCCACCCGAGCCTGTTCGGCCTGCTCCCGCATAATCAGCATCAGATCCATGTCTTCTTTCAGCCAGGTCGCCTGTTCATTTTTCGGATCCAGTTCCAAAATGCGCTGCAACGTACTGGATGCCTGCTCATATTCCCGCTCTTCTCGAAAACTAATAGCCTGGGTAAACAAATCCTGGATCTTTTGTTGGCGGGCGGCTTCCGCTCGACGCTGGCGCTCCAGTTCTTCCGTTTGCGCCTTGCGAATTTGTGTATCGAGTACTTGTCCTTTCCAGGTCTTCTCTTGTTCGTTTAATAACTCCAGCAGGCCGCGGGCTTCCCCTTTCATGTTTCCATAACGCTGGGCGCCCAGCAACTGCTTGGCCCCTTCTATCGTGGTCAACATCTGGGTTATATCCGCCCGGGCTTCGTCATATTGATTCTGTTCCAGCTTCTTTTGGACCGAGGTTTTCATTTCCAGAAAAGAGGCTTCGATGGATTGGATCTGAATTCGTTCTCGTGCTTTTACCCGTTCCAGAATGTTCGGACCATTCTTAAGAGGTTCCACCGCCTGGGATTCTCCCGGCACCGGCTCAGCCGCCGGATTTGCCTCATCAACCGGCTCAACTGCCACAACCACTTCTTCCGTCACTACCGGCGAGGTTTCCACCGGAACTTCTTCTGTCACAATCACTTCTTCGGCTGGTTCTGGCTGAATAGGTTCTTTTATCTCCACTGGTGCAGCCGTTTCCGACGGTTCTGTCGCTGCCAGTTCCTTCTCCAATGCTTCCCTTTCCATTTCGACCGGTTCGGATTCCGCTACCGCTTCCTCGACCTCAGCTTCCATTTCCGGCGATACATTCGCGGCTCCTTCTTCAACCGGAGTAACTTCGGCGACTACTTCCTCTTGTTCTTGAACCTTTTGGCCAGCCTCAATAATCGCAGCCTGTTTCTTATCGATTTTAGCTAAATAACCCTCGACCGTCGTAAAATCCCCACCCCGATCGAAAAATCCCAGCTCGGTTCCGCTGGACTTGATTTCTGTAAAACCTTGTTTCGCCTGGTCCAGATTGCCGGCCCGGTAATTCTGAACGCTCTCTTTAAATAATTGTTTATACCGACCGGCTTGTTGTTTCTGCATCGTCTCGATAGCAGCCAATTTTTCCTGAATCTTCTTCTGAGTACCTTCCGGCAGATATTTTTTATAGCCGCTGGCTTTTTCCAACTCTTCCTGAGCCTGATCTAACTGGCCTTCAGCCATTAAGTTATCACTGGTCTGTAAGGACTGGCTCGCCTGCTCCTGGGCTGTCAGGCCTGTCTGGGCTTCCTCTCTATAGTTTTCAATCCGCTTTTGCTGCGAACTGCTCATCGCATCATTAAATTCCGTGCACTGGTCGAGGGTGCCCAGCGCAAGCTGATACATGCTCCGCTTTAACTGGGCTGAGGTGGTATCCAGCAACTCGTCGACCTTTTTTTGCTTAGCGGCAATCGCTTCCTTACTATTGGCATCCGAAGCACTTACTTCATCGTCAGTACCCCAGCAATTACTTAGGTAGATACCCGGGCACAAAAGTGACAATATCACTGCACCGGTTACCAGCCCCTGAATCGTCATACGAAAATACTGATTCCCCCGAAAGCCTATACGCCCTTTATGCTGCTGCAAGGTATAACTCCTTCTGTGGTGGCTGGGCATGTCCAGCACTGTCCTTTTGCAAGCGTCTGCCTCTTCAACACTTGCACTTCTGCTTACACTGCCCCATTCATTTTTTTTGTGAAGTCAACAACGGTTGGCCTGTATGGCAAGTTCATCCTACATATTCCCGGAGGCTTTTAGTTTTGCCAGTTTATGACAGATTGGTTCGGGTTTCAACTAAAAAAAAATATTTCCTTGCACAATTATTTAAACGGGAAAAAATGGGAAAAAAGTGTCGTATTTGCGGGGGAGATGATACAAGATGGCGGAAGATATGAAAACCGGCAAAAAAATTATTGCGATTGAGACCTCTTCGGTGCTGGGCAGCGTGGCTCTGGGGCTGGATGATAAGTTATTGTTGGAAAAAGAGTTCACGGCCGGTTTACGAAACGCCAATGAACTGCTGCCAAGTATGGCTGAGTTGTGCCGGCAGGCCGGTTGGCAGCCGGGGGATATTGATGAATTGTACATTTCGGCTGGACCGGGCAGCTTTACCGGAACCCGAATAGCTGTAACTGTGGCGAAATTAATGGCTTTTGGGCTGGGAACCCGGATTGTGGCTGTTCCCAGTACTGATGCGCTGGTTTTGAATGCGGATCAATTTACTAGTTGCGAAAATAATTTTTTGGGGCTGGTGGCGGTGGTGATTGAGGCGAAACGGGGGATGATATATGCGGCGGTGTATCAGAAATACGAGGTGGGGCAGGCAGCCGTGGATAATGTAAATACAGCTAAAATAGTTAGTTATGTGCCTGGTTACGCGGTTTTGATGGAGCCGTGCGTGAGCACGGCGGGGAAATTGCTGGCTGAGACGGGCAGGCCGCTGGTGTTGTTGGGAGATGGGTTGAGGGGCCAGAAGAAGGAGTTGACGGGGGAGGGGGTGGTGTGTTTGGAGGAAAAAAGCTGGCAACCGCGGGCGGGGAATGTATTCCGGTGCGGGCGGCTGAGGAGTAAGGCGGGATTGTATAGCGATCCGAACTTATTGCTGCCGATATACTTGCGCCGGCCGGAAGCGATCGAAAGGTGGGAGAAGCTGCATGGCGGGGAAGGATAACGGCTGTAAGGCAGGCAAGGGCCACCAGGCCCATTCTCGCGCCGCGAGGGCGAGAAGCCCTGTTTACCGACGCGGGGATAAATGGATATTTGACGCTTCTGATAGGCGCTTCGTTGTGACATAAAACGGAAGGACCGGACAATAATCATTGCGACGCTCACGCTGTTCACGCCGTTGTTATGTAAGTGCTTATTTTTGATTTTGGGAAAATGATGTAAGTGTTTATTTTGCGTGGGAGAGAGATAGCGTGATGGCGTGATATATAGTCCGATAACTGCATTAATATAGGATGATTGGGTAAGATTTAAGGGCATATTTGGTAAAGTTTAACGGTTAGGTTGAGTTGGTAAATGTTGAAGAAAGTATAGCAAAACACGAAGAAAGTGATATAAAACATGAGTAAAACATATATAAAAGTATAGCAAAACATAGGTAAAAGTGAATGGTATTGGCACGTGGCATTTTATAAATTCTAAATTCTAATATCTAAATTCTAAATAATGTCAAAATTCAGAAATGGAAATTTCAAAATAAAGATTTCGGACGGGTCGGGGGGGAGGGGGGGAGGAAATGACGAGTTATGAATTATGAATTACAAGAGGATGTTTAACCACGAAGCTGGGGAAGCCAAGTCGGTAGGGAAAAGAAGAAAAGCCATCCGCAGATAAACGCAGATGAACGGGGCTGAGAAGCCCGTTTACCGCCGCGGGGGGTTGCCCCAATCGACGCTTCCGATGGTCGCTTCGGGAGGGGGAACGGGTGGGTTGGCTGGGTATGAAGAAAATAGAAGGGGAATTTTAAATTTTGGTTGGCTGGGGGTGGGGGAGGGGAGGAAATTACAAATTACGAATTACGAATTAGGAGAGAGTTATCGGGTATTGGTTATCGGGGAAGAAAAAAGGCTGGGGAGAGAATAGCCGTTGACAGGGGTTGGGGGATAAAGGAGAATGAGGGGGTGGGAAATCTGGAAGGTTTGCAGGTTTGGATGGCGATGTGGTCTGTTATGGGATAAAGTTGCGTTTCAGGCGGATTTATATAGATCGGGCAGGCATATGGAAAATTGGGTTTTCAGGAAATGGCGGGGCCGGCTGGGGGATGCCGGTGGAAAAGAGGTTTTACCACGAAGGCGCAGAGAGAAAATAATTATTTTTTACCACAGAGAACTTGGCGCGGTCTTTGGCCGCAACCAAAGGTTACTATCGGAATGAGTGTAAGATGTACTTGTCACTACTTAATCTGACAGGCACATTAGCCTACGCTGGCTAAAG
>CAZOMV010000117.1:0-17023 GCA_964580995.1 uncultured Pirellulales bacterium
TCCGCAAGAATGTGGAGCCGGAACTGAACAAGATCGGCCTCTACCTGATCAACGTAAATATTACCGATATTACCGATGAGTCCACCTATATTGACAGCATCGGCAAGAAGGCTTCTTCGGAAGCCATCAACCAGGCGAAGGTGGATGTGGCGGAGCAGGAAAAGATTGGAGCGATTGGTGAGGCGCAGGCGGTGCGCGAACGAACCATCAAAGTGGCGGAGAATCAGGCCGAGGCGGATAAAGGCAAGAAACGAGCCGATGCCGACCGGCGTATCTATGTGCAGCAGCAGGAAACTGAGGCAGCCATTGGGGAAGCCAATGCCTTTCGGGAAAAAGAAATCAAGGTAGCGGAGAATCAAGCGCAGGCCGATAAGGGCAAAAAGCGGGCCGAGGCGGACAAGCGAATCTTCGTCCAGCAGCAGGAGGCCGATGCGGTCAAGGGCGAAAAACAGGCGGAGGCAGACCGCCGTGTATTTGTCCAGCAGCAGGAAGCGGAAGCAGTCAAGGGGGAGAACCTCTCTAAGGCGGATATCGCCAATTTTAACGCGGAACTAGCCTCCAGAGAAGCGGCCGCCCTGCAAAAGGGAGAAGTCGCCCGGCGTCAGGCGGAGGTAGAGATTCAAAAAGCCCAGTACCTGGCCGAACAGGAACGGCTCAAAGCGCTGGAGGTGGTGCGGGAAGAGATTGATAAGCAGAAATTGCAGATTGCTGCGGATGCCTGGGCGGAAAAACTCCGCCGCGAGGCTAAAGGGCAGGCCGATGCCACCCTGGCCAAATACGAAGCCGAGGCCAAAGGTCTGCGGCAGGTGCTGGAGAGCAAGGCCGCGGGTTATGAATCACTGGTAAAGAGCTGCAATGGTGATGCCCGGGCAGCCGCTACCCTGCTGATGATCGAGAAGATTGAAGAGATTGTGACACAACAGGTAGAAGCGATCAAGAACCTCAAGATCGATAAGGTGACGGTCTGGGATACCGGGGGGGGCGAAAAGGGCGGCTCGTCCACCTCGAATTTCCTGGCCAGCATGATTAAGGTTCTGCCACCGTTGCAGGATATTGCTGGGATGGCAGGGGTGGAACTGCCTGAATATCTGGGTAAGATGGCGGATGTAGGCAAGAATAAAGGCCCAGGCTCGGCAGACATCAAATAGAGTGAAATAAAAAATATCTAAAAATTTTCTGAAAATAATATTTTTTATGTAACTCCTTTCTGTTTCATACGTCTTAGTAAATATAAGGCCGTCCAGTGTATAAGGACGGCCTGTATATATTTTAGTATGGCTGCTGTAAGGGATTGTAAATTAAGAACTAATGACAGTTGGGGCGGTTTTTCCTTCCAGGAACGAAGCAACATGGTGCAAGCACTTGAAAAAAAACTAGGCCAGTTATTATGTGAGAAATCCTATTTGGACCAGTCGCGGCTGGAATACGCTCTGGAAGAGCAGAAGATCAATCGCAAGTGGCTGGGGGAAATCCTGCTGGAATTGGGGTATATTACCGAGGCCCAGCTTATCGAAGCCCTGGCCTTGCAGGCGGGGATGGAGCGAATTGATTTGAACAGTCTGGCCCTGGAGCCAGCCATACTCTCTTCGGTGCCCGCTTCGGTGGTAACGAAATATAATATTTTACCTCTATGGCGGGAAGACGGCCGGATCGGTTTGGCGATGGCCAATCCGTTTGATATGAAGGCGGTGGAGGATATTCGTCTGGTTACAGGACTGTCGATCCAGCGGTATTACGGCAATCCGGTGGAACTGGAACGCACCGTATTGAAATTTTACGGCAGCAATGTGGCACGCATGCTTGAAAATCTGGCACCGGCGGAATCACGCGGCAACGGTTATCCCAACGGCAACGGCAATGGCGATTATTCGCCGGCCAAGCTGCACGAACTGGCCCGTGAACCGTCGTTGGTGAATCTGGTCAATATTATTCTCCTGGAAGCGATTGACGCCCGGGCCAGTGATGTGCATATCGAACCGTTTGAGCATCAACTCAAAATTAAATATCGAGTCGATGGATTGTTGATTGAGAAAGCACCGTCCCCGAAGCGGCTGCACGCCGCGATTGTTTCCCGTATCAAGATTATGGCGAACATGAATATCGCCGAGCGTTTCATTCCGCAGGACGGCCATATCGAATTTCCCGGCTCAAAGGGAAAAGTGGATATCCGTGTATCCACGGTCCCCACGATCTACGGTGAGTCCGTGACTATGCGTTTGCTCGATAAGTCGATTGCCCTGATGAACCTGGAAGAGCTGGGCATGAACAAACAGGCGTTTCACGGCTTCAGCCATTGCCTGACGAAAGCGCATGGCATTGTACTGGTAACCGGACCCACCGGCAGCGGCAAGACCACGACGTTGTATGCCGCCCTGAATAAAATCTATTCCTCTACGCTGAAAATCATCACTATCGAGGACCCGGTGGAGTATCAGTTGGAAGGTGTGATCCAAATGCCGGTCAATCCCAAGCGGGGTTTGACCTTTGCGACGGGATTGCGGCATATCCTGCGGCAGGATCCGGATATTATCATGGTGGGGGAGATTCGCGACCGGGAAACCGCCGATATTTCCATTCGCGCGGCGATGACCGGCCATCTGGTATTTTCCACCCTGCATACCAACGACGCGCCCGGCGCGATCACGCGGCTGATCGATATGGGAGTGGAGCCGTTTCTGCTGGCCAGTTCCCTCGAGGCCGTGCTGGCCCAGCGTCTGGTGCGGCAGATCTGTCCCGCCTGCAAACAGCCGTATCAGCCGGATCCGGCCCTGATTCAAAGTTTGAATAATTCCATTGCGATCAATCCGGCGGCGCAATTGTATCATGGTGTCGGCTGCGAGGATTGTATGCGTACCGGCATGCGCGGTCGGACGGGGATTTACGAATTATTGCGTATTACCGATCCCCTGCGGCAGGTGATTGTCGCTAGGCCGACCGTGGAAGATATCCTGAAAAAGGCGCCCGCCGATCATGTCAGTATGCGCCATGACGGCATTGCGAAAATCATGCAGGGAATCACCACGGCGGAGGAAGTGCTACGAGTAACCCAGGGAATGGCGGACGATTAGATTGGGTCCAGTACATTTGTGAAGAATTACTACTTGAGTTAGTTTTAATTAGTATCGAAAAGGCAGCCAGTGGCAGAATTTCACTATCAGGGAGTGAACGATTCAGGCAGCCCGGTCAGCGGGACGGTGCAAGCGGCAGACCGGCGGGCGGCCATTGCTCATTTGAATGAGCGGGGTCACTTTGCCACCCGGTTGGCGGAAAAGAATGAATCCGAACCGGTGGCTACGGTCCGTTCCTCGGAGTCGTTTAAAAACCTCGGTTCTTTTCTGCGTTTGGGCGGAGGGCGGGTCAGCAGCAGGGATGTTCTGGCCTTTACCACCCAGCTAAGTGCCGCCTTGCGCGCGGGGCTGCCGCTGCTGGATTGTCTGAAAATCATAGAGAAGCAGTCGGGCAAAAAAGTTTTGAAAGAATTGCTGGGGGACCTGATTCAAGGGGTCAGTTCGGGGGATTCGCTATCCGATGCGATGGCCCGGCATCCCGGGGTTTTTCGCCCGCTGTATCTGGCAATGATCCGCGTGGGGGAAACCGGCGGTATTCTGGAAAACACAACCGCACAGCTTTCGCAATTGCTCAAACGGGAAGAGCAGATTAAATCGAATATTCGCAATGCCTCTGCCTATCCGCTCTTTGTGCTGGGGGTCGGGTTTGTTTCGATTCTTATCGTCATAACCTGGATCCTGCCCCGGATTGTGGGAGTTGTTGCAGAAAGCGGTGTGGCGCTGCCGCTGCCAACGCGAATCCTGATGGGGCTGAGCGATTTTATCGCCGGCTTCGGCTGGATCGTGGCCCTGGTGGGGATGGCCGGGGTATATCTGCTGCACCGATGGATTCATACCGCACAGGGCCGATGGCACTGGGATAGCATGAAATTGAAGCTGCCGGTCTTTGGGGTGGTATTTAAGACCCTGGCGGTGGGGCGTTTTACCCGGATGTTAGGCTCGCTCACCAGCGGGGGGATTGCGATTCTGGAGTCGCTCCATGTGGTTCGGGATACGCTGGGCAACGAACGGCTGGGGCGGGAAATTGATCGGGTTGCCGGCCAGGTTAAAACAGGGGAGGCGCTGGCGGAGCCTTTAGGGGAATCAGGCTATTTCCCGCCGCTGCTGGTGCAGATTGTATCGGTGGGTGAACAGACCGGTAAGCTGGATGAACTGTTATTAGGGGCCGCGGACACCTTCGACGAACAGGCTGATAACGCCATTACCCGCTTTATGTCGATTCTGCCGGCGATGCTGGTGGTACTGCTGGCGGTGGTCATCGGCTGCCTGATCGCTGCCATTTTGCTGCCGATTGTGATGATGGAATTGGGGGCCGGAAGTATATAAAGAAATGGCATATTACGAATGAGGAACTACTATGAAGAATAAACGGAACAAAAAAGGCTTTACGATGGTGGAACTGCTGGTGGTGGTTTTGATTATTTCGCTGCTGGCGGTATTTGTCGCCCCGAAATTTTTTAAAGGGCTGATCAAAACCAAACGGGATCTGGCTGCCAGCCAGATGGCGGTGATCGAAGAATCGATCAGCCGGTTTCTTTTGGATTGCGGCCGCTTGCCGGCCAGCCTGGATGAACTGCTCGTCGAGCCGGCGGATTTGGAGGAGGGCAAATGGGTGGAGCCGTATATCCGCAAGCGCCAACTGATGGATCCCTGGTCGCACCCTTACGTGTATGTGGAACCGGGGGTAATCCATGAAGGAAGTTATGATTTGATTTGCCTGGGCGCCGACGGACTGGAGGGCGGCGAGGGGGATAATGGGGATATTACGAACGAATAACCACGATGAAATCGCATGGTAAAAAAGAATGGTCTCTGTCCGCGGCTCCGTCCCACCGGTCCGCGTTTACGCTGATTGAATTGTTGATGGTGGTGGCGGTGATGGTATTGATTTCCGGTGTAGCGGGCGGTTTGTATCTGGGAACCTATCAAAACCGGGTGATCGAGCAGGCCGGTCGGCAGATGCTGCTGACGGCCGGGTACGCCCGCCTTTTCGCTATCGAAAACCAGCGTTCCTGTAAAATGCAGTTCGACCGGAACCAGCGGAAATACTGGCTGAGCTACGATGAGTATGATGAGGAAAGTCCGGACCCGGTGGCAAAAGTCATTCAAAATCAGTACAGCAGGCCGGTTTCTCTGCCGGAGGCGATTCAATTGGAGAAAATCAGTATCGTGCCGATGAATCGCCAGGAAATGGATTTTACCCAGGATGCGAATGGGGATGCCATTCATTTTTATGCCAACGGGACGGCGGATTCGGCGGGTGTTTCGATCGGTAATACGAAAACCCATTACACACTGAAGGTGGCGGCGGCGACGGGAAAAGCGAAACTGGAATTCGGCTTGCTGGAAGAACGTACCAGTGACATGGTGGATTTGGATCAGCCATGAGTAAGAGTAAGCGGAAACGACAATACGGTTTTACCCTGGTGGAGGCGCTGGTAGCCAGCGTGATTATGGGCGGGGCGGTGATGACGCTGGCCGGCCTAAGCAGCCGGTGTCTGTCCCGAACGCGCTTCAATCAGGAATATGAGCAGGCCTGGCAGGTGCTGGACCGGCAAATAACCCTGATCGACATGATGGGAATTGACGAATTTGTGAATAAGGGGATCACCGAAGGCGAAATACCCGCCCTGGAGCGGGAGGAGCAGCCGCGCTATCGCTGGCAGGCGGACATTCAGTCGGAGCCGGACGACTATCTCTATCGGGTCACGATGCGAATCCAATGGCGCCTGGATAATACCTGGCATACGATTTCCGCCTGTGCCATGTTCGATGGCCAGGGCCGCAGCCGCCTGCCGGAAGATACCCAGCAGAATGCGGAAAATCAGCAAAATCAAAAAAATCAGCAAAACAGGAATCCGGATCAATAGAATATGCGAAAGAATGGTTTTACCTTGGTAGAGATTCTGGCCGCGACGGTCATTACCGCTCTGATTGCCTTCACCGCCGTCGGCGCATTGCACGCAATCACCGCCAGCCGGGAAAAGGTGGACCATCATTTGGCTGCCATGGGTGAGCTTCGTTTTGCCGCGGACAGGATTCGGGCCGATCTGCTGAACCTGTACCGGGACCAGGATCAGAATTCCATCAAATTCATTGGTGATGTGAACGCGGGGGAATTGGGGTCGAACAGTGATTTGATTTTTTACACGGTCAATGCGGCGGCGGCCCGGTCCGGCCAGCCGGAAGGGGATGTTTATGAAGTGGAATATTTTCTCAAATCGGACGGCCAGCGGACTGTCTTCATGCGGCGCCTGGACCCCTATCCTCTGGAAAAAGATACCGCCGGCGGGGTTCTGATGCCCATCGCCGATCATATCCTTGCCTTTGAGGTTCGCTACTATGATCAGGACGCGGACACCTGGGAAACCCGGTGGAGCCAGGAACTGCAAAGGATTCCGGCCGCCATCGAAGTGACCCTGACCGCCGGCCTGCCGGAAGAGAAAAAAGTGATAACCCATTCGTTTCTGGCTTATTTCCCGCGGCGGCCCGCGGCGGCCCCGGCCCAAACGGCCAAACAGGAACAATCGTAACAGAACCCATCGGAGAATTATGCCCAACAGCAATCAAAATAGTTTCATACGGTCGCGGGGACTGGCACTGGTGGCGGTGCTTTGGCTCGTGGTGATTCTGATTGTGATTGTCACGGTGGCCGGCAAAACAGTGCGTCTGGATTCCCGCGTGTCGCTGAATGCCTCCGAACAATTGCGGGCCAAATGGGCCTTGCGGGCCGGTGTGGAAAAGGCGATTGCCGTTCTCAAGGACGATGATACGGAGAGTGATGCCTTGAGTGATACCTGGACGGATCCGATTACCGGCAGTACGGAGGATAGCGGCACCGGGCAGCAGGGAATCCAACTGGATGGCTGTACGGCCTTTGTGGAAATAAAAGACGAGGCCGCCAAACTGAATCTGAATACCGCAACCCGGGCCCAGCTTGTGGAACTGCCGGGCATGACGGAGGAGATCGCCGCCTCCATTCTGGACTGGCGGGACAAGGACGATGATCCCGGCACCAATGGCGGGGAACGGGGGTATTATCTCAATCTGGATATCGGCTACCAGATTCGCAACGGGGATTTTAAAACGGTTCGCGAACTGCTGTTGGTCAAAGGCGTTACCCCGGAGATATTCTGGGGGCAGCAATATGAGCGGAATGCCATCCTGAAGCGGAATGCCTGGTTAAATCCCGGCAACCCGGAGATTAAAAGGCAGGCCGGGGACGAAGAAAACTCCCGGCAGGGTTTGTTTGCGTATCTGACCTGTTATTCCTATGACCGGAATAAGGATTCCGGCGGGAATGGCCGGGTCAATATCAATACGGCGGATGAGAACCAACTGGCCAGCGGATTAAATCTCACCAAATCGCAGGCAAAATGGGTCGTGGATAATCGGAAGGACAATTATAAAAGTATCGCGGATTTAATCGACGAGAACAGTAAAAAGGAACCCGACAAGGATCAGCCGGACAATCCCGATCAGGCCCAGCCGCTGGATTTGCAGACCTTTGCGGATATCGTTGATAAAATCACGATTGCCGGGGAAGAGACCCTGCCGGGCCGGGTCAACGTCAATACCGCTTCCCAGGCGGTACTGGCGGCTCTGCTGGAAGGGGACCATACTCTGGCGGACAACCTCATCCAGTATCGGCAGAGTTCCGCTGCCGGTTTGAGCAGTATCGGCGAACTACTGAAAGTAAAAGGATTGACGGTCAATACTTTTAAAAAGATCGTCGATCAGGTAACGACCCGTTCCAGTGTCTTTGAGGTGCATACGATGGTTCACAGTCAGCGGACCCGGGCGATTCATCAGGTATATGCCATTGTGGATCGGGGGCAAAGTCCCGCAACGATTCTCTATTGGCGTCAGGGAGAAGATCATTGAATCAGATAGTGATTGCCATTATTGAACAGGAAAAGGAATATAAGGCAGCGGTTTTGTCGAAAAGGGGGGCCGGCTGCGAAGTTCATTATACCCGTTCCGCCGGCGCGGCGGGGCTTTCGATTGGGGATTTTTGCCGGCAGGTCACATCGGCCGTCCATCTTCCGGATATTCAAAAAGGACGGCGGATTCATTATGTCTTCGGATATGAATCCCGCCAGACCGCCTTTTATCCGCTGCGGGTGCCGGCTGTGGGAAAAGAGGATTTAAATGCCCTGGTCCGGTTGCAGGCCGAAGATTTACTGCCGCTGCCGATGGACCAGATGACGCTGGCCTGGCGGGCAGGCCAGTCCCAAAATGGCAAAGTTCCGGTCACGCTGGCCGCCTCTCGTACGGAATCATTGACTGCCTTTTTTCACCGGCTGGAAGAATGGAAGCCGGATAAAATCGCCCTGGAAAGCGAAGCGGTGGTCAAGGCCTGCCATACCCTGCATCCGGGCCTGGAGGAGGAGTTTCTGCTGGTCTGTCCCGCTCGAAAAAATACGCAGATTTATCAGGTCCAGCATCATCGGGTAACCGGCGTGCTGACGGCGGATAGGGATGCGGAACCGGGACAAAAGACGGTTCTCCAGTCCGAAAACAAACTCGAACCCTTTCTCCAGACATTATACAGCGCATTAAAAACGTTTGGCCTGCAGAATCAGAAGGAGTATCCGGTTTATATCCTGACCCAGGACGGCTGGCCGTCGCCGGAGGCGGTCGCGGAACTGGCCCGGACGGGGCTGAATGTGAAAAGTCTTTCTTTTTCCGCGGAGCATCTGCATAATTGGAAAGGGGCGGATTCGCTCGATGTTTCTTTCTGGCTGGCCCCGCTGGGGCTGGCGATGATGGCCCTGGATGCGGATGCCGGGGCATTGAATCTGTTTGAAGCGATTTTACCTTCCGCCGCCCAGCGGAAGAAATCACGCAGCCTGCTGAAGCTGAAATACAGTCTGACGGCGGCTCTGCTGCTGATAATCGCTTTGCCTTTGGTTTTGTATGGCCTGGATCGGGCCCGGCTGAAAAAAATGGAAACCTCTCTGGCCCGCTCGGAGGTGAAGACCAGCCTGGCACAACGGGAGCGGGAGGAAAAACTGAAAAAGGCGATTGCCCGGCAAAGGCCGGACATCCTTACTTTGCTCCGGATATTGGCTGATTCCGCTCCGGAGGGAATTCTGCTCGATAGTTTCAGTTTCAAAAAAGGGCAGCCGGTCCGTTTGCAGGGCAGTTTTCAGGATAAAAATAAATTGTTTGATTTTGCCGAAAAATTGCGGCAGCAGAAGGGCTTCCAGACAGTTCGGATTCTGAATCAGTCGCAGGATAACAAGAAGAATCAGTCCATCTTTACCCTCACCTTTGAATATCAACATTTCAGTTCCCGCCGGAAAACGGGTTCATCCGTATTGGAAACGGAGCTAATTCAGTAAAGAAGAAAAATTATGGAAACAAGAAATCGAAGGGCAATGAGTATCGGGCTGGCGATAGCCGGTCTTGTTCTGCTGTATCATTTTGCGATTGATCCCTGGCTGGTCCATTGGGAGCAGGTGCGCGCGGAACTGGCGATCCATCGGCAAAAGATCGAGATGCTGCAATCGAAGCAGGATGCGGCCGGCTCGGTAATCCCCGCTTTCGCCATGCCCGAAAACGAAGACCGGCAGCGGCTGGAATTCGAGCGGAGATTCAACGAACAGTTGCAAAAGGCCGGCATTCAAATTACCTCCATGCCCCAATATCTTTCTTCCCAGGGCAAAGCCCAGCCGGGCCTGGGGGTCAAACTCCTCCAGATGCAGTGCCGCGGCAAATGCAACCTGCCCCAGGCCCTGGATTTGCTGGCCGCCCTGGAGGAAAACCCGTATTACGTGGCCGTCGAAGAATTCAAACTGGAATGCGGCCAGCAGAATCGCCAGGAAATGGAATTGACGTTGGCGGTTTCCACCTTCTGTCAATAAATGCCGATAACAGAATCCCGGTAACTCGAAAGATTGAGGAATATAAAGTGACAGTCAGTAATAAATCCATCCGTAACGTCCATACCGCCTCTGCGATTCTTTTCATAATAGCAGCGGCATGCGCTATTCTGATTGTGATCAATCTCCTGACCTATGCCCTGGAAGTATCCGCCTTAACGGTTCAGTTGGAACCGAATTCGAATCCGGATTCCCCAAAAAGCCAGAGCCAGAATCCCGCACCCCCCAGCGAAAGTAAAAAATTGGCGGACGCCTTGAAACAAAAAGATATATTCCAGCCCCCTCCGCCCAAACCCCAGCCGCCCAAAGAAGCTCAGGGGATCCTGGGGGATCAGGCCCTGATTGCCGGCAAGTGGTATAAAGTGGGCGATACCGTCCCGCCCAGTGCCAAGGTGCTCAAAATAGAAGCGGCGAAGGTTACGCTCGAATGGGAAGGAAAAGAAATGGTTTTAGCCCCGATCAACGCCGCCAGTGCGCCCCCTCCCGCCAAAGAGCCGGAAAAAAAACCGGAGATGAAAGCGATGGGGCCGCGGGGGGAGGGGCCCAGGCCCGCTGCGCCGGTGCCGCCGCCGGCCGCCGGGGCAGAGGATGATCTGGCCTGGCTGGATCTGCCGGCGCACCTGAAAGAAAAATTCCGCAAGATGTGGAATAGTATGCCGCCCGATCAAAAACAAAAAGCCAAAGAAGAGTGGAATAAAATGTCGGCCGAACAAAAGCAGCAGGCGATAAATTCTTTGTCGAATATGCCCGGGTAATACCTGCAATACGAACTCAGCTTGTAAAGGAGATTATACATTGAAACGGTCAAAACTACATGGTTTCTTTTCAGCCGGCGTGATCCTGCTGGCAATGATGGTGATCGGATTGGGCGTGAATCAGTCGGTCTTGGCTGCCGATTCGCAACAAAGCGGAGAAAAAAAGGAGGCGGCGGATCCCAATCAGGTGAAAAAAGAAGGGGAAGCCCCGCAACCGGCGCCGCCCGCGCCGCAGGAGCCGCCCAAACCGGAGGACGATGGCCTGGAGGCGCTCAATCTGAAAGATGTCGATATGAGCGAAATCATTCCCCGGTTGGCCGAATGGACCGGAAAAGTGATTATTCCGCATCAGGATGTGATGGGGCAGAAGATTACCATCTATGCTTCGAAGAAAATGACGCGGCCCGAGGCGCTCTCGCGTATCTACGATGTTCTGCGGGCGAAAGGATTTGTGGCCGAAGAGACGGAAAATGTGATTTTCATTAAGCCGATCAAGGATGCCAAGCTGGGCGAGGTGCCCACGATTTCTGCGGAGGAGCCGCTGGCAAAAATCGAAAACAAAAATCAGATCGTCCAGAAATTTTTCCGGCTGCAAAACTACAGCCCCACGCAGTTGCAAAAAATAATACTGCCCCTGATCCCCGAACACGGGTATGTTTCCGCCGACGAGAGCTCCCGGAATGTCGTGGTGATCGACACCGTCGCCAATCTCCAGCGGATTCAGCGGATCATCGACCAGCTCGATATCCCCGAAGCCGAAGAGACCGTAACCAGTATCTTTGAAATCGGGCAGGGCGATCCTTCGGAGATTGTCCAGGTCTTGCGGTTATTGCTCAGCGGCGATGCCAAAGGCGGTCGGTCCGCTTCCTCCGGCCAGCCGCAGCAAACCCCGCCCGGCCCGCCTGGCCAGGGCGGCACGCCGGCCACCTCCGTAGTCATCGCCCCCAGCGAAAGCTCCATCGTGCTCATCCCCGAATTAAAACGAAAATGGATCATCGCCAAGGCCTCCGCCGATGATATGAAAAAAATCGAATATTGGATTAAAAAACTCGATACCCAAAAAACCACGGAAAGCGAATATACCGTCCGAAAAATCGATTATGCCAACGTGCGCGAAGTGGCGGAACAGATCAACCGGATGCTCCAGCAGATGCCCGGCCAGGAACTCAAAACCAATATCCTGGTCCAGCCCCTCGAACAGGCCGGCCAGATTATGATTATCGGCAGTGAAGAAAACCGCAAAATGATTGAAAAACTGGTGGAGGAAATCGATATCCCGACCGGAAAATTGTTGACGGAATATTTTGACCTGGAAAATGCCGATCCGGAGCAATTGAAAAAGTATATTGAAGATCTCTATAGCGAACAACAGCAGCAGTCCGGTCGAAGCTACCGGTATTATTACGATTATGGTTCCCGCCAGCAGCGTAAAGACGATGAGATCGTTCGGGTCATCGCTTATCCCAGTTTAAAGCAGATTACCGTCATCGCCTCCGCCGAGAACATGGATAAAATAAGAAAACAGATTGTCGAATGGGACAAACCCATCGATGTCAAGGAAGTCCTGCCGTTAATTGTGGAACTGCGCAATTCCGATCCCGTTAAAATGGCCAAGCTGCTGACGACGCTTTTTAGTGAGGAGAATGAAACCCAGCGATTGCCCTGGTACTGGTTTGATGACGAAGAACCGGAAAAGAAAAAACAGATTGTCGGCCCTTTGTACGGCCAGCTTACCTTTGAAGCGGTTCCGGAAACCAAAAAAATCATTGTCATCAGTAAAATTCCCGAAGCCTATGAAGTGGTGAAGGAACTGGTCCTGGAACTGGACCGGCAGGAGGCGGCGGAACTGCCTCTGGTGGTCACGTTGAAGTATGCCGATTGTGAGAATCTCTGCGAACAGCTTAATGCCATTTTGAATGAGACGGGTACTCCCTCACCCTTCCGGCGCAGCATCCGGGGATTGTCGGAGTATTCCATTGATGTGGAGACCGGGGAAAAGAAAACCGGTACTGGTACCGGCACTGCCGGCAAGCAGGAAACTTCCGCGGACATGATCTCCCCCTGGTGGGATCAATCCCGTCAACGGCGGGATGAGGAGATGCCCACCAGCAACATGATCGGGAAAATTCGTTTCATCCCCGTCTATCGCAGCAAGGCCATTATGGTCCTGGCGGCCGCGGAATACCATGAAAGCATACGGGCCATGATCGAGGAACTGGACAAACCCGCCAAACAGGTCCTGGTCAAGGCGATCATCCTGGAAGTCAACCATGAGGATATGACTTCGCTGGGTTTGCAGCTTTCTTCCAATTCCGGCGCGTTCGGCACGATCGGCGAAAACTCGCTGGAGGCCGTCAATGCCCTGAAGTATTCGGAAAACTACGGCGCTCTCACCCTTTCCAGCAATTTAAATGTCAATATCCTGGTCGATCTGCTGATCAAGAAAACCAACGCCAAGATTCTCAATCAGCCCTCCATCTGGACCAAGGATAACGAAGAGGCGATCTTCTTCAAAGGCCGGTCGGTCCCGTTTATCGAAGGTTCGCAGAGTTCAACCGAGGGCACCTCCATCCGCCAGGATGTCAAATACCGCAATGTCGGTGTCACGCTGCGCGTCCGGCCCAATATCACCCCCGAAAAGGCGGTTGATACCACCATCAATCTGATGATCTCGCAGGTCGAGCCGGAAACCATCAACGGCAATATCGTCACTACCCTGCTGGACAACACCACCCACCTGATTGTCGAAGATGGCCAGACCATTATGCTCAGCGGCATTCTCTTCCAGAACGACAGCAAGATCGAACGTAAGGTCCCGCTGCTGGGCGATATCCCCTTGCTGGGTGAATTATTCAAACATAAGGACACCGTGCAGTCCAACAGCGAATTGCTGGCTTTCATCACTCCCTATGTCATGGATGAAGAAAGTACCGACAACGCCCGCTTGGAACTGCAGCGGGCGACCGATAAAATGCAATTCATCCGCAAAAAATTGCAGGAGACCCTGCCGGACCCCAATCTGCCCTAGGCGATCAATCGAAGTAAATAAGTTGCGAAATACCATCAAGCCTGCGGAACTCGACAAGGCCAGAGCCTCCTTTTTGCCTGGTTCTCAAATAGTTCTGGACAAAAGCGACCCAATATAGTACAATAAATACATAATGTCATTCACTAACCTGTAATAGTCTATCAAGATACGGGTGATCGTGTCTTGCATAGGAGATTAAGTAATGTCTTTTTCCTTAAAAAACGGATTGTTCACTCTCATAACAATCGTTTCCTGGGCCGGTTATGCAGCCGGGTACTTCCCGGTGGGGGATCTGGATTCCGATGGCAAGGTCGATTTGGAAGATATGTGGATATTGGCGGAAAATTGGCTCCAGCCCAATTGTACCATCCCCGATTGCGGTGAACTGGACGGCCAGCCGGGTGTTACGTTGGCTGATTTCAGCCTGCTAAGTATAAACTGGCTCCAGGGGTTGCCGATTCTCAGTGAATTCATGGCCCAGAATGATACCACCTTGCCCACGATCTTTATCCCCGGCGGGCCGGTGCAATACCCGGACTGGATTGAAATTCATAATGCCAACACCGAATCCGCCATTGATCTGGGAGGCTGGTTTCTAACCGACGACAAAGATAACCTTACCAGGTGGACCATTCCTGCCGGGGTAACCATTCAGCCCGACGACTATCTGGTGATCTTTGCCTCCGGCCAGGACATCCTGGACCCCTGGGGTTACTATCACACCAACTTTCAGCTCAAAATGGGGGGGGAGTACCTCGCCCTGGTGTCGCCGGACCGTTCGATTGTGCACGAATACACTCCGCAATTCCCGCCGCTGTCGGATGATGTTTCCTACGGCCTCGGTAGGGAAACCACCCTAACGACCACGCTGATCCCTTCGAATCACCTGACGCGGTATTGGATACCGACCAGCAGTTCACTGGGATTGACCTGGACGCAAACCGCCTTCAATGATTCTTCCTGGTCCCTGGGGAATACCGGTCTGGGGTATGAAGGTTCCCCGGCTGATTATCGGTATCTGATTGCCACTCCCATACCGGCAGGAACGGTTACGGTTTATATGCGTCAGACTTTTACCTGGGCAGAAGGAACATCTTTCGATCAACTATTGCTCAAGGTTAAATATGACGACGGTTTTATCGCCTACCTCAACGGGGTGGAAGTGGCCCGCAGTCTCCACACTCCCAGTTCACCTCTCTGGAATTCGACTACCACCGACAGTTACAACCACCCCGATTCCCAGGCGATTGTCTTTGAAGAATACGACATTTCCGACCACATCAATCTGCTCCATGCCGGAGCTGCAAATGTCCTGGCAATTCATGGCCTGAATGTCGTGAACACCAGTTCGGATATGCTGATTTTGCCGGAACTGGTTGGTATCGCCAACACCGGCTATGCCAGGGACATCCCCATGTATTTTAGTTCCCCCACGCCGGGCCAGCCGAATGGTCAGGGCACACCCTACATCGAATATCCCCGGTTTTCCCGCTCCGAAAGCATATTTACCGACAGCTTCAACCTGACGCTGAGTGCCGACTCACCTACCGCCGTCATTCGCTACACGCTCGATGGCTCGGAGCCGACCCCATCATCTTCCGTGTATTCGGTCCCGATTCCCATATCGACGACCACCACCGTCAAGGCAGCCGTCTATGAACCGGGCGCCGGACGGGGCCAAACGAACATCCAGCGGTATGCCCAGCTCAACCCAGACGTGCGGGATTTCAGTTCCAATCTGCCCATTGTTGTGCTGGACACGTTCGGCTCCGCTATCAATGCCGATACCTACACTACATGTTTTGCGACCGTCATCGAGACCGATCCCGTTACCGGCCGGGCCATGATCACCGATCTGCCTGAATTCAGCGGGCGCAGCGGTATTAAGTTTCGCGGTTCCTCCACTCTCATGTTTCCCAAGAAAAGTTTGAACCTGGAATTACGTAACGAAAATAACGAGGATCTAAATAGTCCTCTTTTGGGATTGCCATCGGATTCAGACTGGATTTTGTACAGCTCTTTTATGGATAAGACCCTGCTGCGCGACGTGCTGGTGTATCAGTGGAGCAACGAGTGCGGCCGGTACGCGGCGCGGACGCGATTTGTCGAAGTATTCCTCAATACCGACAGCGGGGATGTGCGTATGGACAGTTTCGCGAATGTAGAGCCTTATGCAGATCCTTATGTATATCCAGCGCTGGGGGGCGGATGCAGCTACCCGGGTGATTATGCCGGCGTTTATGTCCTGATGGAAAAGATCAAGCGCGGCGATGATCGCGTGGATATAGAAAAGCTGGAACCCTATCACAATAGCGAACCGGAAATCAGCGGCGGCTACCTTATTAAGAACGACCGTGTGGATCCGGGAGATACCGGTTTTCGGACGTCCATGGGACAAAATTTTCTTTGTCCTATGGTTTATGTCGATCCCAAGGAGTCGGAGATCACCCCCCAGCAGGCTGCCTGGCTGTACAACTATACGGCCGCCCTGGATACCGTACTGGCGGGATCAAATTTTGCCGATCCCACCTCTGGTTACTCCCGGTATATTGACGTAGGTTCCTTTATTGATTATGAACTCATGGTGGAACTGGCGAGAAATGTCGATGGATATATATTCAGTACTTTCCTGTTCAAAGACCGCAACGGGAAAATCAACATGGGCCCGCAGTGGGACTACAATCTTACACTGGGTAATGCCAACTGGATGAATTGCCAATATATCTATGGCTGGTACACGGTAGCCAGCCGGCCAGACCTGGGAAACTACTGCATCTACCAATGGACGGACCGGCTGCACGATGACCCGGAATTCCTGGTGCAGTGGTGGGATCGCTGGTTCGAATTACGTGAAACCGTCTGGAATAGAAGTAAAGTACTCAATGACATCGACGGTTATGTTCAATACCTGGAGGAAGCCCAGCAACGTAACTATCAGCGCTGGCCGATTCTCGGTAAGAAGGTAAACTGGATTATTTACGGTGAAGATTTTGTCGGCGATACCTATCAGGAAGAGATTGACCACATGAAGGGCTGGATAACGGATCGACTGAACTGGATCGATTCGCAAAGTCCTTATAATCGACCACCTGGTATTGTACCCAACGGTGGTTATGTCCCTGCCGGTTCTTCGGTAGGGATTGCCTCCGGCGGCGTCCTGGGCGGCTCCCTGAAACTGGACGGCTCCGGCGATTACGTGACCATGACCGGTTACAAGGGCATCACCGCTGCCCAATCCCGCTCCGTCAGCGCCTGGATCAACACCGAAACCACGGGCGTCATCGT
>CAZOMV010000118.1:0-16920 GCA_964580995.1 uncultured Pirellulales bacterium
ATGGAAGTTGAACAGGCTGAATGGTGATTGGAATTTTAAAGTTGCAGGTAAGCGTTTTTGACTCTTTTTCGCTGAAAGACAAAAGGCGTGTCATTAAGAGTTTGAAAGACCGTATCCACCATACGTTTTTCGTGTCGATTGCCGAGGTGGAGCACCAGGACAGTATCCGCACGTCCATCCTGGGCGTGGCTCTGGTCACGAATGAGAGACGCTTTGCGGACTCGGTGTTGAGTAAAATCGTGGATTTTGTAAGAAAAATCCCGCAATTAAGTTTAGTAGATTATGAAATAGAGTTGTTGTAAATACGATGGCATCCCGACGATTGGAAAAAATTTCAAAAATTATACAAACCACGGTGAGCGAGGTCATCCAGAATCATCTGTCGGACCCCCGGATTACCGGTTTAATTGGAGTCACGCGGGTCCAGGTTTCCCCCGACTTGCGCCTGGCGCGGGTGTTCCTGAGCGTGGTGGGAACGGATCCCAAACAGGAAGGATTAACCCTCCAGGCCGTGAAACATGCCCGGGGATATATTCAAACCCGGCTGGCCGATACCTTGACGACCCGAACCTGCCCCCGGCTGGATTTCCAGTTGGATGAATCGATTAAAAAGGGATTTGTAATTTCTCATATACTCGATCAGATCGCCGCGGAAAACGCCGCCCAGAAGAGCGGGAATCCGCCGGAACCCTCTCAAGAAAATCCGGAGTCAGATGATGAAAGATAGCGTGGATTATGCCTCCCAATTTAAGAAATTATGTAACCGGCTTCGTCGGGAGCTGGGCGCTCCGGCCAAACCGGACCCATTGGATCCGACCACGGAAATCGTACTGGCCTGCCTGACCGCCTATGCGGCGGAAACGCAGGCCAAAACCGCACTGCATCATCTGCAGCGGGCTTTTGTGGATATCAACGAATTGCGTGTCTGCCGCATCGATGAGATTACGGAGGTACTGGGTTCCAACTTTCCTCACGCCAAAGACGTGGCGGGGCAGATTATTACCCTATTGAAACAGATTTTTGATCGACAGGATCATTTTAATTTGAGTTTGTTTCAATCCGGCGGTAAACGGGAAGCGAAAACCTTTCTGGAGAGTCTGGAAGGATCGACCCCCTATGTGGTTTCCCGGGTCATGCTCCATTGTATGAATGCCCATTTCTTTCCGGTGAATCCTTCGATGCAGGAGATGCTGCGAAGCGAAGAAGTGATCGATCCGGAAGCGGATGCGGCGGCTTTGCAGGTATTTTTGGAAAGGCAGATCCCAGCCAGCAAAATCCAGAAAACCTATGCACTCCTGCGTCAATATGCCGACCACTACCGGGGCAAGCCCGCAGACGCGGCTGCGGCAGACCAGGCAAGTCCCGCTCCCAAAGCGAAAAAGAAAAAAACAACCCCGAAAAAAAAGACGGTAAAGAAAAAAATAGCAAAACAAGATAATCCGTAGAAATGGAGAACCCCCTTGAGTGACATGGTTAAAATTGGTTTGCCGAAAGGCAGCTTGCAGGATTCCACCTTCGATCTGTTCCGCCGCGCAGGTTTTCATATCCAGGTATCCTCGCGCAGCTATTTCCCCTCGATTGACGATCCGGAACTGGAAGCGATCCTGTTTCGTGCTCAGGAAATGAGTCGCTATGTCGAAGATGGGGTGATCGATGTCGGGCTGACAGGCTATGACTGGATCTGCGAGAATCATTCCGATGTGGTCGAGGTCTGCGAGTTGATATACTCCAAGGCCACCTCGAAACCGGCTTCCTGGGTTTTGGCGGTTCCCAACGAAAGTACCATTCAGAAACTGGAAGATCTGGATGGCGGCATTATCGCCACCGAACTGGTGAATTTTACCAAAGAATATTTTCAAAAGAAAAATATTTCCGTGAAAGTGGAATTTTCCTGGGGTGCGACCGAAGTCAAGGCCCGGCTGCTGGATGCGATTGTGGAAATTACGGAAACCGGTTCGAGTCTGCGGGCCAACAATCTGCGGATCGTCGATACGCTGCTGACCAGTACCACCCGGCTGATTGCGAACAAAAAAGCCTGGCAAAACGATTTCAAACGCGAAAAAATCGAAGCCATCGCCCTTCTGCTCCAGGGAGCGATTGAAGGCCGGGAAAAGGTCGGTTTGAAAATGAACCTGCCCTGTCAAAAGCTGGCCGAGGTTTTAAAGCTCTTGCCCGCCGAGAAATCGCCGACGGTCAACCCGCTGGCCGATAAAGAGTTTGTGGCGATTGAAGTAATCGTGGAAGAGAAGACCAGCCGGGAACTGGTGCCCAGACTGAAGAAGGCCGGGGCATCCGGTATTTTCACCTATCCGTTAAATAACGTGATCCCGTAAAAAAAAGTGAATCATGACGTTGATTACGCCTTTTCTTCTTCACTGAGCAGCAGTTTGTACTCGATGCTGTCCACCAGCGCCTTCCAGGAAGCGTCGATGATATTTTCGGAAACGCCGATCGTTCCCCAATGATGATTGTGGTCCGCCGATTCGATAATGACACGTACTTTGGCGGCCGTGGCCGCTTTGGTATTGACAACCCGGACTTTATAATCCACCAACTGCATTTCCTTCACGGCAGGATAATGGGGTTCAAGGGCCTTCCGCATAGCCGCATCCAGGGCATTGACCGGGCCGTCTCCCTCCGCGACTCGATGCTCGATTTTTCCGTTTACCCGCAGCTTGACGGTGGCCTCACTGACGGCGGGCGTATTGTTGGTTTTGAGAATTACGGTTCGATAATGATCCAATTCGAAAAATTGATGATATCGGTTGATGAACCGCCGCACAATCAAGTCAAAGCTGGCATCGGCAGTTTCAAACTGATACCCCTGGTTTTCCAGATCCTGCACTTCCTTCAAAATTTTCCGCACCAGGGCCTTATCATTCAAGAGGGCGAGTTTCTCGCTTTTGGCCAGGAGATTGGAGGTGCCGGAAAGTTCACTGATAATGACGCGACGGTTGTTTCCCACCTCCTCCGGGCTGATATGCTCATAAAACCGCGATTCTTTACTGACGGCGTGGACATGCATCCCGCCTTTATGGGCAAAACTCGAAGTGCCTACATACGGCTGATTGAGAGGCAGATTCAGATTGGCCAGCTCGTAAACATAACGCGAAACCTCCGTTATGCGGTTTACATTTTTGCCTTGCAAGCAGCGGCATCCCATCTTCAGAACCAGATTCGGAATCAGAACGCAGAGATCGGCATTTCCGCAGCGTTCCCCAAAACCATTGATGGTCCCATGTACCTGTATCGCGCCGGCCCGCACCGCCGCCAGGCTGTTGGCTACCGCCAGCCCCGTATCGTTATGCGTATGAATCCCCAGGGGCACCGAAATCTGCCCGGCCACGTCCGCGACAATTTGCTCCACCTGCGGTTCCAGGCTGCCGCCGTTGGTATCACATAAAATCAGCCGGCAGGCCCCAGCTTCCGCGGCCGCTTCCAGAACTTTTAAGGAATATTGGGGATTCTCCATATACCCATCAAAAAAATGTTCCGCATCGAAGAGGACCTCCTTGCCTTTCCCATGCAGATACTGTACCGACTCGGCGATCATCCGCAAATTCTCATCCAGACTCACACCCAGCACTTTTTTGGCCTGTAAATCCCAGCCCTTTCCGACAATCGTTACCACCGAGGCCGGGCAGTTCTCCAGCGACTGAATTCCTATATCATCCCCGACGTTTTCCCCTTTCTTGCGGGTCATGCCAAAAGCGGCGATTTTACTGTTCTTTAAGGTATGCCTGGCAATTTCGTGGAAAAAACTCTCGTCTTTGGCATTGCTGAGCGGATAGCCGCCCTCGATATAGTCCACCCCCAGCTCATCCAGTTTCACCGCGATAGCCAGTTTATCTTCCAGGGTGAAGGCGATCCCTTCCCCCTGCGCTCCATCCCGCAGCGTCGTATCATATATTTCCACTGGTTGTGGTTTTTGCTTCTCTGTTTGGCTCTTTTTCATGGTTTATATCTCTATGAATAATATTTCATCCGCTTAAAACGAACGGCGAATTCTAACATATATTACTTTCAGCATAAAAATAAAATTTCTATTTCCCTGGCCAATAAACCCCTCCGATAACCAAGGCAAAAGGGCTTCTGAAGTAAATATTTCGTAAAGCCATAATTTATAAGCAATTATGACATAGTAGCCGTTCTGATGTTGCATAAAAACAACGCGATAAGAAATTTCTACTCCATTTCATGAAATCATCGCTGTAAATTTCGGAAAAACAGGTATAAGCGGACTAAAATGATGGGGAAAAACAACATTTCCCGGTTCTAGTGTTGTTTTTTATCATCATGGAACTTGACTTATCCCCAGCTAAATTGTATTTCTCTTATATGATGATTTCATCTTGTTGGTTCTTTTACGGTTATGGTAATTCAAATGGTGTCGAAAATCCTATATAACTATTTATCCTAAAGCAGCTTATGTCTGGTGAGTAAAGAAACGAAACAGAAAAAAACGGTTAGCAAGTCTTTGCAGTTCGGTCGGCTGGCTATTAACCTCATTAATAACATGCCGTTAGGTGTTATTATCTTTGACATTAACCTTGCTATCACCGATTCCAATCAATATGCCGTGAAAATTCTTCACTCGGATCGCAATATCGCACAAGCTTTGACCGCCGGAGCTTCGCCGGAAAGCAAAATCAATTGGCAAAAAGACCTCGCTGAGGCATTAACTTCCCCGAAACCTCGCACGTTTGAAAATATATCCTATTCCAAGAATGGCGTAAATTGCTTATTGCAAATAATTTGCACCCCTTTGACGGATGAGAAAACCGGCGCTCAAATCGGCGGGATCCTCTTAATCGAAGATGTCACTACCAAGATGGCGATGGAAAAAGACCTGGCCTCCGCCGAACGGCTGGCTGCGGTAGGCAAACTGGCCGCCCGCGTCGCCCATGAGCTGAACAATCCGCTGGACGGCATTCTTCGGTATATGAACCTGGCCCTGCGATTATCGGAACAAAATGAAAATCCGCAGGTCAGCCATTATCTCCAGGAGTCGCGGAAGGGCCTGCTGCGCATGGTCCAGATCATCAGCGAACTGCTGGAGTTTTCCCGCAGCACCTATTCCTCGTTTGAGGATGCCGATATCAACAAGATTGTCGAAGATGCCGTCAAGGCAATGGAATCGCTGGCCGAGAACAATCAGGTAACGGTGATCCGCAATTACGCCCCCGACATGCCCAATATCCGCAGCGGAAATCTGTTTCAGGTTTTTTGTAATTTAATCAAAAACGCGGTGGACGCCATGGCCGACGGGGGCACGCTGGAAATCACGACCCGCTGCGATTCCCACAATGCCATCATGGAATTTGCCGATACGGGAACCGGAATCCCCCAGCCGGTTCTGAAAAAAATCTTTGAACCGTTCTATACCACCAAGCCGGCCGGCAAGGGAACGGGGCTGGGACTGGCCATTTGCAAGGATATTATCGAACGCTATAACGGCCAGATTCTCGCCGCCAACCGCCAGGAGGCGGGAACGGTTTTTACCGTCACCATTCCGCTGGAACTGACCAGCCGATGCCGATAGCAGATCGTACCAGGAGACCGGAGAACGCATGGCAGCTAAAAGAATACTGATTGTAGATGACGATTCGATCATTCGGGATTCACTTTGTGAATTTCTCAAGCTGGAAGGCTATCAGGCCCGCGGCGCGGGCAGCTTTACCGAAGCGCTCAAGGAACTGGAAAAGCAGAATTTCAATCTGGTGATTACCGATGTCAATATGCCGGAGGTGGACGGTTTCGAGCTGCTGCGGGTCATTCGCAAACGGTATCCGGAACTGGTGACAATCGTGATTACCGGCTACGGCACCATTGAAAGTGCGGTGGAAGCCATCAAGATGGGGGCCTACGATTATCTGACCAAGCCGATTGTGGACGATGAAATCCGGATGCTGGTCAGCCGGGCGCTGGAGCAGCAATCCCTGCTGGAGGAAAACCGCAATCTGAAAGATCAGTTGCGCAGCCGCTTCGGCCTGGAAAATATCGTGGGACATGATTACAAAATGCTCAAAATCTTCGACCTGATCGAATCGGTGGCCGAGAGCAAGGCCACCGTCCTGATTACCGGGCAGAGCGGCACCGGCAAAAGCCTGATCGCCCGGTCCATTCATCACCGCTCGGACCGCATGGAAAAACCCTTTGTCGAATTGAGCTGCGGCGCCATGCCCGAAACCCTGCTGGAAAGCGAACTCTTCGGTCATGTCAAGGGTTCCTTTACCGGCGCGACCACCGATAAAAACGGAAAATTCCTGGCAGCCGACGGCGGGACATTTTTCCTCGATGAAATCAATTCCGCCTCGCCCGGCCTCCAGATGAAGCTGCTGCGGGTCCTCCAGGAGCGGCAATTTGAGCCGGTCGGCAGCAACGAAACCAAAACCGTCGATGTCCGGGTCATTCTGGCCACCAACAGCAATCTGCAAGAGGAAGTAAAAGCCGGACGCTTTCGCGAGGACCTGTATTACCGCATCAACGTGGTCAATATCGAATTGCCGCCCCTGTCCCAGCGGAAAACCGATGTGCCGCTGCTGGCCGAAAAGTTCCTGGCCGCCATGTGCAAGACCCACGGTAAAGAGAAAACCGGCTTCACCGCCGAGGTCATGCAGTATCTGGAACTCTACCACTGGCCCGGCAATGTCCGCGAATTGGAAAATGTCGTCGAACGGGGCGTGGTCCTCGGCAAAAACAGCCAGATTCGCAAGGAAGACCTGCCCCAGCATCTGATTGATACGGTCGATCAGCAGAAAACCGGCGGATTCAAGCAGCTCAGCCTGCGGGAAGCACTGGAAGAACCCGAAAAGAAAATCTTGGAGGCCACCCTCCGCCAGCACAACTGGAACCGCCAGGTAACCGCTGACGTCCTCCAGATCAACCGCACCACCCTCTACAAAAAAATGAAATACTTCGGCCTCGAATCCGACCCCATGCTGCAATCCCCGCCATCCTCCTGATAATCACGGCCGGATCATCCACTCGCTTTACCTGCCCAGCCTGAACCACTTCAGCGACAGGGCCGGAAACCATAATAATAGCTGGTTCCGGAAGGGCTGTAATTGGCCCATGCTGAAATCGCACAGCCGCTATCATTACTGCTCCAGCCGCCACCGCATAAAATATACGAAGTACTGGAATAAGCACTGCTGGTCCATTCCCAGATATTTCCCGCCATATCGCACATTTCATAACCAAACGGCCCGAAGCTGCCCACGACCGTGGTGCCGTAGGGATGGGTTGAATTATAATAATTCGCCAGGGACGTGGTTATGCCCGTGCCGCAGCCATAGACAAAACTGCCGTCATGATCCGCTACCGCCCGCCATTGCCACTCGGACGGCAGATAATACCCGTAATAATTACAGAAGGCCATCGCTCCATACCAACTGACATAGGTTACCGGATGATTCTCAAAACCGCTGTCCACGCTGAACCGGCCATTGTAGTTGATCCGGGCTGCTCCTCCCTTGGTAGCACCATTGTATGTTTCCCCCGCGCCTGACAGATTATAATATGCCAGACCAGCATAATCTGCCCCGCCGTTGGCGCCATTGGCACCAGCCACCGTGGAACTGTAAACAGACACATCCTGAGTAGCCAGGGCCGCGTTGAGAAAATCGCAGTATTGGGCATTGGTTATCTCGAATTGGCTCATCTGGCCGGAAAAACTCTCATGGCCCGAAACTCCCGGATCGTTTATCGGGATCCAGACCATCCCGTCCGGTTCCCGAACACCCAGCGAAATTACCAGGTTTACGGCGGAGCCAGACAGAACGAAACTGCCAGGACCCGGTTCCGACCGGATCACCACACCCGCGGGAATGGTGGCATGGTATTGCTGGGTGATCGTACCAACCTGCAGAGAAGCGGCCAGAATGGCATCTTCCGCCGCCGCCTGGGGCATACCAATTATATAGGGAACTAAGGCACCCGCCCGGCAGACACGAAAACCAACGGTTGCGTTCGTATAGCCCCGGTCGGTATCATATCGGTAGGAAACCATACAATGACTTTCATCTGAGTTCCAGCCGCCGCCGCGAATGACCCGGTTACTGTCATTCTCCATCGTTGCGGTCCACTCCTGGACATTTCCCGCCAGATCGCCCATTCCGTACCCATAGCAGCCAAACCTGCCCGCAACCGTGGTACCCTGCGGGTGAAGGGAATCATAATAGTTCGCTTTATTATGATTGATACTGACGCCGCAGCCATAGATATAGCTGCCGTCATAATCTGCCGCCGCCTGCCACTGCCATTCCGTCGGCAGACAATAGCCGTAATAGTTGCAGAAAGCGGCGGCACCATACCAACTGACATGGGTAACCGGATGATTGCCCCAGTCTGCGTCCACGGAAAAGATCCCTTCATTGTATTGAATCCGGGCCGCACCGCCATCGATCGCTCCATTGTCATTCAGGCCCGCCCCGGCCAGGTCATAGTACAATTGCCCGGCATAGTCTTCGCCGCTGTGGGAACCGCCGGCGCCAATGACCTGGGTACCGTCCACACTAAGATCGCCGGTGCCCAGGGCCTCATTAAGGAACCGGCAATACTGCCCGTTGGTGATTTCATATTTGCTCATCTGGCCGGTGAAACCTTCCTGGTCGGGAATGCCGGGGTCGTCAACATAAATCCAGATTATCTCGCCCGGCTCCATACCCATATCGGAAGTGAGCCAGTTGTCGGCCAGTTCCAGCAGATCCTCCAGCGTGACATAATAATCGCGATCGAAATCGCCCGGCTGATAAATTAACGCCTCATTGAAATGCAGGAAGTACGCCCAGGGACGGTTCCGCCAGGTGGATCGATACTGGCATATCTGCGTATTGTCGTAATCGGTGCACATCCACCAGGTGTTCAAAAACAGGGCATAATCGACAAAATCGACCGCCTGGTTGCCGTCCAGGTCGCAGGGATGATGCAGGCTCAGCGGACTCTCGCCGCAGGCATCGGCGGCAACCGCGCTGACCGTCCGGTGGAAATCGGTGAAGTACAGCAGGCCGTTGCCGGCGATCACCGGATAAGACATCGGGGTTTTCTGGGCCACAAAGCTGGCGGTATTGTTGTTGATATAGCCGGGACCGACCTCTCTTACGATAGTATCGATGATCTGGCCCGTTTCCGTGTCGATAATACAAATACACTTGCTGGGGTTGGTAGTGTTTGAGGGGCTTTCACCCAGGGCATAGAGAATGCCAGGATTAATCATACCCAGAGAAGTCAAAATACACTGCGATATATTATAGTCATAGACGCTGTTCAGATTTATACTCCATTTCACAATATTGTTGGGATCGTAGGCGGTTATTACGCTGTTGGTCTGGCCTGCATAGCGGCAATCATCCGTGCCGGTTATTTCCATACCGGAGAACAGGCTGGGGATATTGTAGAAGATCCCGTTCAGAACCGAGGCCACCCGGCCTTCCTGCGGCTCTAGCACATAGATCGAGCTGTCCTCACCGGCGGCATAAATACGGCCGGCGGCATCCACCGTCAGCGAGAAGCCTTCGCCCATACCGAGACGGGTAATCCATTTGAGGGAGCCGTTGGGATTGACCGCTCGAAGGTAGGAGTCATCAAAGCTGACATAGATCGTGCCGTCCGGACCCAGGGCGGGCGGATTCCAGGCGGAGAAGGTGTCCGGGTCAGCCGGGTCAAAGGGGCCGATAGCCGGATCGCGCAGGTCAATACTCCAAAGAACCGTACCGTCAGCCGGATCGAGCGCCAGCAGGTGCGTATCATCCTTGGTGTTCAGATAGATCGTGCCATTGTAAGCCACTACCGGCGAGGTACAGATCCCCGCCCCGCCCAGCGATGGCGTCTGCCACACAATCGACCCGTCGCTGGGATTCAGGGCGTAGAGTATCGGCTGGAAAAGACTGCCGATATAGATAGTGCCGTCCTGCCCGATCGTCGGCGAAACCTGCATCGCCACCGCCGTCCGGCTGGCGGTAGGAACCCTGAACCGCCACAACTCGCTGCCATCAGCCCCCAAGGCATAGAGCGTCCCATCCTGGCAGCCGAAAAACACCTTGCCGTCCGCGCCCACCGCCGGGGAACAGTAAACAATCCCGCCGGTGTTATGCGTCCAGCGTAACTGCCCTTGTTTATCCAGTGCGTAGAGCTTACCGTTTTTCGCCCCGAAATAGACACTGCCATCCGGCCCCACCGAGGGGGTCTCGATCAGCTCCGACCCGCTGTCAAACTGCCACACTTCCTCCCCATCGGCATTAACGGTATAGAGAATACCGTCCTCGCAGACAATATGCAGATTATTGTCCGCCCCCACCACCAGCCCCGTCGTCACCGCCTCCGGCGTATGATACTGCCACTGAATGCAGCCCACCTCCGGCCCGGCAAAATCCGCCAGCCCGCTCCGCTGCACATCATGCCCCTGCGTCTTCCATAAAGCACTAACCGCCGCCCCGACGGCGTCGGGATGAATCGTAAACGGCGCTTCCTGCTGCCCATAAACGATACCCGCTGGCTCCTCGTGCGCGGCAATGGCCACCAGACACTGATCGGAATTCGCATCCGGCACCGTCCACTGGTAATTGCCGCTATTGGCAATATCGCCAACCACCGCCAGCCAGTCCGTCCCGCCGTTGAGGCTGTAGCTCAGATCGATCGTCCCTTCATAGTTCCTGCTCTCCCAGGCCAGCCGGTGTGTACTGCCCGCCGCCCAGAGTTCCCCTCCTTCCGGTTCGGTCATCATCAGCCTGGCAAAACCGGGGTACTCATAGGTCCCCATATCCGCGATTTCGCTGCCGTTCCGGTCCCCGTCCTGCGGCCGAAAATTGCCCTGCAAATCTTCATAGACCGTTAGCGACGCCGTGGTATTCAGGCCGGTATCAATACACCCGGACCCGGCCGCCAGATGAAAATCGCTAGAGGATACAAAGTTGGGATCGATGCTGATATTCCCCGTCCCGCTGGTCCCTTCCGGCCAGCAGGAATAGGTTAGAACGCTGGTATTATTGGTAAGGGCATCCGGACTATTTCCCCAGATAATACAATTGGCCAGCTTGCCGTCGCAGCTATTCAGGACGCCCGTCGTTCCGGTATTTTGCGTGATAGTGCAATTGAGGATACTGCCGTCGCAGTTGTGAATCCCGCCGCCGTAATCCGCCTGGTTATTACATATGAGGCAGTTCAGAATGAGGCCGTTACAGGCGGCGATCCCCCCGCCGTAAACCGAGGTGTTGCCGGCGATGACACACCGGCTGATCCGGCCCTTGCAGCCCCAGATCCCGCCTCCGGCTGAGGTGGCGCTGTTCCCGGTGATGACGCACCGGCTGATAGTGGGGCAGGTATCCGTATTATTGCCCACGATCCCGCCGCCGCTGCCGCTTACCGCCCCGCCGGTGATGGTAAAACCGTCCAGCAGGCAGGACGAATTCTCCTTATTGGTAAATTTAACTACGGAAGTAGTGCCGGTGCCCTGAATAATCGTTGCCACGACTATATTTGGATCATCCGGATCCGCGGAGCGCAGGGTGAGATTCTTCCCGTTGAAACTGATATTTTCATTATAAGTCCCCGGTGCTACGATAATGGTGTCATAGTTGGCCGCCGCGGTGATCGCCGCCTGGATCGTCGCATACTGCGCCGGCACCAGCCGGTCCGCCGCCCCCGCCGGCCGGGCCGAAAAGATCCCCGCCAGAACCGCCAGAATTACCAGTGCCCGCTTTAGATATTTCCCTGTCTTTTGTTCCATGGTATTACCCTTTCCAATATGTTTGTCCCGATATTTTTTGCTTATCCTCATCATGTTTGGATTATTTTTCATTTCCATTAAAATCCCGGCCAAATAAAACCTATATATCCGCCGTAGAGTTCCAGCGTGCCTTGAGCGGTACTGCGCTGTATGATGAAATCTTCAATGGACATTTCTTCAACATGACCGTCAAAGAAGACGATATTGCCGTTTCCCTTTGTGTTATTGAACGAAGTACCTCCCGGTTGCCCAATCACCCCAGAAACCTTATGATATCGTCCCACGGAATCCTCCGCATTATTTCTGGTGTCATAAGTAGGATTACACAATGATACACTGTTATCAAAAGCGGCATAATCCTGATAATCCTGTTCAAAGAGCATCATGACACCGGCAGGATTGGGCAATACCAATTCGGGATTGACCCGCCACAGGGGATCATTCATGGAATACGCCGCCTGGCCGTTTACTTCATAACTCCACATCGGACCGGGTAGATTGCCTGCTTGATCAGTGCCCGGCCAGCCCCAGACTTCAGCGCTATGCAAAGAAATTCCTACTCTCTTTTTGGGATTCATTTTGTTGGTCAGGCTGGGGCAGGTGAAGGGAGAGCGGGTTTGCACATATTCCCATAAATAGCCCCATTCAAAAGCATGTGCCAACTGCTCGGGATCTGGATAATTCCAAGATCCGGTACCATGTATCGCACATTCATCAAATTCGATCCCCCAGCACGGAATCTTATCCTCATAATCCCGAGCATACAGCAGGGCTGCCGCCCCCAGCGTCTTCAGATTTGCCAGACACACCGCCCGCTTCCCGGCATCCCGGGCGTTGGTTAAGGCCGGCAGGATAACCAACGTCAATAGCGCCAGACACCCGCCCACCACGACCACTTCCGTCCGCGTCAAACCTCTTTGCCTGCTTCCGTTTTTCATTTTACCCATCCTCTTTTCCTTAAAATCCCGGCCAGGTAAAACCCATATATCCACCGCAGAGCTTTAGCGTCCCTGCGGAAGTGCTGCGCTGCATTATGAATTCTTCAATGGGCATTTCGTCAACATGGCCGTCAAAGAAAACCATATTCCCGCTTGCCCTCAAGTTATTAAAAGTAGCACCTCCGAGTTGTCCAATCACCCCGGAAACATTATGGTATCGCCCCAGGGAATCTTCCGCATTAGTTCTGGTATCATAAGTAGGATTAAACAGGCAAACACTGTTATCAAAAGGGGCATAATCATAACAATCCTGTTCAAAGAGCATCATAACGCCATCTGGGGCGGGCATCACCAGCTCCGGATTGGCACGCCACTGTGGATCATTCATACACCTGCCTGCCTGGGCGTTTACTACATAATTCCACATGGGGCCGGGAGGGTTGGAAGTGCCTTCCCCGTCCGGCCAGCCCCAGACATAGCAAGAGTGTAAAGATATACAACGGGGTTTGGGATTCATTTTGTTTGTCAGGCTGGGGCAGGTGTAAGGAGTGTTATTTTGGACATATTCCCAGAGATAGCCCCATTCAAAGGCATGTAACAATTGGTCGGGATTGGGATTGGTCCATGACCCTGAACCAAACCGGTCCAATTCATCGAATTCAATCCCCCACCCGGGAATCTTATCCTCATAATCCCGGGCATACAGCAGGGCCGCCGCCCCCAGCGTCTTCAGATTCGCCAGACACACCGCCCGCTTCCCCGCCTCCCGCGCCCCCGTCAGCCCCGGCAGCGTCACCAACAGCACCAGCGCCGCGCAAACGGCCACCACCACCATTTCCACACGGCCAAACGCCCATTTCCTCTGGCTGTCCATGCCTTTATCCTCACCAGGAAGCAGCGAACTCGAGTACCCCCTTACCGGACCGGGTACCCTAACCATTTACTTGTATCGGTATATTATACCCTTCCCGCCCCATCATTGCAAGACTTTTTTCCTCTCCCGCACCCATAATAAACCTGCCATCCTGCCGCCGCCGTTCTGAGTTCAACCTTCAGGTTGCTTTTTCCTGTATCACCTCCCCTCGCCCCGACCGCCCCTGTCCCTCCTCCTCTCTTCACGGGGGGAAACCGCCGTTCCATGCTCTCCAAGCTGGAAATATCCTCCCGACCAATCGTCCCACCCCTCCGACCACGAGGCGGTGAGCCAGTCTTTCCCTGTCCGACCTGTCTAATTTGTCTGAACTGATAACCGATAACCGATAACTGATAACCATTTTTTAATTCGTAATTCATAATTCGTAATTTTTTCCAATTGCTTCGTGTAAATATCATTCACTTTTACTACACTTTTGCTCTACTTTTCACCTGTTTTACCCATGTTTTATATCACTTTCTTCATCTTTTACTATACTTTGTTCAACATTTACCAACTCAACCTAACCGTTAAATCTTACCAAAATCATTACCCATCTTATCAAAAATCTTACCCAACCGTTACAATCGTTATAATCGCTACTTTATTATCGGACCATCACTTTCCACGCAAAATAAGGACTTACGACGTTTCCTGAAAACTAAAAATAACGACTTACAGCCATTTTTTTTTACACTAAAAAATGGTTGGGGCGACATCCCAGCATATCGGGCCGCTGTCGGGTACGGAGGGGAAACAGCAGTCGCTACGATTTGAGGAAACGGATCTGAATGGGAAGGGGTATGGGCGGAAGGATTTGGGGTTGAGAAATTAGACGAAAAACTGAAAAGGGTAATAGGGGAATAAAAATCGACTTCATAAGATATTGATGTTAAATACGTTATATTCGTCCAATATATTTTTAAAAATTTCCAAAAAAGTCGGTAACAAAAAGCCATTTTCCGCAACTGAATAGGTAGATGAATAATAGCCTTGATTCGGGAGTACTAAAATGGTTATGGGCATGAGGAGCACGAATTCGTATGTATTGGCAAACAAGTATGATGTCAGCCTTTACTATCCGCACGAGCGGACAGAAACGGTCACAAAAGTACTGGTGGAATATATCAGCGACGAGGACTTGAAACCGGGTGCTAAATTACCACCCGAAAAAGAATTTCGGAAGATCTTTGGCGTGGGAGCCCGGGTGTTACGGGAAGCCCTGATTTGCCTCAAAGGGATTGGCCTAGTGCAGAGCCGTCCCGGCAAGGGCTGGTATGTGGAAAGTTTCAATCCGGCAGTCAGTATGGGGTTCATCTTTCCCATCCTGAAAAGTTATAACGGCCTGGATATGGACCAGATCATGCAGATTCGGCTGACCAATGAGCCGCTGACGGCCCGGCTGGCGGCCCGGAATATTTCCGATTATGGTTTGACCGCGCTGGATTTGTCTTTGGGATTGATGAAAGAAGCGGGCGCGGATGGCGACCTGCAGAAATTCCAGCATCAGGACAAACGGTTTCATGCTGTTTTAGCACAGGAATGCGGCAACGCCTTTCTGCCGATTCTCGGTTCGCTGCTGATGGGATTTTACTATCTCCTGCAGGAAAACCCGGCGGGTCATTATACGGTTAAAATCACCCAGCATCAGGAAATCCTCCAGGCGATAAAAGCCAGGGATAGTGACCGGGCGGAAAAAGCCATGGCGGCCCATATTCAAAAAAGCTGGGACTACCTCAATGCCAGGAAAAAGGAGTGGGTATCCCGGTAAGAAATCCATGGCACAGAAAGATAAGAATGAATAGGAAAAAATAGGGTTTGTTGACACTAATTTGGGGAACGGTAACGTAATATTATTTCTGTACTTATAAGATTATTTCTCGAAAATCCTGGAAGAAATTTTCGGGAAATTTTCCCTTTTCATTTCGACTCGTTTTTGCTATAATATTTACTTGCGAGAACGGAGAAAATTTTAAGAGGAGCGAATTATGCGCAGGGCAATGATTTCACTATTTTGCTTGCTAGTGGCGGTACCGGTCTATGGCCGGCCGGTTGGCCGGAATGCGGCGGAGAAGGCGGCTCGAAAATGGCTGCAAACCATTCCTTCGTCCGGGAATCAGCCGATTCAAACTTTTCACAAACTGCGGAATCAAAACGGTGAGGATCTATGCTATGCGGCGGATCTGGAACGGGGGGGCTTTGTGATTCTCAGTATCGATGATGAAGTGGAGCCGGTAATTGCCTTCTCCCCGGAAGGCACTTTTACCCCGTCCGAGGAGAACCCGCTCTGGGATATACTGAAACAGGACCTGCCCAGACGGTATCAACAGGCACATCAGGCCCGCCTGGAGACCGGATCCCAGAAATCCAGGAAGACAGAACACCATTCCCTCAGGCCGCGGGAGAAATGGTTGCAGTTGGCAGAGGAAGAGGATCCTCTGCGCCTGGAGGATGAGGCTCCGCTGGTTCAAAACGGTTTCCTAACTCTCTATGATATCCGGGTTGCGCCCCTGCTCCAAACCAAATGGGGGCAGTCATATGTAAACGATCAGTACTGTTACAATTATTATACTCCTGAACATTATCCGGCGGGTTGTACGGCCACCGCACTGGCACAGTTGCTGCGTTACCATCAATATCCCACGGGGCCGCTGGGTACGATCGGGAATTATATTTCCCTGGAGGGCGAGTGGAATAGCTGGATTGAATACCTGCACGGGGGAGATGGCCAGGGGGGTGCGTATGACTGGTCCCTGATGCCGCTGATCCCCCAGGAGGGGGTGACCCCGCAGCAGCGCCAGGCGATAGGAGCATTATGTTTTGATGCAGGGATCGCGCTGTCCATTGATTATGCAGCGGATGGCAGCAGTGCTTATTCGGAGGATATTGCCCCGGCCCTGCTGTATTTTTTCCAGTACAGTAATACGGTTGCGGCACCTGCCGCATCATCCGGTTATACCGCCGACGATTTTCAGGCCATGATCAGCCCGAATCTGGATGCCGGTTTTCCGGTCCTGCTGGCTATTCGCGCCAGTACGGGGGGGGCCGGGCACGCTGTGATTGCCGATGGCTACGGATACCTTCAGTCGGACATGTTTTACCACCTGAATATGGGATGGGACGGCCAGGAAAATGCCTGGTACAATCTGCCCAATATGATCACCAACTATTATGAGCATGATTTGATTCGTGCCATAGGGTATAATATTTATCCCAACGGCACCGGCGAAATTATCAGCGGACGGGTGTTTGATAATCAAAACCGCCTGCTGGAAGGCGTGACCGTGAGCATCGCACACGACGGCGGGCCGGTTTACTCCTGCGTCACGAACGAAAAAGGGATT
>CAZOMV010000119.1:0-16639 GCA_964580995.1 uncultured Pirellulales bacterium
TTTAAAATTCCAATCACCATGCAGCCTGTTCAACTTCTATTCAACACAGCGAGACCGGAACCTTACCGGCTGGATACCGAATCCAGCGTCCGGCTGATTTCCACAAACTCGAAGGCCTCGATCAGGTCGCCTTCCTTAATATCGTCATATCCCTGGAGTTTTATGCCGCATTCAAATCCATTCCGCACCTCGGAGGCGTCATCCTTGTTCCGGCGGATCGATTCAATCGCATTATTGTCCCGAATCACAATATTATCCCGAATCAGGCGGACCTTGGCGGATCGCGGAATCGTACCCTCGGTGACAAAGCAGCCGGCAATCGCGCCATAGCGGGAAATCCGGAAAATCTGGCGGACTTCCGCGCGACCCAGTTGTTTCTCCTGGACGTGCGGAGTGAGCATTCCTTCCAGCGCCTTCTTGATATCGTCGATAATCTGATAAATGATCCGGTACAATCGGATTTCCACTTTTCGGGTTTCTGCCAGCGAGCGAGCCCGTTCGTCGGCGATCACCTGGAAACCGATGATAATCGCGTTGGAGGCCTCGGCCAGCAGCACATCGCTTTCCGATATCCCTCCCACCGCCGCGTGCAGAATGCGAACCGCCACTTCGGCGGTGTTCATTTCCATGATTGATTTCGACAGTACATCGACCGAACCCTGGACATCCGCCTTGATAATTACATTCAATTCCTTGAGTTCGCCCGCCTTGATTTCGCTAAAGAGATTTTCCAGGGTGACCTGACGATGCTGCGCCAGCAATTTTTCCCGTTTTTGGACCCGCTGCTCTTCGGCGATTTCCTTGGCTTTGGAAATGTCCTCAATGACAAAAAACGGATCGCCGGCCATCGGAATTTCGTTTAAACCCGCCACACCCACCGGCGTGGCCGGGCCGGCTTCTTTGACCGCCTTGCCCCCCGCCAATACGATCTTGCGGATTTTTCCGTAGCTAGCGCCGCTTACAATGATATCTCCTTTTTGCAGGGTACCGCTTTTAATCAAAAGCCGGGCCAGTACCCCTTCCCCCGTGGCCATTTCCGATTCGATGATCCAACCGGTGGCCGGGCCTTTATTCCGGGCCTTCAATTGGCGCAGTTCCGCAATATAATCCAGATATTCGATTAACTCGTTGATTCCTTCGCCGGTTGTGGCACTGGTCCGGACCACTTCCGTATCCCCGCCCCATTTGGTTGCAATCAGCCCTTTATCCGCCAACTGTCCCAGAATTTTATTCTCGTCGGTATTGGGCAGATCGATTTTATTCAGGGCCACCACAATCGGTACCCCGGCCGCTTTGACGTGGTTGATCGCCTCTTCGGTTTGGGGCATCACCCCGTCATCGGCGGCGACCACCAGAACCGCGATATCCGTCATATTCGCGCCCCGTGCCCGCATTTCCGTAAAGGCCTTATGCCCGGGGGTGTCCAGAAACGTCACCCGGCGCTGTCCGTCATCATATAAATAAGAGCCGATATGCTGGGTAATTCCACCGGCTTCTCCGGATACCACACTGGTGCGCCGAATGCGATCCAGCAAAGAAGTCTTGCCGTGGTCCACATGACCTAAAAAGGCCACCACCGGCGGCCGGGGTGATAATTCTTCCGCCGGTACCTCTTTCTCGTATTCTTTGATGACCGCCTCCAGCAGCGAGGATTTTGTTTCTACCTTTAGTTCCACCCCAAATTCCAATGCCAGCATTTCCGCGGTCTCCGCCGGTATAATTTGATTGATCGTTACCAGTTGGCCGGAAGTCATCATCCTGGCCAGAATTTCGTTGGCACGAATTCCGATCACACTGGAGAGATCTTTGATGGTAATGGGTTCTTTGATGGCGGCTTGTTCGATTCGCCGGGATGGGGCCATGAAGCTGCCCGCCCCTGCCGCCCCCTTATCTTCGGTAGCCATTTTTCGTTCTTTGCCGCGGAGTTTGGTTCCCGATGCCTGCGCCAGGCGTTCCTGTCTTTCGAGCAAATCCCGGTCTCGCCACTCATGAGAAGCCCCCGCCACCGGCTCCTCGACGATATCGGCAACCCCTCTGCGACCCCGGCGTTTCGGAGCACGCAGACGCGCCTGCTTGGCGGCATCTGTTTCCTGATCGTCTATGTGCCGGCGGCGGCTCTTTTTCGTTTTGCTTTCCGATGCGGTACCAATCGAAGGAGGAACCTCTTTGTTCAGATCGAGTTTAGGCCCTACGCTGCGGTGCATCTTGGGGCTGGGCGGTCGGGGCAAAATATCGGCTCGCTCTACGCGAATTACCTGTGGACCCTGAAGAGTGGCCGGTTTGGGAACAAACGGTTTGGGTGGCGGGGCGGCTGTCGGCTTGCTGATCGATATGGTCCGGATCACACGAGAAACCTCGACGGACTCTTTCGTTTCCGCTACTTCCGGATCGGGGGGAGTCGGGACCTCTTCGGGTGTTTCCGCAGACAACCCGGCGGGGACCTGTTCTTCTGTCTCTGCTACCACTTCGGCTCCCGCCTCGGCGGCAGCAATCTCTTTGGGACTTTTCCGTTTATGGACCGGTTCTTTTTTCGCCTTTGCCGCCAGGTGCTCGTCGGGTGTTTCCGGCTGCGGTTGCGAAACCGGCGCAACTTCCGGTTCTGCCGCCGTCGCTTCCGCGGGTTCTACCGAAACGGCTATCATTTCTTCCTGCGGGGGTTCTTCCTCACCGGCACTATCCTCTTTTTTCTTGCGCGACCGGGTTTTTTTCGTAGTAACCTTGCTTAAATCTACCCGTTCGGTACTTTCTACGGTGGTGGAATGTTCCCCTTCACTGAACCATTCGCGAATCGTCGCTTCCAAACCGGCGGAAACGGTACTCATATGATTCTTCACATCCAGACCTTCCGCCTGACACTTTTCCACAATGGAAGTGCTTTTTACATTCAGTTCTTTCGCTAATTGGAAGACTCTTGTTGCCACGTACGAAACCTCCTGTTAAGTTAGGAAGCCTTGTCTTTTTCTATATCACTTATGTCCTGGCCCGGTTCTTCTGTCTGGGTCGCGGGCAGTTCCTTATCCCCGGGATGGTTCCGGCCGCGAGCGGCTTTCTTCAACTCCTGGGCCAATACCGCCTGGGCTGCTGTAGCCTTTTCCTTCGTCGCAGCCAGACGACGGGCCTCGGTACTGGCTTTGGCGACGATCTTTTTGGCAAGATCTGCGTTTAATTGCAGCGATTGGATTAATGGCTGGGGGCCTACCTCCTCCATGTCCAGCAGCGAAACGATACCTAACGCCAGTATCTTATCTATGGTGGTATCATCCACTCCCTCCATGTTCCGTAAGGTCTGGATTAATGACTCCATAGTCTCGGAGTACTCATGGGGCGTCAGGATATCGATATCCCAATTCGTCAAGCGTGCCGCCAACCGGACATTTTGACCCCGTTTGCCGATTGCCAGCGATAACTGATCGTCCGAAACCACCACTGTGGCCCGGTTTAATTCAAAACACAACGCCATCTCCCGGATTTCCGCCGGTCGCAAGGCGTTGCTGATCAATATCTGAGAGGATTCGTTCCAGCGCACAATGTCAATTTTTTCGCCGCCTAGCTCATCCACAATATTTTTGATCCGGCTGCCCCGTACCCCCACACACGCACCAACGGCGTCCACTTTCGAATCGATACTGATAACCGCCACCTTGGTGCGATAGCCCGCTTCCCGGGAAAGCGCCCGGATTTCGACAACCCGTTCGGTTACTTCCGGTACTTCCTGCTCGAAGAGCCTGCGGACAAAATCGGGATGTGTTCGCGAAAGAATAATCCGGACCTGATGGGGAACTTCCTTCACCTCTATGATTAAACTGCGAACCCGCTCGCCCGGATGATGCGTTTCGCCCGGAATCTGCTCACCGCGTGGAAGAATCGCTTCGGTTCGACCGATATTGACGATGATCGCTCCCCCTTCGAACCGGGCCACTGTTCCGGAGGCAATTTCACCGACCCGGTCTTGAAATTCCGTATAGATACTGCCCCGTTCATCCTCGCGTAACTTCTGGATCATTACCTGTTTAGCAGTTTGAGCGGGAATGCGCCCCAGCTTTTTGATATCAATTTGTTCGCCGGCAACATAGGCTTCAATGTCTCCTGTTTCGCGGTTAATTTTTACTTCCACGGTTTCCGTCGTCGCGAAATGTTTTTTGGCTGCCGAGGCCATCGCGGCCTCCAGATCGCCGAGGATACTTTCCTTATCGATGTTTTTATCGCGAGCGATTCCGTCAACTATTCGCATTAATTCAGGATTCATTGAGTTACATCCTATTTAAAAACAGACACTTACAACACTATAAACAAAAAAGCGGGAACTTACAACAGTATCCCACTTTTTTAAACTTCGACGCTGGCGGTTCTCGGTTATGGACCAGGCCACGGTCCCCACCGGATCAACGGGTATAAATACCCTTTTCCAGGCTGCCAGAACGGTTTGCTTCGTGGGAAATCACGGACAAATTCTCGCCCGTGGCGAAACAAAACTTGTCCCGCACACACGGGACTAAGCCTTAACACCGTTGTCATTCCTTAAAAAAGCCATCTTTCCTCTAGCCTTAAATATCTTAATATAAACAACTTATGTCAAAACTGCTAGGTTTGGCAAGACCAAAAAGGGTCTGCCGAAACCCAAAATAACGGGCCTAATAACAGGCCCTGTTCCATCCAATTCCGCTTCCGTATCTCTTGATGATATATCTAAACCACTAATTATAGATTGATTTCTTACCTTGTCAATGACAAATTCATGGTCATTATCCCAATAAAATTTCATTCGAACCGGCCAGGAAAAAAAGATTTTTTATTGACGGTTCAAGCATTCCATGAGATAGTAGTGCATATGTTGGCCCTCCGACGTAAGTTAGCTTAATGAACAAAAGGTCGTTAACGCTGGTAGCTGAGTTTTTGGTTTCCCACAGGAGTGGATTATGCCTGCTAGAGCAAGTTCTGATTCAAGTAATTCGGTGATGTATGCATTGGTGGCGTTTGTCGTGTTATTTTTAGCGGCTGCGGTCTTTGCCGTTACCATGTACATGAAAAACGAACAGTATGTCAATGAAGCTAAAACTGCCTCGGACCACTTTGCCGCTTTGGCAACCGAAGCCCAGTTCAATACGGTGAAAAGCCTCTCCGATCTGCGGACCGGACGAACCGCCCTGGGCCAGATGATTGACGATTTGACTGCGATGGCTCAACTGGTTGCCGGCGGGGATCTGGGTAAGATTTCCCCCGTGGATGCCAGAGACCGGGCAACCCGGCTGATTGAGCCGATGTGGCCTGACATCCAGAATGCCTTGACCGGATTGGAGACCGAAGGGGAAAATTCCGTCGAGATCAACGCTTCGATCGGATTGAAAAAGATTCTCGACATGATGATCGCCCAGCTCAATGCCAGCAAGGAAGGGATCAAGGAACTCTCCGATCAGATGAGCAATATGCTACAAACCCAACAGCAGCAAATCGAAGGAAAGGACCAAAGAATCGGGGAGTTGGAAGGGGAACTGAAAAAAGCTTCGGTGGCGGCGCAAACCGGGGAAATGAGCTATCAGCAGCTTAAAGAAAAACTGACCGGAGAATATGAAAAAATTATTGGAAATCTCAATTCCCAGTACTCCGAAACCCAGAATCAGGTAAAAACGGCCCGTGAGGAAAACGAAAAGCTCAAAAATGAAGTTTCTGATTTCCAGAAAGAGGTAAAAAACCTTAAAGATCGCTTGAAACAATTATCCCCCCAGCCGGATATGGAAATGGCGGCCCTGGAATCCGACGGGTATGTCGTTTCGGTGGTCGCACGCGAAAAACTGGCCTATATCAATCTGGCTAAAAACGATCATATCTACCGTGGCCTGACCTTTAGTGTCTATGATAAATACCAGTCCGTACCGAAAACCGGACAGGGCAAGGCAACCCTGGAGGTGATTGAAATCATGGACACCATTTCCAAATGCCGTATTACCGATTCGGATGTGACCAATCCGATCCGGGAAGGCGACCTTATCGCCAATCTGGTCTGGAGCCAGGACAAAAAATATTTATTCTGCGTGGCAGGCGATTTTGATTTCAACGGAGACGGGAAAATCGACCCGGACGGCCGGGAACGGATTCAGAACCTGATCCAATCCTGGGGTGGAAAAGTTACCGATATCTTGACGGTGGATACGGATTTCCTGGTCGTGGGGCAGAAACCGCTGGTGCAGGAAAAACCTGCTGAAGAAGAGGTCGCTACAACCGATGACGCTACAGCAGTGGATAATACCAAAGAAATCCGGGATCGGCAAAAAGTCGCGGAAGACTATAACAAGGTCCGCGAGGATGCCGTCGCCCTGGGAGTGCCCACATTCAATCTGAGCCGCTTTTTATACTTTATCGGCTATTATCAGCAGGCCAAAGGAATTCAGTAACGACCGATAACTTGCAGGGTTCGCTGCGTATTCCATCCGGCAACGACGGTATTGAGAAGATGGGACCGGTAGATAAAATCTTTTAAAATTTTTGATTTTTCGCTTTTCTTTTTGGAAAAGCCTGATAGAATAACTGCAAAGGGTGGGATTACTAATGAAAATTATTTAATGGTTCTTTCTCCTCCTTTTTTGAAGCAGGGTGTCCCCTCCCACTCTGCTTCCTTTTTTATTTACAAACCGTGAAACCATGTTTTTGATCCCCTCCCTCACGGGCGGGGCTGGGATAAGGCAATTTTTAGAGGTTGCCTTCCGTTATTTATGGAATCCAGTGGTCGAAAGGTTCCAGCGGGCAGCCGGAACATTGGGGGGTGGGTTTGCAGTGGTTTTTTCCGACCTGAACGAACAGGGCATGCAATTCGTTGTATAAGGCCGTCTCCTGGGGCAGGTTTCGCTGGCAATAATCCTTGAATTCCTCGTAGTCGTTTTCTCCGTCCAGGCAGCCGTGGCGGACGAGTACCCGGCAGGTATAGGTATCGATCACAAACGTCGGTTTCTCCAGGGCGTAGAGGAGGATGGAGTCGGCGGTTTCGCGGCCGATGCCGTTTACGGACAAAAGCTCCTCCCGCAGCCGATCGACCGACAATTCCGCCAGGGCGTCTATCGAACCATTATGATCATCGCAGAACCACTGGATCAGATTTTTCAGACGTTTGGCCTTGATATTGAAATACCCGGCGGGCCGTATCAAATCCGCCAGATGGGCCGGCTCCAAACCCTGCAATTTCCACGGGTCCAGCAGGTCGGCCGCTTTGAGATTCCGGATGGCTTTTTCCACATTGGTCCAGTTGGTATTCTGGGTCAGGACCGCTCCGACCATCACCTCCAAGGGAGAATCCCCCGGCCACCAGTTTTGCCGGCCATAGTGTTTGAGCAGCGTACGGTAAAATTCCATTAAAACAGGGTTCGATCCGGCCATAGGTTATGCACCTCATTTGAATGCAGGGTCTTGCAAAACTTTTTTATTCATGGTAGCTTAGAGTCCGCCAGGCAGCTAAAAGTTATCATACTATATATACAAGGATGTCGGATTTGGCAAAGGGAAAAAAACCGGCGGGAAATGGTAATGCCAGTTCGCCGAGAACGCTGTTGAATTTCGGGTCGGGATCTTATCTGGAATCGACCGGCCAGCCGCTCTATGCGCTGTTTTTTCTGCTGCCGCTGGTGGTGGTGTATGAGTTGGGTACAATCCTGGTCAATACCGATTACATTTTCCATACCCAATCGCGGGTGGCCGCCTTTACCTGGCTGATGGGTCTGGCCGAATGGATCGGCATGCATCGCAGCCTCGCCTGGGCGTTTCCGGGGTTTGTCGTCATGATTATCCTTTTGTGCTGGCATCTCTCCAGCCGGCATTCCTGGCGGGTCCGGATCAAATGGCTGGCCTGGATGCACGTCGAGAGTATTGCCTTATCCCTGCCGTTGTTTGCCTTTGGGGCGGTTTTGAACCGGACCTATATCCAAGCCGTGACCTCGGATTTGTCCTGGCTGCCGGCCCTCCGTACCAACGGGTCGTCAAGCTATCTGGCCAACATCGTTACCAGTATCGGGGCGGGGATTTATGAGGAACTGGTATTCCGGCTGATTTTGATCGGGTTGATCATCATGCTGATGGAAGACCTGCTGAATATCAAAGATCCGACCGCCACCCTGGTGGCGGTACTGATTTCCGCGGCCCTGTTCGCTGCCCATCATTATGTCGGTATCGAGCATGGCCGCATCTGCCGCCTGGCGGCGGAACCGTTTACCCTGGGCAGTTTTGTTTTTCGTACGCTGGCGGGAATCTATTTCGCGATTATCTTCCGGTACCGGGGGTACGGCATCGCCGCCGGCACCCACGCCGCGTACAATATTATTTTATTTAGCATAAAATCTCTATAGGGAGTTGTTTTCTCTTCAAAAGCCTGGCAAACACGAAAAGTGGGGGAATAAAAATATCCCCAAATATTTCAGAATTTACTAACCTTTGGTCGAACAAGATAAAGTCGGTTTTCAATAGTACAAACTGGGTTTTTTAATTATAGCCAAAATGTGATAAGCAGACATCACGAAAATTTTGTCGTGCCAATAATGAATATCAACAGGATCCGCTCTTCGTCCTGCTGTTATCGTGTTCAAACCCTTACGAATCTATTTTTTAGGAGAAAATTATGAAGCAGGTAATAGCACTAATCGCAAGCTTGATGCTTGTTGTTCCAGCGAATGCTTCGTATGACTGGGGCACCAATCCGGGTGACGGTTCAGCAGACAATCCCTATCAGATTTCCACCGCAGAGCAGCTAACCTCCATTGGATCGGACCCGAATCTGGTGGATAAGCATTATGTACTTATTGCCAATATTGATATGGACCCCGCCATTACCGGCCTTCCGGTATTCACGGCGTCTCTAATCGGTATTTTTACCGGCGTCTTCGATGGGGCAGACCATGAGATTAGTAATCTGACTTTCGCTGGTTCTGGTAGCCTGTTTAGCAAAATAAATCCACAGGGCCAGGTAATCCATCTTGGCTTGTTAAATATAGATAGTGAAAGATCCGGATTATCTCGCGAAAATCTGGGACTCATTGCAGATTGCTATGTTACCGGAGAAGTGAACGGTTCTACTTCGAGAACCGGAGGATTATGTGGAATCAATGATTATGGCGGAGTAATTTCGAATTGTCATGCGGAGGTAAATATAACGATAAAAAACTCTTCTGGCACTATAGGGGGATTATGCGGATCAAACAGCTCTTTAATTGTAAATTGTTATGCAACGGGAAATATTAGTGGTAATACGATTGGTGTCATAGGGGGATTGTGCGGATCAAACCGGTCTTCTGTTATCAACTGCTACGCGACAGGAAATGTCCACTGTGGACCATCTCAGTTTTTGGGGGGATTATCCGGAGAAAATGCCGGCGTAATTTTTAACTGTTATGCAACAGGAAATGTAAGTAGTGATCTTCCAGCTGAACCGTGGGAACACGCGGCATCGATTGGTGGACTTTGTGGAGTTGACTATTATGGAGCCATTACCAATTGCTATGCTACCGGAGATGTCTCTGGTAACGAATATGTTGGTGGACTTTGTGGATACGGTCATGTGGCAAATTGCTACGCTACCGGCACCGTTTCGGGGAACAACCGTATTGGTGCAATATGTGGATCCGGAATCGCAACAAACTGCTTTTGGAATACGGATACCGGTGGGCCTGACAACGGTTTGGGAACCGGCTTGACCACCGCAGAAATGAAAGATATCAGCTTCTTTCTCAATGCCGATTGGGATTTTACCTCTGAAACAACCAATGGTTTTGCCGATTCTTGGGTCATGCCTACAGACAGTTTTCCTCAGTTATATTATTTTGACGACAGCTTTTCCTACTATCCATTTGTCGGTCTGGGCACAGAAAGTGATCCGTATCTGATTGCAAATATAAATGATCTTGCTGTTATGTGGCAGCAGCCGACAAGTCATTATAAACTGATCCATGATATGGATTTATCCCCATTTACCTTTAGGTGTGCCATTATACCTTGTTTGGATGGAACGCTCGATGGCGATGGATACCAGATAACTGGCTTTTCTCTTACAGGTAATAATATACTGGGGTTGATTGGGCTACTCGAAACCAATGCTTCCGTTACTAATCTGACGTTGAAAAATGCAAATATAGTTAGTGATTACTCCTATGCACAGGATATTGGCACTATGTGCGGTCGGTGTTATGGCACTATTTCCCGTTGTGGGGTTACCGGGAGCATTTCCGGCGGCTACTGTTATGTGGGCGGTTTGTGTGGAAGATATGGCGAAGGGCGGATTCCTCCCCAAACCATCTCAGAATGTTACGCACAGGTAAATGTGACAGCGGCAAATAATTCTTCTTATGTCGGCGGCTTTTGTGGCATTACCAATTATTATATTACCGATTGTTATTCCATGGGGAATGTTTCCGGGTATGGCTCCGTAGGTGGATTTTGCGGTTGCATCATGAACAACCATGTTTCTAACAGCTATTCTACCGGCCGCGTTACTAGCAATGGGATCGGTGGATTTTGCGGTTCCTGTGCACCTGTATCCAATATATACAATTGTTTTTGGGACAAGGAAACCAGTGGGATAACAACAAGCGATATCGGCACCGGTTTGACCACAACGGAGATGATGGCAGAAAGCACTTTTACTGCTGCTGGCTGGGACTTCACCACTCCCATATGGAAAATGCTTCGTGAACAGGAAGATTACCCGCGTCTGGAATGGCAGGAAGAGTATCTGGGTGACATTGCAGGGCTTTATGGTGTAGATTTAACAGACTTTGCGAGAATTTCTAACTGGTGGCTGGAAACCAGTTGCGGCGATTGCGATGGATCAGATATTTCCGGTGATAATAATGTCGATATAACAGACCTCACCTACCTGGTCCAGGATTGGCTTAAAGGGAAATAGAAAACTTTCCGTTGGATTATTTTAAAATCCCAAAACGTCTGCCATACTATATAAGCCCGGCTTCTTATCCGCCAGCCATAGGGCGGCGTGGAGGGCGCCGCGGACGAAGGTATCGCGGGTGTGGGCTGTATGATGCAGTTCGATCGTCTCCCCCAGCGTGGAAAAAATCACGTTATGAATCCCCACGATATCGCCGGCCCGGACGGCGTGCATGCCGATGGTTTTCGGCTGGCGGAGGGCCTCCCGACCTGTGCGGCCATGCGTTAAGGCTTCAGGCCAGGGCCAGTTTTTGGCCGCGATAATGCGGCGGGCCAGTTCCAGGGCCGTGCCGCTAGGGGCATCCTTTTTGAACCGGTGGTGCGATTCGACGATCTCGATATCATAGGAATCGTCCAGGGCTTTGGCCACCTGGGCAACCAGATTGAAGAGCAGGTTGACGCCCAGACTCATGTTAGCCCCGATCAGGACCGGTGTTTTTTCAGCGGCGGCTTGTAATTTGGCTTTTTCCGTATCCGTCAGTCCCGTGGTTCCGACCACCAGCGGCACCCCGTTCTCCCGGCAGTAATCGGCCCACTTCATCGTGGAAGCGGGGGTGGTAAAGTCGATCATGACCTCCGGTTTTGCCGGAGGCTGGGCGGTGATGGGAACACCCAGTTCCCCCATACCGGCTGTCAGACCGGCGTCTTGTCCCATTTTGGGGTGCTGGGGGTATTCCAGGGCGGCCGTCACTTGAAAAATCCCGCTCTCGCCCGCCAATGCGATCAACCGCTGCCCCATTCGCCCGGCGGCACCGGTAATTGCCAGTTTTAACATAATTTCACTCCCTGTATTTATCCCTTTCGACAACAAGATGCCGGAGCCGCTTGCAGGGCTTCGATCACCTTGTCGATATCGTTTTCCACTTCCACCGGGCGGTTTGAATATTGTCCCTTGTTTTCCATATGGTAGGTCACGGTACAATTCGGGTCTTTCAACTGGTGGCCGGTAAGAATGCAGACGACCTTTTCCTGCGGCCCGATCACCTGTTCGGTCCGCAGCTTTTTCAGTCCCGCCAGCGAAGCCGCCGAAGCCGGTTCGCAGCCCAGGCCGTACCGGCCTACCACCGCCTTGGCTTCGAGGATCTCCTCATCGGAGACTTCCCGCACCACCCCATTACATATTTCCAGTGCTCGCAAACATTTCTTCAGATTGACCGGCCGGGAAATCTCGATCGCGGTTGCCAGCGTATGCGGCCGGTAGCCGGTGGCGTTCAGTTTGGCATAATAGCTGTCGATCACTTCCATATTCAATTGTCCGCCCTGCCAACGTACCCCTTGTTTCTCGTGCAAATCATAGAGGGTATTGGCGCCGGTGGCATTGATTACCGCCAGCCGGGGAATCCGGTCGATCAGGCCCAACTGCTTCATCTCGGCAAACGCTTTACCGAAGGAACTGCTGTTGCCGAGGTTGCCGCCGGGTACGATGATCCAGTCCGGGATCTGCCAACGCAGGGCTTCCAGAACCCGGAACATAATCGCTTTTTGGCCTTCCAGCCGGAATGGGTTTAGCGAATTGACCAGATACAATTTGAGTTCCCGGCAGACATTCTGGACCTGCCTCATACAGTCGTCGAAATCGCCCTTGATCTGGATGGTATGTGCGCCGAAGTCCAGGGCCTGGCTGAGCTTGCCATAGGCGATGCGGCCGGAGCCGATGAACACGGTACATTTCATGCCGCAGGCATGGGCGTAGAGGGCGACGGAGGCCGAGGTATTGCCGGTTGAAGCACAGGCGACATGTTCGGCGCCCACCAGCTGGGCATGGCTGAAGGCGGCGGTCATGCCGTTGTCTTTGAAGGAACCGCTGGGATTGAGTCCTTCATATTGAAGATGCACCTGTCCGGCCTTGCAGTTGGCAAATTTCGCGGCCCCGTCGTTGGGTTGCAAAATGGTTTGTCCTTCACCGACCGATACCCGGTGGTTATCGGAGCAGAAGGGAATCAACTCGCGGAACCGCCAGACACCGGAAAAGTCCAGCCGGTCCTGGCGGCTGGCCCAGCGTTTTTCAAACCACGTCAGCGACGTAGGCACTTCCAGATGATCCCAGTCATAAACCACATCCAGCAGATCCCCGCAGGCCGGGCAGGCAAAATAACTTTCCTCCACCCCGTACGTCGCCCCGCAGCCGGGATTCAAACATCGCTGATATACTTTTTCACTCACCGGATTTCGGCTCCTTCGTGATCCTATTGTAGTAACTCATTTCCAATACGGCAAATATACAAAACATAGATTCTCCTTTACCATACCAGAATCCCCCTTAATCGTCAAATGTCAATTTTTGACTCGTTTTGCTTGCCTTCTTTTCCGAATAGCAAACAGCCCGCCTGTAGCCAGCAACAGGCAGGTAAACGGTTCCGGAATTACGGCCAGGTTCATGGTACCCCAGAGATTCTCAGAGTTGTAACAATCGGTAAATCCATTGCTGCTCCAGAAGATCCATCCCTGCAACTGCACCCCATTATCCGCATCACAGAACTCCGCATCAAATCCATAATGGTTGCCCGGAACCAGTGCGCTCATATTTCTGCCGGGCCTGCCTGCCAGCGTGACCCGCTCTTCAAAGGTATATTTGTAACTTTGGGCGGCCAGTTGCTGTACCGTACATTTGGCCTTCCAATAGGTACCGTCCGGACTGGACCCCTGGGGGGCCGGCTGCCGGACCGAACCGGTACTCGTAAAATCAGTCAATTCTCCCTTGATATTGCCATCGGTACTCATTCCAAACTGCTCATATCCCGGCTGAGTGGTAATCGGGGCGCCGGGTATATTGGCCTTCATCGCATTGGTGGAATCGATATAAAGGTGGAGCGTATCTTCCAGATAGGCATCGTTCGTATTGCCCGTACCAAAAGATGTGTAATTGTCATCCAGTACTTCAGCCAGTATATATAAATACGTCCCGTCGTGTGCCATCCATAGATCCATCCGGCAGTCCGCCGCATGGCTGATGGTTCCCAGGCAGGTTGTTCCCAGTTTGGTGCTGGTACCTGCTTTTCCGTCCCCTTTATAAAAGGAAATTCCTTCCCCCTTGGACTTGACACCTGTCCATTCCGCTGCCAAACCATCAATCGTAAAAGAACCGGATACACAGGGAACGTCAATTTCCGGCCGCGTCACCGCCGACAATCCGGAATCCCCAATCACCTGGACAACAAAAAATCCTACAAATAACCAAGTTTTCATTCCACACCTCCTTCACCGAGTTTTTTTCACACATCGTTTTACTATACGTCTCTTTGCCTCTGGCAGTGCCAATGCAAATAATCATATTTTATACAGGATTTCGCACTTCAAGTCAAGTGAAAAATAGCCGCCTCCCGGGTTGCCTGGGGGACATTGTGCCCCCCCAAAGTTATGTGCCCCATAGCGGGAATTCTTCGTTATCCTTGTATAGGTCTTCCAGCCGCGCCGCCATTTCCTCGAGCGTAACCATCGGAATCGTTACTTCCGCCGGTTCTTCCCCGACCGAAACCGCCGGAGCGGATTGGTAGAAAAACAGGGCAGGCTTTACAACCTGCCCCATTTCCATATCCCAAAGGATACCAATCTGTTGCCCGAAATTAACGACGGCGTCTCAGCAACGACAGTCCGCCCAGTCCCAGCAGCATCATCGTTACCGGTTCGGGAACCAAAACCAAATTGGCTGTTAAACAAGTCCTTGAGTCGCCAACATCGTTATTGTTCGCACTGATGAAATCGAGATAGTCACCTGCCGCAAAGACTAAATTCGTTAGTGCAGTACCGGCAGGAGTTTCATAGTCATTACACTGGCCTTGCCAAAGGATATCACTGCCGTTTTTTACCACATAGACGTTCGTTCTCTGGACGTTGGGGTTGGAATATCCTGTACCTATAAAACTTACATCTAAATTATAGGTGCCGGCTTCCGGGGTTACCCGGGCTGTGGCCTGATATACGACCCAAGCGTTCATCACAGGTCCAGGTTTCGATTGCCAGGGGTCAACCGAAAATATAGAACATGTGTCGTAGGTACCTGGAACAAGATACCCATCCAGAAAACCAGCAATGTCTGGTACATGTGTCCCCAGGATTAAGTCTCCGAAGACTCCTGTGCCATAACCCGTTTCAATCCTCCCACCGTAAGACCATGCCGCAGGCGATCCTGGAGCCACGACCCAATCGGCCAGAGGATTGTAGTCCGTTGCATAGGCCATATTGGCACAGAACACAACTGCTAACAAAACAATCATTTTTTTCATTTCCATTTCCTCCATTTGACAAACGCATTTTCCTCGTTTTGTCAAATTCTAAAAGAGTTTTTGTTTCCATCGTACACATTACAACGCACACATAAAGATCCAATCCTCATTTCTATTCTTATCTCTATCACATCCTTTCTTTTTTCAACCATAGTAGTTTAGTACAACCAGCCCGGCCCGGCCGGAAGGGGGGGCCGGGCTGGTTACTCTTGAAATTAATTAGTCATAATCTGAATTACGCGGATCATGGAAAAACAACCAAACCGCCAACGCGAAATTACGGACAGGAGTCGGGATTATCGTAACCACACTCCAGCCACAAAGTTGCAAACTCCGCAAAATCCACAAGGTCGATCACGCAATCCCCATTGACATCCCAGTTCGATACCGGTGCCAGACATTCAAGAGGTTTAGTGGTAAAACTCCAAACCGTGCCCGGAGCCACTACGTTATCACCGACACCTTCATCGACGACCCAATAATACGTGGTATCGGGGGCCATCAAACCAACACCGAAGGGATCGTTCGAGGTATCTGGCGTCTGGGACGCTACCTGTACGGAAGGATCGCGACCGGACACCAGCGCCTCATCGGTGTCAAAATACACATTCGCCCATTCGACATTCAAAGTGTTATTCCATTGCAACGTTGCTGCATAAGCGACACCGGTTATGCCGGACGGGCTGGGACTGACCAGTTCTGCTTGTTCATAGGCCGGCGCCGTGGTGAAGGTCCAAACGTCGCCCGTGCGGACAGGTCCATTCGGAATCAAAACATCGACACGCCAGGCATATTCCGTTTCCGGGTCCAGCGCGGAGGCGGGCGTATAACAATGCGGTTCGCCGCCCGATACCAGGAACGGGCCTGCCAGGTTGTTCAGATCATCCGCAGGCCCATAGTACACATTATAGGAAAAATAGTTCCCGTTGGGATCCGGATAGTTGGGATCATTCACAGGGCCATTCCAGCACAAATTGGTACTGGCCAATACATCCGCAGCACCGTCGTCGGGTGAAGGGGCCCAGGCAAGCAATACTTCCTGTGCAATCACATCGGCTACTAATGAGGTTCTTGAATCACCTCCGGGGTAACCGTTGCCACTGATGAAATCGATGGTGTCGCCTGTTTGTAAAGCTACATCGGCCAAGGCAAAACTCGCAGGAGTCACATAGTCATTAACCAGGCCTTGCCAAAGGACATCTGTGCCGTTTTTTACCACATAGACGTTCGTGATCTGCTGGGGGGGGTTGACATATCCTGTGCCTGTAAAACTGCCCGTTATATCATAGATGCCGGCTTCGGGAGTTAAACGGGCGGTGGCCTGATAGGTAGTCCAGGCGTTCATGATAGGTCCGGGTTTGCCTAGCCAGGGGTCGGTCTTTCCTATTACACAGGTGTTGAAGGTCCCCGCGACCAAATATGGATCTGTAAAAGGAGCCGTATGCGAATGCGTACCTAAAATTAAATCTCCGAAGACTCCGGTGGCATGCCCCGTTTCAATC
>CAZOMV010000120.1:0-15841 GCA_964580995.1 uncultured Pirellulales bacterium
TTTGAAGGAGTAGTACCACGCCGGCTAAGCTAATCGAACAGACGAATCACATGCTAACCATCCAATTTACCGTCGAATTAACCGGCCAGATGCTGAAGGACGAGCAATCCTTGCAGCAGTCTCTGAATGAGGCCGGGCAGGCAGCTATGATCCCGATGCTCAAGCAGTTCGACACCCATGGCGAACCCATCCGTGTCAACGGCGTCAAACACACCGTCAAAGACTATGCCCCCCAGAGCTATGAAACGCCCTACGGGCCGGTCCAGGTGGAGCGTCACACGTATCAGACCTCCAAGGGGGGCCGTGCCTATGTACCGCTGGAAGCAGACGGGCGGATGGTTTTAAATTCGACGCCTCGCTATGCCCAGATCGTGTCGGGTAAATACGCTCGATTCGGAGCGGATTCGATCCGGGAGGATCTGCGGGAATGCAACGGCAGAGATCTATCCCGCAATTATGCCAAGAAGCTCAGCGACTTGGTCGGTACCATTGCCCAGTGTTATGAAAGCGAATGGGAGTATGATCTGCCGGAATTGGACCGGCCAGTCCATTCGGTTACTCTCGGTTTAGATGGCACGTGCCTGCTGATGCAAGAAGAGGGCTGGAGAGAGGCCATGTGCGGTTCGATCACGTTTTATGATAAGCAGGGCGAACGGCTGCACACGATTTATTGCAGCGCCACACCGGAGTACGGCAAAGAGAAATTCAAAACAAAGTTTTCTCGTGAGATTGAGCGAGTGAAAGGGAAATTTCCCGATGTGCTGTACATCGGCTTGGCGGATGGGGCCCGGGAGAATTGGACCTTTCTTGCGAAATACACCAAACGACTGCTTCTGGACTTCTACCATGCCAGAGAGTATATCAGCAAAGCCGCATCAGCCATCTTTGGCCGAGACAAAATAAACCAAACGATTTGGGAGGATACTTTCAGCCATGATCTTAAACATAAACCGGGCGCCGCCAGTAGATTGATCAAGGAATTGGAAAAACAAAGAGCAAATCTGGACAAGAAAAATTTCATTGAGCGGGATGAAGCCATCCGGCAGGTGATCACGTATTATAAAAATCATACGAATAAGATGTCGTATGCCCGGCATATCACAGAGAATCTGCCCATCGGCAGCGGGGTAACGGAGGCGGCCTGTAAGACGTTGATCAAGCAGCGTATGTGTATTTCCGGCTCAAGATGGAAAGAGGACGGCGCCAGTTGTGTTCTGGCGTTGCGAACGTTGAAACTAACCACCGGCCGCTGGCAACAGTTCTGGGGCTATGTCATGAGACATGGATGCACACTATCTTAAGCGAATACCCCTTTTGAATAACGTAAATCATTGTAAAAACATATGTTACTGTTTTTCGGTTCTAGCTGAAAACAGCCATTGTCCAGTTAACTCGGGGTGGGTGGACGATTTTAGAACTGCGGCGGGAGCCGGAGTCTGCTGTTTAAACTCGCTAATTGACTGAAAAATAAGGTAGTTACGTTTTTACTAATGGTCCTTTCCTTTACTCTTGGGGGTGGTAGGTTCGCGTCTAATTCATAACCTTGCTTACGGTTTAAGCGGAGAGGGCGGGATTCTCCCTTCCTGTTTTATTTAAGTATCTATATTACAGATATTTATAGTTTATTCCCTTGAAGGTCAAATATTTATGTTGTTCATTCTATATCACTGGATATCACGCAATATCATTCTATGTCATTATCATTTTGGGCATTTTTTTCACAACTTTTTCACAAAATCAAAATCCATCCTGCTTTGTTTCCCTGGTATATGCGTATTCTTTGATTATTGTTTAGCAGAATCCGTTTATTCTGCTTTTCCTGCTGTTCGATCAAGACCTCCACCTGAACCTTGAGGTATTCAATCGTCTTATACAGTTCTTTATTGATACAGTTGGCAATATACGTCGCGATGGTGATCCAATAATCTCTGTTCCATAGTCCAAAGAGTCTGTCAAATCGGCATAAAACCGGCCATAAATTTCATCCGAACATCTTATAACTATCTGTTTACAAAGGGCTTATAGAATATTAATTTTTATACCCTACGCCATATTTTCGAGCTAGTGAGGCAATGGACTGGAAGTTTACACTAGGCCCGCCACATCCGGTCGATCTTTTTCCCCAGGACCGGCTACAAACTGCGGCACAGCTCCCACACCCGGATTATCATGGTTTCACCCCCTCTTCATCCCGCAGGATGGTCGCTTTGCGGTAATGTCTGCCGGTCTGGCAGATGCAATTCTGGATCTGCCGCTCGTGGTATCATACTCTGCCTGCGAGGAACAGGCGCAAAGGTAAGTTGGTCCAGATTCTGGTCCATGCCGGCCGAAGGCAGCTCTTGATATGGCTGATATTCCGGCCAGGCGACTTGGGGTGAATTCATCTGGGGATGATATTCGTTCGGTGGATCCTGGTTATAACTGTCCTTGGTATAAGTATCCCCGAGCGACAACCGATCCCATCCCGGCGTGGTGGGCCGGTAGAAATATCCTCAGCGGCAGACAGACTCAACTCCAAGGCGGTTGGTTCCAATATTATTAAGATTTGTCGAGTAATAAAAGCATCCACCAACGTACGAGCCAAACTTTGGCATAAAAGCATACAACCACATCACCCAAAACCGCCCTTTCGCCAGCTTTTTTATCTCCACCACGATCTCCTTAACGTGGCTTCCATTGAATGTTCCCCGAAAGCAAGTAGCGACTGTCTGAAAATCAAGATACATTTACACCTGGATCTATGAGTCTAATTGTCGATTGCCTGAAGCCTTCTTCCCGCACATACGTCACCATCGCCTTTCCGAACTCCCCGCCCCGCAAAAACTTTTCTCCCTCAATCCCGATAATTCCCCACCCGAACATCAGATCGTACGTCGCCACCAGATTAAATTCCTCATCCGTTTTTAACAGCCCTGGATTCTGCGGCATCCCGTAACATCCGAACCACCAGTAGCCGTCGAACCACGTCGCCGTCTGGATCCCCAGCCGGGTATGCCCGCTCCGGATTACATGCCGCCGCACAAACCGGAACTCCTCATCATATTCATACACATAATTCTCCTCGTATCCGTCCGGCAATCCGCCCACCACCATAAACCGCCCATCGTGTATCGCAATCCCCCCCGCCCCGAACACCACCTCCGGTACCGCGTGCTTGCTCACCAGCGACAAATCCTTCGCCTCATACACATACACCCACGAATCCGTCGGCCCCGTTCCGTTAAATTTACCCAGGTTCACCGCCGCATACACCTTCTCTTCCCAGTATTCCAGATCCCCATGATGGCTCGGCACATCCAACACCTGGAGCAGTTTCCCCACCAGGTCCGTTTTCACCAACTGCGTTGTATGCGACCAGAAAATCGCCCTCTCCCGGTCCGTCGCCATCCCCTGCTGATGTCCTCCATATTTTCCGGGACATACCACCTCCCCCTCGATCCCCTCCAGTCCCGGACTGCCCATCCGCTGACACCCCAGCCCCAGCCCCATCACCGACACCACTGCTATCCCCAGCACCAGCCGCCAATTCACCATGTTCATCAGTTTGAACTCCTTTTACCAATAACGCCTATTACTTCAATCCACTATCATCCCTGCGCTGCCTGACACTCGCTGCCCATACCAACCAATCGCCTTCACCATCCTCCGCCGAGCCGCAACTACCAGTAAGATGTACGGAATAGCGATTATTCCCAATATACTCACCTGACATTACCAATTCTATGAAAGTAGGCGGTTAAGTTCTTTTCTCATGAATTATATCGATCATTGATCATAGGAACAATAATAAAGAGATAGGCAATAAAGGTGGGTGGACGATTCTGGGATTTCTGTGTCCGTGTTCCCAGATGATTTTCATGAACGGTTAGTTTTATAAAAAGCTTAACGGTGATACATTATATGCTTAATTTCACATTAGGCCATACTCCCAAACCAAGGTGAGCCGGAACTTACCATCGGTTCGACAAGCACATTTATACACGCTGGTTTACCCGATGCAAACGCTCGCTCCAAAGCTGGACGGATCTCTTCAGGCCGTTCTACAAATTCGCCATGACCGCCAAGTGCTTCAACCATCTTATCGTATCGTCGCAGACCCAGGGTAGTGCCGATGATTCGGTCCTTGCCATATGTTTTTTCCTGACCATGTTTGATCATTCCCCAACATTGATCGTTGGCAATAACACAAACAATCGGAATGTTGTGGCGGATTGCGGTGTCGAACTCCATCGCGTTGAAGCCAAAACTGCCGTCACCCGTGAAAGCTATCACAGGCTCCTCGGGTCGGGCCAGTTTGGCAGCAATGGCAATAGGGATGCCACTGCCCAGGCCACCAAACGCCGTACTGCATTTGAAGTAGCGAGCCGGGGCATGAATCCGAAAAAAGGGCAGACACCACCAGTGATTGTCCCCTCCATCGCTGGTGATGGTGGCCACTCGCGGCAAGAAATTCCGCAATTCATTACAGAGCCGCAGGGGATGCATCGGAACATGGTTCGAATTCAGCAGCGGTTCCGCCTGTCTGGCGACTTCCGCTTGTGTGGTACGAAGGGTGTCAAGCCATTTGTCAGAACCGCGTACGGTACTGTTTTCCAATTCTGCCAAAAATTGTTTGATAACCACTCGTGGATTGCCAACTATACCCAGGTCTATCGAACGATTTCGTCCAATTTCCGTAGCATCGATATCGACTTGAATGATTTTAACATCTTTCCGGAAAAACGGTGGTTGGCCATATGCAAAATTGTAATCGAAAGTGACCCCCAAGGCTAAAATCACATCCGCTTGAGCGACTCCCACTTGAGCTGTGCTCCCAAAGAGGGGTTGGGCAATCCCGAAAGAAAGGGGATGATCCTCCGGCACAAAGGCACGGCTCATGAATCCCGTGTAGAGGGGGAGGTTTGACTTTTCGATAAATTTCTGTAACTCCGCACAGGCTTGCGACCACCAAATTCCGCGGCCTGCTAAGACAATGGGATTTTTTGCCTGAGCTAGAATATCAAGGGCTTGGCGAATCAGAGCCGGATCCGCTGCCGGTTGATTGGCTGTACGATAACCAGTTGGAATAGAGATCGTATTGCGATCTACTTTTTCATAGATCACATCAAGCGGGATCGATAGGAAAACGGGTCCTGTTTTACCGGAGGTGGCTTCTCGGAATGCGGTGGCAAGATAGTCCGGAATTCGATGTACATCATCCACACGGCAAGCATACTTTGTAGTAGTTTCCATGAGACGCGGGGCATCGGTTTCCTGGGGTGCGCCCAAATGGCGATATTTGTTGGAGCAGTCGCCGCCAATTAACACGACAGGTGAATTCGCCGCTCGGGCACGGGCCATGCCGCTGAAGGCGTTGGTCACACCGGGACCGGCGGTGACCACAGCCACCCCCGGCTGACCGGTTACTTCCGCCCACCCCGATGCCATATGAACAGCCGCCTCCTCGTGGCGTGTATCAATGATACGAATCCCCGCATCCATACAAGCATTGTAGATGGGATTGATATGACCCCCGGATAAGCTGAAAATATGGCTTACTTTTTCTTTCTTCAGAATCTCGACCACAAGAACTCCACCATCGACTTTAGACATTTGAGATCTCCTTAATTATGGAATCGAATATATTTCGATAAAAACATATTCACTCACTCACAATTCCACTAGCTAATTTTTTTACGATTTCAAAAAACAGGAGCTATCTTTCGGTGAAGAAAAAATATACAGAAAGGAGTTATATCTATCTTTTCTACTATTCTTACAGGCATATCCATACCACATTGGATTTCATTCGTTGGTTCTGGGAATCGCAGGGATGTCATTTTCTGATTATACTACACTACGGATAAGGTCTCGTCAAACTCTTTTACGTAATATGGAAATCGGCTTTTGGGCACATGAATAACAACGAGTGGTTCAATATGAGCTATCTTGCCTTGAAAATTACGCGATTGCCATTGACTTAAAACTGGTTATGTAAAACGCCAATTTTTGGTGATGAGTACCAAAAAACTAAAAACAGCTTGTAATTCCCCGTTGTATTAGAGCTGCATTATGCAGAAGGTCTGATAGATTAAACTCCTAGGATGTTTTTTAGGTGATGTTATCCCTGCCAATTTTTTTACAAGTTACTCCAAAATTAAAATAGTATAGTTATAAGACCTTGCATTTAAAATAGTAATGAGGCTACCGATATTGGGGAGTGATTTATTATATTTTTTTAAAAAAGGCTTGACATCACATGGAAAAAAGACGAAAATAACCTATGTCAGCTTTGGCCTAGGTGCAAGCTGACCGTATTAAACTATGAAATATGGAAGAATGATCAGAAAGTTTTTTGCTGGACGTTCTTTCGTGCCTCATGTTAAACATGGATAGCATAAGTAATTATGAAAACAAAGCGGTTAAAAACTTCTAAAGGGTTAGATTTTGAGCCATATTTTCAGTTAACACGGTCGAGCAGCCTTGGTGAAGCGATGCGTTCACCTGAAAGTGAATCGGATCGTATGTATAAGATTGATCATACCAATACCCCAACCATGTACGAAAGAATCATCCCCGTTCTCATCAAATACATTAAAGCAAAGGGTTTGATGCCAGGTGATACCCTTCCCTCCGAAAAGGAATTATGTGACATCATCGGAGTAGGCAGTCGGGCCATGAGAGAGGCGCTGATGATTCTGCGTTCGACGGGTTTATTAGAGGCTCATACCGGAAAAGGCTGGTATATTGGAAAACTGGATCCAACCCATTGTTTCCGGTTTTTATCTCCTTTGATGAATTATCTTCCCAATGCGGAAAATTTTGATCAAATTATCAATACCCGTTTTACCATAGAACCTACTATAACCGGCCTGGCCGCAACGAATATAACGGCGGATGGTTTAAAAGAATTAGATCAACTAATGCTAAAGATGCGGGAAGTGGATGAGAAAAAAATAATTATCAAGCCGTTTGATATGCAGTTCCACAATATTGTTGCTCAATATTGTGGTAATAGTATCTTGATGGTCATGAGCAGTATTCTCATAGATCTTATGGATGCAATGCTTGACATCCTGGGACGGATGGAATCACATCCCGTCTATAAAACTCATTATCCTCTTTATGAAGCCATCAAGTCGGGGGACCAGGAAAAAGCGGAAAAGGAAAGTGTGATACATATCCAGAATGCTCGCGATATTATCCATAGACATTTGAAATCATTTGAAACTACTACGAACGGATTAATCGACAATCAAAAACACAAATAAAAGGATTAGTTCAAAAAAAAATATTAAAAATTATATCTTTTTGGAAGGAATAAAGGCTTTAAAAAGAGAGCCGGCAGTTTTTTGGTAAAAGCGTATGCCGGCTCCCCCGTGTAGGCAGAGGTTGCCTCTGCCTGTAATATCCGTTCAAAATAAACACCAAGTTAGTTAAAATACAGTTTGCAAACATGATGTCAAGTATAAAATTTGCGGCCAATATTTCAATAGGTATTAGAATTGTCTTTTGTTGTTTTGTTTAAAACAAGAAACTGTTTCTTTTATGGAAGGAGGTACTATTGACAAAAGGAGATGCAAGCTGGTTGATAGGGAGAGAATTGTGTGAGAGTAGAAAATTGTAGAAAATTGTGTAGGAGAAAGTAAAATGAAAAAAATAGTAGTTTTTTTAACGATGTTATTTTTGATGATCGGCCTGGCCAGTATAGGCCAGAGCCAGCCGTGGGATTTCACCGCGGATTTTCCGACGGTAACGGGCGGTCCCAATCCTAATGGAGTGTGGGCCTATGGGTATTTGCTGGGCGGACTAAGTGAGGCTCCTTATTATCCGGCAGCCGCCAACGACTATCACCCGGCAGGCTTAAATACCCTCTTTGGCAATGATGAATTGGGCAGTTTTACCCAAAATCCGTTTCCTACCGATATGCCTCAGCCAACCTGGCCGGACGGCATGTTCTTCAAGGCGAACGGCTGCAATCTGATGACCGGTTCTACCATGCATGGCTGCAAAACGGCGGCTGGCTTTATCGCCCCCCAGAAGGGGAACTATACGATTAATGCCCTGTTTCAAAGCGGGGTGATGAATGACTGGGATACGAAAGTCGGTGTGGTTGTTGAGGATGTATGGATTTATACCGATACCGTTACGAGTTTTCTCGATAGGTCCAGCTTTGACGCGGTAGTGGCCCTGGAAGCAGGACAGAAAATATATTTTGCGCTGGACAATATTCCCGGCCAAGGCGGTTGGGACGGCGGATACCATACGATTATCTTTGATGCGGTCGTGGATGTGGACGCGTATGATCCGGAGGTCTTTCCTCCTTTTGATCCCGATGATTACCCGATTGACGGGGTGCTTAATCCACCAGCCGATCCGAATGACCATACGCCGCGGTTCTTTATCCCGCTGGTTCCTGCTGCGGTCGAACCGAATGAACCGCCGGCTGCGAGTTGGGACTATACCGCCTCTTATCCCTCGACTTTCGGGGCTTCGGGTAATCCGAATGGGGCCTGGACCTATGGCTATTATCAAAATAAACCGGGCGGCCTTCCTTTTGTTCTGGCTCCTTTGAATGATTATCATCCGGGCGGTTTGAATATCCTTTGGGGAAACGATAATTCAGGCGGCTTTGGTTTCAATCCGATGGCGGATGATTTGGCAATGCCCGGCTGGCCGGATGGGATGTATTTCAAGGGACAGAGGGCATACCTGGAAACTCCGGCTTCGACGTTAAGCAATAAAACGACCGCCTTGTTTACCGCACCGTATGCAGGTATTTATCAGGTGGATGCGTATTTTGAAAGCGGCGTGATGAATGGCTATGCCACAGATGTGGCGGTTCTCATTAATGACAACGTGATCAATTACAACCGTGTTTCCGGTTTTGACTCCGGTCCGGAAAATATTGCGGAATTTTCCAGGGTATTGGATCTGGCGGAGGGGGATACGTTAGGTTTCAGTTTGAACCATGTCCCCGGACAGGGCGGCTGGAACGGCGGATTCCACATCGTTGATTTCAACGCGACGCTGGCCATTACGGATCCGGGCAATCTGCCGGAACCCCTGCCTTCCGAGATGTTGCTGTGGCTGAAGGCGGATACCGGGGTAGTGGATCCCAACAGCGGTCAGCCGGTTGCCATCGGCGGTATCGCCAGGGGTTGGCAGGACCAGTCTGGCAACGGGCTGAATGCCATTCTGGCCTATGGAGATCCTACGCTGGCGACCGGTTCGTTCCACAATGGAGATCAGCCGGTAATACGGTTTGACGGAGATGATTCCCTGTTGCTGTATGACACGGCGTCGCCGAATTACAATCCGGGTATCGGCGACCCGCTGAGTACCTCTTCCTTCAGTATTTATGTGGTAGGCAAACTGAGCAACAATCAAGTGAATAGCAGCTTTATTGCCAGCGTTGGCGAGGTAACCGGCTGGGATGTCGGAATTTCCGCAACGCAACAGAACAAGATGGCTCTGACCACGGTCAACAGTGAGTTGGCACAAGCGAATGCCCTGCTGTTGGACAAATATTACCTGATTGCCTGTACGGTTTCCGATAATTTTGAACGGAAGCTGTACCTCAACGGTGTTTTGGTAGCCAATGATAACGGAAGCGTCAACTATCGTGATCCGGCAGTATTAATCGGAAATCTGTTCCAGGGCGATATTGCCGAGATTCAGGTATTTCAAGGCGTGGATGAGACGCAACATGCGGCAACGCAGACGGCGCTGATGGATAAGTACGCGCTGGACTACAGTTGTGCGGATCAGGCGGAGTACTTCGATACGGACCTGAATCAGGACTGCTATGTGAATCTGGAAGATGTAACGCTGCTGGCGGGCGGGTGGCTCAACTGCAATGATCCGCTGAATCCCGATGAATGCGATCCCATTGCGGTCTTTCCCACACCGTTTGAGGCACTAAGCTGGGACTACAATGCGGAATACCCCGCGGCGGCGGGCGGTTCGAATCCGAATGGGGTATGGACCTATGGCTATTACAAGAATGGGGTCGGCAAATATAAATTCGCTTTAGCGCCTGCGAATGACTATCACCCGGATGGTCTGAATATCTTCTGGGGTACCGATGCTTTGGGTGGGATTGGCAAGAATCCATCACTCCAGGATAAAAGTCATCCCGAATGGGGAGCGCCGAACGGGATGTTCTTTAAGGCCAACAGGACCTATCTGGAAACCCCGGCTTCAACGCCATCGAACCATAGCACGGCTCGGTTCACGGCTCCGTTTGAAGCGACGTATCAGTTGCACGCGGAGTTTGAGAGCGGCGTCACAGCGGGTTTTGCCACCGATGTTGCCGTGGTAGTGAACAGTGTGGTGGTTTTTACAGAAACGATTTCGGGCTTCCGGGATGATCCGACAGCCAATACCGCCACCTTGGATGCTTTAGTGGCTTTGCCGGAAGGCGGGACGGTGGATTTTGCGGCGATTCGGATACCGAATGGAACCGCCTATGACGGCGGTTTCCACATCGTGGACTTCAATGCGGAACTGGCTTCGATCGAGTATAATCCGGATGATTTTCCGGCTCCATTCAATCCGGATGAGTATCCTTTGGAACCCAATGATATCGAACCGAATGTTCCGGTATTGATTGCAATGAGTCCTCTATATGAGGAAGTGGAACCTGATCTTAACACGGTCTTTTTAACGGCTATGGTGCTTACCGATACCGATGCCAATGGTAATGTTAGGGCGGTAGGAACCTGGAATACCATCTATCCTGATCCGCACTGGGATCTGGCGATCCATCCCGGCACCATCGCTGATTATAAGCCGAACGATCCGAATATGAATTGGCTGAACAGCGATACGGATATGATGATCGATATTCCACTGACCGTAGGCAATAGCTACGATTTCACCGTTCACAAACCGTATTATGAACCCGGTGGCTTCCTGCCTGTCATCGGTCTGAATCTATTCTTTGACGGATTGCAGGCGGATAATCAGGTAGGCATTTCGGTATATGCTGCTTGTGACACGACCGGACCCGAAGACGGCAATCCCGAGATGTTCGGCAAAGATGGTTTCACGGTTTGCGGCTGGCCCTATAATGCGGCGACTTCCGGCGGCGGCTTGGACTATCGTAATATTGACAAGCAGATTCGTGTGACGATCTCGAATTACGTTTTCTATGATTTCCATGTTTACGGGATCGATTCGATTAGTGGGCCGAATGGGTATCCGTTGTCAGGCCCGGACGGAATCCTTGAGGACATTGTTCAGTTTACTTTAACCGTCGAGCCGTTCGCGTCGAACTGCCAGGATTATGCGGAGTATTATGATTTGGACCTCAATCAGGACTGTTATGTGAACCTGGGCGACTTTGCCCAGATTGCCGGGGATTGGCTGAAATGCAATGATCCGGCCGTTCCGACCTGTACGGATATTCCGTAATAGGTTTTGCAGGTAGTGATTGCCTCACACGGCAGGTAGATATTCTTTACCGAGACCGTGTGAGGCTCTTTTTCTCTTTTTTTCGTAACGATTGAAAGGCCTTTGTATCTAGGGGGAATCCCTGAAAGCAATCAGAGAAAAATACTATATTTATCAGCCGTGTGTGCATCATACGGTTTTAACAACGAACCTGGATGACAGGTAATCCCATGGAGATGATTTTATGAACCGTTTTCAAACGTATTTTTATTGTATCGGCCTGTTTTTTTTCTCTTCCTGCCGTTCGGTGTTCGCGCTGGATTTATCCGCCATTACGGTTTTCGGCTGCGATGAACAAGGCCTGGTGGATATCCGGTATCGATTCAATACCGGCCCGGTAGATGCGTGTTGGGACATATTTGTCTATGAGGGAGAGGTATGCAAAAAAGAAAACCAGGAGAATATACAATGGTTAAATCATCCATCGGATCATACGATTGATCTGTCCCTTACCCCCGGTACGCATGTGTTTACGATTCATTTTGATTATCTGGCAATCGAGGCCAAACATGTCGGCATCAATTTGACATTTAATGGCCGGACCCGGATGCCGATTATTACCGCGATGAGTAAACCATCTATCTCCCGGCCGCTCCAAGAGGAGTTTTTCCCCAATGCAGCCCCTAAGACCATGGGCTGGCCGATAACGGATGTTCCCGGCAGTGGGGTACTCTCTGCTATGGTACCGGCGGCAGGGATACAAGATTATATTTTTGACGAGCATGGCGCCAAGGTAACGTTGAAACGTTTCTGGATTGCGGCTCCTGAAGTCTTCGGGAATCTCGATTATGTGGGCTCTGGCAACCCGCAATCCAATCAGAATCCTGACTGGGTGGGGCAATTGGTTCTGGAAGTGGAAGAGGCGGTGCCTCAGCCTTCTGATTTTTTCCTTTGGCTACAGACCACGGCGGGCATGACGCTGGGCGGGCCGGATTATACCGAGGCCTGGAAAGGACAGTATGATTATCGGAATACGGTGCCGCCTTTCTCGTTTCTCTACGACCAAAAATCCTCTCATGGTTTGCTGCCGCAGTGGCGGCAAAAGGTTTCTACCCGGAAAATAGATGCCAATCGCACCGCGCAAACGCTAACCTATACCGATCCGGAGACCGCACTGGAGGTTCGCTGGCAGGGGGTTGAATACCGGGATTATCACACCGTGGAGTGGACTGTATATCTTGCGAATAAGGGGGAGAAAGAGACGCCCATCATCGAGAATCTTCTGGCACTGGATACCTCTTTTTCGCGGGGCTGGGAAAGTGAATTTCAATTGCACTACAACCGGGGAGATTTTTGTGTAATCAACAGCTATGAACCTCTGCAAAAGGTATTGCCTCCAAACGAGAACTTCCGGCTGGCCCCAGCCGGTGGGCGGCCGACAAATACGGAATTTCCCTATTTTAATATTAATGTGGGGAAGGAAGGCCTGATTGCGGTGATCGGCTGGCCCGGTCAATGGGCGGCCACATTTTCCCGTGATGATCAGAAAACCCTGACGCTGCGGGCTGGGCAGGAATTGACTCATTTCAAGCTGCTCCCCGGCGAGGAAGTTCGCAGTCCGCTGGTGGTATTGCAGTTCCGGGATCAGGGAACCTGGATTGACGGTCAGAACCAATGGCGGCGCTGGATGAAAGAATACAGTATGCCCAAACCGGGCGGCCAATTGCCGCCGCCGCTGCTTCTGGCCTCCAGCTCCCGGGCCTATATTGAGATGCAGGGGGCAAATACGGAAAACCAGATCATGTTTATCCAGCGTTATCTGGAAGAGGACATGAAGCTGGACTACTGGTGGATGGATGCCGGCTGGTATCAGTGCGGCGATCCGCCCAATTGGGGCGTGGTGGGAACCTGGGAGGTGGATAAAAAGCGATTCCCCAGCGGTTTCAAGCCGATCAGCGATTTTGCCCATGCCCATGATATGAAAATTCTCGTCTGGTTCGAGCCGGAACGGGTTCATCCGGGGACCTGGATTGCGGAAACGCATCCGGAATGGGTGTTTGGCGGGACGGGCGGCGGACTCCTTAAATTGAATGAACCGGAAGTTCTCGACTGGCTTGTCAATCATATGGATAAACTGATTACGGATAACGGTATGGATCTATATCGTGAGGATTTCAATATCGATCCGCTGGGGTTTTGGCGCGGCAACGATGCACCCGACCGGCAGGGAATCACGGAAAACCACTTCGTAACCAATTTCCTGGCCTACTGGGATGAACTGCTGCGCCGGCATCCGGATATGTTCATCGATACCTGTGCCTCCGGCGGCCGGCGGCTCGATTTGGAAACCCTGCGGCGTTCGGCGCCTTTGTGGCGCAGCGACTATGCCTATGAACCGATCGGCCATCAGGGACAGACCTATGGGCTGTCGCTGTGGCTTCCCTATCACGGGACCGGGACGGTGGCGCACGTGGCAGCGCCGTATTATGGTGCCGGAGCAACCCCCGTTCAGCCGTATGCCTTCTGGAGTAATTCCGCCAGCAGTCTGGTGGTGACACTGGATATACGCAACCGGGAGCTGGACTATGATGCCCTTCGGAAATTATTCCAGCAGTGGCGACTGGTCAGCGGTTATTATTACGGGGATTTTTATCCTTTGCTGCCGTATAGTCTGGATCATACGGTTTGGATGGCCTGGCAATTTGACCGGCCGGAAATCGGGGAGGGCATGGTACAGGTGTTCCGCCGGGCGGATAGCGATTATTTTGGCCGAACCATTAAATTATTGAGTCTCGATCCCGAAGCTCGCTATGAGTGCACCAATCTGGATACTCCCGACAAGGCGGCCCTAACCGGTCAGGAATTGATGCAAAAGGGAGTTAAGATCTCAATGGAGGAACAGCCTGGTGTCGTGACTCTTATGTATCGAAAAATCAAGTAAGGGAATTCCGCATGAAGAAGAAATTGGCTTTTTTTATTTCTGCCGCCCTGGCTGTCATTAGTCCCCCTGTCTGGGCGGCTCCGGATACCGCATTGATGGGACAAGATCCGCCCGACGAAGTCGTCGCCGGTGCCTTCAATACCTGTATTGATTATTCCGCCGGATTGTTTGTTGCGGTTTACAAGCTGGGAGAAGGCCGGTTTATATTGAATACGCTGCTGATCCGGGAAAAGGTTCTCCGGAATCCGGTGGCGGAGCGATTGCTGCGAAATATGCTGCTTTATGGGATGGGAGATTTGGACATACCGCTGGCAAATCTGCCGGATGATTTTGACGCACAACTGCAAGCGATGGGGTTTTAATCCAGAAATTTGAGGATCGGAAAATATGGCAATATATAGGTTCCTCAGCAACGGATTACTAGAATGGAACATCCTTATATAGAATATCTAAGGCTCTTAGCAAAGAAAAAGAAGGGTCGTATCGCTTTGCCGGACGCGGCTCTGGATGAACGGGTATTGCGGGCGGGTTGTTCGGTTCATCAATCCGGTGCATTACGAGTGGTCTTGACCGGTTCCCGAAATAAAATCGTAAAATTGGCTCAAGACAGCAAGCTGGATATTTCTGGTATGGAATTGCTTGATCCGGATGAATATACCCGGTTTGGTGAAATGTGCGGGGAATATGGTTCGATACGAGCCAAAGAAAACCTTTCTTCCGAACAGATCGAGAATCTTCTGCATGAACCGGTTTATTTCGCGTGTATGTTACATCGATTTGGAATAGTAGAAGGAGTATGCTCCGGTGTGTACTATTCTACGGCCGATCTGGCCCGTGCCTCAATTAAGACACTGGGGATGAAGCCGGGTTTTCAAAAAATGACGGCGATGGGAGTGTTGGTATTTACGGATACTCCTGTGGGGGATAATTTAATTCTTGCGTGTGCCGACCATACGATTATACCCCGGCCAGACTCGAACGAGTTGGCCGAAATTGCGATTCTGGCGGCCGATAAGGCTAAGAGTATTTTGCCAGAATCTCCCCGGGTGGCGATGATTTCATTTTCAACCACGGGAAGCGCATCCCATTCCGAAGTCTTACGAGTGGTTACAGCTCTTAAACTAGTTCAGCAACGGCGACCGGATATTTGTATTGATGGGGAATTTCAATTGGATACCGCCCTTTCACCGGAAGTGGCACGAATTAAACTAAAACGTTCATCGGAAGTGGCAGGTCGGGCCAATGTTCTGATCTGGCCGGATCTCCAGACCGGAAATGTTGCCGCCAAGGCGTTAGTTATGATGGGCAGAGGAATGACGGTGGGAAGTACGTTTCTGGGCTTAAATGGTTTAGTAGGGGATCATTCCCGCGGGGCCACTCGGGAAGAAATTGTGAACTACATACTCTTTGTTGGTGCGCAGGTGGATAGAAATTAACCAGGGCCCGTGTAAAATGGAATCCGGTTATTGTACCTGATTTGAATTAGTCAAGACTTAATCTGACATTAACCGATAGATAAGAGGT
>CAZOMV010000121.1:0-15538 GCA_964580995.1 uncultured Pirellulales bacterium
ACTGGAAAGCCGAAAGGAAGGGCGCATAGCTTGCCACTAAATAAACTCGCTCACGATCCACAAGAGAAAAGGTTATTTTATTGACATTTAATTCTGAATTTCATAGAAATCTTTGCAGTCTTTACAAATAGCGATATATTTATGGCTGGAAGGAACGATTATGATTCAACCCTGTTTTGATTACATCGACCACAACAAGGACCGATTCTTACAAGAACTTCAGCAGTTTCTGAGGTTTCCATCCGTAAGTGGAGATGCCGGATTTAAAGAGGATGTGGTAAAATGTGCCGCATGGTTAACAGAGCACCTGAAAAGCATCGGACTGGAAGCACGCCTTATACCCACGAAAGGTCATCCAATCGTATGGGCCAGGGGAAAAGGACAGTCGGCCAAAAAACTGATTGTCTATGGTCACTACGACGTTCAGCCGGCGGATCCGGTCAGCCAATGGCATACCCCTCCTTTTGAACCGGTAATTCGGGATGGCTTTATATACGGCCGCGGAACCACTGATGACAAAGGCCAGTTGTTCGCTCATATTAAAGGAGTCGAAAGCCTGTTAAAAACCAGCGGAAATTTGCCTTGTGAGGTACTCTTTCTTTTGGAAGGCGAAGAGGAAAGCGGGGGAAACAGCCTGGAGGAATACATTAAAGCCGAGAAGGCGAATCTGGCAACGGACGCGATCGTCCTGTCTGACACGGATATGTACAATGAAAGCACTCCCGCTCTAACTTATGGCTTGCGCGGCATGATAACGCTGGAGATGAAAGTCAAGACAGCCGATCGGCCGGTCCATTCCGGATCCTTCGGAGGAGCCATCGGAAATGCGGCTACCGCTCTATCCCGCATCATTTCAGAATGTATCGGATCTGGAGGACAAGTTCAAATCCCCGGGTTTTACGATGGAGTAAGACCCCTGGCGGATTGGGAGAGGGACAATATCCATCGGCTGGGTTTTAACAACAAACTGATCGCCGATATTGGTGCGAAAAAAACATTCGGAGAACCGGGCTTTCCCACTCTGGAGCGAATCTGGGCTCGCCCGACCTTCGAGATCAACGGGATCTCCGGGGGTTATGAAGGAGAGGGAATGAAGACTATAATCCCATCCAGTGCCAGTGCAAAAATTTCGATACGACTGGTTCCCGATCAAGACCCGCAGGTTATCGCCGGTCTGGTGACCCGACACCTGAAATCCGTCTGTCCCGAATACGCACAACTGGAGGTGGAAGGGTATTCCGCTTCCCGACCGATACTTTTTGATATTGATGACCCGATAATGAAAGCTGGCTGCAAGGCCCTTCAGCATGGTTTCGGCGCCGAGCCTGTTTACATAAGAGGTGGAGGCTCCATTCCGGTAGTAAATACCTTATGGAAAGAACTCGGTAAACCTGTCATTCTGATGGGTTTTGGCCTGGATTCCGATGGGGCTCATTCTACCAACGAAAGATTCAAAATTGACAATTTCATTAAAGGCGCTAAAACCTCAGCCTATCTGATCACAACCATTTGAATGGTCCCGCAAATCTGATCCATTCAAAGTATGGCGCTGGGCGGATTGGGTGATGATAAAAGTGAAAACCTGAAAACAATGGAATCAAAAACTCCAGAAAGCACTGTTGGCAACCGTTATTTAAAACCGTGGCGGATCACCGGCAGGATCATCGCCGGCCTGTTGGTTATAGATCTTTGCGTTGCTTGCGAACCGGTTACAGGAGCCGCAACAGTTGAGAGTGTTGCCCGAAGTATCGTGTCGCTGGATGGTGAGTGGGCTTTCGCCCTCGATCCCGGTAACGCCGGGGAGAAGGAAGAATGGTGGGCAGCGGAGAATGCCTTTGCGGAGAAGATAAACGTGCCCGGCTGCTGGCAGGGGCAGGGCATCGGCCAGTCCAATGGTAAGCTGCGGCATCACTATGAAGGGGCGGCGTGGTATAAGAAGAACGTTCTGATACCCGGCAAGTGGAAAGGGAAGACGGTCTGGCTGACCATCGGCGGGGCGGCGCGATATACCAAGGTTTTTGTGAACGGGAAGATGGTCGGGGAACACGACGGATTTATGACGCCGTTTCGCTTTGACATCAGTGAGGCGGTGAACGCCGGGGCGGAAAACGTTATCGCCCTGCGGGTGGACAATTCCGGCGGCGGGCCGATGGGCTGTTTCAATTATCTGGGCAACTGGGGCGGGGTATATCGGCCGGTCACGATGGAGGCCAGCGATAATGTCTGGATTGACGATGTGTTTGTCATACCGGATGTGGACCAGAATCAGGCGCGGGTGAAGGTTACGCTGGGGGGCAGGGAGGGTGTGCCGCCATTCCGGGCGAAGCTGAAGGTGAAAGTTTCATATGTGGGTAAGGCGAAAGGTGAAACCTTCGTTGCGGAGAAGAAAATTGACATGAAGCCGCCGCAGGAGCTGGAAACGGAAATGGTTGTTTCCCTTTCGGATGTCAAGCTGTGGTCTCCCGAGACGCCCAATCTTTATGCGGCGGAGGTGACCTTGTCGGGCGGGGGTATGCAAGACGGGCAAAACGTGCGGTTTGGGATGCGGAAGATCGACTGGACGGGGGAGCGGCTGCTGGTGAACGGCCGGCCGTACTTTCTGCGCGGCTACGGGGATGACAATATCGAGGTGATCACGGGGCTGCCGCCGGCGTCGAAGGAGTTCTTCCGCCAGCGGCTGAAGCTGACCAAATCCTTCGGCTTCAACGATGTACGTTTTCACTCCCATGCTCCGCTGGAGGAATGCTTCCAGGCGGCCGACGAAGAGGGGATGTTCATACAGGCCGAATTGCCGTCGGTCTATATATTTTATTTCCTTGCCAACAAGGATCTGCTGCGGAAAGAGCTGGTCCGGATGCTGAAGGCATATCGCAACCATCCGTCGTTCTTTTCGCTGGCGATGGGAAATGAGTTCTATCTGCCCGCTTTAAAAGACGATGAGGAACGACAGCAATTTCGCGACACGGTCCGGGAGTTTTACGACCTAGCCAAAACGCTGGATACCACCCGCCCCATCCTGTCGAACGACGGGGAGCCGGAACTGCTGCCGACGGACATCCACAGCGGGGGCATATCGCCCCTGCTGGCCGAGTGGCCGGGGACACCGCCGGGAGGACGACCTTATATCTGCCATGAATACGGCATGTATCAGGGTTCCCTGCCGGATCTGGCGGCTAACGAGCGGCTTACGGGCGTGATTATGCCCAGCGCGGGGATGGCGGCGCAGACGAAATGGGTGCAGGAGCACGCCTTGGGTGAGGTGTATCCGGCCGTGCTGAAAAATTCCCAGTTGGTCCTGGAGATTCACCGCAAGCACAGCCTCGAGAAAGCCCGCCTGAGCGGGACTATCGATGGTTACAACTACTGGCTCATTACAGATTTTCCGGGCGGTGTGGAAGGCGATATGTGGGCATATGGAGTGCTGGACCAGTTCTGGCAGCCCGGCAAGCAGGCGACACCGGAGAACGTCAGCAAAGTGAACTCGCCGACCGTGCTGCTGCTGGAAGCCGGGCTGGGGGGGCGCTGCCTCCGGGCCGATCAGCCGGGAACCTTCCGGATTATGGTCTCGCACTTCGGCTCCAGCCCCATTCACAAGGGCACGCTGGTGTGGCGGCTGATGTCGGGCGCCAAGGCATTGGCCCACGGACAACAGGCCGGTATCAGCGCCGAGGTGGGCGATACGAAACAGATAGCCACGGTAGAACTCGACGGCCTTCCTTTGGAAAGGGCCGAACTTCTGGAATTGGTCGTCGAACTGCGCAAACCCTTCGGCAGCCATGTCAATTCGTGGCCGATCTGGGCGTTTCCTCATGTGTCTATGAGTATGAAAGAAACTATCGCCTGCCAACCGCAACTCGCCGGTTCGCTGGCAGCCTACGATTTCATCAAGCCCTTCGATCCAGCGAAACTGCCGGACCTATTGATCGCGGCGGAACTCGACCGTGATGTGGAACAATATGTCCTCGCCGGGGGAAAGCTCATCCTGCTGGCCAAAAATGACTCACTGGCCGGCCAGGCGAGCTTCCCGCTCTTTAATTACGGCGATACACAGGGAGCAGGCTCGGGAACCGTCATCGAACGCGGCGGCCTCATGGACGCTTTTCCCCACCGGGGATTCTGCGAGGAACAGTTTCTCAACCTCATGCAGATGGGGACGGGGATCGATATGGATGTTCTGCCCCAAGGCTTGCGGCCCGAAATCTGGGGGATCCGTGCCAAACGCGAGCAGCCCGGAACGTATAACGTCTTTCTGACCCGGCGGGCCATGCTCTTTACCGGCAGGCTGGGAAAGGGGAAAGTGCTGGTTTGTACGTTTGACCTGCCGAAAGCGGTGAGCGACAAGCACCCGGAGGCGGACTACCTGCTCCGTCTCCTACTCGAACAGGCCCAGTCCGAACCATTTGAGCCAAAAGTGGAATTGGAACGGAATTTGTTTCTTTCCGTGAAGCCGGCGAGTTGAGCCAGGCATCATCGTGCCGTTCCATACCCCCTGCGTAATGGCTGTCAAAAAATTACGATTTCAAAAAGCCCAAGGTTCCTTACTTTTCCGGCTGAGCGGGCTGGGTTTGATTTTGCAAATGTAACAGCCGCTGTTTCCAGATGCTGGTATCGTCGGGATTGGTCTTGCCGGTTACTTCGATGATATGTTTAACTTCCTCTCTCTGGCCCTGATGCCACAGGCAGCATAAGCCGAAATAACGGGCTTCCCACCAGTAATATTTCGACAACTCGTCCTGATCCTTCGCGATGCCCTGCCGAATCTGATACCATCGTTTCTGCGAAGCGGGGTAATCGCCGCGGGCATATTCCCACAACGCCTGGCACCGCACATACCACAAACTCCGGCTGGCGTTCTCCTGACCCGCCAGTTCTTTTATCAGGTTTTCCGCCGCCTGCGATATTTCCGCAGGCAGGGCGTCAGGCTGGTCTTTGGCGGCTACCGCCAGCAGGCAGGCCCGCTCCAACAGGAGTTTGCCTGCCAGGTTTTTTTCCTTATCAGCATCCCTGATTTGATCGTAAAGAGTTTGTGCCAGCGGGATCGATTCGGCCAGACACGGCGTCAGTTCCTTCATTTTGCCTTCCGCGTGCAGCAATCGGATCTCCTGGTCCTGCTGCTGCAATACCTGCAGCGCCGCCCGCTGCACACCGGCATCCGGCGTTCCCTCTTTTATCCGGTTTTCCAAACAGGCAACCGCTTCTCGGGTCCGCCCCAGCTTCAAATACGATTGAACTTGAAGGATCATAAGGCTGCGCCGGTCGGATTCTGATGTTTCTTCGCCCGATCCCAAGGGTCCGTATTGTTCCAGTACCTCCATCGCCTCCTGCGGCTGGGCGGGGCTGCCCTCCAGATCCAATTTCGCCAGCAGAATCACCGCCTTGATCGCGATGGCCCGGCGGCTTGGATCGATTGCCGCCTCCTGCGGCTGATTCTTCCACGGTGCCAGCAGGTTCTTCAGGGCTGTCGTCCATTCCATGTAATTTTCAGCGGTAGGGGCGGGGCCCTGTTCTTCCGTCTGCCTGATCCGGCAGACGAGGGCGTAATATTCTGCAGCGAACCGGTTCGCATCGTCAGCCGGCACCGCCTGAAACATGGCGGCAGCGGCAGGATAGTCCCCGCCCTGCTGGAGGACCAGTCCATCGTAGTAGCGGAACTGCCGGGCCTTTTCGCAGTTGGCGTAGGGGCCGGCCGGTTCGGTCTGGTTCGGGTCGATGGTTCCTGTCAGTCCGGTGATGGCTTCCCGCGCGACGGCTGCATACTCTTCGGTGTCCGCGATGAAAAGCTGATAGGCCAGCGTGGCCGCCATCACCGTCGCTTGCCGGCTGTTCTGCTGCTGGGGGTCCGTCCGCGAAAGCCAGAGCGGAAAATCCCTGGCCAGCCGCCGCCAGTATTGAAGGGCCTGAACCGCCAGTTCCGGCGATGCCTTCTTTTCGCCCAACTGGTAACTGCATACACCGGCCTGGAACAGGGCCTGGGGATACTCTTCGTTTGCCGGCGGGCGGCTCTGCAGAAACATATCATATACCTGGAGGGCCTTTTCGTAATCCGGCTGGGGCTGGGAAAGATAATACTGCCCCAGGCAGACCAGTGAGAAATCATCCCAGCTTCGGGCCGTTTCCGCCCGGTGCACCGCCGCGACAAATGATTCAGCCAGGTGGGCCGCGATCAGGGTATGAATCCGGCGGCGCAGCGGCGGATATTTTTCCGCCAGCTTCTTCAGTTCTGCCAAACCCTCCTTTTCCGAAACCTGCCTCGTCAACATGGCCACCTGGAAAAGTTTGTCCGGAAGATTGGTTACGTGATTCCTTTGGTTTTCCAGCCAATGGTTCAATTTCTGGACGAGAACCGCACCATCCTGCTGTCTGGTGCGACAGGCGGCCAGTTCACAGCCGGTCCAGGCGAATTGGATTTCATATTCGTTGTCTGCGCCGGGTGAACCGAATAACAGGTTCTTCACTATTTTTTGGGTGTACTCGAAATAGTTCGGGTCGGCGGGGATCAGGCGTTCGGCAATTCGGATCTGCCACAGGGCCAGTTGTGCGGCTTCGCCGCCGGCGGCATCGGCCACATCCTCACGCAGCGACCCCAGTTGCCGGAAGGCGTCCCGGAGGCCCTCCGCCATTTCCGGCGTCTCCTGCGAAAGGGCCTGGTGCAGACAGGATTGGTAATACCGCAGGATCCCGCGGCACAACAGCTCGCCTTGCTGCAGGTCCTGCAGGTGCGCGTACAGCCGGGTATCGCCGAATCGCTCCTTCCAGTCCGTCCCCGGATACCATTCCATATACCGGAGCAAATCTTCGATCGCCCCTTTTACGATCTTCAGATAGGAATCTGAAAAGGATACGAGGCGGGTCAGATTTTCCAGGGCCGTTTCGCGGGGCTGGTCGGCGTAGAATTCCAACTGCTGCCGGCAGCCGTCCGCCTGGTGCAGCAGCCGGATACGCGTGACCTCCAGCATCCAGTCCAGCAGATCCGCCTGATTCTCGTCGAGCATTTTCCGCAGCAGCGGCGAAAGGGGCGGCTGGGAATCGGCCGTATCGGGGCTTTCCGGACGGGCCGCAGGGGAAAAGAGTTTTAAATCCTCGCTGGCGGATAAAATCATTTGATCATAAAAGCCAACCAGTTGCTCCAAAATGGCCGCCCGGTCCGCCGCCGGATCTTTCAGTTGCAGCTTGAGCTGATAGAGCCGGCTTTTCCAGCGGATGGTTTCGTCCAACCCTTCCGGATGCTCCTGTACATCCCGGATATACAGCTCGTACATCTGCCGCGTTTCCAGTTCCCGCAGCAGTTTTTTATGATCCGCCTCCGTCAGGCTTTCCGCCCGTGCCAAACCCGCCAACGGTAGAAGGCTCCATAGCACCAGAACCAATCGGAACGTTATGTGGAGGTTGTTCATGCTACTGTACCGCGGCGAAAATAATATGGTGGGCGTTGATCTGCCAGATTGCGTCATATACCTTTACCACATGGTCCCATTTGGTATGTTCGGTGGGCAGGATTTTGATCGGGTCGTCCAGCCGGCGGCCCTGGCCGCTGAGCACCTTTTGCAATTCCCGGCTGACGGCGTCGAACGTTTCCGCCTGCGGTTCGATGACGAGGGCCGCCTGCGCGCCGATCTGAATCCGGCAGCCCCCGTCCGCCTGGCTTGTCACCCGCAGCAGCAGCGGCTCCATTTCCATCTGGCGGCCATGCACGATCTGGCGGGGCAGTTCCGCCGGCAGAAACCCTTCCTTGCTGCGAAAGTTCGCCGACAGCAGGAAAAAAATCAGCAGCAGAAACACCACGTCGATCATCGGTACCATCTGTAATTGCATCCGCCTGGTGGCCTGCCGTCGCCGTCGCAGGGGGGAATAACTTTGTTTCTTATGCAAACTCATTCTAGACTTTGACTCCCTATACCGGTCTTGTCTATCTGGTTTCCGCTATAAGCCGCCAACTGGACCTTGCGAATCTGGGCCTGCGAGAGAGCCAGCAGGGCCTTTTGCACCTGGCCATAGGAAAGGTCTTTATCCGCCCGCAAATAGATCAAGGCATCTTCTTTCCGTTTCGCCTCCGTCGCGATCTGCCGGGACATCTCCTCGATCAACCGTTGCGGTTCCTGACGATAAACCTCCTGCTGCGGGTCGTATTCCCTGGCCCGCACTGCATACAAAACCTCCGGATTCCCGCCGGCACCGGCGGCTTTCGGAAACACGGAAACCGTAATGGCATTACGGTCGAGATTCTCCGGTACGATAGCGGCGGCGCAGTCGTCGGGGATGATCAGTTTGTAATTTTCCTGAACGATGTACTGGCAGGCCAGCATGAAAAAAATAATCAGCAGAAAGACCACGTCAATCATGGAGGTCATATTAAACTGCGGCTCGCTGTGAAATCGGTTGGTATATTTACTCTTTATCATCTTTTATGGTTTCGAAATAACGAAGAATCGGTCAGGAATTCGGATGGATATTTCGCAGCAGGTTTTCCACGGATACGGCAATTTCCGCCACGAGCGAATCGATCCGGTTTCGCAAGGAGCCGTAGGCAGCCAGGGCGGGGATCGCTATGATCAGGCCCCACCAGGTGGTTACCAGGGCTACCGAGATGCCGCCGGCCAAGTCCGCCGGTTCCGGCTGGCCGCCTTTCACGACAATTTGATTAAACGCGTCAATCATCCCCCACACCGTGCCGAACAAGCCGACCATCGGGGCCACATTGCCCAGGATATTCAGCCATTCGATCTTGCGCAGCAGATGGGTCGTTTCCTGTTCCATTATCTCCGCCATGCCGTTTTCCATGGCGGCCCACCCGTTTTTCGATTCCGCCAGCCCCACAAATAAGGCCCGGGACAGCATACTGCCTTCATTCCGCAGAAAGTCCATCGCCTTCTGAAATTGCGACTCCTCCAAAAGTTGCTGGGATTCCTTCTCCACGGCGGGGGGAAGGAGTTTGCTGCGCCGGATTTCCAGAAAATACTGGATGATCAGACTGACCGTTAGCAGGGACATAGGTAAAAGCACAAACCAGACCAGCCAGCCGCCTGCGATAAAAAACTTTTGAAAGCCGCTGATGGTCGGCTGGCTCGCCGCTCCCTCTGCTGCCTGGGCTGCCGTTGCCCCGTATCCCCCGAATGCCGTTAGTATCACCATCATCCCAAACCATATTTTTTTTATTTTCATAGCTTGCCAGTTCCTATTCAAAAATTTAATAACCGGTTCTCTCGCGCCAGTTTTAGTTTTTCCAGACGTTCGGCGGCCCGGCCGCGCGGCTGGCTGTTGGCCACGCTGGAGGGTAATTGACTTACTTCCCCATAGAGTGCGTACGCCACATCGAACCGGTCCAGCCGCTCGTGGACCTCCGCCAGCCGGTACAGCGCCATGCCATACCGGGCCGATTCCCGGTGAAATACCACCACCTTCATAAACGCCAGCCCGGCATCGGCCGTTTCCCCCCGGCCCAGCAGGGCCATCCCGGCCAGATACCGGTATTCATCCAGGCAGCCCGCCGTTTCCGCAGTCTTTTCCATCTGCGCCAATTGCTGCCAGGCTTTTTCATATTGCTGCTTTTCCAGCAAATTCTGAATAGTCTGAAACATCTCCTTGCCCTCACTGCGAAACGGGAGGATCGGCTCCTTCGTTCCCGCACCGGCGGGCCGGCTGAGGGCCCCATATACAATCGGGATGACCGCGAGGATCGCAATACTCATCAGGCGGTTTTTTTTCACGGTATTTCCTTTCGCTGCCAGGCCATCTCTTCATCGGTGATAAACCGGTACTGCCCCTGGTTGTTTTTGGCTAGTTTGCTCAGGAATCCCTCATTATCCGGATTGCCGCAAGCCAGCACGTTAATGACAGCCGGTTTCGTCCGCTGCTTTTGCAATTCCGAAATCGCCCGATCCACCTGATCGTGGTCAAATTCACCATCTGTTAGTATATAGATCAACTGGGATTCATAACCATTGCTGGTCTTGGTGTTTAACGCTTTTTCCATCGCCCCGGCCACCGCCTGCCAGGCTTCCACGCTGCTTGCTACCTTTTCCAACTTCATCTCCTCGACAAAACGCAGCGCCTGCCGGCGATTCTCCCGGGTAGCCCGTACCATCTGACCCGATAGCAATTCCACCGGCTCGCCCCCGGCGAAAAAAATAATATGAAAATAGTGACCCGGACTGAGTTTCTCGATCGACCGTTTCAGTTCCGCCCGCACATAGTCAAAGGCAATGACCATGCTCCCCGAATAATCCACCACAAAACAAACACAGCCGGCAATTCCCTCGGCTCCGCAAAAGCTGCTTTGATAAGCATCCTGACTGGCCTTTCCCACCATCGGAATGATCAATTCGCTGCTGCCCGGACTGCCGCTCAAAACCGAAATCGCATCCTGGGACAGGGATGGAATTGCCGCCTCTTCACTACTCACCATCAGGGGGGCTGTTTCTCCCGGCAGGAATTCCGAGGTTGAAGGTGTAAGATCCGTTAGTTCCATTTGCAGATCGGGAACCGGACTGACTCTTTCCAGCGGCACCGCCTTTTCTTCGATTTGGCTGACCGGGGTGGTTCGCTCGGAGATGGCGGTTTGAATCCCGGAAACAGAAACCGCCAGAAAACCGCCGGCGATCAGCAGATGAATCAGAACGGAAACCGCCCATCCTGTGGTCGGTATAAACCAGCGTTTTTTCAGCAGGGGAGGAGTCCAGAATTTCTCTGGTGGCGCAATGCCAATACGGCCAGTCCCCGTCTGGCTGGAATTAGCATCCGATTCATGACTCCATTCATTCGGCATCACATTGAAAGCAGCTTACAGAGAGTTGCGCTACCTGATTTTAAAAACCTCATTTACTAATGAGGGCGGTGGGACTCGAACCCACGACCCACGGATTAAAAGTCCGTTGCTCTACCGACTGAGCTACACCCCCAACCCTATTTACTTTTCAGGTATTGAATGACAAACTATTCCTTTATTAACTCAATATAGTATATAATACCAAATTTCCCCGAATAATCTACATGCAATACTCCCTGATTGCAAGAAGATTACTTTTTATTTTGCCGTTTCTATCGAAGTGATACAATAGCAAGAACTTATGGCATTTTACGCCCTTGCGTTCACCTGGTCTTTGATCGCCAGAAGTTCCTTCATTACCCCCGACAGGCGGCCGGAACCGTCCTTACGCCCGAACGCATCGTGCAATAGCTGGTAAAGCGAAAACAACCGTTGATATACCTTCTGATTCTCCGGGATGGGCGTAAAAGTTTGCTCTTTTATGCCGCACATCGATTTCTGCGCTTCCTCGAAGTTACTATAACCTCCCGCCGCTTTACCAGCTACTACCGCGCCAGCGATCGCAGAACCCAGTGCGCATGTCTGAGCCGAACGCGATACCAGCATTTTCCGACCGATGATGTCCGCATAAATCTGCATGAGCATCGCATTTTTTTCCGCGATCCCGCCGCAATTTATGATCTCCGAAACTATAACCCCGTATTTTTCCATTTGTTGGATAATGGCCAGCATCCCAAACGCCGTCGCCTCAATCAAGGCCCGGTACATCTCTTCCGCCCGCGTATGCAGCGTCTGCCCCAGCAGCAGGCCCGTCAGCCGCTGATCGGCCAGGATATTGCGGTTGCCGTTATTCCAGTCCAGCGCCAGCAGGCCCGATTGCCCCGGCTTGAGTTGGCCGGCTTTTTTCGTTAATTCCTCGTGGGAGCCGTTTTTCGCCCCGCCCGGCTGGAGATAGTTCACAAACCAGTTGTAAATGTCACCCACCGCCGCCTGCCCGGCCTCGATCCCGAAATACCCCGGCAGCACCGAGCCGTCCACGATTCCGCAGACGCCGGGAATGTCCCGCAGCGGCTGGCTGCTGGGCCAGACGGATATATCGCAGGCACTGGTTCCGAGGATCTGCACCAGTTTGCCGCTGCTTACCCCGGCTCCTACCGCGCCCATATGGGCGTCGATGGCGCCCACCGCCACCGGAATCCCCGCCCGCAGCCCCAGCTTCCGTGCCCATTCTTTCGTCAACGTGCCTGCCGCCATATCAATGGCATAGGTTTTCTCCGCCAGGCGGTCCCGCAAGGCCCCCAGCTTCGGGTCCAGCTTGGCCAGAAATTCCCTGGCTGGGAAGCCGCCCCAGCTTTCGCTAAACAAGCCTTTATGGCCGGCGGCGCAGCGATTGCATTTGAACTGACCCGGCTGGGTATTGCCCGTCAGCACCGCCGGTATATAATCCGATAGTTCCACCCAGGCCCACGCCGCCTCAAAAACCTTCCGGTCCACCCGCAGGCAATGCAGGATCTTGCTGAAGTACCATTCCGGCGAATACGTGCCTCCGCATTTGGCCAGATATTCCGGCTTCTCCTGCTGGGCCAGTTGCGTAATTTCCGCCGCCTCGGCATAGCTGGTATGATCCTTCCACAGCCAGGCCAGGGCATTGGGATTCCCCTGGAATTCCGGGTGCATACTCAGCGGCACACCCTCTTTATCCACCGGCAGCGGCGTCGAACTGGTGGCGTCCACCCCGATCCCGATTACCTGATCCGCCGAAAAATCCTTGCAGCTCTGGCGCACGTTTTCCACCGCCGCAGGAACGCATTTTTCCATCCCCTTAATGTAATCCGCCGGATTCTGCCGCGACACATTGTGATCGGAGGATTGCAGAATGATCCCCGCCTCGCCGGTTTCATATGGGCATACCGCCATCCCCACCTCTTCCCCGCTGGCAGTATCCACGATCAAACAGCGTACTGAATTGGTTCCGTAGTCTAATCCGATCGTATAGCTCATTCTGGCCTCGTTTTACCTTCTTTTCTCATCCGCGGCGGCGAATCCGAGATTCTCACTTTTTGCATATCGTTTTTGTACTTTTGCATTCTATAATAATTTTTTTGAAATGGAAACGCCATTATCGGCATAAAAAATAACCATATTGAGCATTCCACGGCGTCCGATACCTGTTTTGTCTTTGTCCTGGGTATTCATAAAAAACTTATTTTCAACAGGTTATCTTAATTATGATATTACTCTTGTCATCCAACTATATACACAATAAAATATCTCTTAAATTTTATAATATTTCATAAATCCGGACTTTAGCATGATGGAGTTAATTATGAACAGCAAATTCCCCCCAATTAATCTTTCCCGCCGGGATTTTCTCCGTACTTCCGCCGTTGCCTCCCTGACCGCTATGGCTGGCGGGCTGAATAAAGCCTATGCCGCCGGTTCCGATAAAATCCGCGTCGGGGTTCTCGGCTGCGGCGGACGGGGCATCTACGATTCCTCCAATTGTGTCAACTCCGCTGAGAATGTCGAGATTGTGGCGGTCGGCGACCTGTTTCAGGACCACATCGACAGCTTCCTCGAATATTACAAAACCAACCTGCCCGCCAAAATCAATGTCACCCCGGAAACCTGCTTCACCGGCTTCGACGCCTGCCAGAAGGTGCTGGCCTGCGACATCGATCTGATCATGCTCACCCAGACGCCGCACTTTCGCCCGATGCATTTCCGGGCCGCCGTCGAAGCGGGCAAACATGTCTTTATGGAAAAACCCGTCGCCGTCGATCCGGTCGGCGTCCGCTCCGTTATCGAAACCGCCCAACTGGCCGACCAGCAGAAACTCACCGTCCTGGCCGGCACCCAGATGCGGCGGATCGCCCACCTGGTCGATATCATGAAACACATACACGACGGCGAGCTGGGCCAGATCACCAGCGGCCAGTGCTACCGGCTCGGGGACGGCATGATGGGCTGGGGACCCATGACCCGCGATCCCCAGTGGTCGGATATGGAATGGCAGATTCGCCGCTGGGAATTTTTCACCTGGCTTTCCGGCGATTTTATCGTCGAGCAGCATGTCCACAACCTGGACCTGATCAACCGGGCACTGAATGCCCATCCCGTGCAATGCACCATTCTCGGCGGCCGCCAGGCACGCACGGATCCGATGTATGGGGATGTCTATGACCATTTTGCCGGCGAATTTGAGTATCCCGACGGAGTCCGGATCGACTACAGCGGGGCGCAGATCGACCGCATCTCCGGCCGCTGCGACCAGCGGATCTTCGGCTCCAAAGGCGTGGCCTTTTTCGACTTCAGCCGCGCTCTCATCGAAGGGCAGAATCCCTACGAATACAAAGGCGAGATTCCCGACCCCTGCCTGCGTCAGCACGCCGACCAAATCGACGCCATCCGTACCGGCAAACCGCTCAACGAGGCCGTCCGCATCGCCGAAAGCACCCTCACCGCCATTATGGGCCGCATGAGCGCCTATACCGGCAAGTCCCTCAAATGGGACTGGGTCATGAAGGCCTCCAAACTCGACCTGACCCCACCTGCGTATGATTTTATCCCGCTGCCCGAACCGGTTGTTGCTGTCCCCGGAGTAACACCCTTGGTATAATGTAGGGTGGGGCTTGCCCCACCATCTTTCTATCCTAGTAAGGTATGTAACATAGAAAAAGGTATAGATCATGCAAAACCAGAAAATGAACCGACGCAGTTTCCTCAGATACACGGCTGCCCTGACCGCCGGGGCCGGCCTGCTCCGGACTTCCCTGGCTGCTGACGAGCCGAAAACCGAACGAAAACTCCTCAAGGCCCTTAAAATCGACATGCTGCCCAGAAGTCTGTCCGATGCCGATAAATTCAAGCTGGCCAAACGCTGCGGCTTTGACGGCATTGACGGTGTCCCCCTGGACTCCCTCGACGCCGCCCGCACCCAGGCGGACCTGGCCCGTGCGGCGGGCGTCGAAATCCACGGTCTGGTCTATGGCTGGTGGCCGCCTTTCCTGGCCGAACCGCAAACCGCCAAGAAATCCCTCGCCGGTATGGAGAACGCCCTGCGCTGCGCCCAGGCCATGAACGCGACCACCATTCTGCTGGTCCCCACCAGCCTCAACGACGACTACGCCTACGCCGACGCCTACCAGGATTCCCAGAAACTCATCCGCCAGCTCATCCCCCTGGCTGAAGAACTAAAAGTCACCATCGCCATCGAAAACGTCTGGAACAAATTCCTCCTCAGCCCGCTGGAATTCGCCCGCTATCTCGACGAATTGGATTCTCCCTGGGTCCGCGCCTACTTCGACGTCGGCAACGTCATCCTCTACGGCTTCTCCCAGCACTGGATTCGCACCCTCGGCAAACGGATCGTCAAACTCGACATCAAAGACTTCAAACGCGACGGCTACCAGTGGACCAACGTTGGGGACGGCGATGTCAACTGGCCCCAGGTCAGCAAGTCTCTCGCCGAAATCAACTTCTCCGGCTACCTGACCGCGGAAGTTTCCGGCGGCGACGAGGCCTATCTTACCGACCTGGCCCAGCGGATGAATCGCCTGATCACCCTCGCCTGAGAGTACCCAGGCATTCGGTAAAGTGGAAGGTACACGGCACCCTTTCCCCCGTTAAAACGAGCCACAATTTGACGGGAAATTTCTGCTGGAAATAAATACGTCTGTCCATTGCACGGTATCTTCATTAGAAACCTCCTTGTTTTGGTTTTAACCCGCATTTCTCACAGTATGAAGAAAAAGCAGGGGCGAGAGGGATAAAAAG
>CAZOMV010000122.1:0-15476 GCA_964580995.1 uncultured Pirellulales bacterium
GAATTCGACATACCACAACGATGGGAGATAGAAGAATCCGGTTTTGCAAAGCCTGTAAAAAGAAATTTACGCCCAGGAATCAAAAACCGATGGAGCAGACAGAAGAGACATCAAAACCAGCAGCGATGGCAAAATCATCTGCGACTGCAGACAACCATCCGAAAGACACTCCACCAACGGCTACTTCGCATGGATCAGGCAACTGAATTCAACATTGTCCGGCAGGCATTTTGCCTGACGGCAAGGGTGAGCGACTTTCTGGAGCATGCCCGGAGCTTCTTTTATGAAGTGATGCTCTCCGATCATGCCTGTCCTAGTTGTGGCGGAGGATTAGAGATGCTGGGCGAGGGACAATGTTGCTGCTGCGATTGCGGGAAACGCTATGATCCAACGATTGTTTTTCAGTATTGCCCGGTATGTAGTGGATCTGTAGTCTTGCGGATTCGCCGCTATGTTTGTAAAACCTGCGGGGCGGATGTGCCCTCGCGATTCCTCTTTGAGGGATTGGTATTCGATGCCGAATATTTTTCCGAAAAGATGCAGGATTATAGGCAACGAAAGGAAGAGCAGCGGGAACAGATTCGGCAAATGCTGGCGGCAACCCGGTCCCCGCCGATAGATCCCGCCTCAGGTGATCTGGGATCGATTCCAGGTTTGGTTGAGGCCTTAAATGGCCTGACTTTGGACCTCGGAGTTTTACTGAGGTTTGTGCCCAAAGAAGGTTTTGATCTAAAACGCTATCAAAGCCACATACAGGCTCATTTGGGGGATGATCCTATCAGCCTGGAGGAAATACCGCCTTTGAGTGAAAACCGCCGTTATGATCGTATCGGCCGGTTTATCGCGGTGCTTTTTCTGGATCAGGCAAGGATTGTGGACATCTGTCAGGAGGGGCAGACTATATGGGTGATAAAACTTGATAACCGAAAAAGACAAGATATTTTTGGAGAAACTGAAACCACTAATGGATGCGAAGGACTTGTGGGTTGAACTGCGACCAGGTCGTCCCAGTTACATGATTCTGCGTGAGACCTATGGCGAGAAAATCCATAAAACCTTCGGAATGACCCGGCAAGGAGTTCGATGGCGGTTCTGGCATCTGTTTAACCGGGAGTATGTGGCCGCTTTTGGAAGCATCATTTTCATGGAAAAGACTTTCGGTCCCCAGTTGCGGGAACATGCGATCCGCATCAGCAAGGAAAGATTCGCGTTGCGGCAGGAGGCGAATAGTGTAAACTTTCAGTCTGCCGACTCACTGACTCGAAAATAGGGGCTGCACTATTGGATTACACTTATACGGTTGCGTTCAATTGTGTTTATCGTGTTCTGTTGGGTTTCTCAACTTGGTAGTTTTGTTTGTAACAGTAATAACGGGGATGGTCTACCGATGATTTCCTGCGGTTTATGCAGGAGGTCTGTGAACGTGTATGAAAACCCTTATATCACATCCGGTTTAAGTCGACGGTCCATGATATAAATCATTGCCAGGTAAATTACGTTTTCTTTGCGGTCGGTCAGCGTCTCGTAATCTTTGCTCAGACGCTGGTAAAGGTAGAAAGATTTCATTGCAATATCAATGCCACCGTAGTACATAAGTCAGTCCTTTCTGTAAGTAAGATTGTGAGCTAGCCACACGCCAATCTCGTTGTTTCTAAACCTCATCTTACATGATCCGGGACGACTTGTTTACTTCATGGTTTCTCCTCTGCTTGTTGTGTGAAATCCAATTTAATAATTACACGCTATCTCTATTACCTGACCTGATTATAGATAATTACCGCAGCGCCGGGAGCCTCCTTGATTTTCACTTCCAAACCTGTCTCCAATAGAGTTTTACCGGGAAATCTCTTCGAACCTTCCATATCAAAGTTTGTGACCTTATATTCCCCTACCGGGTCAAGTCCGCAAAGACGGAAAGCCTGCGACGCCTCTTGATTGTCCCGGCGGCGAAAAACCTGTACTACTCCCTGCCCTTCTTCCGGTCGGTCGTACTGCCATGCCATCCAGACATCACTGGCTTGACTATAGGGCGTCAATGGATAGAAATCACCGTAATAATTGGGGGCAATAGTTCGCCACTGGCTTATTAGGCATCGAGCAAGGTCATAATCCAGATCCCCACGGCGTAAGTCCCAGCCCATAGCCAGTGCCAGACACATCGTGCTGCGAAAATCATAGGGTTCGATTACCCGGGTGCACAAACCGTGCCAGGGTATCCACGAAGCCAGGCGATAGTTGTGGCATTGATCCCCAATCGGCTCAAAATCGATCCCCAGAATAAGAGGAGCAGAGCGGCGAAGGGTTTCCAGGTCGATTCGGTGATGGTCAAGACGCAATTGCGGATTGCGTTTTAGTAACTCATTCAGAAAAGCCAGATAACCGGCCACATGATAAATCTCACTGATTCCCTGCCGGTTATCAGCATCTTTGGCCCGCCAATAAGGCCCCCCGGTTATCATAGTATCCATTCGATGAATATCGATGCCCTGTTCCTGGAGAAGCGTGCTGAAATGAGTAGCGGCCCACTGCCAGGCTTCCGCATTGCCAAAATCAAATAGTTTGTCACCCCCTTCCGTGCCCAAGAGCCATTCCGGATGGTTTTCACTCAGCCAGGTCGGTACGGCCGTCGTGACCCGTTCTTCGTTACACCACAAAATGCTCTTGATTCCACGGGCATGAGCGTAATCGGTAATAGCTCGCAAGCCGTTCGGGAATCGCCGGGTATCCACCTCCCAGGTCCCGGTGACAGCCCAGCCGGGTATGGGAGTTTTCCCGATTTTCGTAAGGTTGGGTGGGTACCACCCGGCATCCATCCACCAGTAATCGGGCTTCAAATCCTCTTCCAGATACCGATCGATAAACATTTTCTGGTTTTCTTCCGTGGCGAAAACCATATTTCCATACCAGTAGGCGCTGGATGCGGATAATTGCGGGGCAAGCAAGCCCATATCGGCGATTGCCTATCACACCACCAATGCCGTTTCCGTGGGCGCCCTGGGCCAGTTGGATATCAATACCTTTTTCTTCCGGGGTGATATAGCGGAGATTATCGTGTATCCTTCCGTGAATGATACGCAGCGAAGTGCCGTTGAACAGTACCTGCGCAACAAATATATAAATCCAAAATGACTGTGGCCGGTTATTTCTGCCCGAAATGGCGGAATTTTTGCCTGAAATGGCGTTCATCTCATCCGGCTTTTATTCGATAATGAATCCAGAAACATTGGCAAGTATCCAAACTATCATATAACCCGTGCTGATAAATCTGAGAGCAAAGCAAGAGAGAAGAAAGTAAACGCATCGTATTTTTATGAATGTATTAATTTTAATGAGATAGGTTACTGGTAATAGTTACTAGTTCAGAAAGTAGCAAATTATTTTGTAAGGAGAGAACTGTATGAATTGGAAAAGTACAATATTTTTGGCTGTCGTAGTGTGTTTATGTGCCAATCTGGCCATTCAGGCGCAGATACCCGATCCAGAAAATCCTGATCCCAACGATCCCAATACCTCCATGACGCTGTTACTCTGGCTGGATGCAGGTGTAGGAGTCATGGCAGAGAGTCCCGAACCGAATGACCCCAATTTTGTTCCCGCTGCATCAGATGATGTAGTCATGCTATGGAAAGACCGCTCGCATAGTGGTAATGATGCAACTCGTGTCAAAGGGAGCATGTTTTTATCCTCGTATGATTTTGATAAAACTGAAGGGGGAGTAAATATTCTGCCGGTGGTTACGTTCAATAAGGACGGCTTCTTTAAACTGAATACGGCTCCCCTGCGAGTACCGGAATTGTCAGTATATGCCGTAGTAGAACAAACCCAAGCTGAGCGCCGGGTGTATTTCAGCACCTACAGCAATGACGTTCAATGGGGGCATGGTGTGAACCTGGATATGGAAGGGGGCAGCACTCGAGTGTTCACTTCCGGCGGTACGCAAGGCAACATCAGTGACTGGACGATGCCCGGGCCGGCTGCGGGGATGCATATTCTAACCGCCTTGATTAGTTTTCCTTTAAATAGCAAAAGGGTCTATTCGGATGGTTTACCTTTGGGTGGTCCGGTACCAGTGCCTGGCTTGTCCTATTATGGTGGTGAAACCGCATCCGTCGGGGCCCTGGGACAACTGGATATTGATTATTTCTTCTTTCGTGGTAATATCGCGGAACTTATCGTATACGACTCGGCTGATGAGACACTTCGAGAAATTGTGGAAACGTATCTTTTTGAAAAATACCAACCTACTTTGGAGTGTTCGGACTGGGGCTATTACCAGCAGGACCTGAACCAGGATTGTTATGTAAACCTGGCTGATTTTGCCATCTTTGTGCAACGGTGGTTGCAATGTACCGATCCTCAGGGAGAAGGTTGTGACAATTTAATCAATCCGTAGGAACCGGTAATGGATATCTTCCGAGCCGGTGTGCGTAAACCGGCTCGGAGGATTCCTTTTGAAATGGTTGCGTATATTTTTGAATTCATGACAGACAAGAGATCATGAGTATTTAATGGTTTTCTGCCATACTGATGCCTGAAAGGAGGTGTGTTGGTAAAATTAGTTTGGAATACTTGCCTTGAAATGTGAAGGAAGTGTAGTAATGGAAAAATTGTTAATGTTATTTTATGAGGAGTGAAAGATGAAAAATTCGGTAATTAGTTTAGTAGCGGTTCTTTTGGTAAGTATGGCATTGGTAAGTTCTGCCAGTGCGGCTCCGGTACTCTGGCTGAAGGCAGATGCCGGGGTAATCAGCGATACCCAGGGGGTGGCCACCTGGGAAGATCAATCCGCTACGGGCAACGATGCGATTCGTGTCAAAGGTACGATGCAGGCTGCGACCCGAATGTTCCCCATAGGGGAGAAGAATGTAATTCGGTTCAACAAAGATGGGTTTTTCTCTCTGGATACGGCTTCCCTGCGGTTGGCGGACCTGACGGTCTGTGCGGTGGTGGAACAGACGGAGGCCGAGCGTCGAGTATATTTCAGCACCTATAGTAATGCCGTAAACTGGGGCTATGGCGTGAATCTGGATATGGAAGGTTCCGGTACGCGAGCGTTTACCTCTGCGGGTTCGCAAGCCACCATTAGTGACTGGTGGACAGCCGGACCGAGTGCGGGGATGCATTTGCTCACGACTACTATTAGTTCCACCCTGGGTACCAAGAGCATTTATGCGGATGGTGCTCTTTTGGGCGGTCCGGTGGCGGTGCCGGGTATATCCTATTATGATGCCGAAACGGCGTCCATCGGGACGCTGGGGCAACTGGACATCGATTACTTTTTCTTCCGCGGCGATATTGCGGAGATCATCATTCTTTCGGGAACCGATGTGCAGGAAATCGCGGGCTGTGAAGAATACCTGATGAACAAGTATTTCATCCCGGAACCGATGACCCTGACGCTGCTGGGAGTGGGTGGCTTGGCACTGATTCGGCGTAAAAAATAGTATTTCACTTCATTTCCCCTCCGAAGAAGTGAACACTACACAGGGCAGGTAATGATACCTGCCCAATTTTATAGCGAAAGGATTGTTATGAAAATGGAAAGAAAAGGTTTTACGCTGGTGGAACTGCTGGTGGTGATTGCGATTATCGCAATCCTGGTATCGATTTTGATGCCGGCGCTTTCCAGAATTCGGGATTCAGCCCGTATGACGGTTTGCAAAACAAACCTGAAAGCACTGGGTTTCGGCACTCGCCAATATGCAGACGATCATGAAAACAAAATCCCTGTCTGGGGCATCGAATTTGATGAAATAACATCTGAACAAGATCCCGGAGCGGACTGGATAATAAAAACCCCGAATTCATTGGCCAGGGCATTCGAACTGGGTTATATCTGGGAATACGCCAATGCCGCCAATTCATACGCCTGCCCCACCCTGACAAACAAAATGAATCCGAAACCATATGTAAATATTACTCATAGCCCTTATGTGTGGGGTTGGCCAGATGGTACAGGAACTCAGAATCCGCCAGGTCCGATGTGGAGTTATTCGGTTAATGGCCAGGCAGGGATGTCCATGAATGACCCTCAGATCCGTGCCAATCCCGATCTTGTCCAGCCGTCTCCGTATGACGTATTTATGATGTACGAGCAAGACGAAATGGACGCAGCTGCCTGGGATAATAGTGTATCCTTGTTTATGGATACTTATAGCATTGCCGCCAGGGACGATTCGATCGGCAGATACCATATGGTTTCCGGTGAGATCAAAAATGTCGGTGGAACAACGCAGGATACTAAGAGAGGGAGCGGTAATTTGGTTTATTTTGACGGCCATGTGGGTGATATGAGCATTGAAGAATACATGGTTCGACGAAGTACGATAAATGGTACCAAACAATTAATTGGTGGCTGCTACATTGGTAGTACCCCCTTTATTTGGCCCGGTTTTTAAAAATGCCTGAATTGGCGATTTATTTGCCAGATTTGGTTTGAATCTTTAATGATGTTATGAGATGCGATTCGTAAGTTCAAATATAATTTTGAAAATGTACTTTCTATGAGAAATATGAACAAAGTTCCATTTTATTAATAACAAGAAGAATGAGGTATTTACTATTGAATCAGAATAAATCTGTTTTAATTGCATGCTTGGTAGTCGTTTTTGTATTCCTATTTCAATTAACAGCAATGGCAAATGATAAAACGGCGGACCCATCGGTTTTATTCTTGCCGCCGCGTCAAATCACCACTATTGGTTACGCCGATTATTCTCCTCTATTTGTTATGCAAGCTAAAACATTGGATCCCCTGGACATCAGCCGGAATGCATGGAAGGGGTACCTCCATAAAATGTGTGAGCCGTGGGGCATGATGCCGGGTCTCCAGCCGACCTACCGGTTCTTTTTTGATGACCGGATTTTGCCCTGGCCCGAGATGAAACACCACGGCGTAGATGGGTTCGATAATAACAGCCGCAATCTGGGTGCTCATGCTATGTTGCGGGAGATGTTCGGTAAAGAAAAGTTGAATGACCCTATCGAAGAAGGTCAGCTTGGGTATCTCCTCGGTATTACGGATCCGGATGGTGGTTTGCCTTATACTCCCGACAGTCTTCCCCGGCATTGTGCCCTGGGCCATGGGGAGCTGGCCAAAAATGTTATGCTGTATTACGAACAGACGAAAGAGGAATGGGTCCGCGACTGGGCCGAAAAGATGCTGCGGACACTTCGGCGATATACTTTTATGAGAGAGATACCCGGTGTTGGGATGGTGGCGGAATATCATCAGGGTGGAAATGGCGGCCAGGGTGGTTTCAATGTGGGGGAACCCCCGGTCAATGTAGCTTCTGATCTGAGTCTGGATGGTTGGCAGCATTTGTATCTGGGATGGAACTGCTGGGCTTTTGCCAAATGGCATGAGATGACAGGTGATCCGGAATCTCTGGAATTTGCTACCGCGCTAGCAACCAGACTCTTCTATAGCTCAGACGAAGTGGGAAATGATGGAGCGTTCCGCCCGGACGGCTCGTTTGGGGCCACGACCGGCGGCAGCCTGCACATGCACGGACACACCCACGCCCTTCCGGGGCTGGTGCTGTTGGGTGAACAGTTAATAGTTTCCGGCCAGCGGGAAAAAGGATTAGATTTTATCCAGAAGACACAATCCATTTTTGAATGGTTGTATGATGCCTCCGCGAATCCGGACGCCGGCAGTATGACCGGCTGGCTACCGGAATTTCTCTGTGTGAAATCCGGCTGGGACCGCAAAGGAGATTGCGAAGGATGCACGATGGGGGATATGGTTCAAACGGCTGTTGCGTTGGGAATGGCCAATCAACTGGATCCAAGACTGGAACCTCTCGTTGATTATTTTGATCGTGCAGAACAAATCTATCGAGGCCAGGTAATGGAGTCGATTTTTCATGTTACCCCACAGTATCAATCTGTGTTGAAAGAATGTCTTACCAAACGAGTTAATAAAGAGATGCCCGGCGCCTCTGAAAACGATAAAAAGGAAATAATTGAAAAATACTATCTGGACGCTATTGGTACTGCCGAAAGAATGGAAGGCCGATTACTTGGTTTGTGTGGATTTCCCGATTGGGTAATGCATTTGCCGTCTGGACCGGACGCAGAGCTTCCGGGTATTAACATGATGGGCTGTTGCGCCGATGCCGTGATACGAGCCTCCCATGCGATATGGAAACATACGGTAACCGGTGATAACGGGGAAACACGTGTCAATCTAGCATTTAATCATGGCTGTCCCCTGGTAAAAGTAGTATCCTGTTTGCCGTATCGGGGAGAAATCAATATTATCGTCAAAGACAGCCATAAAGTTCTGGTGCGGATTCCGGGGTGGGCGCCGAGGGAGAAAGTAAAAGCCTATATAGAAAAACGTCCCTTTGAGTGTAGTTGGGAGGGATCGTATGTAGTATTTGATAAGATAAAGAAAGGTCAGCAACTAACCGTGGTGTATCCGCTGCGAATCGCAGAAGTGAAAGAAACCATTTATGGCGCCGAGCATGTGGAATACACCGAAAAATGGCGGGGGAATACGATTGTGGATATAGCACCGGCGGGTAAGTGGATTCCGATGTTTGAGCGTCCGGAGCTGGATACGGAGATTGTGCCCGGAAGCTAAACAGGAGTTGATAACATAAACATTATGACTAAGTGGTTGTTTATTATTATTTGTATGGTATTGGCCTTCGGCGATCTGTTGATCGCAGGGAAGTCGGCACCAGCGATCCCCAGAGGGAAAACCGTGCTTGAACCGTTCGATTATAGACCGGTGACCCTGGACGGCGGATTTATGAAAAAACAGTTCAATGAAATCAGGGACTATTATATGGCTATTAGTAACGATGCCATCCTGTATGAATTTCGTATGCGTGCGGGCTTACCCACTCCCGGAGAGAAATTGATTGGCGCTGCCCACGGTGGTGCCAGTACTGACAAGTTTGGGCAATGGCTCTCTGGTCTTTCCCGGATGTACGCCTCCACTCACGATTTCAAAATATTGGAAAAGGTCAGGGAACTGGTTGAGGAATGGGAAAAGTGCATTGCCGCCGACGGTTTCTTCTGGTGTAGCAGGGAAGAACCGCAACATCCTTACCGCTATGAAAAGGTGGTCGCCGGTTTACTGGACGCCTACCTCTATTGCGATACGGACAAATCTCTTTCCTGTATCAGCCGCATCACCGATTGGGCGGTCAAAAACATGGACAGAGCTAGGAATTATAATGATTTTTTCAGTGAAGCGGGGCTGGAATGGTATACGGTAAGTGAAAGCCTTTATCGCGTCTATTTGACCACGGGCGACGAGAAGTACTTCGATTTTGCCCAAGTCTGGGAATACTCCGAATACTGGGATCTCTATGCAAACAGGAAGAATATCTTCGAACGGCTTCCTTTCGACAACCGTCAACAGGCGACCTGGTACCATGCCTACAGTCACGTAAACACTCTAAACAGTGCCGCTGCGGCTTATCGTGTCAAGGGGGAAAAGAAATATCTGGACACGATTGTTAACGCGTATGAGTTTCTCCATGACACACAAATTTTCGCCACCGGTGCGTACGGCCCGGAAGAACGATTGCTGCCCCATGATCAGCGGGTTCGAGCCTTGTCGATTTGGCCGAATTCGGCTGAGACGCAATGCGGCACCTGGGCGGGCTTCAAGCTCAGTAAGTACCTCATTTCCTTTACCGGTAACGCCAAATACGGCGACTGGATTGAGCGACTGATCTTCAACGCCATCGGCGCAAGCATACCGATGTCCAAAGAAGGACACGTCTATTATCATGCCAGTTACAGCGTCTGGGGCTACTCCAAGCATACTATCGGCTTTCCCTGGGCTTGCTGTACCGGTACCCGGCCTCAGGCGGCAGCCGACTTTGCCGACCTCATCTACTTTAAAGATGCTGATAATCTATATATCAACCTTTTTGCTCCTTCCACTGTCCACTGGAATCGACATAAAAACAAGATAACCGTTTGCCAGAAAACAGGTTTTCCAGAAAATCCCCAAACTCTATTGACTCTCTCGATGGAAAGTCCTTCCGATTTTGCCATTAAGCTCCGCGTGCCCCAATGGCTTGCCGGACCAATTTCAGCTGTTGTGAACAACAGCAAAGTCGAGGTACAAAGTGACCAAAATAATTGGGCCACCATAAAACGCATCTGGCGTGACGGAGATCAGCTCTTGGTTACACTGCCTATGAAGCTTTGGCTTAGCCGTCTGGACACCGCCAAAAAGGATGGTTTCCCTGCCGCCATTATGTACGGTCCAGTGGTTTTGGCCGCCAGCTCTTCAAAACCCGGCAATGGCTATAAAGGAACTTCAAATCCGTCCGACAAGATCGACTTCGATAATCTTCAGACGGCTCTGGTACCAGTTGCCGGTAAGCCACTCACATACCAACTAGCTGCCGATACCTCAGTTCAATTTAAACCGTTTTACGAGTTCAAAGAAGGCGAGATTTACTATCTCTATCTCGATCCGGATGCCAAGAATCGCGCCATTTACGGACATAATCACGTCCTCGGTGTCGGACCCTCAATCTCTTACAGCCAAGACTGGGAGAATAGGGGATTGTATAACGCTTCGGATACTGTTGGCGCCACAGCTACTTTTACGTTTGAGGGTACTGGCGTCCGCTGGCTGGGATGCCGCTATGATGACGCCGGCAGAGCCGAGGTGACCATTGATGAAAAGAATGTTGCTGTGGTGGACCAATATGGTCCGGGTCGCGATCTGCCCTTCAATTGGGAATATGAAGGATTACCATTTGGCAAGCATACCATAAAGCTGACTATTCACCCGGAAATATCAGCCGAATCCAAAGGTCATTACGTTAACTTGGCAGGATTCGAGGTAATCAAAAAACAATGATAGATCGAAGTTTATATACTACGATGGAGACTGACACGATGAGAATGCAATTAGTACTTTTGTCGCTCATTATCAACCTAAGCCATATAGCAATTGCGGTTAAGGCCGCTGAGGAAAAATCGGGCAAAGCCATTCCAGCCAGGGAGGGCAAGATAACGACGAAGGATTTTTTACTATATCCACCGGTTTTTGCCCGGCAGGCAAAGACATTGGATCCACTGGAACTTGCACGCGAATCGTGGAAAGGGTGGATGAGCAAACGTGGGGTTCCTTGGGGAATGCTGCCTGGGGGAGAATCAACTATTCGATTGAGTTTTGATTGTCGGGCATTACCCTGGCCGAGCATTAAACAACACAGTGTGGATGGCCCTGACAATAATATGCGTGCTATAGGAGCGCATGCACTCTTGCATGAAATGTTAGGTCCTGAAAAAGAGAACGATCCCATTGAGACAGGACATATGGGTTATCTACTTTTCTGCACAGATCCGGATTATGGATTGCCTTATAGTCCTGATTCTGTTAATCGGTCCTGCGCGATCGGTCATGGAGAGTTTGCGAAAAACTTGATTATGTTGTACGAGCAAACGGGCACCGAGTGGTATAAAACCTGGGCGCATAAAGCCCTTGACACCATGCGTCGTTTTGCCCTGGTAGAAACCTGGCCTGAGATTGGAACGATCGCCTGGTATCCTCAGGGTATGATCACACCGGGTCAATTGCCGGCAACAGAGACCGGTGATCCGACCATGGGCGGTTGGCTTCATCTGGGACTCGGTTGGAACCTGTGGGCCTATGCCAAGTGGTACGAGCTTACGGGGGAGGTGGAATCACTGGATTTTGCGTTGGCGCTGGCGAACCGACTCATGCATAGCGGCGATCCGGAAGGCAATGACGGTTGTTTCAGGCCCAATGGTTCGTTTGGTGGTAAATCCCAGGCCAGCGCAGCCAGTTGGCATATGCATGGTCATACCCATTGTCTGCCGGGATTACTGGTACTGGGTGAGCAATTGATTAAGGCGGGGCGCAGGGAGTCGGGTTTGCAGGTAATTAAGCAAGCAAAAAATACTTTTGACTGGCTCTATGATCCGCAGCGCAATCCGGACGCAGGGAGTATGACAGGCTGGCTGGGGGAATGGCTGATGGTAGCAACGGGTTGGGAGCGTCAGGCGGATTGCGAAGGGTGTACTATGGGCGATATGGTACAGGCTGCGGTAGCATTGGGAGCAGCCAGCAGACTCGATGATAATCCGCAAAACCTGGTGTACTATTATGACAGAGCAGAACAAATATTCCGGGGGCAATTGATGGAACAGACGTTCCGATTGAAGCCTGCTTACCTTGCTGTGATGAAGGATTGCCTTAAGAAAAAAATAGAAAAAGAGTCCTTAAACGCAACCGTCTGGCAGGACCAGTCACCATCAGAAAATCATGCCCACTTTGCTCAAGGCCTGGCGGAACAATCCTCCGTTCAGTTTCCTCATGCGAATGATCTATCTGTGATTAAGTTCGACGGGAATGATTACTTTACAGTAAGCAATAGCGCTGCTTTGCGTTTAGCACAATTTAGTGTTTATGCCGTGCTAGAGGTAACTGCCGAGAGTGGATCTTATTCCTATTTTTCCAATTACAATAATCCCATTAATTGGGGTAAGGGCATTAATCTTGGTATCAATCCAAACCGCTCCGTATATTTTTTCACTACCGATGGAACCGAGGAGCACTATGATCCGATGTCCTCTTCCGATTTTGTATCAGAAGGTTATCATATTATTACGACTACGTATAGTGAGCTTTCCAAGAATATTTATGCCGATGGGGTAAACATCGGTACTTCTGTGAGTAAGGGTTTGGATTATGGCACGGGCACAGTGGCAGCTATTGGAGCTTTACGAGAGTTTGGCTCTCGATTTAACGGCGGTATTGCCGAGTTGATTATATACGATACGGTTGATAAAACGCAACAGCAGGCCGTGGAAAGTTATCTGAGTGAGAAATACGGCATTGAAATTCCAGAAGAGACGAAATCGATTGATATGGGTGCTCCTGTTCTCTGGCTCAAGGCAGAAACTGGCTTCCAAAGCGATACTCCCCAAACAACACCTGAGGAGCAGGAGCGAGAGTTAAACCGCCGTTACCAGGAAGCTCTACTTACGTCAGAACGGATGGTAGGTCAACAATTAGGCGCCTGCGGTTTTCCCGACTGGGTGAATGCATTGCCCTCTGATCTAGACCCGGAATTACCGGGAATTCACATGCAGGGCTGCTGTGCCGATGCCACAGTTCGGGCAGCGCATGCTATCTGGTCCGAGACGGTAAGCGGCCATGTAAAAGAAACGAGAGTTAATATGGCTTTCAACAGGACCTCACCGCTAGTGGATGTGATTTCCTGTCTTCCACATCGCGGGGAAGTGAATGTGATCGTGAAGAGTGCTGAAAATGTCCTGGTGCGTGTACCGGGCTGGGCACCGAAGCAGAATGTAAAAGCTTACGTACAAAAGAAGCCTATTGAGGTAGTATGGGATGGGGAATATGCGGTCTTTGAGAAGGTTAATCAGGGGCAGCAATTGACCGTGACCTATCCGCTTCGGATAGCGGAAGTGAAGGAAACACCGGGATCATTAGACGGTACGGAATATACGGAAAAGTGGCGAGGGAATACGATTGTGGATATCACACCTTCCGGTAAGTGGATTCCGATGTTTGAGCGTCCGGAGCTGGATACGGAGATCGTACCCGAGTAAGAACAATAGGTGCAGAGGATATAAATTTCATGAATCTCGATCAACATGAAGCCATGTGGCAACGACGGGATATCGGCTTGCCGTTACTGGGGATCGCCAATATCGCCAAAGCCAACGGAGCCTGGATCGCCCTGTATCAAAGCGAGATTTCGGTGGCAATGGTAGTGTGTTTCCAGTTGGCTGCCTGTGTGGATAATTTTTTAATTCAGGAATATTTTGATCCGTTTAACGATCCCTGGACGAATGATCTGGTCACTTTTGTCCCTCAGCTCAATCAGAAAAACAGCCACTCGTCCCTGCCGCCCACGCCGGGATTGGGTGTGGATCTGGATCTGAATCTGGATGTGCTTTGCGAGCATTTATATGATCCAGGTGCGTATCTGGATACGTCTCAAAAAGGCTGGAAAAAGTGTTTGGAAACCAGAAAGAAATAATGGTGATGGCTTAATCGAAGCGGAAAAGGAGAAATTGCTATGCGAACGTTCAATTTAGTATATACCGGTGATTATCTGGATGAAACCGGTGAAGTAGCCTATGGTGATATAGGTTTGGGCCTTTATGAGAAGATTCCCTATATACAATATGGATTTATAAAGGATCACGCGCCAGTGGTCGGGGATCAGACCTATTGGAGCCGTTTGTATTCTCTCCAGATTGAGTCTGAACACATTGCCGAGGCCCATGGGCTGATTATATTCCGTCCTTGGTTAAAAGCCTCTGCCTTTGCCCAGGGAGCGGAGAACCTGGTGGTGGTCGGCCGGGCCGGGGCGGGGTATGACAAAATCGATCTGGAGGCCTGCACCCAAAACGACATAGCGGTTTTTAACGCACCGCATACACTGACGCATTCCACCGCTTCTTCCGCTTTCCTGTTAATGCTGGCTTTGGCCAAACGGCTACCCGAACAGGAAAAAATGGCACGCAGCGGCTGCTGGAACCAGCAAGCGAAAATTATCGGTTTGGATCTGGAAGGATTAACCCTGGGTATTATCGGCTTGGGGAAAACCGGAATGGAACTGGCTCGCCTGATTCAGCCTTTCCAGATGCGTATTCTGGCCTATTCTCCTCATGCGAAAAAAGAACAAGCCGAAAAACTGGGGATCACGCTTCTGGATCGTATGGATACCCTGCTTCGGGAATCGGATTTTGTCAGTTTGCACTGTCGGCTGGAGAAACATAATCATGGCATGATAGGAGAGAAAGAATTCCGGTTAATGAAACCGACCGCCTATTTTATTAACGTGGCCCGGGGGGAACTGGTACAGCAGGAAGTATTGGTTCGATGTCTGTGGGAACGCTGGATAGCCGGAGCTGGATTGGATGTTTTTGCTACGGAACCGCTGCCTGCCAATGATCCCCTGATCAAGCTGGATAATGTGATCCTGACTCCTCACTGGCTGCCTTCTACTCGGCAGGCGTGTCATGCGACCGGGAGTTTAATAGGCCAAGGAATGTTGCGAGCGGCCCAGGGCATGTTGCCGGATCATATAATTAATCCTGCCGTATTAGAGCGGCCGGGTTTTCAAGCGAAACTGCAGCGATTTGAGGTGAATGCAGACCAGGACAACCAAACGAAAAAACCAGCCAAAATTTCACTAAAGCATTAGTTGCATCAGAAAATCTTTGATTCTTACGCAAGGATTTTTAAGAAAGTGCCAGCTTCTTAATTTTTGCACCCTATCGGATACTATTTCTTTTCCGGCAACGACCGTAGATATGCATCCAAAGCATACAGGCCGATTGTAGCGGCACAATTGCTGTTGTACCAGTTGAAACCTGTCTCCTGGTCCGACACGAGTATCCCATCCTGATAGTAACGCAGACCGCAGGTGGAGATGCGTCGGTCAATAACGACCGGCCGAATCTGCCGTTCCGTGCCATTGTTCGTC
>CAZOMV010000123.1:0-15419 GCA_964580995.1 uncultured Pirellulales bacterium
GATTGCTGTTGACCATGACCGCCTCAAAGCCCATCTCCCGGGCGGCAAACGCCGCATGGACGCAGCAGTAATCAAATTCGATCCCCTGCCCGATCCGGTTGGGGCCGCCGCCCAGAATCATGATCTTCTTCTTGTCCGTAACCCGGATCTCATCATCCATCTGAAAGGACGAAGTGCCATCCCGGCCGACCTTCTCAAACGGAGTCTCGTACGTCGAGTAATAATACGGCGTGTAAGCCTCAAACTCCGCCGCGCAGGTATCCACCAGTTTATAACCGACCTCAATATGGTTCCGACGGCATTGCTCGCGCACCTGCTCCACCGTCACGCCGTAGAGGTACGACAACTGATAATCGCTGTAGCCCCACTGCTTGGCCTGCCGCAGCGTTGGTATCGGTAGATCTTCCAGAGCGGAATATTTCGCCAGTTCACCTTCAAAATCGATCAGTTCCTTCACATTCGCCAAAAACCACGGATCGATATTCGTCAGCTCGTTCACCTGTTCCACCGTCCAGCCCATCTTAAAGGCATAACGGATATAATACAGCCGGCCCTGACAGGGTTGAATCAGTTTGCGGCGCAGATGCGCCTCCGGAATCGGATACGTCGTCCGCAGCGGCCCGCTGTTCCCCTCGCGATGCATCTGCTCCCGGCTGTGATTATCCAGCCCCCGGATATGCCGCAGCCATTTGTCGTTCGGGTCCAGCCCCAACCCGAACCGCTTCACTTCCATCGACCGGATCCCCTTCTGCAATGCTTCCTTAAACGTCCGGCCGATACTCATCGCCTCACCCACGCTTTTCATCTGGGTCGTCAGCGTCTCATCCGCTTCGGGAAACTTCTCAAACGTCCAGCGGGGAATCTTCACCACGCAATAATCGATCGTCGGCTCAAAACAGGCCGGCGTCTCGCGGGTAATATCGTTGGAAATCTCATCCAGCGTATAGCCGCAGGCCAGTTTCGCCGCGATCTTGGCTATCGGAAAGCCGGTGGCCTTGCTAGCCAGAGCCGAGCTGCGCGACACCCGCGGATTCATCTCCACCACCACCATTTCGCCATTGGCCGGATTGATGGCAAACTGAATATTGGAACCGCCCGTTTCGACGCCGATCTCCCGGATAATCGCCATCGCCGCGTCCCGCATCAACTGATATTCCTTGTCCGTCAGCGTCTGGGCCGGGGCCACCGTGATCGAATCACCCGTATGCACCCCCATCGGATCGAAATTTTCAATCGAACAGACAATCACGACATTATCGAGATTGTCGCGCATCACCTCCAGCTCATATTCCTTCCAGCCGATCACCGACTGCTCGATGAGCACCTCGTGGATCATCGAATATTCCAGCCCCCGGGCGCAGATTTCCTCGAATTCCATGCGGTTATAGGCAATCCCGCCGCCCGTGCCGCCCAGCGTAAAGGCAGGCCGGATAATCGCCGGCAACCCGATCACCTCCAACGCCTCCATCGCCTGCGGCATGTTATACGCCAGCCGGCTCAGCGGCATTTTTAATCCGATCTTTACCATCGCCTCCCCAAAGAGCCTGCGGTCCTCCGCCTTGTGAATTACTTCACGATTGGCACCGATCATCTCCACTTTATACTTATCAAATACCCCCTGATCCGCTAATTGCACCGCCGTATTAAGCCCCGTCTGCCCCCCCAGCGTCGGCAGAACCGCGTCGGGTCTTTCCTTGATGATAATTTTTGTAATTGCTTCGGGTGTAATTGGTTCGATATAGGTCCGGTCCGCCATTTCCGGATCGGTCATGATCGTCGCCGGGTTCGAATTGACCAGCACGATCTCATACCCTTCCTCCCGCAGCGCCTTGCAGGCCTGGGTCCCCGAATAATCAAACTCGCATCCCTGTCCGATAACAATCGGCCCGGATCCGATAATCAGTATCTTCTTGATATCTGTACGCTTAGGCATAGTATTTCCTTAGCTGAATTCCATACTCGTTACAAAATCGCTACAGATTAGCAAATTAACCCCCATTTTGCAACTGGCGATTTCCCGATAAAATATAGTTGCCTTAACGCCGCTTATTTACTAAAATTGACACGAGGCTTTTGGTCGGTTGATCCGCACTCGAACTGCCAAGGGATCTCGGTAAAAGATTGATATGGAGATTACTCATGCATGTAATTTCAGTGCCATCCTCCCGGATTCGCAAGAATTTACCTATTTTAACAATTATTATCCTTTTATTGCTGACCACCGCAGGCCCCGTCTTCGCCAAACCTGCCACTAGGCAGCAGGCCGAAAAGTCCGTTAAGGGCTGGCTCAAAGTCAACCCCACCCCGCTGGACACCCCCTTGCCGGACCGGATCGAGGATGTCATCACCTTCCAGGACGAACAAAATGAACCCCTTTATTATGTAGTGTACCTCCAGCCCGATGGCTTTGTCATCGTCCCGGCCGATGATGAAGTGGAACCCATCATCGCCTTTGCCCCTACCGGCACCTTCGATCCTTCCTTGGATAATCCCCTCGGCGCCCTGGTCAGCTATGACCTGCCCAACCGAATCAAAACCGTTCGTAAATTTCACGCAACTCCCGATAAAATACAGAAAAACCTGAAAACCGAACTCCAGGAAAACACCCAAAAAGCCCAAAAGTATTGGAAAAACCTCCAGACACACTCGAATTCAACAGATTCCCTGGATAATAATTCAGCGGATTCCCTCGATAACGATTCGGGTGAAACGGCGGGATCTTCCACCATTTCAGATGTCCGGGTGGCTCCTCTGACTCAGACTACCTGGAATCAGGGTAACGTTTCGGGATCCCCTTGTTATAACTACTATACCCCTAACAATTATATCTGCGGCTGTGTCGCTACTGCCATGGCACAACTGATGCGATACCACCAGCATCCTGCCTCCGGGATCGGATCACACTCTTATTTTATCTATATTGGCGATTCCATCGTACCTACTTTACGATCACTCCGCGGAGGGGATGGTTCGGGTGGATCTTACAACTGGTCCGCAATGGTCCTAACGCCCAACAGCACAATAACCACAACCCAGAGACAGGCTATCGGAAATCTCTGTTACGATGCCGGTGTTTCTGTCGGAATGCGGTACAAATCCGATGGGTCATCCGCCGACACCTATGATGCGGCGGATCGCTATAAAGATCCTTTTCAGTATAGCAATGCCATTGCCATTCGGTACCCCAGCCTGGGCACAGAGCTGAACCGGATGCTCAATCCTAATCTCGATGCCCAAAACCCCTGCCAACTGGCCATTAAAGGAGGAGATAATAATCATTCGATTATCTGTGACGGATACGGCTACGAAGGAGCCACCCTTTACCACCACCTGAATATGGGCTGGGGTGGTTCCAGCAACGCCTGGTATAACCTGCCCACAATTAACGACTATGATACCGTGAAAACCTGCGTATATAATGTTTTTACCAGCGGGACTGGAGAAATCATCAGCGGTCGGGTTCTGGACCCGGGCGGCTCTGCCATTGCCGGGGCTACCGTTACCGCAAACAATACCTATCAGGCCATAACAAACGAAAAAGGTATCTATGCCCTGGTCCATGTGCCTTCCAATACCAGTTTTACCGTCAACGCCTCTAAAAGCGGCTGGATCTTTTCTCCCAAAAGCATTGGCACCGGGAAATCCCAAAATGGTTCGAATTGCGGAAATCGCTGGAACCAGGATTTCACCGGTACCGCCAGCAGCGGCATCCTCCAATTTAATCAATTACAATATGCCGCACCGGATACTATTACCGTTACCCTCCTCGACAGCGGGATACTCGGCTACGGTTCTCAAAATATCACGCTGGAGACATGCAGCGATTATGAAACCATGACCTTGACCGAAAATCCCGCCAATTCCGGCTATTTCACCGGTAGTATCTCCTTGACTCATGCCGCTATCGTCGCCGGGGACGGCACTATTCAGGCCACCGGCAGTCAGGATCTTTTCGCCATCTACGAAGATGGTGATAATGGTGCCGGATCACCGGAAACCATCGAAGCTACCGCTGAAATTAAACCCTGGTTTGCGATTCTGGAAACCGATTTCACCGCCGGCCTGCCCGCCGGCTGGTCTGTCATCGACGGTTACTCCGATGGCAAAACCTGGCAGATCGCACAGGCAAGCAGCTATCCGGATAATCAGGCGTATGTCAATGGCAGCTTCATGGTCTGCAACAGTGACGCTGCCGGGGCCATCGACATGGATGAACAACTAATCACCCCCAGTCTCAATTGCACCGCGTTTGAAACGGTTAATCTGGAATTCAGTCATTTCTTTGTCAACTACGAGGCGGAGATCGCCGATGTGGACATCCGCGTGAACGGCGGGGCCTGGCAAAACCTGGCTCAATATACCGGCCAGAAATATTCCGGCCCGGTTCAACTTGACCTGACCAGTCTTGCCGCCGGCAGCAGCAATGTCCAGGTTCGCTGGCACTATTACAATGCCAACTGGGAATGGTACTGGGGTATCGACGATGTGAAAATCACCGGCCAGACACCGGTTCGGCAAATTCCCAGCGATCTGAACTCCGATTGCCGGGTTGACATCGAAGATCTTGTCATCTTCGCGGAGAACTGGCTGGTCCATTACTAAAAGCCCATAACCCCAGACACCCCCAAAACCGTGTCTTGACAAATGCCCATCCTGCATTACAATGGGTATTGTTATGAGCCAGAATGCTGCATACGCAAAAAACCAACGGGCGGCCTTCCCCCCTACACCGGAATTCCAGCCGGAAATTGACCAGACCAGGAAAGTTGTGCCTGTCCAGGCCTCCCTCCTCTATCGATTGGGAGCGGGCTGTATTGTCCTGGCCTGCACCGGGATCCTGGCCCTGGCATTCTATATCGAACCAGACCCCTCCGGCCTGGGTTCCCATCAGCAGCTCCACCTGCCCGCCTGCGGCTTCTACCAGCGAACCGGCTACCCCTGCCCCACCTGCGGCATGACCACCGCCTTCGCCCATACCATCCGGGGCAGGCTCTATCAGGCATGGCTCATTCAGCCCGCCGGCACCCTGGCCGCCCTGGGCTGCCTGCTCCTGGCGGCCCTGCTTAGCGGGTATGCCGCCCTGATGGGCCGGAAACTAGACAAAATGACCGAAAATCTAAACTGGTATATCATCCTGATTTCCGCCGCCGCGGTTATCCTTGCTTCCTGGCTCTGGAAATGTTATGCTGTCTGGTTGGAAACTCACTAACTGAAGTTTTGCAAAATGGAGGAAAGTCTATGTTTCGTACCATTATTCTAATACTGACTGCTCTCTGTATGACCGGTTGTAACATCCTAGCATATCCCGCTTATGTCCTCTTCGGCCAACCCGATAAGAAAGTGAAAGCCGAATACACCGGCCTGGAAAAACAAACCACCGTTATTTTCGTCGTCACCAATCCCGCCATCGACTTCGAATACCCCTACACCGGCCTGAACATCGCCCTGGCAACGGCAGACCGGATTAAAAAAAATGTCAAAACCGCCCAATTTGTCGATCCCGAATCGGTGGATAATTACCAGCGTGAAAAAATCGACTGGCTCAGCATCCCCATCTCCGAAATCGGACAGCATTTCCAGGCCGCCCGCGTCCTCTATATCGATTTGGTCCAGTTCACCATGCGGGAGGAAGATTCCATCAACCTGCTCCGGGCAAACATTGCGGCCGATATCCGCGTGTATGAAATGGACTCCGCCACCCCCAATGAGCCGGCCTTTCAGACCGATGTGGAAGTCGTGTATCCCAAGCTGGGGCCTTCCCTTTTCAGTGACGAGGCCCATGCCATGATCTACCAGGAGTCAATCGCCCTCTTTGCTGAGGATCTCGCCAAAAAATTCTACGATCACAAAGTCCCCGCCGAATAACGCAACATACTGACCAACTGATGAGCCAGCCGGGTCGGCTCCGGCAACCGGTACCGCTGGCAGCATCGCAGAACAATCTCGACCGCCTGTTCCCGCTCCACCCGATGCCCCACGGAAACATAAAGACACTTTACCCCCTGGCGGCTGCGTAACACCGTTCCGATTACCTCCCCTTGATCCAGCAGCCGGCAGCGACCTCCCTTCTTCCACCCCGGCTCCCGGTACTCCCCGATCAGCCGGCCCTTGGCACAGCCGATGGTCGGCCACCCCCACTCCACCCCCACATGGCAGGCCAGCCCAAACCGCCGCGGATGCGCCACCCCCTGCCCGTCGATCAGCAGCACATCCGGCCGCTGCTTCAATTGCCGCGCCGCCGCGATTACCACCGGCGCCTCCCGAAACGACAGCAATCCGGGGATATACGGAAACTCCACCGCTCGCGAAGCCTGGGCATACTCCAGCAGCTCCATCCCCGGATAACTCAGGAGCGTCACCACGGCTATTGCCACCCTGCCATCCCTATTAAATGCCACATCCGCCCCGGCCACCCGCCGGATTGGCCCCTCCAGCCGGTCCCGGCATACCTGACCCGCCCATAGCCGCTGCCGCCGAACCGCTTCCGCCGCCGTCATTCCGCCAATCTGTTCCGAATGGATTTCACTCATCCAAAATTCCTCTGCATATTATTAACTGAAGTTTTGTAAAATGGAGATTAGGCATACTTTGGAATGAAAAAAAGTCATTCTTCTTTTTTTCTTTCCAAACGCTAACGGAATACTATCTATACTTGTAAAATTATTTCTCGAAAATCTTTGCGGAGATTTTCGGAAATAATATATGCCTAACCTCCATTTTGCAAAACTTCGTATTAAAATAACCAAACCTGCCCATTTTCCCAGCCAAAACCGGCACATATCACGAAAATCCCCCTTTTTACCCTTAAAATTCCATTGCCACGCTATCCCCATCCGCTATAATAGGCCCCATTGGAGTTGGGGGCGTGGTGTAACGGGAGCACAGCTCGGTCGCATCGAGCAAATAGGGGTTCGATTCCCCTCGCCTCCAGTGGATTTTTGGGCTAAAAACCCAGAAAATAGATTTTGAGTAGATTTTGACTACGCGATTTTGCTGTAGATTTTACTCCTCGACTGATCGCAGAAGGAGTAGTCATGGTGGGTTTATACCCTTCCCCGAATGTCTAGTGAAAAATTGACACCAGCGTCAAAAGTTCGTCGTCCCCTTGTTATTGGGGAGCCAGATCTGCTTTTGGAAGTCAATATCGACTTTTGGCGGTTCCGTCAAAATCAGGGATTTTTTAGCCTGCAATCTTCCCTTTACGTTTTCAGGCCGTCGAGGGCGATGACGGAGAGGGGCAGGAAGACGATGATGGGGATCCAGGCGGCCAGGAGGGGATCGATCATACCGCCGCCCAGCAGCTTGCAGGTAAAGGTAGTGACGAAACAGCCGCCGGCGCCGAGGATGGCCAGGAAGATGGCGGTTTTGGTATTTCGCCGTTCGCGGGAGACGAGCATGGGCAGGCCGAGCAGGAGCATGACCATGTTGATAATCGGGTCGGTGAAGCGGAAATGGCGTTCGCTGACGGCCTCGGCCCGTTCAGCGGGTTTCAAACCGCGCCGCAGGAGATGGGTGATTTCAAAGTAACTCATATAGCTTTTGTAATTGGAATTTCTCTGGAGCCAGAGATACTCGGCGGTGATGCCGGATTGATAATAGCGGATCGGCAGTATCTCCGTGGCCAGGGTCGATTTGTCCTCCGTCGGCTGGAAACTGAAATATTTGCCATTTTCCAAAATCCACAGTTGTTGGGCCGGATCCCAGTCGGCCCGGTCCGCAGTGATTCTGCCGACCACCCTACCCTCCTGACGCAAAAGCACCAGAAAGCCGGTCATTTTTTTTTCCGAAGGATCATATTGAGCGGAGGACAACAGGGATTCCTGGCGGATATCGGCGGGGATTTTCCGGTTCAGATCGGAGGCAGCCTGATCCCCCAGGTTCTGTATCGTATCGGGCAGCAGCCAGACGGACACCTCGCGCGAATGTTCCATTTCGTCATGCTTGAGCACCAGCCGGTCGGCCAGACGGGGCAAGACCATTTCCTGATCCAGGACCATGACGATATTCAAGAGGAAACCCAAAAAGACAATCGGGGCGATAACCCGTTTCAAGCTGACGCCGGAGGCGAGAACGGCGGTGAGTTCGTTTTGTCGCATCATACGGGCCAGGGAAAACGCGGCAGCCAGAATGATGTTGGTACCGGCGAAATCGCGAAAATATTCAAAAAGACGGGGACTATAGTAGCTGACGATATCAGCGAGAACAACGAGAATTCCCTGCTCCTTGCTCTCGGCGAATTCGTCCAGATTCACAAACAGGTCCAGAATGATGCGCAGGGACAAGACGACCAGAATGGCGATCCCATAGCTCTGCAGGAATTCGCGGGCGATATAGCGATCGAGAATCTTAGGCAGAGCCACCAGATCGAATCGATAATTTTCCGGTTCGGATTTCATTTTATTGTTTTAAGAGCCTCCGGTAAATAAACCCATTTACCACCATCACAGCCAGAATTCCGGACCAAAGGAACAGGATGCCGGTATTGGTGCTGACATCATTTTGTTCGGCAATATGCTGGCCGGTAACAATGGTGATCAGGCAGAGGGCGGCGGGAACAAAACTGACACCAAAGGCCGTCAGCAGATGGCCGCTGCGGAAAACGATTCCCAGTGCCACGCCCAGCAGGACCAGGGCCACACAACTGACGCCAAAGGCCAGGCGGCAATGCTTTTCCGCACGGATTTCCGACTGCAATTGGCGGCAATCCTCACGGATGAGGGAGTACAATCTCTGCAAATAGACGGTAGGCTCCTCCTGCTGCAGAGGGATTTGCACTTTCTCGTCCAATATTTCGTTCAAGGTCAACTGATCGGCCATCTGCAAGACCTCATCGGGCAGTTGGATATCCGTAAACGGATAGACCCGATGGCTGATTTCATAGGATTGATTCAAATAGGTGGCCTGGACTTCTTCCAGGGTAAGAATCACGGTTGGCCTTTGCGATTCGGGATCCACAAACAGACTGGCCTTCTGCGCCACGAACCGTCTCTCCGGCTTGGTATCCTTACTTTGATAAAAATAATCGACCCGGACGGGTTTATGACTCTGGCTGTTCAACTGCGCCGTTCGATTCCGCCGGGATTCGTTTTTTTTGTCTTCCTTTTTCAAACCATACAATTGACAATCATCGGCATAAATCCGCAGCCGATGATCCCCCTGGATGACATCAAGAAAGCCCTCCTCGCTGAAGTGCTGATTCGCCCATTCGGCATATTTTTCTACCAGCACCTGCCGGCGAATTTTTTCCATTTGCTCCTGAATCGGGTAGAAAAGGGACATATCCTCCTGGATGGCCTTCAAATCGGCCAGGTTTTTGAATTTGATATCATCCCGCCACATATTGGGAACGCTAATAGAGAAAGTGGTATCCTGCAATTCAACGCAACTGTTCCCGACAATGCCGATGGGTGCCTGGAGTCGCAGGAGGATCTGGTTGGTTCTCTGGCCCGGCTGAAAATAGATCCAGGCCCGCTGCGCGGCGTAGATCTGCTCCACCTCCTTGCCGTCCATTTTGTACAATACCACTCCGGTCAGGCAATGCTGATCGGGATACGCATAATCGGCATGAATCCGATACCCTTTCGACAATCGATCCAGGTTCCCCTGCTTTTCGATATTTCGATAGAGAATGGACTCAGCATCGGCGGTGATGATGGAATCGAATTTTTGGGTATAGGTGGGTATGACATGGAAAGCCAGCAGGAGGGTGACGATTCCGACCAGCAGCGCCAGGGCCAGGGCCGGGTACACCAGGGTCCACAGGCCGATACCGCTGCTTTTGCAGGCGCTGATTTCGTTATCAGCGGCCAGGCGGCCGTAATTGACGGTGGCGGCCAAGAGAGCGGCGATCGGGATTACCATCGTAAGCGTGATCGGTAAGGTGCAAAAGATGAGGGTGGGTACCTGGATCGGGTCCACGCTGAACTGCTGGAGGGGACGAAGCATCAGCCCCAATCCCAGCACCGTGCATAAAATCAGGGTTGCCAGGCTAAAGGTCTTGAGCAGATCACGAAAAATATAACGATGGATCGTAAATACCATAACTGCCTTATTTTTGTGTATTTAACGAATTTGTCAATGAAAATTTACCCGGTGCGATTTTCCCGGCTATCTTTGGTTGACTTATTCTCCTAACTCCTTTACTATACGGGGGCCTTTCGGCGAGCAAAATCGTTCGTTTCTGTAATTTATCGATTCTTCAACACAGGAGCCTGTAATGACGGATAAAAACGAATTCCAAGATTCCCCTATTCCCTTTGAAGACAAAATTAAACTCAATACGAAACTGCCTCCGCTGGGTTCTTCCAGCCCCAACCATGCCGCTGCCAGCCCGCCCCCACCCGGCAATGTTGTGCCTTCCAGCCATATTCATACTTTCGAAAGTGAATCGAAGCTGAGCCGACAGGAAAATATCCAGTATAAAAGGCCTTTAACCACCGGAACCGGGGCCACACGGGTTCGCACCTTTCATACGAAACTGGCGGACGCGGCGATTAAATATCTGGATGACCAGGTTAATGAATGGCTGGATGACAATCCCGATATTCTGATTAAATTTTGCACCACCACCGTCGGAGTAGTGGAAGGCAAAAGGGCTGAACAGCATTTGATTGTTACCGTGTGGTATTAACCGCAGGTCAGGATTGGAGTTTTTCCAACTCTTCCCAGCGGCGATAGCTCTCCGCTACCTGATGGTCAATTTCTTCCAGGCGGGTAGCGGCGGCGGCGATTTGCGGCCCTTTTTTATAGAAATCGGGTGCCGCCATTTCTTCGTGCAATCGCTGCTGCTCCTGTTCCAGTTTTTCAATCAACGGCGGCAGGTTTTCCAGTTCTTTTTTTTCTTTGAATGTCAGTCTGCGCTGCTGGTCTTTGGAAGATTTGGAAGCCGGCGGTTCGAGAGTTTTTTTCGCAGGTTCGGCTTTTTTTTCCGGCGGGTTTGTTCTTTGCCGCTGCCAGTCGTCATAGCCGCCGACATATTCCTTCACAATCCCGCCGCCTTCCAATACCAGCGTGCTCGTTACCACATGGTTCAGGAATTCGCGGTCGTGACTTACCAGGAGCACGGTGCCGGGATAATCCAGAAGAAACTCTTCGAGCAAATCCAGTGTTTCCATATCCAGATCGTTGGTCGGCTCATCGAGGACCAGGACATTGGAGGGACGCATAAACAGCCGTGCCAGCAGCAGCCGGTTCCGCTCCCCACCGGAAAGATTTCCCACGGGATTGCGGGACTGGGTCGGAGTAAAGAGAAAATCCTGAAGATAGCCGATAATATGCCGGGGTTTACCGTTGATATATACGGTTTCATTGCCGTCGGCGATATTTTCATAGACGGTTTTCGCGTCGTCCAGTTGGGCGTGGAGCTGATCGAAATAGGCAATCTCCAGATTCACCCCATGCCGGATACTGCCCTGCGTCACCTGCAAATCCCCCAGCAGCACCCGCAGCAAGGTGGTCTTGCCGGAACCGTTGGGCCCGATGATCCCGATTTTGTCACCGCGCAGGATGGTGGTGGAAAAACCGGAAATAAGGTGTTTTTCGGGAGAATAGGCAAAGGAAATATCCTTTGCCTCAATCACCTTTCTGCCGGATTGCTGGGCCTCATTCATTTGCATACGAACGGGGCCGGAGATTTCTTTTCGCTGGGACCGCTCCACACGCATTTTTTTCAAGGCCCGAACCCGCCCTTCATTACGGGTGCGGCGAGCCTGAATTCCTTTGCGAATCCAGACCTCTTCCTGAGCCAGTTTTTTATCGAACAAGGCCTGTTCGGTTGCCTCGGCGTCCAGGGCCGCCTGTTTTCGCTGCAGATAGGTTTCATAATCGCAGGCGAAACTGCGCAACTGCCCGCGGTCCAGTTCGATAATCCGGGTCGATAGCTTTTTCAAAAAAGCACGGTCGTGGCTGACAAAAATCAGGGTTCCATTATAATCATCGAGAAAATTTTCGATCCACTGGATCGCCTCGATATCGAGATGATTGGTCGGTTCATCAAGCAGGAGGATATTCGGCTCGCAGACGATGGCCTGGGCCAGCATGACCCGGCGTTTCATTCCGGCCGAGAGGCTGGCGAAATCCACATCGGGATCGAGTTTCATTTTTTCGATAATCACCTCGACCCGGCGGTTCATCTGCCAGCCATCTTCGCGGTCCAGATCATGCTGGAGCGTATCCAATCGGCCCAGCAACATTTCGCTATGCGATTCGGCAGCGATGCGGTGGCTGAGCTGATGATACTGGGCCAGCAATTTGCCGCGTGAACCCAGCCCGGTCGAGACCTGATCGAAGACGGTACCTGCCAGGGCGTCCGGGACCTCCTGAGCCAGAACGGTTACAGTAAGGAGAGGTGCTCGGGAAACCACCCCGTTATCTGGCTGCAATTCTCCGATAATCAGCTTTAGCAGGGTGGTTTTGCCTACCCCGTTGCGTCCAATCAGGCAAATGCGTTCTCCCGGATCGATCTGTAAGTTCATATGTTCCAGTAAGCTAGGTCCGCCAAAACCCACACTCACATCCTGCATTCCGAGTAGCGACATAACAAATTCTTGCCTTTTTGTCAGACCATACCAATTTCATCCATTCAGCAACCCGGAATTGTACAGCCGGAATGTTTTTCTTGCAAGATCTTTGCTCATAGTATTTTATAGTTATGACGATAAGAAAATCCCGACTTTTTTGCATGGTCCAATAATCACTATAAAAAAAATTGCAAAAATAATAAGAATATTTTTAAGCATGCCCGCCTGAATTATATAGGCATCGTGAAACATGATCTCACTTTAATAATTATATATGTATTTGTCATTACTGAATTTACGAATTTTCACTTTTTGGCCTGGTTTTTAAAAAATTCACAAAACCACACACCCATTTGGTACTACCAAATTTTTTTCTGATTTTTATCACTTTTTGTATTGACACCGGGTCGGCAAATCAATATATTAAGGTAAGTGAAGTCTGTTAATATGATCAAAAGGATATAAGGAATAAATTTTAAGGAGATGAAAATGAGGAAAAGTATTTTTGTTGCGAGTGTGATTGTTCTGAGTGTTATGTCGGTGTCGTGGGGTACTATCAAGTCTATAAGCGTAAACGACGTGGATACTAATTACACGGCGGGTACTGGTGTGTTATCGCTTGGCGATGCGACGGATGTCGTAGTAGAAGACACCATTGGGAACCAGACAACCTATGCCAATGGGTCGTTTACCATGGCAACCACTCTGATGGCGGATGTCTCGGCAGGTGGTATCGCCTCGGGGCAGTTCGCGGGTGGATCCCTGACTTTTCTGGATGGCGCTGCCAATGTGCTGCTGGCTGGAAATATTACGAGTTTGAATTTGATCGAAGTTTTCAATAACGCCGGGCTTCTCGCAGGCAATGGACAGTTCCAGGTGACCGGCGGCAGCTTAAGCGGTGATTTTGTGTATCCCATCGGAGACATCGTTCAGATTAGTTTTAACGTAAATAAAACCATATCCGATTTTTCAAAAAGCTTTGACCAAGTATATTCTAACCTAACCATGACCCCGATAGTACCCGAGCCAGTCACGATTGGATTATTGTCCATTGGCGGTCTCTTCCTCATCAGAAGAAAGAGATAATAATCGACAGGATTTTGTAAATGTCTTTGAAGAGGCAGGTGTTTTTCACCTGTCTCTTTTTTTTTGAATGAGATTAACAAGTCGCGTTTTTGGCCTGCCCATATACGGGGGAAAGAAGCATCTCCTCCGCCTAATCCATTACGATAAATTTTTTGTAAAAAATGTTTGAAGATATTTCTTCTTTTTTTTCGAAGTAGCCGATTAGATAGGAACAGAATTGCCCACAACAGAAGTTTACACCCAAGCGAAGAGGTATAGTGTTTTTCGGTTATTAATGAATGGACCTTGATTGGGAAGAGATGTATGAAAAGTTTTCTGACAATTGTAAATGCAGCCGTTTTTTCTATTATGATCTCCGCTGTGGTTTCCGCCCAAAGTATCAGCGATATCACCCCAAATGCCTCAGCCCCGCAAAATATCAAAGCAATTATCACCGGTGAGGGAACCACCTTTTTTCAGGAGACCTCCACCATTACCAAAGTCTGGCTGACGAAAGGAGATGAAGTAATTGCCGCTACCCACTGGCTGGGTGTGGATGCCACCACCGTAGAGGCAATGTTCGATATTCCGGTCCATACTCCGGCAGGCCGATGGGATGTACACGTCAGCAATAGTGTGGATGGTGAATTGTTGCTGACGAATGGATTTATGATTTACCTATACCCCGATCTGAATGAAGACGGACGGGTAGATAATGAAGATCTTGCTTTGCTTAGCAAGCATTGGCTGAAAACAACAGTGGAAGTACCAGATTTGAGCGGGATGATTCAAACAGAAGCGGAAACCTCCCTTACCACCGCGTCGCTAGCAAGGGGTTTCTATCTATGGAGTTATAGTGATACAATGATAGCGGACAAGGTAATCGGTACAACCCCGACATCCGGCAGTACGGTATATCCAGGCTCTGCGGTAAATCTGGTAATTTCGATGGGACCTTACGTCACGGTGGAACCGGCGGGGATGGTTTGGCTGGATATTACAGATCCCGGGATTTCCGGCCATGAAGGATTCAGCGGCCAGATGAGCAAATACGAAACGACAAACGCGCAGTATTGCCACTACCTCAACGGTGCTTTGGCTTCCGGCGATATAACCATAGAAGGCAACGGGGTTTTGGGAGCCAGCGGTTTCAACGAAGGAGAAGATTTTGTCGGCCTGGTTTATTATAATCTGGCCGGCCCGGGATATACCTATGATGGCTCCACCAACGGCGGAGCGGCCCGAATTCATTACACCGCCGGATCATTCCGTGTGGATAGCGGTTTTGAAAATCATCCGGTTACGTATGTAAGCTGGTATGGAGCCACTGCTTTCTGTAACTTCTATGGCTATCGACTGCCGACCGAATGGGAATGGCAGGCAGCGGCGGATTATGATGGCAGCTTCATTTATGGTTGCGGAACCGATATAAATAATGATATTGCCAACTACTGTGGCTCCACACACCCGTATGGCACAACCCTCGCGGGTGCTTTCGGGTCGTATGGATATGAAATTTGCGACATGGCCGGGAATGTCTGGGAATGGACCAGTACGATTTCCGGCAATTATCGAGTCATCCGCGGCGGCGGGTGGAACAGCTTCGGCACTGACTGTACCGTCACGGCCCGGTATATCTTCAACCAGGTGAACATGACCTACAGTTTCGGGTTCCGGGCCTGCCGGTGAGCGGTTGCTTTCCTTTTTTTATTCGATACCCTTTGCGAAATAAAAGATTAGCTACAATATCCTAGTTAAGGAATATCATATGGTTAACCCGTATTTCTCACCATAATAGTTGAAAAACCTCTTTGTTCTGGTATAACTATTTTATGA
>CAZOMV010000124.1:0-15363 GCA_964580995.1 uncultured Pirellulales bacterium
CGGTGCGCTTGTGCAGTTGGCTGCAGAATGGGGATGGGAATTATTATTATTTTAGCGGCGGGCCGACGATCTATATTACCAATTATCACCTTTGGCGGGGCGGTTTGCGGACGATGCGGCTGCCAAGCGATTCGCCGGTACTGGCCGCTTTTCTTGATGAGATGGAGGGGGCGATAGCGGGTGTGGAGCAAGAGCGGGATGGGAATGGTTTGCTGGCGGGCATGATCGACCGGCGTTTTGCGGATGCTCGCGATTTCCAGACGGAGTATACATACAATACGATTGCGGCGGAGTTTTTTGCGTATAACTGGCCGGCGGAGGTTCCCGTTGAGGATCAGCGGGATGAGATGCATACGCGCGGCTGGACCTATTATGAAATCAGCGGCGAAATGAACGGACAGCCAGTCAAGGGCGGGGGGGTCATACCGTTTGTCTATCACGCGGTCCGGGAACACCCGGCGTGGTTGCGGCTGGAGGTGGGAGAAGATTGGCGGTATGTGGATAGCCGGCAGGGGGCGTATGTGTGCCGGGCCGATGGGGAGTGTGTGGGCCGGTTCCCGGCGGGGACCTTTATGAAGGGCTGGATGCGGCCGTGGATGGGATTGCACGTGGTGGATCTGGTGCGGCGGGATGCGGCGGCGGCTCGTTTGCGCTTTGAGACGGTCGCCTCGGGGGAGGAAGGGAACGAACATGCGGAGATTTTTGTTTATGACGATCGATCGGAGGCAAGGTTGAAATATGCCATCGATATGGAAGACGACCGGATGGATGATATTGAGTTTGATTGGCCGGCGGAAAGCGGCGGCGGGGGAGCCATTCATTTTCGTTATTACGATGACATCCGTACTTTGCAGAACGAGCTGGTTGAACCGGTTGAGCTGTCAGGGGCGGCGGCTCAACCGGCCATTGAAAATGCGGGGATGGGGTGGCTGTTCCGGTTGGGGATAAGGGATTAGCTGGAGCCGAGGCGGAGGAGGGAGCCGAGTTGGAAGACCAGGGTGGTGAGGATATAGGCGATGAGGGTGAGGCCCCAGAACTGGAACATGGCCCAGGACCATTTTCCGCTTTCGCGGCGGGTGACGGCGACGGTGGCCATGCAGGGGGTGGCAATCAGGCAGAAGAGCATGATGCAGAAGCCGGTGAGGGGGGTGTAGTTGGCCTTTAGTTGATTGCGGAGGGATTCGGAGGCGTCCTGGGATTGGCTGGGGTCGGGATTTTCGTCCGCGAGGGAATAGACGATGCCCATCTGGGAGACGAATAATTCTTTGGCGGCGAAGGAGCCGATGAGGGCGGTGCCGATTTTCCAGTCGAAACCCATGGGTTTCAGGACCGGCTCGATGGTTCGGCCGAGGCGGCCGGCGAAGGAATGCCGCAATTCGTATTCGGCTTTTTGCGGGCCGGGGAGGGAAGCCAGTTTGTCCGGAGAAGGTTTGGGGAACGAGGTCAAGGCCCACATGAGGATGGACATGAGCAGGATGATGGTGCCGGCTTTCTGGAGATAGGCCCAGCTACGCTGCCACATATGGAGGACGACGGCCTTGAAGGTGGGGATGCGGTAGGGGGACAGTTCCAGGACGAAGGGGGAGGTCTCGCCTTTGAAGAGCGTGGAGCGCAGCAGCCGGGCGCAGAGGACGGCCACGAGGATGCCGATGATGTAGATGGCGTACATGACCAGGGCGGCCCGGGGACCGGAGAAGAAGGCGGGGATGATGAGCATGTATATGGTCAGGCGGGCGCCGCAGCTCATCAGCGGCAGGACCAGCATAGTGGTCAGCCGGTCGCGCTGGTTATCCAGTACACGCGTCCCCAATATTCCGGGGACCGAGCAGCCGAAGCCGGTGAGCATGGGGATAAAGCTTTTGCCGTGCAGGCCGACCCATTTCATCATGCGGTCCATGATGAAGGCGGCGCGGGCCATGTAGCCGGTGTCTTCGAGCATGGCCAGGGCCAGGAAGAGGAGCATGATATTGGGCAGAAACACGATGACACCGCCGACGCCGGCAATGATGCCGTCGGTGAGGAGAGATCGCAGGGTTTGCCATTGTCCGGCGGGCCAGGCCTCGTTGAGACGGGCGGCCAGGAAGCCGATGCCGGTTTCGATCCAGCCCATGGGGTATTCGCCGACGGTGAAGACCAGCCAGAAGGTCAGGTACATCATCAGGGCGAAAATGGGAAGTCCCAGCAGGCGGTTGGTGAGGATCAGGTCGATTTTGTCGGAGTAATTGGCGCGGACCTCGGCGGTCAGGCGGATGACACTGCGGCACACGCCCCGCACAAAACCGTACCGCTGCTCGGCGATGATGGTTTCCGGGTCTTCCCCGAAGAGGCTGTTCAGGTATTTCTGGCTGAGCTGGACCTGTTCCGCCAGCGAATCCCAGAGATGGGTTTGCTGGAGGTGCTGGACGATATTTTGATCGTTTTCCAGCAGTTTGATCGCCAGCCATTTGGGGGAATCGGTCAGGGCGGCTGGTTTGGCGCCGGGAGCCTGGCCGCCGGGGAGGGAATTCCGGCTGTCCTCAATCGCCTGGCTGATTTTCTGCAATTCGGTTTCAATGGCATCGCCATAGCGGATCGGGGGGGTATCATGGCTGGACCAGCGGCCGGTGCCGACTTCGATCACTTTGTCCAACAGTTCTTTCATGCCCAGGTCGCGGGTGCCGATCGTGGGAACGACGGGGGCGCCGAAATCCTGGCTCAATATCTCCAGGTTCACCTGCAGTCCCCGTTTATCCATCTCATCGGCCATATTGAGGGCGATGACCATGGGGACGGCCAGTTCCCGGAGCTGAACTGTCAGATAGAGGTTGCGTTCGAGATTGGTGCCGTCGGTGACATTGATGACGACATCGGGTTTTTCGTGCAGCAGATAATCGCGGGCGACGATTTCTTCGATGGAATAGGCGGAGAGCGAGTAGGTGCCGGGCAGATCGACGATGCGAAAGCGATAGTTGTTGTAGCGGCAAATGCCCTCTTTGGTTTCAACGGTGACGCCGCCGTAGTTGCCCACCCGCTGATGGGAGCCGGTCAGGCTGTTAAAGAGAGTAGTCTTACCCGAATTGGGGTTGCCGCAAAGAGCGACGGTAATAATTTTATGTTTTTCCATTTTGTTTCAGGTTTCCAGCAAGACGTCCTGGGCCTCATTTCTACGCAGACTGACGTGATAACCTTTGACAATGTATTCGGCGGGGTCAGCCAGCGGCGCCAATTTGACTTTTTGAATGGTTTCGCCTTTGACCAGGCCCATTTCGAGCAAACGTTTTTTGATGGGACTGGTATTGCGGATACGAACGATGATGCCTTTGGCTCCGGGGGCCAGATCAGCAAGCGTTTTTTGATTTTCCATGCCGTTTTTTCCCTTTGGTGTAAAGACGATTCCTTATCCGCATCCAACTTAATTCCTTCTTTTCTCCATCGCATGGCGATGCCGATAGCGCATGCCGCCATGAATTGCCGCTCCCGGTTCTATGTTGATATTTATCACTTTTATTTTCTGGGCGGTCTGCCGGTCTATCATTACCCGGCTGGCCCCGATCATCAGAATAATATTATCCCCGCAGCATTTGTCGCTGAGAATTTCCCCGATGATTCCTTTGCCAAGCCCCAGTTCCGTAATGCGAAGCTGGGTTTTTTTATCGGCATTGATGCGAACGATGGACACAATCTCACCGGCCAGACATTCGTCCAGGCTGCGGATTTGCGATTCCATGTTGATACAATCCCGGCAGACGCCGTAAATATTTAAATGATGACGCAGCAGCCGAAAATCCGCCCGCCGGGCGGTTTCCATCTGGAGCGATTCGATTCGCGGATCGAAAAATTCCACAATCGCGCCGCATTTCACACAATACAAATGGTCATGGTGTGACTCGGGGTGAAAATGCTCATACACGGTTTGATTATTGAGGCGCAAAATACGGGCCAGTTTATGCTCGCAGAGCAGTTCCATGGCCTTTTCCACGGCTTCCCTGGTGACCTCTTTATTTTTATTGCGGGCCTGTGCCTGAATTTCCTCCAGGGTCTGATGGCGTTCGGTGGTGAGAAAGGTTTCCGCAGCGGCCGCCTCCGCCTCGCTTAGCTCACTGCCGCTTTCCCGCAGGATTTCCTCCAGCCGGTCCAGTACATGGATGTCGCGGCCTTTGCGGACCTTGGGCAGTTCTTCGCTAAGAGGTTCATCGGGTACCACCTGGCCGCATTCCTTTTCGATTTGCTCCCGGCACTGTTCCAGACACTCCCCGCAATTGGCATGTTTTTCCCCCTCGCCGCAAAAAAGGCCGAAACCTTTCATCCATTGGCGACCGGCCCGCGGGCATTTATCCAGAAATTCCACAAAGCGGTTCATTCGCTCGAGGACTTCTTTATCGACGACATGTTCCATGCGGCAGGCATTGGCTTCGGCCATATCCTCTTCGACGGATAAAACCTCTTTCAAAAAAGTTTTTATTTTTTCATGCCGTCCCGCCACCCGTCGGGCTATTTTTTCGCCTTTTTCCGTCAAGGAGATGGTCTCATAGGGTTTATAATTGATTAAACCTCTCTCTGACAACTGGTTCAGTGCCCAGGAAACGCTGGACTTGGCTACCTTCAAATATTCGGCAATCTGATTGGCATGAACTCCCTGGTGATTTTGAGAAATCAGAAATACGGCTTCTACATAATCTTCCAGGCTGGCACTTAATTCTTTATTTTCCATAGTATTATACATCCATTTCTTACATCTGATTCAAATTGTACGGCGCGTCGAACTTTTTGTCAACCGAATATTTAGTTTTTTAAGGCATTTCAGGATAAAAGCCCGCTTGACATGTGAATAAGTTATTAATATATTGAATTTTTATTCACAATATGAATATGTCGGTAAAATGTGAAATATGAAAAATTTGACCAATCGCAAAGAGCGTGAGAAAATCCGTCACCGGGAAGAAATTTTGGGCGCTGCCGAAGAAATCTTTGCCGAGAAAGGATTTCACCGGGCGACGGTGGAAGATGTCGCCGCCAAGGCCGAATTTTCGGTGGGGACCATCTATAATCTCTTCTCCAACAAGGAAGATTTATACCAATCGCTTATTAAGCAGCGCTGCCAGGAAATCAGCGATGAGGCTCATCTGGCTCTGAATCAGGCGGCGGACCCGATTTCCATGGTCGAAAGCTTCATCCAGGCCAAAATCGACATTTTTGCCAAATATCAGTCCTTCATGAAACTTTATACCCGGGAAAGAATGGGGGACCGGTTTTCCAATAACGAACTCTGGCGGGAAACGGTGGCGCCTTTGTATGAGCAAATCCGGGATCGCATGATCGTTTCGTTTCAAAACGGCATTGCCGCCGGTTCTTTTCCTCCGGATTTGGAACCCTGGGACCTGTATATTGCGCTGGAGGGAATTACCGACGGTTTCCTTTTTGACTGGCTCCTCCATCCGGAAAAAGCAACTTTTCAAGACAAATATTCCATTATGCTGAAACTATTTTTTGATGGTATCAGGAAACGGCCATGAAACTCCCTACGTTTTTTACCTCATTGTTTTTCGGACCGTTGCTGACAAGTTTGCTGCTGCTGGCGGGCTGTCCCAGCCAGGATAAAATTGCTCAGGAAGTACAGTCTCATCGCCGGCAAAGTCTGGCGGCCCTGCAGCAGGGAACAGCTGAAGATGCCACCTATAAACTGGAAACCGTCAGCGGGGATATCGGGATCGAAAATTGCCTGGAATTGGCATTGGTTCACAATAAGGATGTGCAGACGGCCAAGCTCAAACTGCTGGAAGCCAAAGGGCAGATGACGGAGGCGATTGCCACCGCGTTACCTTCCGTGGGTTTCACCGGTTCGGCTTTGCGGAATGACAACAGCGGATTTGTCAACCAGAAGGAGACCTACGATTTGCAGTTGCTGGCCCGCCAGCCGCTCTATCTGGGCGGACTGATCCGCACGGCCCTGGATGCCGCGGCGGTGTTTACTTATCTGAAGCAGCAGGAATTGCGGCTGACGATTCAGAATGTCAATCTGGAGGTCCGCCAGAAATATATTCAGGCCCAACTGGCCAGACAACTGGTGGAGGTGGCTGTGCAGGCCAGACGCGACGCCCAAAAACTGCTGGCCGACACCGAGACAAAATTGCGGCTGGGCAGTGCCACCCGCTTTGAAGTCCTGCGGGCCGAGGTTCGCCTGAATGCCATGGAAGCCGACCTGATCCGGCGGGAGAACGAATCGCAGATCTCCCTTACCCGCCTGCTCAACGTAATGGGCATCTCGCAGAAAAGTCAGATTAATCTGGCCGATCCGCTTGAATATCAATCTATACCGGCGGATGCGGACCAGTGCCTCAGCCTGGCGATTCTGAAACGTCCGGATTTGCTCATGGGCGAAGCGAACATCCGGCTGGCCAAAGACAATGTAGAGGCGGAGAAAGCGGGCAATCGCCCCAAGGTTTATTTGCAGGGCCTTTACCAGCGGAGTTACCCTGGTTACAGTGCCAGTTTTAATGATTTTTTTGCCGGCTCGGACGATACCAACGATCCTGACACTACCAATGACGCCACTGCCGGTTCCCTGGGTGACAAGGAGTGGGAGCGAACCATGAACGGCGGGCTGGTGGTCGAGTGGGCGGTTTTTGACGGTTTCGCCACCGCCGGCCGGGTCGCGGTAGCCAAAGCCCAGCTTCGCCAGGAGGAAGTCCTCTTGCGAAAGGCCGAGGAGCAGGTTCAGTTGGAAGTAACGCAGGCTCTTTTGCGGTTGAACAATAGCGAGAAATTTGTCGAGTCGCAAAGCGGGACCGTTACCAATGCCCAGGAGGCCCTTCGTCTGGCCCAGGTCGGTTTTCGCGAAGGAACCATTACCTCTCTGGATGTGATTGCCGCGGAACTGGCTCTCTCCCAGGCCAGGTCTGATTACCTGCAGGCTGTGCATGATTATGAACTGTCGAAATTGATCTTGAATGCGGCGATCGGCACTATCGGGGAACAAGCCATTCCGGTTCCGGCTGCTGCCGCCGATCCCAATAGCCCCCCATCTCCCGAGGAAAGCTGATATGAAAAAATGGTTTATTCTCTTATTTATTATTGGATTGTTAGGTGCCGCGGCCACCTGGCGGATTTATCTGCTGGCCACGGAGAAGCCGGCGGAAAGCATCGACAAAATTCAGGAAAAATCCGGTATGCCGGTCCGGGTTTTCGAGGTCATCCAAAAGGACATCGAAAAAACCATCACTGTCAGCGGCTCGATCAAACCGTTTCAGGATATCTATGTTTCGCCCAAAGTGACCGAGAGAATCATGGCTTTCCACGCCGCGACGGGCCAGACCGTTCAGCAGGATCAGCCGCTGGTGACGCTGGACGATACCCTCAGCCAATTGAATCTGGAACAGGCGCAGGCCAGTCTGGCTCAGTCTCAGGAATTCCTGCGGCAATTGCAGAACGGCTCCCGGCCGGAGGAAATCGAGATTGCCCGCACCCGGATGGAAGAGGCCCAGGCCCGGTATGAGCTGCAGAATCTGGAGTACCAGCGGCAGAAACAGCTCTATCAGGAAGAGGCGACCACTCTCCAGAACCTGCAGGGAAGCGAGGCTGCCTTTGCCAGCGCCAAGGCCAATCGGGAGGGAGCGGCCGCCCAGTATGAGTTGACCAAAGCCGGGCCGCGCGAGGAAGAAATCAACATGGCCCGGATTCGGGTGGAGCTGGCGCAGGTGGCGGTGCGGCAGGCCGAGAAAAATCTTGCCGACCATCATCTGCAGGCCCCCTTTGCCGGGGAGGTCTGCCTGCGGCTGCTGGATCCGGGCGATATTGCCGAGATGAACAAACCCATTTTTGAGCTGGTCGATATTCATCAGGTTTATCTCGATCTGGATGTATCCGAACTATACGTCCCCAAATTATCCCTCGGCCAGGCCGTCCGGATTGCGGTGGATGCCCTGCCGGAGAAACCCTATACCGGCACCATCGCGGAAATCAATCCGGTCGCCGATGCGACCGATCGTTCCTACGTCACTCGCATCCTGATCCCCAACGAGGACCGCACCCTGCGGCCCGGCATGTTCGCCCGTGCCTATATCGCGGCCGGCAGGGTACCCGGCGCCTTGCTGGTTGCCAAAGACGCCGTGAAAAAGGATATCAATCAGTATTATGTCCTGGCCGTGGATGAAAATAACGTGGTACAGAAAAAATTCATTACTCCCGGTGATAACCACGAAGAATTCGTGGAAGTGATCGAGGGATTATCCGCCGGGGAAAAAGTGATTACCCTGAGTGTCAATATCGAGCCGGGGACCCGGATAATTATCGAACCCTGACTCCTTCCCTGGAAAATAGAAAAATCCTGCTATGAATCTGATTAAACTATCTGTGCGGCGTCCGGTGCTGGTGGCGATGTTCATGTCCGCCCTGGTGGGGCTGGGTATATTCTGCTATATCCAACTGCCGCTGGAACTTTTCCCGGATGTGGAATTTCCGATTGTCACCGTGGTCACGCGCTATGAAGGCGCCGGTCCGGAAGAAATCGAACAGCTCATCACCAAGGAGCTGGAAGAGGAAATCAGTACCGTCGAAGGCATCAAGCACCTCAACAGCATATCGCAGCAGGGGCTGAGCCTGGTGATGGCCGAGTTTTATCTGGAAACGGATGTGGATGTGGTGGCGGCGGATGTCCGGGCCAAAGTGGATGTCGTCCGGGAACGGCTGCCGGAGGACGCCGAAGATCCCATCACCCAGAAATTTGATTTCAATTCCCAGCCGATCCTGATTCTGTCGGTTTCCGCGCCCCGGTCCCTGCGGGAAGTGTTTTTTGTCGCGGACGAGCGGATCAAGGATCGCCTGGCGACCGTACCGGAGGTGGCTTCCGTCAATCTGATTGGGGGACAGGAACGGGAAATCCATGTTCTGGCCAGCCAGCAGCGGCTGCGGGCCTACGGCCTGAGCATTACCGATGTCCTGGCCGCCGTGGCCAGTGCCAACCTGGAAACGCCCGGCGGCCATATCCGCCAGAACAGCCGCGAATACAATATCCGGCTGCGGGGGAAATTTACCAGCCTGAAGGAAATCCGGGATCTGCGGATTCCCACCCGGCAGAACCAGAGCATCTACCTGCGCGATATAGCCGAAGTCCGCGATACTTATAAGGAAATGCGGGATCGGGTCCGTGCCGACGGGCAGGCCTGCGTGGGCATGACGATCCAGAAACGGGCCGGCGGCAATACGGTTGCCATTCATGAGGCCATCCTGGAAAAAATCGAGGAACTCCGCAGCGTGCTGCCTCCCGATTTCCGTATTACGATTCAGGATGAACAAGCACCCTGGATTACCTCCGCCGTCGAAAACGTCCGGGACGATATGACCTCCGGAATTATACTGGCTTCCATTGTTCTGTTCATTTTTTTGCATTCGTTCCGGAATGTCCTGATTATTTCTCTGGCCATACCGATATCCGTTCTGGCTACTTTCATTATTATGTTTTTGGGGGGATTTACGCTCAATATGATGAGCCTGATGGGGCTGGCCATGACCACCGGCTTGCTCGTCGATAATGTGATTCTGGGTCTGGAAAATATGACCCGCTATCTGCATCTGGATTATTCGCCGGAGGAGGCGGCGGAAAAAGGCAGTACGGAAATCGCCCTGGCGGTGGCCTCCACGACTTTGGCGAATGTGGTGGTGTTTGTGCCCATTGCCTTTATGGGCGGAATCATCGGCCAGTTTTTCAAGGATCTGGGGCTGACGGCGACGATTTCCTCTGTGGTGTCTTTTTTCATTTCCTTTACGCTGGCGCCGATGATGGCGGCCAAACTGCTGACCAAAGCCAATACCACCCCCAAAGGCGCCGGCCCGATGGACCGGTTCGCCAGAGTTTTTGACCGGCAATTTGACGGTCTGAAAAATGTTTACGGATATGCTCTGCATTGGGTCCTGCACCATCGGGTCATTACGCTGGGGATTGTTGTGATTTTATTTATCGGCTCCTTGAAGGTGGCCGGCTATATCGGTGGAGAATTTATCACGAATATGGATCAGGGGAAATTCATTCTCACGGTGGAACTGCCCACGGGAACGCGCCTGGAGGAAACCGATCAGGCGGTACAGAAACTTGAAGCCGTGCTGCGGAATCCGGAAAACCTGCCCGAACTGGTCGGCACCTATGCCAGCGTGGGGGCCATTACCGGTGAATCGATCGGCGGTTCCAGCCAGGCGGTCAATATCGCTCAAATTAATGTTACCTTAACGGATAAAACGCAGCGCAGCCAGAGCACCGAAGAGATCATGAATCGTCTGCGACCGGTCATTGCCGAGGCCAACATCCCCGGCGCCCGGATTAAACTACTGGAATCCGGGGGTGGCGGCGGGGCGGAAGCGGCCATTATGATGGATATCACCAGCGATAGTATGGACCACCTCAAAGCCTTTGCCGAAGAAGCTGTCGCCATCATGAGCAATGAAGAATTGGTTCCCGGAGCGGTCGATATCGACACCAATTTTCGCCTGGGCCAGCCGGAAATCCGGATTATCCCCGACCGTGAAAAGTGCCGCGATGCCCAGGTGGACACCCGCTTCCTTTCCCAGGTGGTGGCGGCCACCTTTGAAGGGCTTCTGATTAGCGAATACCGCGAGGGTGCTTACAATTACGATATCCGGGTCAAGGCGGATGAGAATTCCCGCAGACAACTGACCGATATCGCGGATTTGTCGATTATGAATTCTTCCGGCAAGCGCCTCCCTCTGCCCGAAATCGCCGAAATTGAATACACCACCGGCCCCTCCCAGCTCTTCCGCAAGGATCGTTTGAACCTGATTACCGTCAGTTGCGACAACAGCAGCCGCAGCCCGGCGGAAATCGTGCGGGACATCGAAAAAAATATGGTCCCGCTTTTGGCCAAATATCCCGATTGCCATATTTTTTTCGCCGGCAGCATCGAAATGATGGAGGAAAGCTTTGGACGGTTATTTGTGGCGTTGGTGATGGCGGTGTGTTTAACCTACATGGTATTGGCAGCTTTACTGGAATCGTTCCTCCAGCCGTTGATTATCATGTTCGCGGTGCCGCTGAGCCTGATCGGGGTTTTTGCCGGCTTGTTCCTGACCGGCGGCACGTTCTCGATTTTTTCCATCATGTCGCTGGTGATTCTGGTCGGCATGGTGATTAATAACAGCATCATCGTCATCGATTATATCAACATTTTACGCCGTGAGGGCAATTTGCGGCTGGATGCCATTGTCGAGGCCGGCACGACCCGCCTGCGCCCGATTATCATGGCCAATCTTACCTCCATCGTCTCGCTGCTGCCACTGGCCCTGGGGATGGGCTGGGGCGGTGAAATGCGAGCCCCGATGGCGATGGTCCAGATCGGCGGTCTGGTCGTCGGCGGCTGGCTGGGGCTTCTGATCGTGCCGGTGGTTTATACGCTCAACGACGATTTCATCCATTTTCTTAAACGCAAGTTCCACAGGAACCAACATGATTCAACCGCAGCGAATTAAGCCGCTGAATCACAAAAGCATTCAGAATGGCCGCTTCGTTCTGTACTGGATGCAGGCCGCCCAGCGGGCCGAGTATAACCACGCCCTGGAATACGCCATTCTCCGGGCCAATGAACTAAAAAAGCCGGTGCTGGTGTTTTTCGGGATTACCGAAGCGTATCCTTCCGCCAACCTGCGGCATTATTATTTTATGCTGGAGGGGTTGCGGGAAACGCAGGAGGCACTGGCCGAGCGGGATATCCCGCTGCTGATCCAGCGGATTGCACCGGAAACCGGCGTTGGCCGCCTGGCTAAAGATGCCTGTCTGGTGGTAACGGACGGCGGTTATCTGGCTCCGCAGCGGAAATGGCGGCAAGCCGTGGCCCGAAACATAGATTGTCCCCTGATTCAGGTGGAAACCGATTGCATCGTTCCTGTTGCCTGTGCTTCCGGCAGGGAAGAATATTCCGCCGCCACCATTCGGCCCAAAATCCACAAACAACTGGACTATTTTCTAAAACCCCTGCCTCGGGTCAGCCCGAAACATCATCTATCCCCAAATGAGTACGAGTGTTTTGATATACAGGATATCGACCGGGCGATTTCCCGCCTGGCAATTGATCGGGCGGTGGGCCGGACGGATTTCTTTCGGGGCGGTGCCCGGCAGGCCCGGCAGCATTTGCATGATTTTCTCCAATACAAGCTGGACCATTATGCCTTGCGGAAAAACGATCCCACTCTCGACGGCCTGTCCAACCTGAGTCCCTATCTGCATTTTGGCCAGATATCCCCGCTGTATGTTGCCCTGCAGGTCCGCAAGACGAAAAGCCCCGGCGCGGAGACCTTTCTGGAAGAATTAATCGTGAGACGGGAACTGGCGATCAATTTTGTCTATACCAATCCGCAGTATCTTTCCTTACGCTGTCTGCCCGCCTGGGCTAAGGGGACACTGCGGTCGCATCAGACGGATCGGCGGGAGTATGTTTATAGCCGGCAGCAGTTTGAATCAGCCCAGACACATGATCCATATTGGAACACCGCCCAGCAGGAAATGATGCTGACCGGCAAGATGCACGGTTATATGCGGATGTACTGGGGCAAAAAAATATTGGAGTGGAGCCGCTCCCCTCAGACGGCTTATAAAATCGCGGTTTATCTAAATGATAAATATGAACTGGACGGCCGGGACGCCAACGGTTATGCGGGCGTCGCCTGGTGCTTCGGCAAGCACGACCGGCCGTGGCAGAATCGGCCCGTTTTCGGCATGATCCGCTACATGAATGATAAGGGGCTGCTGCGGAAGTTTGATGCGGATGGCTATGTGGAAAGAATCAACCAACTGGCCGGTAAATGCAATCCCTGGGAAGAAGAGAGCCGTTAGAGTTTTTTAATGATGATGGCGGTCAGGTCGTCACCCTGGTGGGTTTCGGCGAAATCCTCGACGGCCTGCCGGATGAAGCTGAGAATATGTTCAGCGGAACGCTCTTTGTGTTTTTTTATGATTTCGATCATGCGAGTGGTGCCGAATAATTCCCCGTTTTTCTGGGCCCACTCGTAAAACCCATCGGTCAGCATGACAAACAGGTCGTTTTTCTGCATGGCCAGTTGATTGACGGGAATGGGCGGCATTTCTTCGATGATTCCGACCGGAATCCCATCCGCTCCCAGCACCTCCACGGAATCCGTTTCCGCCCGGAACCACAGCAGCGGACCCTGACCAGCACTGCAATACTCTAACTGTCCCTTGTTGCCATCGACCAGGGCCGTGCATGCCGTCACAAAACGATTGCCGGGTATATCCGCGGTTATCAAACGATTCACCTGCTGCATCACCCGGTCAATGGGATCCCCCAGGCTGCTCAAGGCCCGCAGCATGGCGCGGGTGGCGCACGAAATAAGGGCCGGACCTACCCCATGCCCGCTTACGTCGCCGAACGTAACGATCAGACGATTATTTCCCAGCTCGATAAAATCACAAAAATCTCCGCCGATGGCATCGCAGGGCCGGTTCCAGCAGGTAATATCGAATCCCGCTAGCTGGGGTGCTTCACTGGGGAGCAGTTTTTCCTGTATCTCGCCGGCAATTTGCAGGGATTGTTCGAGTCGTTGTTTCTCCAAAAACTCCTTGAGCAGATGAGCACGCTGCAAGGCGACCCCGGCCTGGGCCGACAGACCCATCGCCAGGGCGATATCACCAGAGTTAAAAGAACCTTGCCGTTTATTAAGGACCTGAAGCACTCCTACCAGTTGGCTGTTATAATCGGTTAAGGGGCAGGCCAGGATGTTTCGGGTACGATACCCTGTTTTCTGGTCCACGGACCGGTTAAACCGGTCATCGGCATAGGCATCGGGTACATTCACGATCTCCAGAGTTTGGGCCGCCGCCCCAGCGATGCCGGTATGGACCGGAATCCGCAGCTCGCCGGTCCCCTCCGCGATCCGGCTATATAATTCCTGCCGGGCCTGGTCATACAGGAACAAGGTGGCCCGCTCGGCATTCAGCAGTTCCATGGAGTAATCCACCACCATTTTCAGAAGCGTATCCAGATCGCAGGTCGCACCTAAAGCCCGTGCCATTCCCAACAGGGCCTGGGTGTCTTTACGGGTATCTCTTGCAATTTCCGGACTTTTCATGATCTGCTCGAACGAACCAAATAAATCTCAAACCTGTATAATCGCTGGTATTACCTGTTTCGTCAATCATTTTTAAGAATTAGGCCCCAATTTTCCGATAACTCCTGATATGGAAAAGCGATATAATCCATTTCAATCCAGGCCCCGGGTGTCCGTCGCCCCCAAAAAGCTGGTTTATCAAAAACTGGTTCCCCCAAAACCGCCCAAAAAGCGGATCTTATCCTATCTGGTTCTTGGCGCCGTGGTATCTTTGTTCCTTTTCGTTGTTTTGGGGAGCAAATCCTGGTTCCCCTGGATGCCGGAACTTCGAAATTGGGGCATCGCATCCAAACCCGTCGCCAAAACCAACGAAATTACTCTTTGTTCTGATATGACTACCATGTGCTCTACGGGGAAAAATCAGTACTATATCACTGCCAGCATTTTTGCCAAAGCTGGGAAAGATCAGAAAGATCAGCTCCAGGCCATGGTCAATGATCACAACGGTCAAATCAAGGACTGTATCCGATCCAGTATAGCCTCCTTATCGCCCCAAAATATTCACGATCCCCACCTCAAAACCCTGAAAACTGAGCTGAAATCCAGCCTGGACCGGATCGTCGGGCCCGACATGGTTGATTCTATCCTGATTCCGGAATGGCAGGCTGAGCCGGTTCGATAAGTACCAGCCCGCATATTTCACAGGCTTTCGGTTTTCAGCGGTCTTTCTGCCCGCCTTCCTCGTTCTTGTCGCTATCTGTCCTCGACATATAGACTTATATGCCTGTGGCAGATAGCTCCTGCGGCCTCGAAGGCAGACAAAAATTCGCGATGAAAACAGACTGTCGAGGTGGGCGAAGCGAAAAATATTCCATAAGACATACTGAATAATGGAGTTAGGATACTATGTGTCAAAATTCCGTGAAATATGCGGGCTAACCGTTCCCTCCATTCTGCTGCCTGCCCAATAAAAATGCTGGCATGGAAGCTCGTAATCCCTTATGATTCAGATACCCGGATGAGTGGCCGAGTGGTTTAAGGCGACGGTCTTGAAAACCGTTTTACCGAAAGGTAACGGGGGTTCGAATCCCTCCTCATCCGTTTCGGAATAAATTCTTTCGGCTGGCGCTCGGGGTGTAAGTCGTTATTTTTGGTTTTGGGAAATTGTCGTAAGTCTTTATTTTGAGTTTTTGGAAATTGATGTAAGTGCTTATTTTACGTGGGGGAGGGGCTTAGATGAGGTCCGATAACTGAGTTAATATACGGAATATGGGTAAGATGTAGGGGCATTTTTGGTAAAATTTAACGATTAGGTAAGAT
>CAZOMV010000125.1:0-15027 GCA_964580995.1 uncultured Pirellulales bacterium
GGGGCCGGGGCCGGAGCGGGGGCTGGAGCAGGTTCTGGGGCTGGGGCCGGAGCGGAGGCTGGAGCAGGTTCTGGGGCTGGGGCCGGAGCGGAGGCTGGAGCAGGTTCTGGGGCTGGGGCCGGAGCGGAGGCTGGGGCCTCTTGAGCCTGCGGTGCAGGCCCGATTTCCGGCGCCTCAATCGCTTCTGGCAACTCTAATTTTTCCACGGGAACTCGGTACGGTGGATAACGCAAATCACGCTGGGGTTCCAGAATATCCGAATCGCGATCATCTGTTTTGGAAGAGTTGCTTAAACGACGCATGGTATTGGTCATCCGCAGCATCTCGGTTGGTGTTTCCAGTATATGCGGCGTAATAAACAGAATCAGTTCCGTCTTGGTACGCTCTTTTTTAGAATACTTAAACAGATTCCCCAGTAAAGGAATATCCCCCAGGAAAGGCACCTGCGACTGGTTCTCCTTGATACTATCGCCGACAAATCCACCCAGACACACCGTCTGACCATCTTTCACAGTCAATACCGTCTTGGCATTTCGGCGAATCAGTACCTGAGGATTAAAATCTTCCGAAATCTGAAACGTTTCCGTACTGACGTCATCGATCTTTTGATCCAGGTTTAACGTAACGTAATTATCCGGATGAATCTGCGGGGTCACCAGCAATTGTGTCTGCACTGGTATATAGGTAACGGAACTATTGACCGCGCCAGCGGTGCTGACATTGGTGGACGTGACCTGGGGTACATCCCGGCCCAGCTTCAGTTCCGCAGGAGAATTATCTTTGGTCAATATCTGAGGACGGCTGATGGTATCCAGATTACCTGATTCCTCCAGGGCACGAATGTACGCCGTAATGTTGTCGCTGATTAGATTATAGCTCAAACCGCCGGAGGTTACATTGGTGGTATCGGGAAATCTCTGTCGTAAGGTGTTCTGCCCCTCATTGTGCAAATAGGTGAAATCGACTCCCAGCTCCTTCGTATTGTCCAGTGTTACTTCCGTAATTAAGACATCGATCAATACCTGCTTACGCGGGACATCCAGCTTTTCGATCAACTCAATGATCTTGGGAAAATTCCGCGAAAACGTCCGAATCAGCAGCGCATTGCGGGATTTGTCAGGGATAATATTCAACTCACCCCCGGCAATTACTGTAATCGCCTGGCTCAGAAGCTGATCCAGCGCCGGCTCAGCCAACCCTGCTCGCTGCAAAACCTGACGGGCCTGATCCACAGGTATAGCCTCTTCTTCATCCTCTACCAGGGTCCGTTCCCGCCGAATTTGCTGCAACTGCTCCGGTAAGGCTTGTTCTGCAGGCAAGGCAGCCTCCGCTGGATAAATGGCCTTCAGCAATGTCGCCACATCCTCGGCGTCCGCTATTTTCAATGGCAGATAACGAATCTCCATACGGTCCACATCGAAGGCCTTCTTGACTTCCTGGATTATATCAAATACCTCTTTTTCCCGACTGAAGATAATTACTGTATTCTGGGCCACAGCGGAAGTGAACCGTCCTTTAAGGGTTTCATCCTTTTGTAAAAGCTGTTGAAATTCTGATGCGTCCATATAATCCAGCCCATAAAACTTTCGCAGCAAGGGAGGCTCTTCCGGCTGGGGTTCCACGGGCAACGCAGGTTTTTCCTTGCCCTCGGGCTTCTTGTCCAACTCTTCCTGGACCAGTTTTTCTATTTCATCCAGTACTTCTTTGGGACCGACCACCATAATGCGGGGCAGTTCCGGGTGCATCTTGATCGTACTGACTTTCCGGGCGGTTTCCTCCGGCTTGTTTTCGGGCTTGGGCAGATATAAATCCTTCAGAAATTCAACCACTTTGGCCGGATCGGCATATTGCAGCGGGATCCATCTGCGTTCGGTATCCAGAATCTGCACGATCCGGATGATCGGCCCTTCCCGGCGTGCCGCCTTATTCTGATCGCTCAACACCTCATTGAGCAGCAGCAGCATTCCATCCACATCCACCATTTCCTTTTCTTTGCTAATCAACGTCAACGGCCCGGTAATCGAATCGGTACCTTCAAACTGGACATGATAAAGCTCGGACAGAATCTGAAATAAAAGTTTCGGATCGACATTGCGATAAAACAGACTGGCGGAATTAACAGGGCCTGGGGCCTCCGCCGCAGGAGCGGGAGCCTCCGCTTTCGGTTTGACCTCTGCTTCTTTGGCAGGCGCCGCGGGGGCAGGCGCTGGGGCGGGGGCCGCTGGAGCAGGAACCGGCGCCGCTTGTTGCCCATAAATCAAAGAGCTAAAACCAACCATAGCTATGAGTATCATACTGAAACCTGCAATCCGCGTACTTTTTCTTTTCGCTGTTTTACATGCTGTTGTTTCCATTTTTGCTATTTCCTTTATCTGATAATTTGGGCCTTAAAGGGATTGTCACTTATTCGCCTTTGTTATTGAACACATCCTGAAAGTTCAGGGTATTACATATCAGGAAATTTCCGTTTTTGTTTTCCACTCGGAATTGAACCAGAAAAAGATACTGCCCCGAATCAGAGGGCGGCGGACTAAGCCAGTCCAGCGGAAGCGTATAACCATCCAGCAGGCTGGATTTCACCCAATATGCATCGAGTTGCGCCGCCGGAATCTGCCACACCCGGATCGGCGTGGATTTCGGATCCCCTTCTGCTGCAGATGGATTTTCATATAAATAAACGGATAACCGGCCTTTAATCCGAGCTGGCTGATAGTCGTGATTAACCGGAATGACACGCAGCAAATACCCATCAACACCACTGGGATCCATAAAATCCCGGCCGGCGTTGGCATAGACCAGCAGCAGTTCTTTCACTGGAGTATCCGGCCCTTGATTCAACTGCGATTCGGAACAGGAAGCTGTCAGATCCGAGAAATTCCATCGGATTTCAGAAGGCTTTTCCGACATCGGAATCGCCGGAATCGGCTCTAGCACCGACAACCCGGTTAGCGGCCGGCTCTGCGATTGACAGCTCAGGCTGAAAACCAGCAGAAAACAGGACAGCCAATATATCGTAAAACCATTCCTCATAAACATACAAAAAGGGTTCTTTGCCTTATTCCAGAATTCGCTTTTCTCCATACTGGTCGATTAATATTACCCGTCCGGGCTGAATCTCCACCACCTGGGCGTTGCCCAATACATTCCCGATATAAAACCAGCGCGGCCGGCTTTCCCCTTGGATCAGGATCTGGGCCGCGGAATCCGACGTTCCGATCAAACTATACTCCCCGCCTAAAATGCCACGGACCCTTTTGTAGGCATCGCTGCTGCTTTCGCCTTGTCCGATGCGAACCTCCTTACCCGCATAATCGCAGAGCAGATACGTCGGCAGGATCTCCTTGATGGTTACGGTTTCAATGATATCGTCTTTCTTGACCTTGCGGCGTACTCCCTGCTCCTTGATAAATGACAAATACGCCCATTTCTCATCCGCCTGGTACGTAATACCGACGACAACAAAAGGTTTCTCCAGTTCTTTGGGGCCGGTATCCGCCGGAGGTATGCTTGGCTGGGATTCCGGGGATTCTGTCGTAACAGCGGGACGTACAAACCGGGCCGGGGAAAATATATTTTTCTTGAGAATCGCTTCTTTCATCCGCTCGATTGCCGACGGTACGGCTTTTTCTTTGGCACTCTCTTCCGCCCTGCTCTGCGAAACAGACATAAGAACAACCGCTGCGATCAGACAAACCGGATAATAAACCCTGACCCGTCCTGCCTTCACAACTCCCTGTGTGTGTTTTTCAGATTTCGCTATCATTCGGTCACCTCCTGTTTCGAAGCATCCGTGGACGGCTTGGCAGCAGGAATCGACACCATCATATCCACCGTTAAATCATTCCAGGAAAAACCGGTTTCCACGGTATATTTGGTAAATTGAGTAGATTTCGTTCGCGCTTTGATCGACATGGTTTCCAGTCGAAGCAACTGGGGAGTTTGATCCAACCGGATGATAAAATCCAGCAGTTCCGACAACTGCGTCGAAAAACTGAGCCGGAAATTCAAAATTTGAAAGTTCGGACGGGCCTCCAGAGGGGCCGAAGTGGGCGGATACAGCATTCGGTATGTAGGCGGGATCAGACTGTCTTTCAAAACCGTTTGGATATAGGCGTTGAATTTGTTCTGCCGATCCACCGGAGATTCGTTTTGAAAATCACTGATATCCTTCCACATCTTTACGAACATCTCATTCTCGGTAATCGCGGATTTCATCTGATCCAGTTCGGCCTGTTTTTCGGTGACCTTGCCATCCAGTTCGGTCAGGTAATTCTGCATCTTTTTGGCGATGAGATTTCCCGCCAGAGCCAAAGCCAGGCATAAAATGAAAATCCCTAGAATCCAGGTTCGTTTGCTTATTTTCATGGTTTTGCTGCCTGCGATTTCGTGATTTGACAGGTTATAGAAAAACTCAGAGGATAAAACGGATTCTCCGGAGCCGTCAGCGTCATGATCGGTCCTTCCTGCTTGGCCTCTCGAAACATCTTGGAATTATTCAAGGTTGCGATAAAATTCGTTACAATCTTATCCTCCCGTACATTCCCGCTGATCTTGACAGTGTACATTCCGTCCTTACCGGTAATCGCCAGCTCATTCACATACGCGTCATTCGGGTCCGGACACAGATTACTGATCTCGTAAAACGAATTAAAAATCTCCAGCCGGTTCCCGCTCTGACCGGCAGGTATATACGTCCGGAATAAATTCCAGGAATCACGCGAATCACATATCCGGTTCAGTTCCGGCTCCTTCGACTTGATCTGTTTCTGGATCTCATTCAAATGATGCAGTTTCTGCTGCACCAAGCTGCCCCAGAATCCCATCAGCAATATAAAAATAATCACCAGCAGAAAAACAAAGGGCTTCCAGCTGACATGCCGTTTCTTCTCCGTACTCACGCCGCGCGGATGAAAAAAATCAAACCACGTCGGACTAACCGCCAAACCATCCAGCGCCGCTCCCAAGGCCGGAATATTACGCGGCAAAAACCCGCCCTCGCTCTTTTTCATCTGCAGCAGCGGATGATCGCACACCGAGCAGACCGTAACTTCGATCTTTAACCTTCTAGCCAGCTTCTCGGCCAGCGAGCTGACTTCCCATCCCGCCGTATCATCACTCAACGCCAGGAACAATCGCTTCGGAATATAGTTGGGATCCGTCAGCTTGATCGCGTTAAAAGCCTGCTGCAACTGCTGCACCAGATCATGGTTTCCCAAACCACCTCCGTTGCCACCCTCGCTGATCCCTAAAGACTGCAATGTCACCAATCCTTCACTGTCCAGAAATGCGACATCCGCAAATAAATGATCCACATAAACCACCGCAATATGGTCCTCCTGGGCTTCATGCCAGTGGAACAATAAACCGTTGATTGCTGCCAGGGATCGCAATTCCAGTGCCGGGGATTTCAGACCGGCTGCCTCGGCCATCTCCTGATAGAACTCCACAGAATTCTTCTGGGCCGCTCCCAACAAAACCATTCTTTCCTTAAATCCTTCTTCTCCTTTTCCCTTCCAGACTGCCGCTCCGCTCCAAAGATCGAATACCAGTTGATCCGCGGAGACCAGCAGCGAATCGCGGGTCATGTGGAGAAGGGAATCCATCGTCGATCGGGCCAGAGTACCTTCCTGGCTGCCCGTGGCCGTTTGCAGTGCATCCGTAGCAAAACGTCTGACAAAACACAGGCGGCGAGGCAAGGTAAGCACCGCTTTCTGAGACTGCCAGCCGCGACCCTCCAGCGCCGCCCGCAAGTCTTTCCCCAAAGCGATCGGATCGGAAAACGATTCCGTCTCCAGAGGCAACTCCAGCGGCTCCTGCATCTGAAAATGGCCGCCCCGACGGCGCAGATTCACGATTCGTATCGACTGGGAAGCTATGTCTATTCCTAGCATATTATTTCCAATATGTTACATCCATTCTTAGGCCTGATTCAAATCCATTTGGATCACTTTAAATACGTCTGCATATCAATCGCTTCTTCTCGAGCCACTCGATAGACTTCTTCCAGAGAAGTTAAACCGCGGCTGACTTTTTCAAAACCCGATTGCAACAGCGTCCGCATCCCCTTTCGCATGGCTTCCTGCCGAATCATCGACGCATCCGCACGTTCCAGAATCAATTGACGAATCGCATCATCAACCGTAAACATCTCAAAAATCGCCGTTCGCCCCTGATAGCCATTGTGATGACATTCACTACAGCCTTTGCTGCGATAGATCACCTGCCCTTTCAAGTACTTGCGTTCCTCTGAACTCAAAACATGCCCCATATGCATCTTTTCACGGCACTGGGGGCAGAGAATCCGCACCAGCCTCTGCGCCATCACCGCTTCCAGCGAAGAAGAGACCAGATAAGGCTCCAACCCCATCTCCAGTAATCGCACCGAGGCGGAGGGCGCATCATTGGTATGCAGCGTACTGAAAACCAGATGACCGGTCATAGCCGCTGAAACTGCAATTCTCGCTGTATCCGGATCACGGATTTCACCCACCATAATGATGTCCGGATCATGACGAAGAATATTCCGCAGCAAATTGGCAAAACTCAGCCCAATTCCTGGTTTTACCTGAATTTGTGAAATTCCATCCAATTGATATTCGACCGGATCCTCCACGGTAATCATTTTGCGGTCATTGCGATTGATTTCGTTCAGGGAAGCGTACAAGGTGGTTGTTTTGCCGCTGCCCGTCGGGCCGGTTACCAATATAACCCCATGAGAAAGCTGCAATACCTTTCGGTATAAACTCAGATAATCCTCCGGCATCCCCAGGGAATCCATCCGGCGAAAGGCAATCTGCCGATCCAGTAGCCGCAACGCCAAACCCTGACCATAAATCGTTGGCAGCAAAGAAACTCGGACATCAATCGAACGGCCCAGCACGGAAAGCCGTATCTGGCCGTCCTGCGGCAAGCGTTTTTCCGCAATGTCCATTCGTGCCATAATCTTAATACGGGAAACAATGGCTGCCTCCAGATGCTTGATTTTGTCCGGCACCGGTTCATCCCTCAAAATCCCATCTACTCGACAGCGTATCTTTAAGTCCTTTTCATATGGTTCGATATGAATATCCGAAGCACCCATCTTTGCTGCCTCCAGCAAAAGCTGATTCACAAACCGGATAATGGCGGCTTCTTCCCCCACCTGCTGCTCCGCTGTCAAATCCACCACATTAGGCCCGATCACAGTGATGTCATCTGATTGGCTATCGAGCATGTCCTGAATAGTTTCGGCACCTATTCCATAGATCATCTTAATCATTTGCCGCACATGACTTGGCATCGCCAGCCGGGGTACTACCGCAAAGTGTTCCGTTGACGGACTTTTGGTATCCCGTTGCTGGGTTAATATCATCGCAAACTCATCGCATTTCTCAAATTGTCGGGGATCCGCCATCGCCATATGTAAATTCTTACCATCTATAGAGATAGGAACGATGGAATATTCGTGGGCCAGACGGGCCGGGACCAGATGGGACAATTCGCCGGTCAGTTCGAGCTGGTGATAATCCACCAGTTCAATCTGCAGAAACTGCGCCAACATCCGCCAGATCGGCTCCTCCAGCTCCGGATAGGCCCGCAATAGACGGTAATACACCGGTTCGGCATTATCCGTAACTGATTGGGGCAACTGATCCAGATGAGCTGGTTGGATTATCTTTTTTTGTAAGAGGAAGTTTTCAAAATCCTTCATAGGCAAGCTCATTAAGGTCCGTAAATTCGAATTTTATGATCTTGTTATAATAGATGCTATTATCTTCGTCAAGGTTTGTTACTTAATGACAATTTTAGCTTGCAAATTCTTTACCGCCCATTATCCTTGAATCGTAACTTCTGGTAAGTCCATTGCGAAACTAGACGGCAAATATCCTCAATATAACATAACCTATTTAAATTTATTGTTTTATAGAAAGAACCATCATGCAGTCACTTAAGAGTAATCAGGGAAATATCCCTTCGTTATATATCACCGCTCATTGCCTACCACAGGCATGGGAAATGGCAGTTTTGGCAGTCTGGGAAAGAGGGGTAGAGGTGAAAACGGAGTATGACAAGCCGTCCGACCCCCCCAGCAAAGACGCCACAGTCATGATCGATGTGCAAAATCCATTTAATGAACCGCGAATTCATAAGAATTTTCCGGGTGGCCCGGAAGAGCTGGAGGCCTACCGGCAGGAAGTTTGTGATGGGATTCATGACCACTGGATCGATCCGGCAGCGGGTAAATGGACCTATACCTACCATGAGCGATTATTTAACTATTGTCCCACCAATGATTTACAAAATACAAAGGCATTGAAACCTTTTGTGCCGGTCGATCAGATTGAATATGTAATCGAGAAATGTACCGAAACCTTCCACACCCGCAGGGCACAGGCGATTACCTGGATGCCGACGGCTGACGCAGCTACGAATGACCCACCCTGCCTCCAGCGGCTCTGGTTTCGCGTTCTGCCCGATGAACAGGGTAATCCGGTCCTGAACATGAACTCCCATTGGCGGAGCCGGGATCTGTATAAAGCATGGTTTATGAACGTGTACGCCCTGACTGACCTGCAGCGGATCATCGCGGAACGCATCAGTAAAAACGTTGGAAAACCTGTAAAGGTAGGACGTTATGTGGATATTACCGATTCGCTGCATATCTACGGCAGCTATTTTCGGGATGCCATGCCGGAAATCGAGAAAATGAAGACTACTCCCTATACCAACCGGGCGTGGGCAAGCGACCATCCAGCTTTTCAGATGATGATCGAAGAAGCCAGAGACAAGCTGGCAAAGGATCCCGACTGGTACGCTAAAGGAAACGGCTAAAATTTTTGTCAGGAGTCGTTATCTTCGTTTTTGTTATATCCTAAATTGCACAGTTGGTATAATATCCAATTCGGTCCGGTTTATTTGAAGTTCAGCGTATAGCTGATAACTCCTTCCTGCACATGCGTTTCCACTTTGCAATCGCTGTTATTGAGAACCATTTGCATCGCCTTATTATCGCGCAGCACTTCCGCTGTAAATCCATCGATCCCGTTTCGCCGGGCAATGCTAATCAGATATTTAAGCAGAAACGTCCCTATCCCGCGGTTCTGCCATTGATCTCGAACAATAAACGCCACTTCCGCTTTATTCGTCTTGGGATTCAGGTAGTATCGACCGATAGCGATTATATCTTCCCCATACGCCTCCGGCAGTGTCCCTGCAATCGCCACATCGCTTCGATGGTCGATATATACAAAATCCTGGATCTGTTTTTGTGGGATCCGTTTCATTTCCTTCATAAACCGATAGTATATCGTCTGTTGTGACAGCGTATAAAAAAGATCTTTAATACGATTCTCATCGGTAGGATGGATAGACCGGAAGTTAATCTGTGTACCATCATCCAAAAGCATAGTGGTTTTGAGTTCTTCCGGACCGACTCGGATCTTCCCTTCCACATCAGCCAGTTCCCGGCGGACATACTTGGCTTCGATAGCCTCTTCCAGCAGTTTCTGGCGGAAATCAGGGTGAGCGATGCTGATGAGGGCGAGGGCGCGTTCTTGCACGCTCTTGCCATGCAGGTACGCAACACCATACTCAGTAACGACATAATGAACATCACCCCGTGTCGTAACCACCCCAGCCCCTTGGCTCAGACTGGTCGTAATCCGGGAAATAGTTCCGCCTTTCGCTGTGGAGGGCAAGGCAATAATGGCCTTGCCGCCATGCGACCGGGCCGCCCCGCGATTAAAATCCACCTGTCCGCCGATCCCCGAATAGAAGCGGGTTCCCAGCGAATCAGCGCAAATCTGGCCCGTCAAATCCACCTCCAATGCCACGTTGATGGCCACCATTTTCTGCTGCTGACTAATAACGAAAGAATCGTTCACATATTCGGTTGGATGAAAAGAAAAAAGCGGGTTATTATCAATATAGTCATACAGTTTCTTCGTCCCCAAACAAAAACTGGCAACGATTTTCCCGCGATCGACAGATTTGTGTTTTCCGGTGATGGCGCCGGATTCGATCATGTCAATGATGGCATCGGTAAACATTTCGGTGTGAATGCCCAGGTCTTTCTTTTCCTTGAGAAATTCCAGAACCGCCTGGGGAATCCGTCCGATCCCCAACTCTACGGTTGAGCCGTCTTCGACCAGGCCGGCAATATTGGCACCGATTTTCCGGGTAACCTCGGTCACTTCCGGGGGGTGTACCTCAAAGAGAGGAGTATCCACCGGCACTAGAATATCCAGATCCTGTACATGCATAAAACTGTCGCCGAGAGTACGGGGCATCTGGGGATTGACCTGCGCAATAACAAGGGCGGCATTTTCGGCAGCGCTTTTAACAATATCGACGGAGATGCCCAGACTGCACATACCGCGTTCATCCGGAGGTGTCACCTGGATCAGGGCCACATCGAGAGGATGCTGACCGGAACTGAACAACCGGGGAATATCGGAGAGAAAGATCGGAGTATAATCACCCAGACCTTCCTGAATGATATCCCGGACGTTTTCAGAGATAAAGAAACTATTCACACGAAAATAGTCGGATAATTCTTTAGCCGCATACGGAGCCTTGCCGAAGGTCAACAGGTGCACGATTTCCGTATCGGGCAGTTCGGCATGGCGGTTCGTCAGGGCCTGGACCAATTCCTGGGGCTGGGCGCAGCCGGTTCCGATAAAGACACGGTTGCCGGGTTTCAGCCTTTTGATGGCTTCCTCCGGGGTGGCAATCATCCGTTTATATTTTTCCTGCCAATTGGGATCATAACTTATTTCTTTTTTGTTACTCATAATTTCTCATTCACTCCAGAAAGGGTAATGCGGGCGTCCGCCGCGATTGGTTCGGTTCCTATTTCCCCCACAATGAAGGGGTTGATATCCATTTCAACGATTTGCGGGAAATCGGTTACTAATTGACTCATCCGCTGCAAGCCGCCCGCAATGCCGTCGATATTGACTCCGGCCTGTCCCCGCACACCTTTGAGCAGGGCATAGGAACGGGTTCTCACCAGCATCTGCATTGCCTCCTCCGATGTTATGGGCGCTAGATGGAAGGTGACATCTTTCATGACTTCGACGAAGATACCGCCCAATCCGAACATCAGCATCGGGCCGAACTGGGGATCGCGAGTCATACCGATAATAACTTCCCGGGCACGGGGACACATTTTTTCAATATAGACCCCCTCCAGCCGGGCATGGGGGGCTTTTTGCCGGATTCGCAGCATCATCAGGTCATAAGCATCCCGAACCAGATCGGCACTGGTCATATTAAGTTTGACACCGCCCATATCCGACTTATGCAGAATTTCAGGAGAAACAATTTTCATAGCCACCGGATACCCAATCCGGGAGGCAATTTCTACTGCCTCCTCGCTGGTGGTAGCCAAATGTCCTTCGGGTACGTTGAAATTATAAGCCCGCAGGATTTCCTTGGCCTTTACTTCACCGATCTGCAGAACATTCGAGCGGATATGCCGGGAGATAATGCGCTCGGCCCGTCGGCGATTGACCGGGAAACGAGCAACCACCCGCGGGGGTCGATTCCGCCAGGCGACATAGTTACACATGGCTTTCAAAGAAGCAACCGCCCGTTCGGGGGAGGGATAGTAAGGTATATTGGCGGCAATCAGCCTGTCCTTGCCGGGTTTGACATCCTCGCCACCCATAAACGAAGCCAGGATCGGCTTTTCCCCCCGCATACGGGAGGCAATCATGTCAGCAGTTTCCGCGGGTTTGGTCATCGCCTGAGGGGTAAGGATAACGATAATGGCATCCACATTCGGATCGTTTTGGGCGGCATCCAGAGCCAGGCCATACCGATCGGGATCGGCATCGCCGAGGACATCGATGGGATTGCCGACACTAGCGGCAGTGGGGAGTTTTTTCTTCAATTCACCGGCAATTTTGCTATCGAGAGTAGTAACCTGTAAACCGGTGTTTTCCACCGCATCGGCAGCCATAATTCCCGGTCCACCGGCATTGGTGATAATGGCGACCCGAGTACCTTTAGGCAGCGGCTGCATAGCAAAAGCCGTGGCATAGTCGAAAATGGCTTCAAAGCTTTCCGCTCGCACAATACCCGCCCGGCGGAAGGCCGCTCCATAGGCGATATCAGCCCCAGCCAGACTGCCCGTATGAGACGAAGCAGCTTTGGTACCCGCCTTGGTAGTACCGGATTTGAAAATTACCACCGGTTTCACCATGGAGGCCGCCTCCGATACTTTGATGAATTCATCCCCCGAATTAATACTTTCCAGATACCCGACGATCACTTTGGTGTTTTTGTCTTCGACGAAGGCAGAGATAAAATCGTTTTCGCAGAGGTCTGCTTTATTGCCGATACTGATCAAGTGTGACATACCCAACTGGCTGGCGGCCATCCAGTCCAGAATCGCGGTGGCCAAAGCACCGGACTGGGACAAAATAGCGATATTCCCCGGTTTGGGCAGACGAGGGGCAAACGAAGCATTCACCTTATGGTGGGTATTCAAGCTGCCCAGGCAATTCGGACCCAACAAACGAACATTGTGGGATGCACATAATTGGGCAATTTCCTTTTCCAGTTTGGCACCCTCGGCATTCACCTCTTTGAAACCAGCGGAAATCACCGTAATAACCTGGGCACCAGCCTGAATGGAGCTTTCAATGGCCGCCGTCACAGAGGCCAGAGGCACGCTAATGACACTCAAGTCGATTTTTTTACCATAATCCTTGAGGTCTTTGTAGCATTTGACACCCAGGATTTCATCGGCGGTCGGATTGACGGGGATAATATCCCCTTCAAAACCAGCCTTGACCATATTCTTGACAATTTCATAGCCGACTTTACCAGGAGTGCGGGAAGCTCCGATAATCGCAACGTTTTTGGGAGTTAATAACGCTTCTAACATAATATACCTATTTCCTTGTGAATACGTAACTTACCGTAGCAACAACCATCGTCACTGCCATAAACCATTCATTTATAAAAGATCTTTATTTTGCAAAATCTATCCAATTTAGCAAGTGTTTTTTAATATTAAACGGCACAATTTTTCATTTATTGTACTAACCAATCAATCCATGGAAAAATTGGTTATGCAAATATTTCATAACTATTAATGCAAAAATATAGTTACAGCTTTTTTCGATCCGGCTGATTTGCGACAGATTAAACGATAATTTTGTCAGCAAAGTCCGTTGACAAAAATGGATATCCACTGTATTATCCATGCTTTGGCGGGGTATTAGGAAGCCTGCCGCAAAGCAGAAAGGTGCTATATTTATGAATAAACCAAACGGACAGCCGGTGAACATACTGGTAATAGTTGTGTCGGTATGCGGAATGATTTTCGCGTCGGGTTGTAAGGAATCCTCCAGCGATGCCGCCGGTAAGGAATCAGGCACTGCCGTAAACAAATCGGGTCGGCTGGTCCGGGCCAGTCAGAAAGAAAGCGTCTTAACCCCAGATGAAATCCGACGCGCCAACCAAACATCCCGTGGTCAGTTAACAAATGAAGTTTTGTCTCGCCTGGGAAAGGAGGCGGATTACACTTCTTTTGAAAAAGCCCTAAATGAGGTGATTCAACAACAGGAGCAGCATCAAACCGGACAAGACGGTTTGGCGGAGATTACCCAGCGGCTGCTTAGTTTGCATGACCAGGTATTGGCCCATCGCCAGGATGCCCAGGTTCGTGCCGAGGCAAAGAGTCAGGAGCAGCTTACCCAGGCGATCGATACCCTTCAGCAGGCGGTAGCGAAAGCCAAAAACAGCGACAATCGCGAAGCGCAAGTGAGTCCCGAATGCATGCTGGGCACAATTTATTTGCTGCAGGCCAGGGAACGAAAGGGGCAGTTGCAACAGCAGGCAAATACGATTCAAAAATTACATGCCGAGTTGAGTCAGTCGGCACTGGAGATTTCGTCCCAGGAAACAATCAAAGAAGTGTATGCCAGTTATTTTCCTGACTCCGAGGTAAAGGTGCTGGAAGACCGTCTGACAGGTGGAGACGGAACGGATGCCTTCGCCGCTTCAACGTCCTTAGTGAATTTATTGGCAATGGTGGAAAAGAGCATCGTCGAACGAACAACTCAGCAGGACGAGGTGCAGAAACGTATCGACACGAATCTTCAGCAAACCCGGGAGTTGCACAAAGAGTACTTATCCCTGCTGGAACAGGCGGATCAGGCGAAAGGGCCTGCAAAGTATGAATTGCAGCAACAGGCATATAGTGTGCGGTCCGGTTTCGACGAATTCGGGCAGAAGATTGCGGAGGGTGAAATTTATTATGAAGCCCAGGCGGAAATCGCCCGGAACGAGTTGGAAATAGTCAAATACTACTTGCAATGGCTGCAAGTACGCCGCGAACAACTGAAAGAGTCTATCACACGGATACAGACAGATATTCAAACCCTTTCTGATAAAGAGATGATCCAGCAAACCCAAGCCGGCATCGACCAGTCCGCTCAGCAGCGCAGCCAACTGGTGAGCCGGTTATCGGAAAGCCTGACCCGTCTGGAAGAACAGGAAAAGACTTACGGCAATCTCCTTCAGGAAACGGTGGATTTATATCGCAAAGCCAGCCAGGCCTTTAAAAACGCATCTCAAGCCGCTTCCCGCAAGACCAAAGAATATGCCAATATGTTCCAAAAGGTCTCGGACACAGACCTTTTGAACATCTGGAACACCAATCGCCAGCATAATGAAAATTCCGCGGAACTAGTCAAATTGCTGGAGGGAATAGAGGAAGTACAGACGGTGATCAGCCGGCTGAGCCAGTTATTCAAAGATCAGGCCGCCCAGGCGCAGACCAGTGCTCAGGAGATCGAAACCAGCCTTACCGGCCAGGGCACCAATTAAACTTTGGCCATCACTAAATATTTCTCCTATTTGCCACTTCGATATAGATTCAACCATCTTATTTTATGATAGGGGATATGACACAGGAATTGACGGGGATTCCGGTGGAAATAGAGGGGGATTTCCCAGGAAAATAACGGGTTTCAGCAGTGTGTAAGATTTTTTAGTGGCGCCCTATAATATCTTTGTTTACAATGACTTACA
>CAZOMV010000126.1:0-14716 GCA_964580995.1 uncultured Pirellulales bacterium
GGGAGCTGGCCCAGGCGATGGGAGCCGATTATGTTATGCTTTCCGCGACTATGCCTGCCGAAAAAGAGCGAAAAGAATTCGTCTTTTCTCACTCTTTGAACCATGTAGGAGCCGATGTCGTAATCAATACGGTTGGTACTACCGAAGCGTTCCGGGAATGTTTTAACTTTGTCCGGGACAGCGGCACTATTGTGGAGGTTGGCAATTTCGTTGACTCCGGCACGTTTGCCTTCAATCCCTGCAAGCATCTTTGCGAACGGGGGATCAAATTAATTGGAAGTTTTGATAATGAGGCGGAACATTTTGTTCGGGCCATGCCTTTGATTAGCAATCCGCATATCCCGCTGGAAAAATTAATTAGCCATCAGGTTCCTCTGGCGGATGTCGAGACTGTTCTGGCCGCGATTGAAAAGGGGGCCAAACTGGATAACAAAGAAATCGTCAAAGCCATGATGGTGCCAGATCTTTCGGAAAGGAACTAACATGCTCAGAAACATCCCTGTCTGCATATCACCTGATCTAATGCACGCCCTGATGAGTATGGGCCATGGCGACGAGATCGTTTTGGCAGATGCCGATTTCCCGGCGGCCACCCATTCCCGGCGTCTGATTCGGGCGGACGGCCTGGATGTGGGAACTCTGCTGGAGGCGATTTTGCCTTTTTTTCCGCTGGACAGTTTCGTGGACCAGCCGGTGGTCACGATGGATTGTTCCCCCTGGGGCGACGAACCGGAATCCTATGATCGGTTCCGGAAGATCATCCGTTCTTTTAATCCGGGATTCAAAGATTTTGGACTGATGGAACGGTTCCAGCTTTATGAACGCGCCTCGCAGGCATATGCCGTGGTCGTTACCGGCGAAGCCGATGGGAATGTAATTTTGAAAAAAGGGCCGGTCATGCCGGAACCGCAAACCGGCATAAACAGAATCGCGGCGGTTCAGGAGAATTTGGCCTTGCTGAAGCGAAAAAGACTTTCCAAGTTGAAAACCGGCACATAAAATGGAATCTGTTCATGATCCCCATTAGGAGACGGCGGTATGAGCCAGCCACTATTTCGAGTTTTGACTTTTCTGATTATACTTTCAGGCATCTTGCCGGCCGTCATCCGGGCGGAAAGCGAACCTGCCTCCGCTGCGAGCAAGCCTGGAACAATCCTATTTCTTGGCGACAGCATTTCCGTAGGGGTAGGCGCTTCCGAAATCAGCAAACGATATACAACTTTAGTCACAGATTATCTCAAGCAGGGGGAAGAGAAAATCAAAGAGGTGAATGTGGCGATTTCCGGATCTACGTTAGTGGATCAGCTCTGGCCGGCGCCAAAGTCTTCCGGCTATCCTTATATTCTGGAAAAGGCCCTGGCGATCCAGCCGGATATTTTTGTCATCCAGCACGGCACCAATGATAACGCGGTGGGCGCCTCGATCGGTGAATTTTTATGGTCCTATCGGCAAATGGTGCGGGCGATAAAAGAAAAGCTGCCGCAAACAAAAATTGTTTGCATGACCATTTGTCCTTCCTGGGGTGTAACCAATTCGACGAGAGAATGGTTAAATCAAGCTAACATCGGTATCCAGGAAATCGCCGCATTGGAGAACACCTTATTAGCACATACCAATTTCAAACTTCAGAATCGCAGGGACCTTTTTCCGGATGGCATTCACCCCAATGATGAAGGGCACCGGATCATGGCGGAATCGGTTATCGATGCTTTGCAGGAGGATAAAGTTAAATCGAAGGATACATTCGATTTTGTCTGTCAGGGTACGGGGCAGTACCGGATATGCGGTACGGTCTTTGATATAAAAACCGGAGATTCCGCCCGCAAGGATGGCTGGGTTTGCTTTCGGAATATGCAAAAAGGAGGTTTTACTTATCTCTCCGACTATCCGATTGAAATCACGACTCCCTTCCTGTGGTATGACAAAGATGTAGTCGTCAATACCATCCCCAAAGATTTGGCTAACGGGAATCTGCAAGGCCGCCGGGATCCCTACCGAGGCTGCGGTAATTTTTCTCTGCCGCCAACGGACGGAAGGGAAGTGATCGTTGAAATCGGCCGGTAAAATCATTTACCGTTTGATGCAGTAACCGATTTGATATAATAACGACGAAAGGAAAAGGCATGAATCGTTTACATACCGGGACCATCCTGCTGCTCGCTGTTACGCTGGGGCTTGCCGCCCCGAGGGGTTTTGCGGAAAAAGCGCCAAAGCCTGCGGATGCTAACCGAGACAGCCGCCTGGACTGGTGGCGGGAGGCGCGGTTTGGATTATTTATTCACTGGGGATTGTTCGGTTTTCTGGAGAAGGAATGGGACGTTGTCAAGATACCCACGGCTGAATACCCCGAGCTGGCGAAAAAGTTTAATCCGGTGAAATTTGAAGCGGAACGATTGGTTCGCACCGCCAAGGCAGCGGGCGTGCAGTATATTGTCTTTACCAGCAAGCAGCATGACGGTTTCTGTTTGTTCGATTCAAAGTTTACAGACTTTGATGTGGTGGACGCCGCTCCCTTCCGGCGGGATGTAATGAAGGAACTGGCGCAGGCCTGCCACCAGCAGGGAATGCCCATCGGCTGGTATCATTCCATTCTGGACTGGCATCATCCGGACCAAAGCGAGTTTCCGCAAAAAGAGACCTGTTGCGGAAACCGGTTCCCGGAGTATGTACAAAATCAGCTCTGGCCGCAGTGCGAGGAACTGCTGAAAAACTACGGCCCGATCGCGGTCATGTGGTTTGACGGAGAGTGGATCAGGGAATGGACCGAAGAACAGGGCAAGGCGTTATACAATCATTTGCGAACCCTTCAGCCGGACCTCCTCATCAATAACCGGGTGGGCCGGGGGCGGCAGGAAAAGGCCGGGCAGCACGACACGCGGGAATTTGTGGGGGATTTCGGCACGCCGGAACAGGAGATTCCCGCCACCGGGATTCCCGGCTATGACTGGGAGACCTGTATGACCATGAATGACTCATGGAATTACAGCCGGAACGATACCAACTGGAAGTCCAGCGAGGCATTAATCCGCACCCTGGTCGATATCGCCAGCAAAGGGGGAAATTTATTGCTGGATGTCGGTCCCACACCCGAAGGAGAATTTCCCCCAGCCGCGGTCGAGAGATTGAAAGCCATCGGCGATTGGCTGAAAAGCAATGGGGAAAGTATCTATGGAACCCAGGCGAGTATTTTTCCTAATCTGGACTGGGGCCGATGTACGACCAAAGATGGCAAAGTCTTTCTGCATGTTTTCAACTGGCCTGGAGATACAAAACTTATTGTACCTGCTCTACAAAACAAAATACAACGAGCGTATCTCTTAGCGGATACGAATGGTTCTAATCTGAATATCACGCCTATGGAAACCTCACTTACTATTGAACTGCCCTCAATCGCTCCCGATACCGTCGATACCGTGATTGTTCTGGAGGTAGAGGGCCAGCCCAAAATCGCCATAGAGAAGCCAATGCGCCCGGTAAATCCCGTACTCATCAAACTGCCCTTCAGCTTTCCCACCGGTATGGAAAATACCCCGGTGCTATATAAAGGCCAGCCGCTGCTGGTAAATAATCGCCGGCCCCTCCATGCCAAGGTAAAAGATTTTTTCCTCTTTATAGAGGACCTTCGCACGGGTCAGGAGATCACCCGGTTCGGCGAAGGTTTTTCGTTTGTCAGCGGTTTTGTCAATGGCGATGAGATGAATGTCTTCGCCACCGAAAACACCGATGACGACTGGACACACGATATTTACCGATTCTACAGTACGGATTTGGTAAATTGGAATCAGGAACTTGTTATCAAACGCAAATCAGGGGAACATTTGTTTAACACTTCCGTTTGCCGCGACGATCAGGGCTACCTTATGGCCTACGATTCCAATGAACCGGTACAGTGGTCATTCCGTTTCGCACGGTCGAAAGACCTTTCGCACTGGGAAGACGTTCCAGAGCTGGAATTTACCGACCTGGAAGGCAAGATGGCACATGGTAATGCAACGATGCGATACTTTGCGCCGTATTACTATGCGATCTATGGCATCTGGAGCTATCAGGGAGGACCCTGGGTACACTATCAATATCAACTTCCCGAAACCAAGTACGTTACGGTTGTAGCTCGCTCCAAAGACCTGGTTACCTGGGAGCTAAGTCCGACCCGATCCCCGATGCTCGAACCGGAACCGGGGGAGATGATTAACAATACCGATGCGGATCTTTTTGAATACCAGGGTAGAACCTATATTTATTATAATGTCGGCAACCAATACGACAAAGGCACCATCCGGGTGGCCATGTATGATGGTCCCATGAAAGAAATGTTGGAAGCCTATTTCCCCGAAGGCGTACCGGCGATCATCCAGTTTAACACGAAAGAGAAAAGATATATCTATCCTCACTAGGATAAAAAAGGAGACAAAAATTGCAAAAGACCAATCCCTTCCGTACGATAATTCGCTTAATTGGCTTAGCTGCACAATGTGCCGCCGTTTTAGTTTTATTCTCAGGTCACATAGCCTCTGCCCAACCGCCAATCGACCTGGTCCACCAGCCGTATCTTCTCGATACCGGCCTGGTTTCCCGGTCCATCTCGTTCGAGAATCCCACAGGCGCGCCCGGCGAGGGGGGCAAGGCCGCCAGCCGGCTGGGCGTCGGACGAAAAGGCGCACCCTCCCGGATCATCAAGCCCGGTGAAACCGTCCAGCTATGCGATATTAAAGAAGGCCCCGGCACGATCCGTCACATCTGGATGACGATGCGGGCTATGCCGCCTGATGTTGCTCCTGACCAGCCGGGGGTATTACGAAGTCTGGTGATCCGCGCCCATTGGGACGGCCAGGAACATCCAAGCATCGAGTGTCCCGTGGGAGATTTTTTTGGTTTTGCGCATGGCAAGGTATCGGCATATCAATCGGCGGTCCACTCGCTGGGGCCTTTATCGGGCCTGAATATCTGGTTGCCCATGCCGTTTACCCAACAGGCAAGGATTACCTTGACGAATGAGCATGAAAAAGAGGTCTTGCTTTATTATCAAATCGACTACACCCTCGGCGACCGGCATCCGGACGGTGTTGGCCGCCTCCATACCTTGTTCCGCCGCGAAAACCCTACCACCCAAAAACAGGATTTTGAACTCCTGCCGCAGCGCAAGGGCAAGGGGCGTTTCGTCGGCACCGTCATCGGAGTCCGAAATCTGCACCCGGAGCAATGGTGGGGGGAGGGGGAAGTGAAAATTTATATGGATGGGGATACAGAATTTCCCACGATTTGCGGTACGGGAAGCGAGGATTACGTCGGTTTCTCCTGGGGTATCAATGAGGGAACGTTCCTTTATAACGGATGCAGCTTGAAAGAAAAGAATTTCATTTCCATGTATCGCTGGCACCTGCCGGACCCCATTTTCTGGCAGCAGGAAGTACGCATCACCATCCAGCAGATCGCAAACGGCAGTGTACCCGAGCCGGAAGACGACTGGTCGTGTGCCGCCTTCTGGTATGAACCGATCCCCAGCACCCCATTGCCGCCCCTACCTGACGTGAAGGCTCGCACCACGAGTATCTGGCCCGATCCGCTGCCCATCGAATAGAAAACGCAAAACACAGGAAATCTTGGAAAGGAGTATCAAAAATGCGAAAAATAATTATCATGCGAACCATCCTGAAAGTATGGCTGGGCCTGGCGGTGTTTTTGCCAAACGTCTCCACCGTTCGAGCCGAACCCTGGGACCCGGCGGCAGCCGATTATTCGGGTAATAAAGGAAAAACCATCTACGTTTCGAAACTCGGTGACAACTCCGACGGCAGCAGTTGGCAAAAGGCGTTTCATACCATCCAGGCCGCGCTATTGACCATTCCTGACAATAACGGCGGACACCAGGTGATTATCCGTCCCGATACCTATGTCGAGGCCAACCTTTATACCGGCCATCCCGGTGCGAAGGATTCCTACAATCTTTTGATCGGAGACGCCGATGGCAAACTCGGCTCCGGCGCTACCGGCTGGATTATTGTTGATACCAGTTGCCCCGGCGTAGCCGTCCGGGTCGATTTCGAACAAGCCCACAAGTTTGGCAACCCCCCGTTTAAGATTGTTGAATCCGACCAGCCGGAGTCGGGCCTGAAAAGCGTTGACTGGTGGGGACCAACTAAGTGCGAACCGGAATATTCGACCGACGACTGGGACCGCTGGATTTTACGTAATCTATACGCCACGGGTTCCGAGGGCGGTTTCGGACTGGCGATGACCGATCGCGAGGGTGCAGAGCTTTCATGGTTGATGGAGAATTGCGTGGGTATCGGGCGATTTGTCGGCACTTGTGCATGCGGCCATATCGGTCGAAAGGACGAACCGGTCCTGTTCCGACGCTGCTATTTCGCGAATCTCGACTGGTGGGGTGACGCCGGCGGTGTATATGTGCGTGCCCATAACGCATCCATGCCCGATTATCCCGACGCGATTTTTGAAGATTGCACGATTGTCTCGCCCGACAACGCCTTGCAATGTGCGTATCCAAGCTTCAAATTGTACACTCGCGTGAAATTTAAGAATTGCCGTTTGGTTACGTTGAATTTTTCTCAGCCTGGCGGTACGCCTGGCTCCGGCATTATCTGCTGCGACATTGACGGCAAGTATCTGCACGTCGATTTTGAGGATTGCATTCTAATGGGCTATAAGGTATTCGGTAAAGGCTCGGTACAGGGCAACAAGATTGCCGGTTCCGGTGAGGGCGATCCTTCCTACAGCATCAAGGGGAAAGTCAGTGCCTACGTCCATTATCAGCAGCCGCTGCCGGAAGGATTTTATCGGCTGGGCCTTTGGCCGGCGGAGACATTCTACCACATTGCCCCGCCCAAAACGCCCCATGATATGGTTCCGCTGACCGCATCGGAAATTCAACCATGAAACTTTGATACTTGAACAAACGATACATTGGCGAATAACAAGGCCGATTCCACCCTTTGCAGAAATAAAATTTTTATGGAGAAATTTATAATGAATCGTTATTTGTCTGTTCCCCAAAATATAGTGAATATTTTTATTCTGCTTCCGATTTGGGTATTATCCACCTCCTGTTACGCGGAAAGGCCGGAGAATCCCCAACTTGTCAAGCTGCCCTTCAGTTTTACCGGCGGTATGGAAAATACCCCGGTGATCTATAAAGGCCAGCCGCTGCTGGTCAATAATCGCCGGGCCTTGAACACGAAGGCGGCAGATTTTTATCTTTTTATAGAAGACTTGCGCAGCGGGCAGGAGATATGCCGGTTCGGCGAAGGGTTTTCGTTTGTCAGCGGTTTTGTCAATGGGGAGGAGATGAATGTCTTTGCCACGGAAAACACCGATGACGACTGGACGCACGATATCTATCGGTTTTCCTCTACCGATTTGCAAAACTGGAAAAAGGAGCTGGTCATCCCGCGCAAGCCGGGGGCGCATCTTTTTAATGCTTCCGTTTGCCGCGATGAGCAGGGGTATGTGATGGCTTATGAGTCCAATTTGCCGGTGCAGTGGTGTTTTCGATTTGCGCGGTCCAGTGACCTTTCGCAATGGAAGGATGTGGAGGGGATCGAATTTGCTGACCTGGCGGAACAAACCGCCTGTGGAAATCCCACCCTTCGCTATATCCAACCGTACTATTACATGATCTACGGCGGCTGGCGCTGGAAAGGGCCGGGCGTTCATTACCAATATGAACTGGATTCTACTAAATATGTAACCTTTCTCGCCCGTTCCAAAGATTTGTCAGTTTGGGAACTAAGTCCCACCCGCAAGCCCATGCTCGATCCGGAACCGGGTGAGATGATTAACAATACCGATGCCGATCTGTTTGAGTATGAGGGCCGGACCTATATTTACTACGCTACGGGAAATCAATGGGATAAAGGCACAATCCGGGTGGCCATGTATGACGGGCCGATGAAAGAGATGTTCGAAAAGTATTTCCCCGCCGGCTGCGAAACCATCCGATTCGACGCCCGAGAGGGTAAGTATATCTATCCGGAATCCTATCATCACAAAATCGAAAAAGAATAGTCAGGAGCATTTATGCAGGCTATGCAGTTAAATATTGAACCAGTGGATATGGCGATTGTTGTTGCTTATCTGGTTGGTATTGTGGCGGTAGGATGTTGGGCGGGCTTACGAAAACGGAAACAGCACAGCAGCGGCCGGGATTATTTCCTGGCGGGGGGCAAACTTGGCTGGGCGGTAATCGGATTGGCATTATTTTCGACTAATATTTCTACCGTGCATCTGGTGAGCCTAGCCCAGGAGGGGTATCTTAATGGTCTGGCGTATGGTAATTTCGAATGGATGGCCGCCTTTACACTTATCGCGTTAGCATTATTTTTTGCTCCTTTTTACATACGATCCAAAGTTACCACTCTGCCAGATTTTCTGGAAAAACGATATGATCATTATTGTCGAGATTGGCTGGCGATTTTATCCATTGTATCCGCCATTTTCATTCATATTGGCGGCTCGCTGTATGCGGGTGCAGTAGTACTTCGCGGGCTTTTTGGATTCGATATTATGACGAGCATTATTTCCATCTCCATACTAACCGGCCTGTACACAATCGTTGGAGGGCTAATGGCGGTAGTAGTCACCGAGTCTATCCAGACTGTAATTATGGTATTAGGGGCCGTTTGTGTTACCGGCATCGGGCTATGGAAAATTGGCGGCTGGGAAGGCCTGACCGCCAATGTGGAACCTGTCAAGTTAACGATGCTCCGGTCTGCCAGCGATGCTTCGCATTTGCCGTGGTACTCGGTATTTCTAGGCTACCCTATCATCGGCCTTTGGTACTGGTGTGCAGACCAAACCATTGTACAGCGGGTACTGGGGGCTCGGGATGAGAATCATGCCCGTGTAGGGCCGATTTTTGCCGGTTTCATTAAAATCTTGCCGGTATTCATTTTTGTTCTGCCCGGTGTGATTTGTGCCGGCCTTATTCATCAGGGAACCTTGCCCAATGAGATAAAAGATTCATCGGATACGTATGCGTTTATGATAACCCACCTTTTACCAGTCGGACTGAAAGGCGTTGTCGCCGCGTCGCTACTGGCCGCTCTGATGAGTACGGTATCAGGAGCATTGAATTCCATCGCAACCCTTTTTAGCCACGATATCTATAAACGCTGGAAGCCGGAAACCTCAGACAAAAAATTGGTGCGGATCGGGCAAATCGCAACTTTTGTCGGCATGGTTGCCGCTATCACCTGGTCGCCGTTCCTGAGCCGGTTTGAAAGTGTTTTCCAGGGATTAAGTGCTATGATCTGCTACATTGCCCCGCCGATTACCGTAGTATTTGTTGGGGGAATTTCCTGGCGAAAAGCATCCTCCGCCGGTGCCCGAGCCGCCCTCTATATCGGATCGTTCCTGGGTTTTCTGGTATTTATTATTGACTGGTTTAAAGTGAATAAAGGATTGTTCAACTGGCTCAATAATCACATCCCTACCCTGTCCGGTTTATGGCAACTATGGCAAAGATACGATATCCCCTTCATGATGATGACTTTCTATCTGTTCCTGGCTTGTTCGATAATCCTCATCGTTGGTTCACTTATCAAACCGCATCAACACACAGAACAAAGCCGTCAGTTAGTCTGGTCCCATCCCCTGGAAACCCTGCAAAGCCCCGGCTGGAGAGGGTTCGGCAACTATAAATTCCTCGCCTGCCTGCTGTTTTTGATTATGATATTTTTGTACATTATATTTTGATTAAAAACCTACAATTATGATTGTAAATAACCTCGATACTATGAGTCTGTTGCACACTTTCGATACCCTACGCCTCCTAACGGGGATTACGCAAATTCTTAACGCCGGTTTCTACGTGCGGAGGGATTTGCTATCAAAACACTTACGGAAATATCAGAAAGTTTTAGGAATATATTATTTAATTTTGTAATCCCGAATACTAAAATTAATGTCGAGCTAATCCGAGCCTGTGCCAGCATCGAGAAAGGAGATTGTTATGAAAAAGCTGGTAAGGCTATGGAAGAGACCATCACAGGATGGTCAAAAATACACGTACTATCTGATTTATTATGATGTAGATGGGCGTAGGAAACAGAAGGCACTGGGCCATGCTGACAAACGAAAAGCGGAAAATCAGTGTACTCAACTGGCCAGAGAATTGCGTATGAACAAGGTTGAAGTCGGTTCCATAAAACTGAGCGAGTTTATGGAAGACTGCTTGAACCGTACCCGAGGCCAGGTTAGGGAGAACACGTATCTGGAGTATGATTCGGCGATGAAACAGTTCATTGAAGTAATTGGCAATATCGACTACCGCAACATCCGGCATGAACACGGCGAACGCTTTATCCAGACATGCCTGGATGGCGGCAATCGACCTGCTACCGTTGCCAAAAAGATTGGATCCCTGAAGCGACTGTTCCAATTGGCAGTAGAACGCGGACAACTGGAGGATAATCCCTTCCGGCATGTTCGCAAACCCAAAACAACCCAGCGAGCTATTCATACCTTCCGTGACAAGGAATGTGCCTGTATGGTGCAAGCGGCTAGGCAAACACAGATTGGCACCCCGTTCCGTTGGGACATCTTCATTCTTACTGCCCTGTCCACCGGGATGCGGCGTGGTGAATTGCTCAATACTATTTGGCAGGACATTGATTTTGCGGGCCGTAAGATTCATATCTCGCCAAAATCAGGCAGTGAATCCACTTGGGAATGGAGTATTAAGGACTCTGATCATCGCGAAGTCCCTTTAACCAATGAAGTAGCTCATCTGCTGGCGGAACATCGGCTGGTGCAATCGCAGGCAAATCCTTACGTCTTTGTGCCAACCTGCCGCTATGGGTATATTCAGAATCTCCGGCGACAAGACAAGTGGTCTCAGCGTAAAGGACTCTGCCCGGTAAGTAATTTTCGGTACCAGTTCAAAAGTATAATGAAGAAAGCAGGTATTGAAAAAGTGAGTTTCACGATTTACGGCGCACTTGTTTAACGAATTGGTTAGCCAACGGGCTCAGTGAATTCGATGTTATGACTATGGCAGGGCACGCCTCGTTTGAAACTACACGACGTTTTTACTTGGCGGTCCGCAGTGACCTTTTGGACCGGGCCAGGAAGGCAAGTTCTATAGCGTTAAAGTCAATTTCTGTTGATAAACGGTTGCAGGTAAATCCTAGAAACAGCTATAAAAAAGCATGATGCTCATAAGTAATTTACCCTCAAATAGTTTCAAAGTTGCTGGCACAGGTCTTCGATCGATTGTAAGCCAGGGCCACTCGTTGGCGACGAAGATCCAGGCCTCCAGGGTCATGGCCGGGCCAAGGCGGAGGTCCGGCTGGTCGTCCACGATAATCTGGTCGTCGCAGCCGTCAAAATACAGGCCGTTGCCGACCCGGCCGGGAACGGAGAGGGCGCCGGTGTTTTGGCCGTGATGGCCCAGTCCCGAGGCGTCGGAGACGAGTGGGCCGGCGGTTTCGTCGAGAGTCCAGTGGCACAGGAGGTTGTCGACGGAGACCGACTGCAGGGCGAATTCGCTTGCGATTTCGTCGGGCGACAAGGTTCGGCCGTAGATCTTGATCTCGTCGAGCGTTCCCCGCATCCACTGGTTGAAGTCGGGGATGTGCCCGATCCGGAGGGGCTCGCTGGAGATCGTCACCGGCGTCCCGGCGGCGGCCAAGGCGTTGGACTCGGCGCCGTTGAGATAGACCCGCATGGTCGCACCATCATAGGTGGCGGCGACATGGTTCCATGCGTCAAACCGGATGGGCTGTGAGGAGGCCGGGCCAACCCAGCTTCCCGGTGCGCCATCGAAACTGTTCATCACGCGGCTGTCACCGATCCAAAAGTAATCGTTGATCGCACCGCCGGTCTGGCCTTTGAGGACGATCGGCAAGGCGCCGTAGGGGCTGTGCATGAATTCGCGGACGGTGATGAATTGCAGTTTGCTCAGACCGGAGGGGATAAGGCCAATAACCGGCCCCGCCGGTTTTGTTCGGATCACCGACATGGTCAACAACTTCGGCTGCAAAGTGGACCAGGCAACGGAAAACTCTTTTCCCGACGATATCGCCCCACGGATCGTCTCGATCTTCTGTGCCGGCAATATGCATGAATACAACCATGTCGTGGACGCCACCACCGTCTGGCCGAATCCCGCCTTAATGGCCCGCGAAACGGCCCTTATCGCCCGTGCCGGTGACGATCCCCTTCAGTACCTCCGTAGCATGGCGGTGTTTCCGGACGGCAAATCGATGTTTCCCGCCGCTCCACAGGAATTCTTCGCTAGCATCTCCAACGAATACTTCACCGACTCCTGGCATATGCTCGGCCCATTCCTTCCGGTTTGGCACGTGCCTGGGACCGAAAAAAAGGCTTGGAAATGCTGTAAAGGATGAAAATACACTAAAAAAGGGTAGGCGTAATGAGTAGGGTGCTGTATAATATTAGTAATATCGCCCGATAACGTAGTCAGGCGTGATTATCTGGGAAATGTCAGATATATGTTTGCGGGAAGTATAAACAAGCGAATTTCTCCAGCGATTCCAACAGAGACTATTTTTAGAAGTCGGCCATAAAAACGCCGCGATGGAGGTTAGATGACAAAAGGTCTTGAACATGCGATACGGATGGAACAGGATACCTGTCGTTTCTACCGGGACGCAAGCGAACGGGTGTCTGATGAACAAGGCCGCCGGCTGTTGAAGGCTTTGGCGGAAGAGGAGGAAAATCATGAGCAATATCTCCTGCGGGGCGGATCCCAGAAAGAAGGGGAACTTCCGGAGGCCCCGCTGGAGAAAATCCGCGAGCTTTTCAAGGAATTTTTGAACCAGCAGGCGTCTGCCCTGTACCGCAACGTAGGTTTCAAAACCATCCTGACGGAGGCAATGGAACTAGAGGTCCAGAACCGGGATTACTATCTTCGGCAGAAAGCTCTAGCGGCGGATACCTGTCAGAAGCGGGTGTTTGAAATGCTGGCGGAATGGGAAGATCTTCATGTGAAGGTGCTCCAGATTTTGACGGAATATCTGGATGCCCCCGAATCCCTACTGAAGGCGGCGGAACTTCTCTTTCATAGACGGCCAACATGCTAAGTGGGGAAATCGCCGCGGATGGCTCAGCAATGCGGCCTGTTGTGCTTTTTTGAAATCCAAGGATCGCAGTTTTACGGCATAATACTTGTCAATTATGTAAATAAAAGCTGACAAGGATATGAACATGGCTACGCGAAAAACCCCATATACAAACCCGATCTGGATAATCGTGAACGAAGGTGGAAATTTTAAATAGGAACACCAGAAAAAGAAGGACTTCTGTATGAAACGGTTTGTTTTTGTATTTTGGCTATTTGGAATCCTGTATTCGCAAACGATTATGGCACATCAGCCCAGAATGGTTTCCGGCATTAGATTGAACCAGACAAATCCGATGATGATCCATAAACCGGAAGTCTCCCAGGTATTCTACGGCGAGTTAACAGGGGAGCCGGACTATTATGCACTTTATTCGGAAACAGAATTTACTCTCTACCTTCAAATTTTGTCGCCAAAAATACAAAACACCGAGAAAGATTTCTCTGCGGAAGTCTCCAAGGGTATTCAGCAAGTCGGATTGTTAAATGGTCCCGATTCCAGTTGGACGGAGTTTTATGAACCTTTTGCCGGAGATGATTATTGGCGCGGGCCGGAATACCAAGAACCGCATGCCCAGGGGCAATACCTCATCAAAATCTATAGCCCCGACAACAAGGGAAAATATGCATTGGTGGTGGGGCAGGTCGAATCTTTTCCGATAGAGGAGTGGGGCAAGTTGATTCTCGCGATGCCTCGCCTGAAAAGTTATTTTGGGAAATCCGTTTGGCTTTCGTTTTTCAATTTAATTGGTTTATTTTTTCTGGTATTGATAGCTTTTATTTTAGCCGTATTTCTTGGAATACGACGGCTTATTAAAAGGGTAAGGAGAAAGAAGTTTTGTTCCAGTTCGTGAAAGCTTCTTAAACGTCAGCAGCATTTTATGGTACGAATATGTTCTATGGGGTATCCATTGGTACCACGAGGAAAACAACAAGGGTACGTACCTGCGGTTGGCGAAACGCTCCTAAGCCTTGAAATAAGCAAGAGTTGTGCTTTCTTGCGGCTTGCGGTTGTTGAGATCGTTTGGTAGTTTCCTAGATGTTCGAAATGCAGTTTAATTCATGAGTGTGCAGATCGTCATTACCTTCGGGAAAAGGTTGACAGACAAAATCACGATCTAAATGGGAAATCCCGGACCACTTGTAAAATTTGTGTTTGGGGAATTACTTGGCTGAGATTTCTTCGAGACAAAACTGAAATCTTGATTTTGCAAGACAGGTTTGATATCCTGTTGCGAATGAGGCTTAGCGGTGTAGCTGAGCAAGGATGTACTGTATTATTTGGGAAGGCACAGGTCGATGGCAAAATTCAAGGCAAAACACAATGAAGAATGCAAAAGCGATGAACACACCAAGCATCTCTGTTATTTCGTATCGTATGGCTATCATGTGGATAATCCGGAAGACTACAAGGAATTAGTCGAGGAGCCAAAATTTAAGTGCTATTTTTGCGGACGTACTGCCCATCGTGCAGAAAGTCTTTGTAGTCCCAAGAATTTGTAAATAGTTCTTCTTGTAGAAGCAAGGGTATACTGATACACACTTTTATACAGACGGAATCTCGGTAAGGTCTCGGCCAAGTGCATCTTGCGGGAATTGGTGAAAGGTTGATAATCG
>CAZOMV010000127.1:0-14551 GCA_964580995.1 uncultured Pirellulales bacterium
CCGCTCGCAAACTCATCAAAGTCCGGCCTCTCAAGGCTCTCAAAGACATGGTGAAGTAACGAGCCAAGGTGCTGGGATAGTCCCGGGGTCGTTGAAGAAAACCGAAAAGCCAAGGTCGAAACTATTCACAAAGAGCTTGCTGATATTCGGCGTGCGATTGAACGCAGCCAGAAGTTTGCTGCCTATCAAGGCACAATTGGCGAAATACTTATTATCCATTTGGTGCCGGTGCGGAATTGCTTTAAGCTTCTTCGAGTTCAATGAAGTCCCAGTACAGCGTGGTGCTGGGGGAGGTGGGCTGGTCGTTGAGAATGATTTGGATGGTAGGGGTAGTGGGCTGGAAATTGAAAAGGATGCGCGACCAGTTTTCGGCGGAAACATTGGAAATTTGCCGGGCCGCGATGTCGGTGCCATCCGAATCGGTTACTGGGGAACAACAAACCATCCTTTTACGCTATTATGTCGTTAACGAAGGCCCTATATAAACAAAACTGTTTTCAACCGGATACTATGCTTCTTTTGAAAAGAAGCGATTATGTATGAATATCCACCAGAAGAACCATTAATTCGTCTTCGCTTTCAGGCGTAAGGGTTTCCTCCCTTAAGTCAAAGCAGCGGCAATGGGGCATATATAAATTGTTGCTGAAACCAGCAATCGTGCTTTCACAAAACTCCTCATACTGTATTGCCAACTCCTTTCTTAGCCGGCAAGAGAAAGAATAATCATTTAATCTCCCTTCTGTCCTTGATTTACCCTTGGCTTCTGAATAGAGCGCAGCAAGCCTGGTAGGAATCTCAGTCAGGATATCATTGATTAAGGTTTCACAGCTTCCAGCATCAATCTTCTTGTCACCCTCGTTTTGCTCTCCCACATCTATAGTATGGCAACCATATAGTTTCATTTCTGTTGCAGATAGTGGGATCCTGGAAAGCGGTGTCGATGGCGGTAAAACGGATACAATCGAAAAGGCGCGTCACCTTGCTGAAGGAGAGGCTGCGGCAACCGGAGATATTCACTCGGGATCTCTAAGGTTTCACGTCCTCGATGGTCGTTTCAGACCGCAATCATCGGACTTTGGCAATGCTGATTTGGCAGGATTTGCGGCTCTTCGAATGAGAATGGGAATCCTAATAAACGGCCTCCACTTGGACAGAATCCTGCACCTCGTGCAGACGAATGATTTCCTTCGTGGGGTCAAAATCGTTCCACGCCTTTCCGTCGACTCTTGCACTCCTGATCGGCACCGCTTGGGGATGGCGGAAACGCACGACAATACTTTGAGGCGGAGTGCGACTCGGTATCTCAATGATAGCGGTAATTTTGTCGTTATCCACATCGGAGGTAATATCATAAGCTAAAGTTCCGAAGTAGGTAGGGGCGTTCTTGACAGATATTTGCCTGCCCTGTTCCAGCCAAGCACGCGGTGTGGCTCGGGCTATCCAGAGGGACTGGCCATCCTCCATCACCAGCAGGTTACGGAAACACTCCATAAACCAACCGGCTGTCATAGTATCAGGCGTATCACAGTTTTCATATTGATCCATATGCCAATGCTCCCATAATTTCCCATTGGCACCGACCATACCCGCATACGAGTTCATCCAGAAACGCAGAAAATTCGGCACATCATCCTCCAGCAGATATATGTTAGCATTGTGAGAAATCTTAGGCAGAAAAGAATAGGTTTTCCAAAACCAGGCATCATCAACAGAAAGTCCTTTTTTGTTTCTTTTTTCCTCTAGTTCTTGCACTGCACTTATTGAAGTCCCCATTTACTCCATTTCATTCAAGGTATCAACTATGCGAAAATCATTTGCATCCAGTACAGAAAAGCATTCTCCCAGGGGCAGGGATCCCCAGAAAAGATCACTATCTGGAAACTGGGGTGCCCCAAATTCCGGACCCGGAACACCACCGGCATAGGCCATTCTTGGTATATAACTGCGGTACGCGCCGTCGCGCCCCAGCCGTACCGGAGCCAGAGCCGCCTCTTTTTCCACAACCTGACGGATATCTTGATAAAATGCTTCTGCTTCCTCGTGGTACTTCTTGCCGGCTTCGGCATCTGATTCCGTCAATGCATCCGCAAAGCGACGGAGTCCCTGTAGAGAAAGAGCATTATCAAAATAATACCAATGCCAGTCACAAGCCGGTAAGGCATAATCACCCAACATACATGGTGGCATGAGGCCTGCTACGAAGAGATCCTGGCGGTTGGGGATATTAATCATGTAGTTCTTCCGCTGACGTATGATCCAGTCTGCTGCCCATTGCATTCGGAGGCGATTTTGCTGAAACCAATCTTTATCACCAGACAGGAAATACCGTTCTCCCATGGCATATAATAATCTGCCGGTTGAAGCATGGGTACCTTCATGGCTGTATCCCATATCGTGCCGCATCGTTTTCGCCCACTCCAGGGATCCATTGCTATCCAAATAATCGCCATCAGATTTTACTCCTGGAGATTGCAGGAAATAATCATATATGTTGGCGGCTTCTGCATGTAGGCCTACTAGTTCCATAGCACGGGCCACCCGACCTATCTCATGGCCTAGATTTCCCCACAGGTGCTTACCTCGCAACTGATCGGTCACCACCCGCCAGGCATCAGTCCAACGTTGGTCTGGCAGTTGTACCAGCATGGCAGGGTCTTCCACCTGCGGAAATGGCGGTACAGCCGTCCCCTCCGGACAGTTCAACAGCCGTACTTCTTGCATAAGCTCATCCCAGGAAGAGACCTCGCGATGTTCACGGGTAATCTGGCGAATACTCTTAAGGTTTTTGATCGCTAATTTCTGGGCAAATTCCCGGGCTGTTTGTTTGCTACCGGACTTGGTTATGAAAACACCGTGTTCCGGAATCAGAATCGGCCCATTTTCCAGATCATTAACGCAAAAAGTAAAGCCAGAAGTTTTTGTCCAGACGGTAATCCGGCTATCCAAACCTGGCCGACCCTTGGATGTATAAAGTAACGGTATAATAATCCCTCGCCTGGTATTGCCTGTAGCCTTCGATTGCCAACTATTCCTATCAATTACCGTCGTTCCGGTATCCTCAGCCAGCGGGGAGACAGGTCCATTCATAGCTACACGAGTCTCTATTTTTCCATCAAAGTTTGCTTTTTTTGCTTCGGCTTCAAAACCCCATTCAATTTCCACTTCCGTTTTCTGCCAGGTTCCCATGATCGGACTGGTTACACGGATGTTCGGAACGACAAGGCACATTCCATTCCTTGGCATGTCTTCTTCGTAGAAAACCGTGACCATTTCCACAGCCGCGTCAACTTGCTGACTATAGGCCCAGTCCATTTTTTCTCTGGGTTCACTTTTATATGTCCAAGTACGCTTATTTTTTGATATGACCGGGCTACTTAGAATTTTGTCCACGGTCCAGCCAAACCAACCCCACGCAGTAGGATAGACTCGAACTTCTATCTTTTCCGGTGCGATAACTTCCTGACCATTCGACCAATGGAGTTCTATTTGATACTCTGACAGCCCTCCTACCCAAAGTAGTCCAGCTAGTAACCGACCTTTTGGTTTGGAAGGTAATGGTTTAAGTAAATCCGGCTGATCATAATATATGCTTTTTAATTCCTGTTCCGGCAAAGCATCATAAGCTGTCCGGTAGACCGTATCGATCCGCTCCAGGCGACGCGGGATAAAATACGCTTCCGGTTTCTCCTGCACCGCCCGATCCGCCCGCCATTCATAGGCCCACGGCGCAATATCCACCGGTTGACCTACTAGTTTGTCCAACTCGGTTTTCTCCATCGCAATCGTTGTGGGGGCGGACGATTCCGCCGCAGACGCAATTCCAACGCCCATTAGGGACAATATTACCACTACGCTCATCTGCATGATTCGCTTGGTCATCGTATATTCCTCTTTTTCTGGATTCAGATAACGGTTCACAGGCCTCAGATACCTTCCGAGAAATCATTTCCCGGACGGCATAGTCAGTATTGTCGCTAAACGCATTCTTGTTGTCAACAGTCCAGCAATTCAAACTTGGGATGGCCATGGAACATCGTACTCCCGAAAAGGATACGGTGCATGATTCCCACAGGTTATAGGAGACTTCAGAAAATCTGTAAGGACAGGAATTACTAGTTTGTTTAGGAAAATCAGGTTAGCCTTTGGCTTCCTGATTTTTCCAGGTATTCCTCAGCCCGGGACCGATAGTCCCAGGATCTTAAACGTAAGATACTCTCCAAAAGGCGGATACTTGAGAAGTAGAGGTTATACCATCCGAAAATAAAAAAGAAAAAACCCGTTGCCAAAACTGGATCAACGGGCTTTTTAATTTTCTTATCGGACTTAGTCAACCTACTGCCCTATGGGCCAAAATATCAGATTGACTATGTCAATATTTCTCGACAAAACATAAGATAAAAATCCAATTTTTCGGGATTTTTTTTCTGATGTTGGGACCGACGATTAAGCGAGGGAAAATAGTTAAAGACTATTTCTTTTGCCTGGACCAAAACTATACTCAAAGGTCCCTAATTCTAATTTTGTTATATAAAGTCCCCCAATTATCGGCCCTTATCCCTCAGCCACCGTGACTACCCGCCCGCACCGGGGACAATGCCCAATTCCATCATCAGGATTCGTGTTTTCTTTAACCATCCCATACGACCGCCACTCTGTACCCAACATCGCTTTGACCATGGCCTGTCCTTGTTCCGAACGAATAGATATCCTAACCTGCCCATTCGGAAACTCCCGGAACTGCCGGCTTTCGATATCCACGAGGTATTGTATCCCTTGATATTCGGTTATGGGCAATAGCCTCGATTCATTTTCCTGTTTCATGTTTACATCCTCCGACCGAATCACTCTGATTGGCGATTCGCTCGAAAAGAGGCGAATCGCCATACGACTGAAGACAACCAGACATTGGATACCATTAGGTTCTTCAATTCGGATGGTGTAAGTTCACTGGGTTAGGCAAAAATCGGTAATTCTTACATGACAAGTACTTATGATGTTGAAGAAAATGTGATAAGCATGTAAAAAAGAGTATTTTTGCATGGCACTGTTGCAACTCTTTGTTGCAGGTCGAGTGGCTCGAATACGCTTATTTTGTGCACCACCATCTACTTTAACTCCACTGTTAATCCTTTTATATTTAATAGTTTCTAGTGCTGGAAACACATAGAAAAGCCCTGTCGATTCGTTCGACAGGGCTTTCGGTTACTTTCAAATTTCAAGAATGATATTACTTGTGCACCTTATATTAAGTCCGATGACTGTCTGCTCGTCAACTTGGTAAACCGGTTGTGGCGATCATGCGTTACTCCAGACAGAATTCAGCGGGCACCCAGTTGCAGCGCAACCAGTCTTCCGCCAGAGCGGCGATTTCTGCCAGATCAATCTTGCAGTCGCCATTGGTATCGAAGACCAGAGGCGGAGTGCACACGGGAACAATCGTGGTGAAACTCCAGACATCCCCGCGATCGATTTTACTCGGATTGGTGGTATCCACCTGGTCGATCCGCCAGTAGTATGCCGTTGACCATTCCATGTTCTCCGCCGCAAACGGATCAAAGCTGGTTTCGCTCTGATTGCCCTGGAAGACACTTGGAATGCCAATGGTTACATCCTCACTACTGGTGCCAAAATAGACATCATAGGTGTAGGTTGAATTACCGGCAGAGAGCCAGCTAAGAATCTGGCTGGGATGTATTCCGGCAGCCAGATGGGCAGGTGTCGGAGTATGGGCCTTGGGTACCCGAGTTCGGAAATCCATGATTTCACCTTCTGCCATGAGGACCGGGCCCGTGATGTCCGGATGATTCGGATCCAATATTCCATTGGGATTAATCACATCGACCCGCCAGTAGTACCTGGTATTGTACTGAAAATCTGCCGGCGGATTATAGGAAGTCAGGGCGGTGTTATCCAGGACGGGGGTTTCGCCGGTAAAATCGGGATCTTCGCCCAGATAGACATCGTAATTGTAAATTTCCACATCGTTGCAATCCGGGGCTGACCAGGAAAGGTTCGCATCGATATCCACGGCAGCCGCTCCGGGTGTCGGAGACGGATTGGTAATCTGGGGGATACCAAAATACTTCCAGATCACCCGATCTATCTTGATCGTATCGGAAGAGAACTGGGGCCACAAGGGACCATCAGGGAAGGGTTGGGCGGGACAATCGATTTGGGAATCGAACTTGAGTACTCCGTTAAAATAGACCAGTATCTGATCGGTGTACCATTCGATGATCCAGGTCCCTTTCGTCCCAATCGGAATATTGGTATATTTCCGGAAGTAAGGCGGGTACGTAGGGGGAATCAGATCGATCACAAAGACACCCGCGGCAATATCGCGGATATTGATATGCGGATAATTCAAGTAGGGGAAATCATCCGCCTTGCCGCAGAGACCGAAATTACTGTTCGTTCCCATTTGGGCATTCACTACCGTCAGCCGCGCGCCGAACTTTTCGTTAACCGTAAAGCCAAAGCTGGGATGGGATAAAAACCATCCGCCGGAGGTACCCGTAGTAATTACGGAACTGGCGCCGTCGAGTGCCACCTCCGCATCCGAGCCGGTAGGAGACTTCGGATTGTCAATGCTCCAGATATTGGGTTCCGGCGGCGAACCGGCCGGACCATCAAAATGATCATCGATCATGACGGTCGGATCATCAAAAACAAAAGCCTGTTCGGTGGTGAAGGAGAATTGCGTGCCTTCCTTAACCAGCGCGCCGGTCCCGGGATCTACAATATCCACGCGCCAGTAATAAGTGGTATCGTATTTCATATCGCCGGCCGGGGCGTACCATTTCTGGCTGGTATTGCTCAGGACGGGAGTATCGGCAATCGTAAGGGGATTCTCACTGAAATAGACATCAAAGTTGTAAAGCTCTACAGAGACTATATCCCACATTACAGCGGCATCCACCGGCACATTCCCAGCCCCATCGACGGGAACCCGGTCAATGAGAGCAATGCGTTCCATGGATTCCCAGAGCACCCGGTCAATCTTGATCGTATCGGAAGAAAACTGGGGCCACAAGGGACCGTCAGGAAAGGGTACGCCGACCGCATCAACCTGGGAATCAAACTGGAGTACCCCGTTAAAATAGACCAGTACCTGATCGGTGTACCATTCAATCATCCAGGTACCCATCGTTCCAATCGGAACGTTGGTAGCTTTCCGACCAAAGGGGGGGTACGTGGGGGGAATCAAATCGATTACAAAGACTCCCCAGGCAATATCGCGGATATTGATATGGGGATAATTCAGGTACGGAAAATCATTCGCCTTGCCGCAGAGACCAAAATTACTGTTGGTTCCCATCTGGGCATTCTCCACCGTCAGTCGCGCGCCGTAGTTTTCGGTAACGGTAAAGCCGAAGCTGGGATGGGCTAAAAACCAACCGGGTGAACCCGTTGTGATAACGGAACTGACGCCGTCGAGCGTTACCGTCGAATCAGGTCCCCCTGCAGGCAGCGGATTATCAATACTCCAGAAGGTGGGATTCGGCGGCGAACCGGCAGACCCATCAAAATGATCGTCGATCATGACATCGGCACTGCAGCAACAAGCCAGCAGGGCAATCAAGAGTCCTGTTACTAGATACGGTTTGTTTTTCATGTCTTTCTCCTTACAAAATGTATACCTTTATCCTATTACCTGTCTTTTACCTATCCACTTAACACACGTTCGTATTTCTTTCATAAACCTCCTTTCATGGTCGATCCGATACGTTTAAAATCCTGGCCACACAAAACCCGAATAACCGCCGCACAATTGCTTGGTGCCGGTTTCCGTACTCAGGCGAACCAGATATTCATCAATACTCATATCTCCGACGTGACCGTCAAAATAAACCAGATTGCCGCTGCCCCGCTTGTTATCGATGGTGGAATTGTCAAGTTTTCGAATTTCTCCCGATACCATGTGGTATCTGCCGATGGAATCGTCCGAGTTAGAACCGGTATTATAGGTTTTGCCAAACAAGGACACACTATTATCCCAGGAACACCAGTCCATCTCATCCTGTTCATACAGCATGAACACATCATAGGGCGAGGGCAGGACCAGATCCGGATTGGCCCGCCACTGCTCATCCCCCAGGGACATGGCCGCCTGGCCATTGACCGAATAGCTCCACATCGGTCCGGGAGGATTGGGGGTCCCCTGTCCGTCCGGCCAGCCCCAGACATACAGGTTGTGACGGCCCGAAGCAATGAGTTGTTTGGGATTCATTTTGTTATTGAGCGTGGGGCAGGTATATACCTTGCTGGCTTTGGTGTATTCCCAGATGTGGCCCCATTCAAAGCCCTTTTCGAGCTGCAGAAAGGTTTTATTGACGAAATTATGGCCCGGATCCTTCCAGCCGTCTTCATCGAATTCAATCGACCAGCAGGGGATTTTATTTTCATGGTCTTCAGCATATTGGAGGGTGGCAAATCCCAGGGCCTTTAAATTGGTTTTGCAGACGGTCATACGGGCCGAATCACGAATCCGCGACAGGGCGGGCATCAGGATCGATACCAGGATGGCGATAATCGCAATCACTACCAGCAACTCCACCAAGGTAAAACCTTTTTTCTTTTGGAAATCCATCATCTGCTCTCTTTCATATAATTGATTATCTGCCAGCCGAGGGAATTGAGTTTTTCTCCGGATCAATGTTTACGTAAACAAATATGCCAAAAACACAAAGGTATGAAACTGTATTTACTTTTCCAAAACATGTCGCCTGGAATCTTCCTGTATCCAGGTTATGGATACTATACCAAACCAAATAGATTACGTAAACTAAAAAATTTAAAAAAATACAAAAATATTTATAACATATTGCCAATCAATAGATTATGCGGCACATTATTTTGGCCATCATTTTGGTTTCCTATTCTGACGCCAGCGTCAAAAGTTCTTCGATCCCTGGTTATTGGGAAGCCAGAGTGCGTTTTTGGAAGTCAATAACGACTTTTGGCGTTTCCGTTTATTCTATTATCGTACCCGCCCAGGCGGAACTTCAGATAATTTTCTCCCTGGTTACTCCTGGCTGGCTTCTTGCTTCCGTGATTGGCTCCCGATGGTGAACATAATGCGTAAAATACAGAAATCAAAATTAAATGAATCTTTATTTTCCACCTAGTATTGGTATTATGAAATTTTCATATTGTATAGGATCATAAATTCAGGATTCAGGAATGAACGCAAAATCAAGAGTACGGCTCGATCAGAAGCAATTAGCTAAATATCTGGGGATTTCGCAGATGACCATTTCCCGGGTGATGAATCATCAGCCGGGAGTCAGCGAGAAAATGCGGGAAAAGGTGCTCCAGGCCGTGGAACAGTTCGACTACGTGCATGATCATGTAGCGGTCGGTTTGCGGACGAAGACAACGCATGTCATCGGCCTGGTGATTCCGGATGTCAGCGACAGTTTTTTCCCTACCATAACCAAGAGTATTGAGAAGACCGCCAATCAGCAGGGGTATCGCGTGATTCTGGCCCACAGTTATGAATCCTATGCGGAGGAATGCAAGCAAATTAATCTTTTGCTGGGTTTCCGGGTGAGCGGGCTGCTGATCGCCCCGGCTGGCCGACAGAATGAGGTGGATATCTACGATAAACTCCAGCGGCTGAAAGTGCCCTTTGTATTTATGGATCGCATTAAAAAGAAGGTTCATTGCAGTTCGGTGGTCACGGATACGATGGCCGGTGCGACAGCATTAGGGGAATATCTGGTTGGCAAAGGATATAAACGGTGGGGGTATTTGCATGGGCCCCAGGGAGTATCGAGCAGCATAGAGCATTTTCGCGGAATCAGGCAGGCTTTTCGAAACGCGGGGGGGACGGGTGCCAAACTGGTTTCAGTACGTGCCGGTTTTTCCGAGGAAGAGGGCTATCAGGGGGCGGAAAAACTGCTCAATACTTTTGATCCCGACCTGATTATCGCGGTGAATGATCCGGTGGCTATTGGGGCGTATCGTTATTTGAAAGAAAAGGGGATTCTTGTTCCCCTGGAGATCGGTTTGGCGGGTTTCAGCGATTTGCAGTTCTCGGATTTACTGGCAGTACCCTTAACGACAGTACGGGAGCAGACCGAGCGGATCGGTCAGGAAGCCGTGGGTCTTTTGCTGGGCGAGATCAAGAGCCAAGATATTGCCAAGCAAAGACTTAAATTGCCCGCTCAGTTCATTGTCCGCGATTCCGCCTAACCGCCAGGATGGAAAAATGATCCTGCCGAAAAAAATATTTAATTATTATGTTTACGTAAACCATTTTTTGTGGTATGCTGATAGTAGATGGCAAAGTTCCGATAAGATGATAAGGAAAAAATAAATGCAGATCGGTTTTTCGCAAATGGATATCACCCCTGCCCTGGGAACGAGGATGGCTGGCCAGCTTATGAATTACCAGGCCAAAGGAGTCGAGAGCGAACTATTCGCCACCGCCATGTGCCTGAAGCAGGGGGGGGTGAGCGTGGTTTTTGTTAGCTGCGATATACTTCTCATTTCGAATGAGTTAGCCGCCGCAATCGCCGCTGCGGCTCAGAAGGAAACCGGTATCCCAGCCGAAAACATTATTTTGTGCGCGACGCATACCCATAGCGGCCCCATCGTACAGGATATTTTTGGGATGGAGAGGGATAACCGGTATGTGGAGACTTTGCAATCTAAGATAGCAGCCGCCATCCGGGCTGCCATACAAAATGGTAAAGAGGCCGTGCTTTATACGGTCAGAGGGCAGGCGGCGGGATATGCCTTCAACCGGCGGTTCCTGATGTCGGATGGCAATATCGAGACCCACCCGCTGAAAGGGGATCCGCATATCGTTAAACCGGAAGGTCCGGATTCGACGAATCTGGACGTATTTTATGCTTGTGACACAGAGGGAAAACCGCTGGGGGCGGTGGTGGTGTTTGGCTGTCACGCGACGGTTCTGGAGCGGGACAATGAACGGATTAGTTCTGACTATGCGGGGAAGGTATCCAGCTATGTTAGCTCCCAATTAGGCGGAGGGATTCCTGTTTTGTTCTTGCAGGGTGCATCCGGGAATATCTGCCAGGTGAATCCACTCGATACGTCCCGTAAAGAAGTAGGGCTGGAATGGGGGAAAGCCATGGGGGGTGGTATTGGCCAAAAAGCGGTTGATGGTATTCGTAAACAAAAAACGCTTACGCGGGGGCCGCTGCGGGTATTGACTAAACAGATTCAGATACCGCGCCGGGCTGTGGATCCGGAGATTCTGGAATGGGCTTACCAGCATAAGGAGGGGGACTGTGAGCTTCCAGTTTTGAGTGATTACGGGACGGAGACATACAATACTCTGAAGCCCCCCAAGGTTTATCTGGAACAGATATTCAAGACGCCTTTCTGGGCCAATTTTTATGCGAAGGAAATTCGTACGCTCGAGAGAGACCGGAAGCGGCAGCCGGACATGCCGTTTGAGATAAAAGTGGTGGCGCAGGATAGCTGGGCGATGGTAACGCTGCCTTGTGAACTTTTTGTGGAATGGAGTTATGCGATACGCGAAAAGTCGCCATTCGAGCATACCATTGTAGTGGAGCTGGCCAATGGCTGGAATGGCTATATTCCCACCAGGCAGGCTTTTGAACGGAAGGGCGGCTACGAGACCAAGGAAGTAACTTCCACCATGCTGATTCCGGAAGCAGGTGATATGGTTTTGGAAACGGTTATGGAAATGTTAGAAGCCGTAAAAAATAAATAACAAGACGCCAGCGTCAAAAGCTCGTCGTCCCCTTGTTATTGGGGAGCCAGAGCTGTTTTTGGAAGTCGATATTGACTTTTGGCGGTTCCGTCTAACAAGATTTTGGAGAATATAATTTATGTGTGCAAAGTTAGCGATTCACGGCGGTCCAAAAGTTGTACCGGATGGTTTGCATAAGTCGTGGCCGACGATTACCCAGGATGATATTGACGCGGTAGTGGCGGTTCTGAAACGGGGTGTTCTCTGGGGGCCTATGGAACAGGAAGTGCTGGGCCTGCAGAAGGAATTTGCGGATTATATTGGTGCCAAACACGCCCTGGTGGTGAATTCGGGTACCGCGGCCCTTCATGCTTGTGTTTGTGCGGCGGGAGTTGAGGCAGGCGATGAGGTAATCACTCCTGCTTATAGTTTCTGGGCGACCAGCCAGGCGGTACTGGCTCATCATGGAATCCCGGTGTTTGTGGATATCGATCCGGATTCGATGAATATGGACCCGCGCAAGATCGAAGAAAAGATCACGGACAAGACCAAGGCTCTTTTGCCCGTTCATGTTCACGGCCTGTGTGCGGATATGGACCCTATGCTCAAAATTGCCAAAAAGTATAATCTGAAGGTGATTGAAGATGCGGCGCAGGCGGCCGGGGCGAAATATAAAGGCCGAAGTGCCGGGGTGCTGGGCGATATCGCCGGCTTTAGCTTGAACGGCAGCAAGAACCTGCCGGCCGGTGAGGGCGGGATTGTCACCAGCAATGATGAGGAATTGATGGACCGTGCCCGCAAAATGTCGATGTTTGGTGAAAAGGCGGTTCCCAAGGGTACGATTCGTCTGTATGATGCGGAGATTATGGGATTCAACTACCGGAATAATGAGATGGCGGATGCTCTGTGCCGTTCCATTCTTAAGCGGTATGATACGCTGCAAGCCCAGCGAAAAGAGCTGTGTGATTATCTCACCACCCATCTCGGTAAAATCAAGGGAGTGCGGCCGGCAGAAGTGCCGCAGGGATATGTACACGCCTGGCATTTGTATAAAGTTCGTGTGTATCCGGAACAACTGGGAATCAAAGACATCCATGTAAAGAGGTTTCGCTGGGCGGTGCAAAAGGCTCTGCAAAAGGAAGGGTGCGACCTGTTTGAGTGGCACAATATGCCGGTGCCGGCTCAGAAAATATTCCAGAGGCGGGATGCGTATGGCAAAGGCGCACCCTGGACCTGCGGCCACGCCAGCGAGCAGGCCCGGAACATGGTCTATGATCCCTTTGATTATCCGGTTTGTGTGGATATGTTTGACCGGTCATTCTGTATCAAGCCGATTTATCCGCCAAACGATCTGAAGCTGATGGAGTATTATGTAGAGGCGTTCCGAAAGGTATTTAACCATCTGGATGAAGTAGTTGAATTCGCAAAAGGGATTGAATTCCCGACGATGCCGGGCGAAAAACGAAAAATATAAAATTGGGAGATACGATTATGTCGGAATATATGAAATTAGCCAAAAAGGTGTTGGAAGAACACAAAAAAGTTCTTCTGGATGTGGATGACCAAGAGGTAGAGATGCTTCTGGATGCCATTGCCAAGGCCAAATGCATCCAGGTGTTCGGCATGGGAAGGATGAAATGTGCGGTGCGGGCCTTTGTGATGCGTCTGATGCATATGGGCTTGGATGCCCATGTGGTTTATGATACCACCTGCCCGAACATCGGGCCGGGTGATCTGTTGATTGTCAATGGCGCCTGTACCACCATCAGCTACACGGTGATGCAATTTGCCAAAAAGCTGGGGGCCAGGGTGGTGGCCATTACCGCCAATCCTCATTCCAAGGCGGCGGCGCTCTGTGATTTTACCGTCAATCTGAAAGGCCAGGTACACGGCGGCCGGGATTATGAAATTCCTTCCATCCAGCCGATGGCGGCTTTGTTTGAGCAGACGATATTCGTTTTTGAGGATATTATCATTCAGTTGCTGATGAAAAAGCTGAATATAACCGCCGAACAGATGGCCAAACGTCATACGAATCTGGATGGTTATATGGACTTCAATATAGATGATTAAAAGGGTAATACTATGAGTAAAAAAACAGCAAGAGCCAATCTGCTAAGTAAACCCAACGGAAAATTTGTCATTGGGGAATATCCGGTCCCGGACCCCGGCCCGCAGGCGGTCTTGATTCGCATCGAGATGTGCGGCATCTGCGGGACGGATGTCCACACCTGGCGGGCACCGGCCGAGGCGGTCTTCGGACTGGAGTACCCGATCAGTCTGGGACACGAGATATCCGGCGTGATTGTGGCATTAGGCGAAAAAGTCACCAGAGATTCAATAGGTACGCCTATCGCAATCGGTGACAGAATCGGAGTAATTCCCGCGATCCATTGCGGCAAGTGTTACTTCTGCCGGATTGCCAAGACTCCGGAAAAGTGTACCGCCTGGAAGACGTATGGAACCTGGCCGAAAGCGGATCAGCCGCCTTATTTTACCGGCGGATATGGAGAATATCTCTACATCCATGACCCGGCCTCCTTTTTTATTAAGTCCACGACCACCGCGGAGCGAACCGCTTTTCTGGAACCGATGGCGGTGGTGGTCCACTCCATGCTGCATGCGAAGATCAAGCTGGGGGATACGGTGGTCGTGCAGGGTTCCGGTCCTATCGGTCTGCTCACCACGGCTTGTGCCAAGCTGGCGGGGGCTTCCCGGGTAATCGCTACCGGTCGGCGTAATCCGGCCCGCGTGGAGCTGGCCCAGGCGTTTGGAGCCGATTATGTTATGCTTTCCGCGACTATGCCGGCCGAAAAAGAGCGAAAAGAATTCGTCTTTTCTCACTCTTTGAACCATGTAGGA
>CAZOMV010000128.1:0-13951 GCA_964580995.1 uncultured Pirellulales bacterium
AAAGTATAGCAAAAGGCGCGCAAAGATGGGTAAAAGTGTGGTAAAAGTGGATGATTTAGACACGTGGCAAGGGCCGAGAGGCCCATTTTCGCGCCGCGGGCATAAATTCAATATGACGTTCCCGATGTTCACTGCCACAACCAATTCGGTGGGGAAGATTGCCTAGATTAACAATGGTAATATAGCCGGACCTAACGGATAGGTCGGACAGGGAAAAAGAATTTTAACCACGAAGATTAGAAGAGCACGAAGGGGGAGAGAGGAAGAGATGACAGCACGGACTTATACAGACTAACACGGACTGGCATGGACGGTCACGGACAAGGAGGAGGGAAGCGTGAAGGCGGGAAAGAGGGATTTTGAGCTGGGGGTTGAGGGCCGGGTGGGCAGGCGAAAATAATTTTATTGTAATACGTTGGGAATTAAGGGATTAGGGGAATTCGGAATAATTTTTACGTATTTTTACAAAAAGTCGGTAACAAAAAGCCTTTTGGAGCAACTTAATAGGTGGTGCAGGAAAGGCTGGCGAAATTTCAGGAGAAGCAAATGGGTAAGTATTGGGTGGTTCTGGTGACGGGTTGGCTGGCGATGGGGGCGGCGGGGGAAAAGGCGGACGAATCCCTTGCGGGAAAGGATCCCAACCAGTCGGCGGCGGGGGAAAATGAGGCGGAAAATCCGGGTACGGCACAGGCACAAGCGGGCGATGCCGATAAGCGATTAAAGAAAGCTACGCGAACGGAAGATACGCTTTCGGTCCGGGAATTGCTGGAGAGATATGCCGCGACGCAGAAGGAGGCCTTGACCTCATTCATTCATAAGACGGAAACCCGGGAGGACAGGGATATCCATTGTACGGAGCAGCATGGCGGAATCTCGGCTCGTTTTCTTAAAGATACGCAATACTACGAGCATGAAGTTCGTACGGATGGTGTAAGAGCAAAATGTATATTTTCTAATTGGGGCCAAGTGAGAGAGAATGTCGTATTATCCAGGGATAATCGCGGTTATGCCAGTTGGCTATGGGATAGTGACCAGGCTTATAGCTATTCTCGTTACGAAGATCCTTCCGATGCTGGAATACTTATACTTCGCCCTGACGGACCGCCCGAGAGCTATACTCATCAAAAAAATTTTGCGGGCCATATCGGGGCCGCCTCCTGGGGCTATCTGGTTGGGGATGTGGAAAGATTCGATGAAATGCTCCTGAAAGCAACGAAGATCTCAGTCCGGAAGAAAAAGGTAAAAATCCGGGGTGTTTTGAATTATGTCATCGATGCCGTCAACGAACGGGGCAGCTATACCATCTGGATCGATCCGGAACACGGCTATAATTTTTCCAAAGCCGTTGTGCAGAGACAGGCAGGCGGCAAGGCTTTCCAGATCGTTGTACAACCGGGAGAGGAGTACCTGGCCGTAGTGGAAAATACAAAATTTCAGGAGATAGATGGCGTCTGGATTCCCTGGGAAGCTACGATAAAAGATCATAGAAAATATGCCAATGGTGATTACATAGATGATACAAAATCTTTAAAAGTTCTTTCCATGAAAATAAATCCGGATCACGAGGCCCTGGGGTCGTTTCTTCTCGATGATATACGAAATGGAGCATGGACTAAGGTACATGGTATTGTGGGCATAGATTATACCTGGCAGGATGGGAAGGTGGTGGATAAGGCGGGGAAGGTGGTGGACCTGCGTGCCAGCAAATCGGCTGATCCTAACCAGCCGGCGGCGGGGGAAGAGGAGGTGGAAAATCCGGGTGCGGTACAGGCACAGCCGGACGATAACGATAAGCGATTAAAGAAAGCTACGCGAACGGAAGATACGCTTTCGGTCCGGGAATTGCTGGAAAGATATGCTGCCACCCAGAAGCAGGCCTTTACTTCATTCATTCATAGGACGGAAACCCGGGAAGACAGGGATATCCATTGTACAGAGCAGCATGGCGGAATCTCGGCTCGTTTTCTTAAAGATACACAATACTACGAGCATGAAGTTCGTACAGATGGTTCCAGAGCAAAATGCATATTTTGCAATTGGGGCCAAGTGAGAGAGAATATCGTATTATCCAGGGATAATCGCCATTATGTTAGCTGGCTATGGGATGGCGACAAGGCCTATAGCTATGGCCATACCGGAGATCCTGCCGATGCTGGGAGACTTTCACTTCGTCCCGACGGACCGGACAAGAGCTATACTCCTCAAAATAAATTTGCGGGCCATATCGGGGCCGCCACCTGGGGTTATTTGTTCGGGGATGTGGAAAGATTCGATGAAATGCTTCTGAAAGCAACGAATATCTCCGTGCGGAATAGAAAGGAAAAAATCCGGCGTATTTCCAATTATGTCATTGATGCCGTCAACGAACGCGGACGCTATACCATCTGGATCGATCCGGAGCATGGGTATAATTTTTCCAAAGCCGTGGTATATCGACGAGCGGGCGACAAGGCTTTCCAGATCGTTCTGCAACCGGGAGAAGAATACATGGCCGTAGTGGAAAATACCAAATTTCAGGAGATAGATGGTGTCTGGATTCCCTGGGAAGCCACGATGGAAAATCAGAGAAAATTTGCCAATGGCGATTACACACATCTTAGAAAATCTTTAAAGGTACTTGCTATGGAGATCAATCCGGATCACGAGGCCCGGGGGTCGTTTCTTACCGATGATATACGGAATGGAGCATGGACTAAGGTACATGGTATTGTGGGCATAGATTATACCTGGCAGGATGGGAAGGTGGTGGATAAGGCGGGGAAGGTTCTGGACCTGCGTGCCAGGCAAGCAGCCGATCCTAACCAGGTGGCGGGGGAAAAGGCGGACGAATCCCTTGCGGGAAAGGATCCCAACCAGGCAGCGGCGGCGAAAGAGATGGCTCCCTTGTTTACGGTCCAGTCTTTGGAGGGGAAAGAGATCCGGCTGGAGGATTATCGCGGCAAGGTGGTGCTGCTGTATTTCTGGGCGACCTGGTGCCGGCCCTGTGTACGCTCGCTGCCGAATATGAAAAAGTTTTACGAGGAAATGCGGAAATTCGATAAATTTGAAATGATCGGCCTGAGTATGGATACAGAGAGTTCGGAGTCCCGGCTCAGGCAGTTGATCCGGGAGTATGAGCTGGCCTGGCCGCAGGGGCGGATTGGTTTGAAATCGAAAATTTGCGCGGATTATAATAATGATAAAGACCAGGCGCCCCAATATATCCTCATCGGCCCGGAAGGAGAGATTCTTTCCCGTGATCTGGACCAGTCCGCACTCAAAACCGCCCTGGGCAGGTAGGCGGTGTAGCTTATTGCAACATGCGGCCTTGCTGTTATTCCTACATAGAGGTTGCCGGCGGCGGGAGGAAGGTGACATACGGAGAAAGACAGGCCCAAGGTTGGATTTGAAGTAAAGCGGAAGAAAATGGACGAGATGGACTTCATGGACGGCATGGACGAGATGGACATAAGAAAAAACCTGGATTCCTGCTTTCGCAGGAATGACCGGCGGGCGATCATTCGTTTGGTATTTACATTATGTATATAGGGGACGAGAAAATGGTGGGTTAAGAACCCACCCTACGGGAATGACCGGCGGGTGCGGGAATGGTATATGGGGGCGTGGTAAAGGGTTGAAAGAAGGGAAGAGGGATTCTTCAGGGGGCGGCGTAGATGAGGTAGAGACCGGCCAGGAGGATCAAGATGCCACAGATTTTTTTGAGGATGATAGCGCCCTGGGATTTTTCGTTCCAGTTCAGGTAGCGCTGGACGAGTTCGGTGCAGGTGCCGGCCAGGACGATGACGGAGCAGTGGCCGATACCGTAGAGCAGCAGGAGTAGGATGCCGTACCCTAGCTGGGAGGAGGCCAATTGGAAGGTGACGCCCAGCATGGGGGCCATAAAGGCGAAGGTGCAGGGGCCCAGGGCGATGCCGAAGACCAGGCCCAGGATAAAGGCGGCCAGGGGGCCTTTGCGTTTCATGCCGACCTGGGCCGGGCCGAAGGGCAGGGGAATGACCTCGAGGAGGTAGAGGCCGACCAGGAAGAAGATCAGGGCGACGAAGTAATTGCCATAGCGGCCGAGGTCGCCCATCATGCGGCCGGCGGCGGCGGTGAGGGCCCCCACGGCGGCGATGGTAATGAGGATGCCGACGGCGAAGAGGGTGGAAATCCAGAAGGCCCGGCGGGTGGAGATGCGGCCCTGGTTGTCGATGAAGCCGACGATGAGGGGGAGGCTGGCGAGGTGGCAGGGGCTGAGGAGGATGCTGAGAATGCCCCAGGTGAAGGCGGCGGTGATGGCAATCAGGGGAGTACCTTCGACCGCTTTCGTTAAGGTATGGAAAAGTTCTTGCATGGATCACTGAACCTCAAACTGGGCCAACTGTTTTTCGATATCCTCCGTGGAGAAGAAGCCCACGTGTCGATAGACTTCGCGCCCGGTTTTATCGAAGAAGATTTGCGTGGGGATGGAGCGCACCTGATAGCGGGCGGCGAGAACCTGCTCCTGTTTGGCTTCCAGATAGAGGAGGTTCAGCTTGCCGGTATCGTGTTTGCCCTCCAGTTCTGCCAGAACTGGTTTCATTTTATCCGGGCCGCAGCAGCTAGCGGCACTGAACACCGCCAGTGTCACCTTGCCATTGGTGCGGGCCTGGTCCAGCGGATTCTCTTTGGCCAGAGTCGATTGTTTTTCGGCCCAGCCGGCGGAGACCCGGATATCCAGGTTTTGGCCCAGGGTTTTCAGGTGTTCCGTGATTCTTTGCTGCTTTTTTTCCTTTAGAACAAACGGACCAATCTGGTCTTTCACCTTCTCCAGCGGTGTGCCGCAGAAGATGCTCTCGTTCTCCTGGTAGAATTTTTCGATGTCGGCCCCGGTTACTTCGATTTTTTCCGTCAGGCGAGCGACATAGGCGTTGATGATGTCCTGCTCGGTTTTCGGTTGGCTGGCAGGGTCATTTGGTTCGGGTGATGCCTGAGCCGTTTTGACAATCAACTTCGGGGTTACTTCCTGTTCCATGACGAAAAAGGCATTTTGGTTCAATTGTTTCTGCATGGGTTTCGGCGCCGCGGCAATGGCCTTTTGCAGATCTTCGCGGGTGAATTTCAGATCGCCGGATTGCAGGAGTACGCCTTCGGGCAATTCGGCCAGTTGGGCATAGGTGAGGACACCCGCCGCCAGGCCGGGATAGGCGGTTTCTACGAGGTTTTTCTGCTGGGCGGATGGTTCCTGCGGAGCCGGTTCGGCGGCCCCAGTCGGAAGCGTCAGGGCACAATAAAATCCAATCGCTGCTACGGTAATAAAATGTTTCATGGGATATCTCCTGATTATGAATTCTATCCTAGGTAATTTACTTTGGTGATCATTTGCTGCTTTTAGAGTCATTGCTGGTTTGCGGGAGGCTGGCGGAGGGGGCGGCGGCCAGGTCGCAGCCGAATTCCTTCCATTTGGCCAGGATGTCGGCTTTGGAGAAGAAGCCTTCGTGGCGGAAGAGTTCTTTGCCGGCGGGGTCGAAGAAGATCTGGGTGGGGATGAGATTGATGTTGTATTGTTTCGCCTCGTCGGGATTTTCCCAGACGTCGATGAAGTCCACCTGCATGCGGCCGGCGTATTCGGATTTGAGTTCTTCGAGGATGGGGGCCATCATTTTGCAGGGGATGCACTTGCCGGCGCCGAGGTCCACCAGCCGGGGCAGGGCCGCGGCGGTAGGTGACGCGGTGGTTGAATCTGTCCCTGGCTGGTTTGGGATCGCGGGGGTGGGGGCGGAGGTTTTATTCTGTTTGGCGATGATGACCACGACCACCAGCGCCACCAGTATAAGAACGATTGCGATTTTTCCGGTTTTGTTCATGACAGGCTCCTATGAAAATGGTTTCAGGCCAGCAATTTCTGGATTTCCTCCGGGGAGGGGACCTTGCCGACGATTTTTACCGTGCCGTCCACGGCCAGGGCGGGGGTCATCATGACGCCGAATTTCATGATTTCGTTGAGGTCGGTGACTTTTTCGAGGGTGTAGTCGAGGCCGGCGGCTTTGGCGGCGGTCTCGGCGTTTTCGGCCAGCTTTTTGCATTTGGGGCAGCCGGTGCCCAATATCTGAATTTTCTTCACGGTAAAACTCCTGATAAAATGGCGGTTAGCTGCAATGGGCCAATATTTCCCTGGCTTTGGCGACGACCTTCGATACCTGTTCGTCGGCGGCCCGGACGCCCTTGGTTTTTTCGATGCCGAGGTCGGTTACTTTCAGGCAGGTATAGTTGGTGATCCCGGCCTTCTCAAAGACCTTTTTGGCACAGTCCATGGGGCAGCCGTCAATAACCAGGTTCACATCCGCATCTTTGGCGGTCTGGATCATGCCCTGAATACCCGCGCCCAGACCGGCCAGGCAGAACATCGAACCCTGGCCCTCAAACATGAGCTGGCGGGCGGCCTTATCCGAGATTTCCGCGACGTTGGCGCCGCCGGAACAGGCGTAGATCAATACCGTCTTTTTCTTATCATTTCCACAACAGCAGTCACTCATATCGTTTTCCTTTCCGGCCCTTGCGGGGCCTTACAAAATCATCCTACCCCCAAACAGCACCGAAAATCAGCCCGGCGACGGTGGACATTACAACGACCAATGAAACATAGACTATCGTTTTTTTTGTACCCAGCACGCTGCGAATTACCAGCATACTCGGTAATGACAAACTAGGCCCCGACAGCAGTAACGCCAAGGCAGGTCCTTTGCCCATACCCGAGCTGATTAGCCCCTGTACAATCGGCACCTCTGTCAGGGTGGCGAAGTACATAAAGGCGCCAAATACGGATGCGAAAAAATTGGTCCAGGTGGTCCAGATCGACCGGATAAACAATTCGAAAGAACCACCGGCCAGTCCGGTAATAGCCAGGAAGGTGTCGGGCTTATCACCGACCAACATTTTGACATATTGGCTGGGGATGAAGCCCTCTTTGTCCACCCGTCCCAGCAGAAAACCGGCGATCAGAACACCGAAAAATAACAGCGGCAGGATTTGTTTGGCAAAGCCCCAGGTGGCGTTAAACCATTCACCGGCCTCCCCCGGATTGGCGGCGGTAATGGCTGACAATCCCACGACGGCGGCGGCAAAGGGGATCATTACCATCAGACCTTCCATCGGCAGGAGCAGGGCCAGCAGTATCGCCGGAGCAGCGGCGGCCAGAACCTTCCACCATTGCAGGCCAAACCAGAAGATCAGGATCAAAGCCAGGGCCGCCGAAAAGACCGCGGTAATCGACCATTTGGCCCGCCAGATATTGGTGGAAACACCCGCCAGGGGGGTCTTGTCCTGAATATCGACGAGTTTAACGATCTGTTCCTGACCCATATCAGGCCCTTCGGTAATCTCCACGGCGAGCGAGGCATCGGCGGGCGAGGGGGTCTCTGTTTGTTTGATGACTGCCGCGACAAAAGTTTGGCCATCGAGAGTCTTGAATGCGAATTCGCGCGGCGCTGCCCAGTTGGCGAATACCAGGATCCCTACCAAGGAGGCAAAAAAGGCCGCATTCTGCCAAAGGGGCCGCTTTACTTCCGGTTCCGGCATGGCTACCTGACCATTGGCTTTCACCAGTTCTTCCTTGCGGTAAATCAGGTGCATCAGTAAGCCGATGATGACGCTGAAACTGATGGCACCGACAGCGCGGGCGATTCCCAGCTGGGGACCCAGAATTCGAGCCGTCAGAATGATCGCCAGGACACTGATAGCGGGACCGGAATACAAAAAGGCGATGGCCGGACCCAATCCTGCCCCCATGCGGTAAATCCCGGTAAACAACGGCAAAATAGTGCAGGAGCAAACCGCCAGGATGGTTCCAGAGGCACTGGCCACCCCGTATGCCAATACCTTGTTAGTCCTAGCACCCAGGTATTTCATGACGGAGGCTTGGCTGACGAAGACGCCGATGGCCCCGGCGATGAAGAAGGCGGGGACCAGGCAGAGCAGGACGTGTTCGCGCGCGTACCATTTGAGCAGGTGGAGGGATTCCATGACGGCGTTATCGAAGCGGGCGAGGCCGACGGGGAGGAAGAAGCAGGCGGCAAAAACGGCGAGGATCAATAGTAGTTTTTTGTATTCGTTTTTCATCGGATTATATATGGTTGTTTGGTCAAGTGGCCAAGTATCCGGGTAAAAAAATTTATTGAATCAGTTCCAGTTGTTCCTGGGCGTTTTCGCGGATGACGGATTCGACGCATTGGAAAAAGCTCATGATGCAGGGGCACCGCAGGGAGTAATAGACTTCGGTGCCGCGTTTGTCGTCTTTGAGGATGCCGGCTTTTTTGAGGATGGTCAGGTGCTTGGAGACGGTGGAGGTGTCGGCGCCGATGAGGGCGGTCAGCTCGCTGACGCATTTTTCCTGGCGGGAGAGTTCATCGACGATGAAGAGCCGGGTGGGGTGGGCCATGGCCTTGATGACGGCGGAGCGGATTTCATATTTTGACTGGGTTTTGGGGTCCATAGCTATTTTCTATATAAGGGTATCGGTTAAATCTTGCAACTTTGGCGATAATACCAAATAGCCAAGATTATAATCAAGAAATTTTTGGATTTTTTCTTGCAAAATGGCGAAAATGTGTTATAGTAATATATAACAGTATTGCACTATTTTTCGAATTGTTTGGAGGTACGAGCCATTTTTATACGAATTGAGGCATCATCGGCGGTTCCGATTTACCGGCAGATACTGGATCAGATCCGGTATCAGGTGGCGGCGGGGGTGCTGAGGGAGGGCCAGCAGATGCCGAGCGTGCGGCAGTTGGCGGGGCAGTTGGCGGTGAACCAGAATACCATTTTGAAGGTGTATAACCAGCTTTGCCAGGAGAAGTTGCTGCAGATCGAGCGGGGCAGCGGGACGTTTGTGGCGGCGGAGGCGAGGCGGGGGCGGACGGCGGAGCGGAAAGAGGTGGTGGCGGCACCCCTGCGGGAGGCGGCGGCGGCAGCGGTACAATTGGATATGGGTTTGCAGGAATTGCAGGGAATTTTGGCGGAGCAATATGAGGCGATAGCCAAACAGGAGCAAAAGGCACGGAGTGAACCATTATGACAGAAGCGGCGATTGAAATTCGGGATTTGGGCTTTTCGTACGGGCGGAAGGAAGTCTTACGCGGGGTGAATCTGGAGGTGCCTGCGGGGTCGATTTTCGGCTTTCTGGGGCGGAATGGGGCGGGCAAGACCACGACGATCAAGCAGATGCTGGGGCTGCTGAAGCCCAGCCGGGGGGTGTGCCGGATGCTGGGGATCGATGCGGCGAAGGATCCGCTGGCGGTGCGGCGGGCGGTGGGGTATATGGCGGAGGACCAGCAGATGTACGGGTGGATGGAGGTACGGGAGATTATCCGGTGGGTGGCCAGTTTTTATCCACAGTGGGATGAGAAGCTGATCGAGCGGCTGCGGGAGGCGCTGGAGCTGCCGGGCAGGAGCAAGGTGAAGACGCTGTCGAAGGGGCAGAACAGCCGGCTGGCGCTGCTGCTGGCACTGGGGCACCGGCCGAAGCTGGTGATCCTCGATGACCCGACGCTGGGGCTGGACCCGATCGCCCGGAAGGATTTTCTGCGGCATGTGATCGATCTGCTGCAGAGCAACCAGGTGACGGTATTCTTTTCCAGCCATCTGCTGTATGAGATCGAGCCGGTGGCGGATCACGTGGCGATCCTGGAGGGGGGAGTGATTGTGAAGGCGGGGCGGACGGAATGGCTGCGGGAGACGGTGAAGCGGTTTATTCTGACGCCGAAGAAGGGGGCGGAACTGGCGGGCAAGGGGGTGCTGGATGTGCGGCGGCTGGGGGAGAGCGCGGCGGTTACGGTGTAGGACTGCGACGAGGCGCGGCGGGCGGCGGTGCGGAAGCTGGCGGAGGGGGCGGTGCAGGAGAATGATTTGAATCTGGATGAGATTTTCGAGGCGTATGTGATCGGCAACCGGGGGGATGAGAAGGAGAGCCGGATCCTGAGTTTTGCCGGGGGACGGGAGGAGGGTGTTTATGCGTGAGGAAACCGGAAAGAATTCCGATGTTGGTTTTCCCGGCAGAGTTATAGAACCGCGTGTGCAACAAGTTGCACACCCTACCAGTTTTAGCCGTGGTCTGAAGGCCCTGTTTTGGAAGGAATGGCGGGAGCAGCGGTGGAAGATGGCGTTTGGGACGGTGATGCTGCTGTTTGTCGAGGGGGCGTTGTTTGCAACCCAGTTGACCAGCAGTGGGGAAATTGTGATTGTCATTTGGATCTTTGGCGGTTTGCTGTTTGCATTGTATAGTGCGATGGGAGTGTTTGCACCGGAACAGATGCAGAGGACCACCGCGTTTTTAGGGGCCAGGCCGATTCAAGCCTGGAAGGTATTTCTGGTCAAGTGGCTGGTGGGGTGGCTGAATTTTGCGGTGCCGCTGTTGCTGTGCAGTATCATTATTATACTGAGAGAATGTTTTTTTTCTGACCGGAATATCTATGTCAATAGTAATGATGTTTTAAGAGGGACGATCTCTGGACTTGCAGCTACCACCATGTTTTATACCCTGACCTGCTGTTTGGCGCCGCGGAAGAGCAGCGAGGCATTGGTCGGTTTTGTGGGATTGATAGTAGTGCTAATTCTTATATTACATTTTGCATTTATCAATATAGCATTTCCTCGGTTTCCAGTGGAACATTTGTTTCTTAGTCAATGCGTGGCATTTGTGAACCCGGTTTTTTGGATTTTTTTTGTAGGTCCGATTAACAGAATATATGACAGTTTACTATTACTAGAGCAAACTGCGGTATTTGTTTTCGTTTTTTGGCTAGGGATGCGGAAATGGCGGAGGAGTCTGTAGGATGAAGGTTTTCTGGAAAGAATGGCGGCAGCAGCGGTGGGTTCTCCTGTTTGGTTGTCTGGCGGGCATGATTTTGCCGCTGGCTGATATATTAGAGAGTATGCGCCGCCAAATAAAGGTACAGACCAATTGTGGCGGCGGGGTAGTTTTGGGTTGCGGGGCGTTTTTCGCGATGCTGCTGGCGCTGGCGACGACCAGCGGGGAGATGCGCGGTAAGCTGGCGGATTTCTGGCAGAGCCGGCCGGTTTCGCCGGTTCGGCTGTTTGCGGTGAAAATGGGGGTGGGGGCGCTAGTTTTGCTGGTTTGTTTTCTGCTTATTTTGAGTCTGGATTTTATAACCTATTATACTTCGCACGAGATTTCTATTAGATTTGATATTTTTGCCTGGGCGGCGTTTTGTTATACCTATCCGATCGCGCTGATGCTGTTTGCGGTGACGATGTTCTATATGGTGGTGTTGCGGGATTCGGCCAAGGCGATCCTGCTGGGCATCTGGTCGGGCCTGCTGGTCTATTTTCTGCCGCTGCTGGTTAGTGGATTAAACTGGATGAATGTTTTTGAGCAAGTGGACAATAATCGGCAACACTCGATTGTCGCGTTGTTGATTTCTCCCTCCTGGAAGGGATGGGGCGGAGGCGAACCATTGTCTTTTATCATGCGCCTGTGGGGTATGGGGGAAATTATGGATCAACTACATCTTTGGCCCATCTTCTGGTCCTATATTAGCTTTCTGGTATTCATGATAGGGGCAACCATCGGCTTTACCGCCCTGTCTATCGCGGCGGTGAAGCGGCGGTGGCACTGGCAACCGGGGCAGAAGACGATTGTCTGGGCCATCGGGCTGTCGGGGGCGTGTATTTACGGTTTGTCGCTGCTGCAACTGGGACATAATATCCGGGAGGTGACGGAATACCAGGGAAGGGAGATATTTCCCGAAATTAATTTAACGGTATCGGCACAAAACAGCCATAACCAGACCGGCGGGGAAATGAGCAATGTTGTCTATATTTCGGCGGATGGTACGGAAGATAAAAAATATTTTGAAAAAAACATTGCCTTTCGCGTGGGGGCGTATCCTGAGAACAAAAAAGAGGTAGGGGATTGGTGGAATACCCCCAAGCCCTATCATTTTATCTTACAAATATATTCCTTTCCTTATCAAGATGAAACCGCCGGCAGGCAGGAAGCCGGGTATGACGCTATTTCGGAAACACGGTTTTCTGCCACGCCGCCCATAACCGCCAATCAAAAATTGATAGTAATGGGGTGCGAAAAAAAGGGGAATTATTTATATATTGCGTATTGTCCGCCGTTGGTAACCGGGTCGATAATTGAAAAAATCAACGACGCAGAGCCCTGCCACCTGCTGGTGGCGGATGTCAGCGATTTAACAAAACCGGTACTGGTACGGGATGAGGAAATCGGGCTTTCCGAAGCACGAGGGGGGAATGTAATAAGGAAGGGAGAGTATCTTTATATCAATGACGGGAAACAATTGATGATCCTGTCGCTGGCACAGGCAGATCGGCCGGAAATTATCAAGCGAATCGACATATCGGCTATTAGCAAGGGGGTGGGGAATTGGAATCCCTATGAAAAGGCGGTGGTGACGGGAGATCAACTGTTCTATTCCGGCCTGTTTAAAGTAGCGGTTTTTTCGATTCACGACCCTACGGATCCGCGAATCATTTATTATGAAAGTTTTCAAGGCCGTGAATGGGCTGCTTTTTATCAGGATGGATACCTGTACTTTTCAACCAGGGAGGGGGTGTCCGTAAACCGATTGGTTCCGGGTGAGAACGGCAAGCTGCATCGGGAGGAGGTGGGCAGCCGGACGGCGACGCCGCTGGAGCGGCTGGCGGGGCGGCGTCCGAGGGAATTGCTGGTGTATAAGGGGCGGCTGGTGGAAAACGCCGGTTCTTTTGGGGTGCTGGTGTATGATATATCGGATCCGGCGCGGCCGCGGCGGGCGTATCATGCGGAGGCGGGCAATCATTGCAGCGATATCGGGGTATGGAACGGGCTGTTATGGATGGAAAGTTATGGGAACAGGCTGCGGTTTCTGGCGGTGCCGGAGAAAGGGCCAAGAGGCCCATTTACCGACGCGGGGTTGGAATGAACTATGGCGCTTCCGTTGGGCGCTGCGCTAACACGATAGGAAGGATAGAATCCTGGATTCCGGTTTTCACGGGAATGGCAGGCTGGCCTGCACCATTACGACGCGAGGTTGGTTGGCAAGTTGACGCTCCCGATGGTCGCTGCATCAGACAATACAGAAAAAATATCGCGTCGGCAAACCAGTTGCCGACCCTACTTTCAAGAATGAGTCGGGCGGGGCTGGGAGAATTATTTTAGATTTTGTTTTTTTGGGCCAGGAGGGCGGCGTAGCTGAGGGGGAGGTGGTCGGCGGGGTCGAGGCCGAGGGAGGCGGTGATGCGGGCGACGGTTGGTTCGTCGGGGCCTTCGACTTCGATGAAGCAGCCCAGGCCGGCGACCTGGTCGAGGCAGATGAGGCAGTTTTCCAGTCGCCAGGTTTGGCGGAGTTTTTCGACCTGACGGCGGGGGCGGTAGCCGAGGCGGGCCAGGAGGGCCTGGGCCTGGTCGGGGGAGCTGACGTCCAGCTCGATTTCTTCGCGGTTTTTGAACTGGCCCGGCTGGCGGGGGCCTTTGAAGCAGAGGATGGTTTTGGTTTGGGCGGGAGCTTGTTCCTGGCGGAGGCGGAGGCTGCAGCCGGCGTTTTTGAGGCTGAGGTCGTCGCGGTCGAAAAGGGTGTCGAGCTGGCGGGTCTGGGAGAGGAAGGCGGCGGCGAGTTTTTCGAGGCGGGCGGGGAACTCGTCCAGCCGGTCCACTTTGATTTTGGCTTCGATTTCGATTGACATGCGGACCATCATAATCGGGTTGCGGGGAGTTGTCAATCGACCGGCGGGGGATTATAATGAATGGATGGACAGAAATAATGATACGAAGGAACTGGTACTTTCCCGGGAAGAAGTTCGGGCGTGCGATGGGGCGGCGATTGAGCGGTATGGGATGGCGGGGCTGGTGCTGATGGAGAATGCCGGGGGGGCGGCGGCGCGGTATGCGGTGGGGCTGCTGGGGGGGAAGGCGGGGGCGAAGCGCGCCCTGGTTCGCTCGATGACTGGCATTGGGACGGTGGCGGCT
>CAZOMV010000129.1:0-13933 GCA_964580995.1 uncultured Pirellulales bacterium
TTTGCCGGCGCCGGCAAAATGATAGTATGGTTCATTACCCGATTGCTGGCACGATGTTTTGGCCCGGTTTATAGCGTCTTCAAACCGCCGCCATTGTGTATAACCCAACAACGGCTGTAGATCCCTGGCGCTCCAGTACTCAGCTCCATAGGAATTGACTTTCTTTAATTCCTCAAACGTCTTTTGCCTGACAACCGGAAGATTTTTCCCTTCTGCATCGATTCCCATTTTTATATACCCTTTCCTGATAACGCAAATCGTTCCGCCAGTATATCTTTCTTTGCCCTTGGCTCCTTGCCTTTAGCCTTTTGACTCTAATACCCAAATTCGACGGAACCGCCAAAAGTCGATATTGACAGCCAAAAACCGCTCTGGCTCCCCAATAACAAGGGGACGACGAGTTTTTGACGCTGGCGCCATTACCAAGACCTTCCGGGATTCCAGCCCCTCAATTTTCCCCAATCCCCGCCACCCTGTCAATACCTTACTCCCACTCGGAAAAGCAGCCCTTTGGTCCCCGGCCCTGCCGATCACTTCTTCTCTTTTACGGGGGGGAAACCGGTGTTCTATGCTCTCCGAGGCAGGCACCAGCCTGCAGCGAACTAAAGATGGCAGTTTACCCTCGCGACGCTCTCGTTGCTCGCTGCCACAAGCCAGAATAGCAGCATAGAACCGCTGGGGGCGGGAGGATGTATCGCAGGAAAGCCACCAGCCGAATGCTCTTCACGGGGGGAAACCGGTGTTCTATGCTCTCCGAGGCAGGCACCGGCCTGCAGCGAACTAAAGATGGCTACTGTTACCCTTTCGGCGTTCTCGTTGCTCGCTGCCACAAGCCAGTATAGCAGCATAGAGCCGCTAGTATTCCGTCAACTCTAAAATTGTGGGCATAACCGTTTGAGCTTAATTCGGGCGTCCTCACAGGTAAACTGCCAATCCACGGATTTCTGGTTTTCATTTCGCCTTTCATACCACTTTTGAGCCTGCTGCTGCAAGGTCGGCAAGTCCGGGATTCGCCGGGATAAACACTGCCGGGTTAATAAACTCAACTCAATCTCCGCTACATTCAGCCAACTGGCATGTTTGGGTGTATAATGCAATTCCAGCCGTTTCCGCAGACGTTTGGCCTCCTGCGGCGGGAAGGCCTCATACAACGAGCCGACCTTATGTGTATTCAAATTATCACAAATCACAATCACTTTTACGGCATCCGGATACCGGGATGTCAGCTACCTCTTCTGCTTCGACTGCTTGTTTCATGTTTGTATCTCCGGGCTGTAACCGTCTGAGGCGGTTCGCCCACCGTAAGCGAACCGCCGCCAAGGCCAACCATGGCAAGGGGGTCGGTGGTTCTGGTGGGGCGCAGAGTCCGAGCTCGGCGACAAGAAAGGTGGTATAATATCAGCAAAACAAGAAACCGGAGCCGAGTCGGACGGCCTCTATCTTGCGTCTTAGGCCGCGGCAGCGGCCGCCTGATCCATGCTGTGTCAAGCCCCACCAGGTTCCCGACGACCGGCGAGGAATTGCGAATTTCTGCCGAAAGTGAAACCGCATTTATAGCTTTCGGTAAGGGAATATTTACCATGTACCTGGCCAAGGCCTTGGCCACAAACATCTTACCGAAAGATTTAAATTAGCGGTTGAGCGTGGCGGAAATTCCTGATTGGGGACCGGAAAAAAGTCCCCAATCTCCTTCGCAGCGTAGCTGCGACCAGGGGGGAAATGTTCCTGCGGCAAAATCAACGTGGGCCGAAGCGTACCGTCTCAATCCGGTAGCACAAAACCGTAGATTAAGCGATCTGTAATTCCAGGGATTTATAACTTTCACGGTTTTTTAATTCGCTGACGATACGGGAGAAACAAGGTCGGAAGATGACAACCAAGTACCGCGAATCCAGGGCAGGCCGGAGGGCCAGTCGGGAGTTTGCGGGCAGGTGGGGGCGGTATCGTCGGTATAATTGACCACGAAGATTCTGCCGTCCGTCAGTTCGGTCCAGCCGGTATAGCCCTGGTCGCAGCCGGCAATAGAGGCATCCACTTCCACAACGCGGTCCAGTTGATACTGATCGGGGAAACCATCCCCGGCATACCAGGATTGCTTGCGGAGGCCGGTGCGGGGGTCTTCCATTTTGACTTCGATCCGCCGCCAGAGGCTACAGCCGGTGACCTGGGGGGTGATCTGATGGGTAAAAAGCCCCATACTGATCATCAGGACCGGCGGGATGGCGGCCAAATCGTCCAGTTCCGCCACATTTTCCTGGTATTTTTTTGACCAGCGCTGCAAATCGTCCTGTCCCTGCTGATCGGTCAATTCAAAAATCGGATCGAAGGTCGGTTCATTGCCGAAGGCAAACAGGTAGGGACTTGTTTTTATGGGCGTCCAGTTTACTCCTACCGTCTGGGTGACTATTTTGTCGGTGACCAGAACTTCTTTGCCGTCAATAGAGAGGGTCATTTGCGGACCTTGGCGCACGATACGATAGGTGTGGAAGACATCCGGCTCCACCCTAATTTTTAACGAGGCGTCGTGGCCGGATTCCACCCGGTCGGGAAAGAACCGCAGCTTGCCGACATAGGGGATACTCAGGGTGGCGGCCCGGCCGAAATTGGACAGGACTTTCAATTCCACGGTGACATCTATCGAGCTGTCAGGACTATCCGGAATCCGGAGAAAATACTGGGTGAACTGGCCGGAATACCCATCGTTATCGATATGAAGCTGGCCCTCTTTCAATCCTATCGACTGAGAATCGTTAAAATGGGCACCCACGATCTGTGCTTTGGTTTTTTCCTCGGGATCCCCGGCCCAGGCCCAGATGCCGCAACGGCCCACGTGGGCACGAAAGGTGAGCAGGACTCTGCCATCTTTTAAGCGGTCGGCACAGGTACGGCCAATTACCGGAAAAGGCATTTCCTCCAGCGGGGCCCAGGTTTTACCGTTGTCGTCGGAGAAGGTTTTAATGCCGGGGAATAGGCTATGGCCTTCCCGGCTGAAGAGCCACAAACGACCGGAGGGCATGACTACTATGCTGGGTTCGGACAGGCCGCGCGGCCATTCTTTGATGGAGGAGAGGAACGACCAGGTTTTACCCCAGTCGCCGCTGCGATAAATCTCCAGCGATTCGCCATCGGTGCAGGTAAAGGCGGTGGGGCAGTTGCCGCTTTCGGAACCCGCCAGCAGCCAGGATCCGTCTGCGAGTTCCGCGATGTGGCTGGCCACATCGGCCGCATGGCCGCCGGCCAGTACGGGGTCGAGCTGGCCGGTACGCTGCCAGGTAAAGCCGCCGTCGGTGCTCTGAAAGAATCGGGGTTCGGACATGAACAGGGAGCCATCCCTGAGTTTCTGCAAACGCATACAGGCGGCACCGGAACCCATCGTGTTTTTTTCTATCCAGGTTTTGCCCAGGTCCAGGCTATGCGCCACCCACCACTGGCCGCCACCGCCGTGAGCGGAGCCATCGACGTAATTGCAGACGAGCGTATCCGGATCGGTCTGCACCACATCCGGGAAACCAAGCCAGGCGGACTGCCGCGGGGTATGATTGGGATTGTTGCGGGCAATAGTAACATGGCGGCCGGACTGGTTCCAGCAGGAACGCATGGACTGGAACCGAAAACCCTGATCGGGGCCAACGGTACGATTTTTTTTGGCCAGGGGATGAGGTTTGATTTTTTCCCCTTCGGGCCAAGGCTGGGAGTCGAGGTAAATGTCAATGCCGCTAGCCTGCGTATTCTGTTCTACGCGGATAGTGTTGAGGGAGGGAACGGGATTAATTAACGGGACTTCCTCCGCGAGCATAAACCAGCGATCATCCCCCCGGCCGCTGATCCAGACCGTCATATTCCGGCTGTCCAGGTTGAGTTTGATTTTGAAGTTGTAAGAGGTTTCCGGCCGCAGGTACATGCCGTAGTAATCGAACTGTCCATCAAACATCCAGGGCAGTAGGTAAGCAATATTGGCAAATCCGGTGTGGGTATCCTTAACGATGCCAAAATGAATGACGGGGGTAAAGTCATTATCGGTATGGCCGATCGCTATGTTTTGTATGCCTTGCGGCTGGCCATCCACAAGCGGGGCTGGATTCATACTCAAAGGATTGAACGTGCAATATAAATAGACTTCTCCTGTCCGGTCGGGGATCAATCGTTCCTGAATCCGAATCGAGGTGTCCTTTTGCTGTGTTCCCTGTTCGTAGGAAAAAGAGAATTTTTCCAAGGTAGCAGAACTGAGCTGGGAAAAACAAAGAATTCCTGACCACATTAACAAAGGTAATAAGTTGTACATCATATAGGTATCTTTCTTTTCTATCTAATCCGGTGGTACATAATCACCGCCGCACCGGGTACGTTGGCGATCGGTACGATCAAACCTGTTTCCATTAGATCTTTGCCGGACACTCGGGTTGAACCTGCCACATCGAAGTTAGTGACCTCGTACTCCATCATCGGATCAAGACCCCGGAGGCGAAAGGTCTGCAAATCTTCCTGATTGGCGTTACGCCGAAAAGCCTGAACCACACCATCGCCCTGTTCCGGGCGGTTAAATTGCCAGGCCATCCAGACGTCCGAAGCAGGATTGAACACGGTAAGCGGATAGTAATCCTCCACGAAAAATGGAGCTGTTTGCCAAAACTCGGTATTCAACTGTCGCAATAGCGGGTAGTTCAGATCTCGGTCTCGCACATCCCAACTGGTGAACAGGGACGATCCCAGACTGCTGCGGAATTGATAGGTGCTGGTAACATTAGTGCCCGTACCGAAAAATGGAATCCACAGAGCCAATCCGAACGTCTGATTCTGTAAAACAACATCCGGTCCCCAAGCATCGCTTCTCCAGAGCGGCACCGAGCGGCGCAGAGTTTCTAAGTCGTTACGCCGGCCACCAGAGGAACAACTATCGATAAGAAGGTGGGGATAGTGCTCCAAGAGTACATCCCAGAACCGTAAATATCCCTGGATGTACAGGTTTTCCGTTATCCCCTGACGATCCGGTGCATCCCCATAACGCCAGAAAAGCAATGGTTCGATATTGAAATCCTGTCGGTAGATAGCAATCCCTTCCTCGCCGATCAATTTGACAAAGAAGTCACAGGTCCACTTCCAGGCGTCCGGGTGCCCCAGGTTCACGACTCTGCGTTCTCCCAGCGGCGCCCCCTGGTTGATCTGTTTCTTGAGGTTCGGATCGTCCGGGACGGACAATAGCCAATCCTGGTGTTGGAACAATACGTTGTTGGCATTGACATGCTCTGGCTCTATCCAGACGAGGAGTTTTTCGCCCTTCGCGCGGGCATACTCACTAACCGCCCGCAGACCATTGGGAAACCGGGTGCGGTCCGTTTCCCATGAAACCATGTATGGCGAGTTCTGGATGTATTGGTCGGTATAGAGGCTGTACGTTCCGGCACCCAAAATATCAATCCACCAACCGTTAAGTTTGATTTTCTCCTCCTCGTATCTGTCGATTAAGGTTTTCTGGTCCTTTTCATTCAAAAGGTCTGCCCCCCACCCCAATTTCTCGTACATAAAGCCACCGCCGGCCCGCACCGGTTCCACCGGTTTACCGCCCGGTTTGGGCATGTTGTGTTGTCGCATCCAACGGCGCCAGAGGTTCTGCGCCCGGATCCAGTCTCCGCCTTCCCAGAACAGCAAGACCACCAGGGGACTGCGGACTTCCTCTCCCGGATACAATCGGAAGTGTGTTAACTCCTGGCCCGCTCGGAAACGCACACTCCCCTGGGCATCGCAGAGGAAGGACGAGGCCCACTGCCCCGGCCAACCCACCGCCAGAATCACACCCCGGCCCTTCCAGTCCAGGTTATAGCAAGGGAAACAGCCATCCGTCGGGCGTCCCTTACTTGGCATAAAGTTCAGCTTGATGTCGGCCGAGAGCGCCGTCTCATGCGGTGTATACATACCATCACCGTCGATGTAGTGCAGCCAAGGATCGCCTTTCATATCGGGTGCAAATTCAAAGTCGGCACCTTGGATGTTCTCTAGAATCGCCGTATTGTCCTTCACCATGTTCTTGAAGTACACCGTCCACTCTAGTGCCGGATAGTCCGAGTACTCCACCACCACGCAGCGAACCTCAAGCCCCGTCTTGGCATCGTTCCAGATGATAGTGTGTTGCGTGCGGGCAGCATCGAGCTTCTCACTCTGAGTGTTCTTGGGCCAGACAGTCAGCAAACCCTCCGAAGCCTGCCCATCGTAAAGGAACGAAAACGGCATCTTTGCTTTCGGATCCAGTAGATGTTTCTGGGACCATTGGTTCCGCTGTTGTATTTCCTGGGCTTTGACAAAGTCAGTTGCTCGAACCATACCCTGCCCCAGAACCATACTCAGCATTACCGTTCCGACCCACATTGCCAGACGAATGTCGATTCGTTTTTCCATTTCACGCCCTTTCCTCGGCAAGTTCGCAATGCATGTTACCTATCACCATAACTGAATTCTTTTCTGACCTGACAATTCCTATTTGAGTTCACAGATATTGCTCCTACGGATTACAACGTGTCATTTTACTTGAATATGATTAAAACGGGAAATACCGATTGTCTCTGGCAGTAACAGAAGTTCTTCTTTCTTATTCATTATTCTTACAAGCCTGATCTCGTCTTTTGATGAGGCACATTTACCCTGGCACAAGAAATAATGCTGTTCACATCAGAAACTACTTCAACGGCGGTAGTTTACCACTAGCCTCGACGGTTCTTTGGTAATAAGCTTTATACGCTTCATATGCCTTTCGCTGGGTTGGCTGCTGTTCTCCAGACAAAGCGAAGGGGAATTCGCCAGCTGCCGGGTAAGGGTTCATGAAAGGGTAGTAACCCCAATTCACGATATTCTCGCTATAACGAGCAGCCAAACCAAGTTTTTTTCCCAGCCAATCTATCGGGGTAAATCGCCAAGATTCCCAAGAGCTCATGATTGGTTTCTTCTCTTTTGAATTTTCTATCTGGCGATATTCATCCCAACCGCTAATGTCTATCTGTGCACTCTCAACATTAACCCAGAATCGTGTACCAGCCTTGCGACAGGCTCTAGCAAAGGCCGCCATAAACGGCTCGCGCTGTTCGAGTGTATAAAAGCCCATATGTTCGCCTGAGTCTTGCAACATAAGGATATCGATACCCGTCTCTTTTAATGTTATGCTCCACCATTCCTCATATTCGTCAGGCAAAAGATAGACAAAACCGCGCACACCATCCTTGTCGAGTAGGAAAAAGGGCGAGATGGTAACCAGGCTTCCCCTTGCCACACGGTGGCATTCTCTCACGATCCCTTTCCAGGCTTCCCGCCAAAAACGAGACTCCACTTCGTCGGAGGACCGTAACGGATTGATCTCGTTATTAAGGTACCAGCCGTAAAAGGAAGGGTGAGTACCATAGCGTGTGTAGAATGTCTGGATATACGGTTTGGTTCGAGCAACCATTTCTTCCGCTGTCATTTTTCTATATAAATCGCCGCCGTTTTGGTTTAAATCAATAATAATGTGCATACCCTTCTCATCGGCGATTTGGAAAATCCATTGCAGCACATCGCGCGGTTTTCCTTCCGCTTCGGCCTTGATCGCGATATCGGTTAACTGGGGCGTGTTCAATAACCATAACAAATTGAAACCTACGTCTTGTTGAGCCTGTATCTCTTGGACAAAACGATCTTTTGACCAGGTATCGATTTGGTTATTATTCATCCACCACAATGTGCCGCGTATTAGCGGCGCTGTCTGCAATAGGTTGTTGCCAGTCATTTCTTTTATGCACCCGGAACCTGTGAAAAACACAGCCAAGAGTACAGGTAGCCATCTCCCGGGCAAAGCTTGTAAAAACCGGGATTTCCCATTTGAACCTTTGACCATAACATTTTTGATTTGTTGCTCCTGATATTGATCAAACATGTTTTATACCCGATTCCCAAGTAATCCGCAATAATTTTTTTCCTGCCCAAAGCCGGCTTGGGCGGGTATCCGAGGCCTCTACGGGCTCTTTTTTTGTATCCACAGTTTTATCAGGGTGTTACCAAAAACATATATTGCCTATTTTAACATTTTGTTTTTGAAGTATTTTCAGGAATGATTATAATTAGCCTAGTACTACCATATACAGATCAGGAGAAGATCATGTTCAAAACCAGATTCAGCATAGTATCGTTTGTGGTTTTATTTTCTGTTAATCAAGTGATCGGTGAGCAGTGGTGGCAGTCGATCCCCCGTAATAAAGTTGAGGCTGGATATCCTGCGTTACGCTGGCAAACTTCGTTTGATGAGTTTGAGATTGGCAGGCACGCACCGATTAACAGCCAGGGTGTCGTTGGTGTTCCAGGCTGGCCGGTCATGCCATTTGGTTATCAGATGAATATTCGCTACAGTGAGTTTGAATTGAATTTTCGGGTAGAACAGGAGGGGAAACAAATTAAGCCATATACCCTGCCGAATTTTCGACAGCGTGCCCTTGATGGGTATCTTCCGGCGGTATTAACCGATTTTACCCACCAGGAAATCAAATACCAAATAACCTATATGTCTTGTCCAGGAAATCCCCAACCCATAGATATTATCGATCTTCAAATAGAAAACACAGGACACACCATCGGTAAATCCAATATTTTGATAAACATGGATGGGGCTCCCAGTCTCAAATTGGACGGGAATCTGATAGAAGACAGGGGAAAACCTCTGGTTGTTCTCGATGGTATGCCGGAGGAAATTCGCCCCCTTGAGCGAGAGACGGGGCTGGTGGACCCTCGCTGTACGCCGGCCGGCGAAGGGTGGCTGGGTAAGGACAGTGCCCACTGGCGGGACGGATATTACGGAATGCCCATTTAATATATGCTGAAGGCCGATTCCGGTAAAGAATACCAGGTCTATCTGGGTACGGACGGAACTCCCCAATGGTTAATTTTCAGCCGTCCTTATAGCCTGGAGGAAGGGCATCGTACGGTCGAATTAAGTGCGGAAGGAGACCAGCCTATTACTGTCGATCTGAATTATCCACCCGGCCAAAATCCCCAGGTGCACAAATTCACAGGCAAAGATGCCGATGGGGATGGTTATATCAAGGTTTCCAGCCGCGCCACCCCTCAGTCCCGCCAGCCGGCCGTATTAAATGGTGTCTGGATGTATGATGACGATATCGAGGGTATTCAGGAAGCGGAACTGATCGCCAGAAAACCTTCCCGGAAACCGATCCATTATATTCCGGTGGGAGCGAATTCACCCGGCCCTTTTCATGGCATGGTTACCGCGGAGGACCCGACCTGGAAAGGATTATCCCTGCGATATATGGGTGAACTCCAGCCGGGCGAGTCCCGGTTATATACTCTGAAATTTCCTGCGATTGACCGCCCGGAACCGATGTGCTATGGCAATAGCTATCATCCCTATGATACCGGTAAATCCTGGATGCGCAATCTGCAGCCGCGTTATCCTGACAATTCCGCTTCCTGCGGGGAAGATGTTCCTCCGGACAGAGATCCGGCGGAATATGCCGCGTTTGGTCCCAAATCCCGAACGCTCTGGGATCAGCAATTGAAACAGGCACATGAAATTTCATCAGAAAAAGCCAAATTGGAAATCCATAACTATTGGGATCTTTTTTTAAATCTACGGGCAAAATTTTATCTTCCGGACCAAGAGCTTGACAACCTGTATAAATCGCAATTGGCTATATTACACCTTTATTTGCTGAAATGGTCGAAATATGATGTTTATACCCAAATGTGCGGCCCCTTTTATTATTGGGATATGTGCCTGCGGGATGGCAGTTATCAGATTCGTGCCTGGGATATGGCCGGTTACCATGACATCGCCAGGCTATTGTGTGATTCCCTGCTGGTACCGAAAAGTCAACTGCCGGAGAGTCGCTGGACCTTTGGACAATGGGATGATCCGGATAATTTGGGTATGTGGCAAACCCGCGGCAATCAGTGGGACAGCCAGGGGCAGACTCTGGGTGCCCTAGTGGATCACTACTTTTTCACTGGGGATAAGCAATGGCTCAAACAAGCTTATCCGGCTATGGCTGAAGGGGCAAAATGGATCATACATATGCGTAACAAACAAAAGGATTCCATGGGGGATTCCACCAATCCTTTATCCGGCTTATTTCCCGTGGGGCATCTGGAAGCGGGCGGCAGCGGCAGTCCTTTCTATCTGAATGCGTACGGAGTTTACGGTTTGCGACAGGCGGCCCTGGCCGCCAAAGAACTGGATCAACAAAAGGATTATACCGAATTTCAGCAAGAAGCAGAGGACTTTGAACAAACGATCCGGCGGGCGATGCAGCAGTACTTTGTCCGGCTGAACGATTATTGCGGCACCATCCCGGTTGTTCCGGAACCGGTCATACCGGAACAGTTGGACCGGCTGGCTACCTGGCCGGGTTCCAGCATGGTATATCCTCTGGAAGTATTGGAGCCGTTCGATCCTCTGGTGGAGGGCTGGTACCGTTATAAAGAAGCGGAAGCGGCTGAATCGGGAGGATTGATGACCTTTCCGTATATTTTTACTGACTGGGCCATTAGTTATATCCGGCGAGGACAGCCGGATCGAACCGTGGACTTGTTTAATGCGTATGTGGATGCCAGTTCCCCCATGTTGGGCTGGAGCGAAAGCCAGGTTCTGTATCACGAGTTTGATGAGTTTGACTCCCCAAAAATTGGCGTTAAGGGACAGGGCGATATGCCGCATGGTGAGGCCTGCTCGAATTATATCATTATGCTTCGCAATTTATTGCTTCATGAGGAAAGAAATTTATTGCATATCGCACCGGCTACTCCGCGCCGCTGGATGGCCCAATCGAAACCATTTGGCGTAGAGGCCGCTCCCACCAAATTCGGCCAAGTGTCCTATCTGATCACGCCTTCTTCCGACCGAAAAACCATTACCATTGCTGTACAATTGACCAAAAACCGTCTGCCTGCCAAAGTATTGCTCCATCTACGAACCCCGAATGGCAGCAGCCTGCAGGAGGTGAAAGTAAATGACAAGAAATGGGATGCCTATTATCAGGATACCATTATTCTTGCTCCGCCACCAGCGGATATCACCATAACTGCAGTAATGGATTGAATATTACAGGGAAGGTTCTCATAAGATGATAAAAAGGATAAAAGAACCTGAAGAGTAAAGGAGTCTGTCATGTTGAATAGATTGATAGGGATGATTCTCATTCTATTTGGATATCTTATCTTTCCCTGTTCTATGATTTTAGGTTCGGATTTGACGGCTATTACTCTATTTGAGTGTGATGAGCAGGGTACGGTGCAGGCAGGTCGGTGGAATTCGGGACCGAAAGACGATGCCTAGGATGTATTTCTCTATGAAGGGCGGCGATTCAATCCTCAGACGGATACAATCGAGAATATTCCCTGGGTATCCAGGAAAGACAGCCATCTGGTTCATTATCCTCTTGCCGTCGGCGTGCATAAATTCACCTTTCATTTTGAATCTCATACCGCTTTTCCGCGATTTGGCTGTAATCTATTCTTTGATGACAAGTACGAAAAGCCAAAAATTTCCGTTATGGCTCCCTTACAAACGGAACCGGAAGGTGCGCAAAAATACCAGGAAAATCATTCACCTCGGACGATGGGATGGCCTTTGAGTGAAGTGCCCGCCTCAGGATCTTTATCCTACGAAGGTTCGGATGCCGCCCTGTGGGCCGGTACCGATGGTACAACAGGAATACGATATACCCTAAAGGATTTCCGGATTTACTCCCCGGCAGTATCCGGAAAACTGGACCTAGTGGGCCCTCATCAGATGGAGCCCAGCGGCAATCCAAATTACGTGGGGGAGTTTACACTGGTGGTGGAAAAATTCACGTATTCACCCGCCGACTGGATGCCCTGGTTAAGCAAGCTGATCGATACAGACCCTGCGGAATTACCCCAGGTCATCCAGGAAATCAATCCGCCATTTTCATTCCATTATGCGGGGCAACCCGCCAGGGAGTTGCTGGGGCAATGGGAATTCCAGTCCTCTTCGGAAAAGATAGATACCGATCGTACCGTTTACCATGTAAGCTGGAGAGACCCCCGGACCGGTATGCGGGTCCGCTGGGAGGGATTCATCTATCATGATTTTCCCACGGTGGAATGGACCCTTTACTTTAAAAATGAAAGGGATCAAGACAGCCCCATTCTGTCTGAGATCAAAGCCCTCGACTTATCCCTGCACGGGGATGAGGGGGAGTTTCGGCTGCATCATCAGCATGGCGATGGGGTAGTAGATCCCTATATACCGATAATAAGTTTGCTGGAAGATAACCAGACTTTGCATTTTGCTCTCTACAAAGGCAGATCCTCGGAGGGAGTATGGCCTTACTTTGCCGTGGAATGGCCAGGAAATAGCGTACTATTGGCTGTCGGTTGGCCGGGTCAATGGAACGCTGATTTTACGAAGATGGAAAGAAATCTGCTTCATCTCCAAGCCGGCCAAGAGTTTACTCATTTTAAACTGCACCCGGGTGAGGAAGTACGGAGCCCGCGAATCGTTTTACAGTTTTCGAAAGGGCAAAATTGGATCGATGCCCAGAACATCTGGCGGCGCTGGATGCTAGCCCACAATATGCCGCAGACCGGCGGCAAGTTGCCGGGCCCCATTTTGGCCGGCAGCAGTGCCTGGCAATACGGCGAAATGGTGGGTGCCAACGAAGAAAACCAGAAGATGTTTATCGACCGGTACCTGGAGGCAGGTATCCCGCTGGACTACTGGTGGATGGATGCCGGATGGTTTGTTTTCAAGTATAACTGTGTTCATGCCGACCGCTGGGAGGCAGACCGGAACCGTTTCCCCAACGGCATGCGGGCCATTACCGATTATGCCAATGCCAGAGGGATCAAATCCATACTCTGGTTCATTCCCGAACAGGTACCTCCTGGCAGTTGGATGTGGGAGAATCACCCGGACTGGCTGCTGGGTCCAGATCCCCCTGTCGGCGAGGTGGTGGACGCTTCCAATGTGGAAGCCAACTCCAAACTATTGTATTTAGGGGATCCGCAGGCATGGCAGTGGGCCGTGGACCGGTTTAGCCAATTGATCAAGGAAGAAAATATAGATATATATCGGAATGATTTGGGGATGCAGCAAAGACTGAGAATTCTTGACTACTGGAAACTCCATGATACGGAGGATCGTCAAGGGATTACGGAAATTAAGCATGTGACAGGATTTTTGGCGTTTTATGACGAGCTCCGGAAGAGAAATCCGAAGCTGCTGATTGACAATTGTGCCGCCGGAGGAAAACGCAATGACGTAGAAACTCTGCAGCGGGCGATCATACTCTGGCGAACCGACGCCTGGCATCCCTCGACCATGGCTCAGTGTTATACCTATGGCCTGGCTTTCTGGCTGCCGTTTTTCGGTTCCGCGGTTCCTTCCCACCCGGATCCTTATACATTTCGCAGTAATATGCTGCCAAGTACAGCCCTTACTTTGGATATGCGTAATCCGGATGAGGAAGTTTTAGAGCTTACCCGCCGTCTGGTTAAACAGCGAGAACAAGTGGTGGCAAACTTTTTTGGCGATTTCTATCCTCTTACGAAATACAGTACCGAAGAGGATACCTGGATGGCCTGGCAGTTTAACAGTCCGATGGAAGGCAAAGGGATGATCCAGGCTTTTCGTCGGGGACAATCGTACTTCGAATCCGCTCGGTTCAAAATCCAGGCACTGGATCCACAGGCCCGTTACACCCTTAGAAACTTGGATAAACCAAATTCGTTGGAAATAACCGGAAAACAACTCATGGAAGAAGGCTTGTCCATTGCCATTGAGGAACAACCAGGCGCAATCATCATCACCTATCAGCGTCTGCCTTAAATTACTGGTAACCTTTTGATACAATATAAATAATATTTTGCGGAGATCTACCGATGAGATTTCAAGGATTTGATAAGAGCCTGATACAGTTTCTCGGGCAACTGAAACGAAACA
>CAZOMV010000130.1:0-13847 GCA_964580995.1 uncultured Pirellulales bacterium
ACCGAGGTCTTCTGGAGTAAACCCAGGTGTTGCGCTTCAGATTGAAATTTTCGAGTACTGATTAAGGATTCAATTTCCTGGTTTTCAGGTATAAAAAGGGGGATTTTCGGGCCGTAAAACGTGCTGCCGGTCGGGAAAAAGACCTAAAGTTGAGTTGGGATATGCCGATAAAGATATAGTACAGCATGTGATATAAGTATATATACAAGAACGGTATTGCTCTATAAAACCGTTGAATTCCTCTCCGGTTTGTTCTGCTGGAGCTGCGGCGGTGCCGTCGTTTTGAAAGTATCATAAAATACGGGAAGAGTCAGGATATGGAAACGATTTCCAGCCAGAGAAATCCAGGTTCGGAATACCATTTCCTGGTCGGGAACTTGTTGATCCATGTTGGCAAAACTCTGGTTATGACAGCGGCACGCCGGATCGATTCGAAGTGGAAACAAAAAATATGGCTTGGGTGATTTCTATCACAAAACCAAAAGAGTCTGGAACCCATCCCGGCCCCACCTGCGTGGGCAAAGGCAGGGTTCTTGTTTTGCGGAGGACAGGTGTCTCGGGAGTGGACGCGGAGGGGAAAAACCAATGAGCAAGAGAGTCTTGTTTGTCGATGACGAACCCAATATTACCAGCGCCATGAAGCATCTGCTCCGCAAGGAGAAATATGACATTCTAAGTGCGACATCCGCGGGGGAAGCGCTGGGAATGCTGGAAAAGCAGCCGGTGGATGTGATTGTTTCGGATGAACGGATGCCGGGTATGCCCGGATCACAGTTTTTAATGGGGGTCAAACAGAAATATCCGGAAACGATCCTGATGCTTTTGACCGGGAATGCCAGTTCCGAAGCGGCGGCGCGAGCGGTGAATGAAGTGGATGTCTATCGCTTTCTAAACAAGCCCTGCAACGGTCTGGATTTACTCATTAATATTCGACGGGCGATACAATATAAGGAATTATTGCAAAGAGTTCGTTTATTGTTAAGAGTATCCACCGAGCAAACCAAACTTTTGCATGATATCCAGAAAGATCACCCCGATATCCTGGGGAAGTATCTAAACAATACTCCGAAAATTATGGCAGATAGTCCACCGGATGATTTTCAAGCATTGTTGGCGAATATTGATAACGAACTTAATAAATCAGGTAAATTCATTTCTCTTAAAGAAGATTATCTTTGTCGGGATACCCGGGAAAACAAATCGGGGTCGGAGGAAATTCAAAAATATTTTCCCCGTCAAAGCATCGAGCAGGAAGATCCATCAGGCCGCACTCCGATGCCGGAAACAACCACTAACCCGGGGGGGAAATACGCCAGCCCAATGAAAAACCGGTTGGTTACAAATCCAGCCCTGGCGGAGGAATCCAGATCGAACGATGAATTGGAAAATATAGAGAACCTTAACGATATTAAACCGATTATCAATCGTTCCGAAATATATGATCTTCTCGATAATGGCTGTGAATTAAAAGCTATGTCTTCGACCGTTGCCCAAATTCTTAAAATCACCCAGAATCCCCGCTGTTCGATCGACAATGTGGCACGCGTGGTAAAACAGGATCATGCCGTATCCCTTAAGATTTTGAAACTGGCCAATTCCACGGTATATTCCCGGGGGGAGCCGGTGGATACCGTTAATAAAGCAATTATGAGAATCGGTTTAACACAAATTCGTCAGGTTGTGCTGAATATCAGTGTGATTAATCAGTTTAATAATGAGGAAACCGGCATGCGAATCCGCATTCCTCAATTTTGGGAACATTCGATTGCCACCGGATTGATTTCTGCCGAGATAGTTCGCAGATTGGGAAAAAAAGAACCGGAAATCGAGGTGGCATTTACGAGGGGATTACTGCATGATGTGGGACGGCTGGTCTATGCGGATTTATTGGGTGACAAATATTGCGATATTCTGAAAATGGCCGAGCAATTGCAAATTCCGCTGGAACAGGTCGAATCGCAGATGTTGCTGGTGAATCATGCGGATGCGATTGACCGCGTTCTGCATAAATGGAATTTCCCTGATGATTTGATACATCCGATCGCTCTCCATCAGCTTTCAATAAGTGATATCCGACAAGTAACCGACCGATCCCTGGATAAAACCGCCCCATTGGCTTTGGCAAACTGCCTGGCTCACGCCTTGTTTTTAGGCACGAGTGGAAATATGACATTATATCCTACAGAGGATTTTGCTTACGCGCTTCGATTGAAACCGGAATTTTTTAAATATGTGGAAGAAAAAATTCCAGGACAGACCGATGACATCAAATTCACCATGCTTGCCTATTCCGAACAGAACGACTGGCCCCGACTGAGTGATGAAGTTGCCAGCCGGTTACATGATTCTTTCCGGCCGGTTTATCTCAGCCTGCAGCCGGAATTTGATGCCTTAAAAATATTTTGTGGCCGCCTGACGAAGAACCAGGAGGAAGAATCCCCCAACATAGGTATCATTCACATCCATTCGGGCCGGGAACGAGTGCCGCTTACCACGCGGTTCAAGGACTTGGAAATCGAGGCAGGTTCGGTTCGCCTACCTCTTATCATTTTTTCTCCCAAGGGAGATATTATGCTGGAAGATCGTTTTATGCAGAACCGCAGTTATAAATTGCTGCCCTTTCCGGTATCGATTTCCAGCATTGTCGATTCCTTTAATTCATTGGTCCCTCTATGTGAATCTGCCTCCGTGTAATGGCATACAATCATACAAATCCATGCGATAGGGATTCAAACCGATCGGATGTCCGGTGCCAGTGGGTGGAGAATCTTATAAACTCTCCAGTCGCTGCTGTTTGTCATATTCGATCAGGGCGTTGACCAGTTCGTCCATTTCGCCCATGATGATTTTGTCTAGGCTGTACAAGGAAAGGTTGATCCGGTGGTCGGTGAGCCGGTTTTGGGGGAAATTATAGGTTCGGATACGCTGCGACCGGTCGCCGGAGCCGATCATGGTTTTGCGCGTTTCGGAGCGTTCGGCCCGTTTCTGCTGTTCATACAGGTCATAGACGCGGCTGCGAAGTATACGCCAGGCCTTGGCCCGGTTTTTATGCTGGCTTTTCTCATCCTGCATGCTCACGGTGATCCCCGTGGGGATATGTTCGAGCTTGATAGCGGAACTGACCTTGTTGACATTCTGGCCGCCCGGTCCGCTGGCCCGGCAGACATGCTCGATAACCTCGTCTTTTTTGATGTCAATTTCCAGTTCTTCTGGTTCCGGCAAAACGGCCACCGTGGCGGCGGAAGTGTGAATTCGCCCCTGGGCTTCGGTTTCCGGCACCCGCTGGACGCGGTGCCCGCCGCCTTCATAACCCAGGGCCTGCCAGACCCCTTCCCCTTTTACGCTGAAAATGATTTCGCGAAAACCGCCCTTTTCCGTGGTGGAAAAGTCCATCTGTTCCATTTTCCAGCCGCGTTTTTCGGCATACCGCGTGTACATACCATACAGGTCACGGGCAAAAAGCGATGCCTCATCGCCGCCTGTACCGGCCCGGACTTCCACGATAATCGAACCGATGGTCGCGTCCTGTGACATGACCAGTTTTTCTTTGGCCCGGTTCAAAGCTTTCTGAGACTTATCATTCAGATTTTTTAATTCTTCCGCTGCCAGTTCCTGCATTTCCGGATCGACGGTTCCCTCCCCAAGCAAGGTTTCTGTGTCTTGATATTGATGCCGGAGTTCGAGATACAGTCGGTATAAATTGACCATTTCCTTCAGATTGCCGTGTTCTTTGGCGATCTGAACGAATTGAGCGGAAAACCCGGAGGTTGCGGGATCGTTCATCTGCGATTCCAACTCTTCAAACCGCTGGTTCATTTTTCCCAGTTTCGCGAGAACTCGTTCGTCGGTAACTGTCAGGGTAATTGCCATGGTCAACCTAAAAAAAAACACGCTGACTGGGATAAACTCAGAACCTCAGGCAGCGTGATTGGTTTTTCGAATAGCTAGTTAGCGGCTTTGCCGTATTTTCCGCCATATTTCTTCTGGAATTTTTCGATTCGACCGGCGGTATCGACAAATTTTTGCTTGCCGGTGTAAAAAGGATGGCAGGCAGAACAGATTTCCACATGGATTTCTGAAATGGTCGAGCGTGTGACAAACTCATTGCCGCAGCCGCATTTCACCTTGGCTTCAACATACTTGGGATGAATATCTTTTTTCACGTCTATTTACTCCTGTTACTCATACGATCACCAGTAAAACAACGCATTTTACTTGCAAGAATGATAAATGTAAAACAAAATATTTTCCACAAACCGGATAATATCCCATTATTAGCAGGGGCAGAGACCGCGGCGGCCGGGATGGGACATAAGATTATATGAAATAATGAATTATGGTAGCAAAGGGGTTGATTTTCAATGTTTTTTTCTGTTCTGGCCCCGATAATTTCGATATATTATTTGCTCGTGTTAGTTATTTTACAAATACCGGAGTAGCTTGGAAATGCCTGAAAAAAGCGTTGTGGAATTGCTGTATTGTTTTTCATTCAGCCAGTACCAAACCGATGGCAAGCTGAATAATGTTATGGAAGTTCTGCACCATGTCCAGGCGCGGAGGGTGTGTCTGCGTCTGGTCGATCCGGATCTGGATGAGCTTATGCTGGATCATGCGTTGCTGACGGGGAGGCTGGAGCGGTTGCGGGCAGTGGTTTCCAAATGTAAACGGGAGGGCATCGCTGCGGAACTGATTTTGCCGGGTTTACTTACCGGACGGAAGGAAGATTTTTCCCGGTGGCAGAACTATTTGAAGGAAATGTATCATCAGGCAGCCCGGATTCCGGTCCGAAGGATTTGGGCGGATGATTCCCTGGTGAATCGAGGTGGGCCTGAGGGGGGAAACAAAATTTCCGGGATTAAACTTTTGCGGCTGGCCCGAACCGTCAGCCGGTCCGTTTTTTCCATACGCAGCAATGTACAACTGGGCCTTATTGCCGCCTGGCCGGTCTGTTATCAGCGATGTTCCACTAATGCAAATCAGATAGCAACCGAATTGGCAGGGATCAAAAAGCCCATGCTCGCGCAAACGCAAATGTTTCAGTCGGATCAGGACCGGATTGGAATATTACAGGCGGGTCAGAATGTCGCTACTGCCGGTGCCCGGCTTTCCGGGGAAAATCCAAACGGTTTTACTTTTTCTATATGTCGGAACAGCTTCGATCTGTTAGGAGTGATCGATCATTATGGGGCCGGCAGTTTTCATAAAAGCGCTGAGGCCTCCCAGATGCAGATTAATCTGAATGCACTGTTTGGCCTGCGGCAAATTATGATCGACTGTTTTGATCAGGTTGGGACCGCCCCGGGAACGGAAAATCCGTATCTAGAGATACACAAAAAATATGCACGGTTTCTGAATAAACTTACACAATTGCTTGCTGATGTCCCCAGGCAGGCCGGTGTGCGAGTAGTGATAACAGATAAAACAGGTACGGATAATTGCTGGCCGCTTTTACTTTGGCGATCCGGCATTCCTGTAACGGTTGTTACACCGGATCAAATCAATGACGATGACGATGACGCTACCTATATTCTCACCGGTAAAACGCCCGGCCAGTTAAGCCGAAAACAGTTGGACAAGGTATTTGAGCAGGGGGTACTCCTGGATGCCTTGGCTGCCGAGGTGATTCAGAAAATGAATCGGTCGGAATTATTGGGCTTGAAAGTGGCAGGTCCGATTCCGGATGTGCTGGTGGAAATTTTTTCCGATCAAACCTTTGCGGCTCCGTATTATGGGTACCGGGTGCTGCTGAAGAATCAACTTCAACCACGGGATTATCGGCTTCTGCAGCCTGTGCACCCCGATGTCCGGGCGGTGACGACATTATTGCGGAAAAATTCCCTGCCTGACACAGCGGGGATTGTCCTGTTTGATCATAGAAAGAAAAATCAGCGGGCTGCGGTTTTGCCTTACAGCTTAAACCTGGATACTTATCCCCTTTTGCTCGGAACGGAAAGACAGCGGCATCTGTATGATATTTTCAACTGGCTGCTGCGGCATCGGCTTTCGGGGTTTGTGGAAAACACTCCCGATCTGGTTCCTTTTCTACTGCCCGATCCGAAACGAAAACGAATCCTACTAGTCCTGCTCAACGTCAGTTTCGACTGGGCCGTCAATTCCCGGATTCGCCTGGCGCGAATCCCCTTTGCCGTCAAACGGGTTCGACATCTGACCGAACGGGGTAACCTGGAAGAGTCGCCCGGCTTGCGGCTGCATGCCTGCCTCGATTATCACTATCTCCAATTGACTCCCGACACCGCCGTGCCGCCCATGCAAATGGCCGTTTTGCAGCTGGAAGGATAAAGAAATGGATAACGTGTATTTTTTGTTAGGTAATTTATTAGTGATACAGACTGTTCATCAAATAGAAGAATAAAAACACGAGTGAATGCTGTAACACATTCACTCATGTAAAGTTTTATTTGAAACAATCGAGTGATATTATTTAACTATCTTTTTCGCTGCTTCGGCCACATCTTCTTTGGTTAGGTGGACCATTGCCAGAATGTCTTCAGGGGTTTTGGCGCTTTTGGGTACGTTTCGTACGAAGAGAGATTGGACCGTGATGCTGGAACCGGCTGCGGCTGTCGCGGCGGTTACTTCATCCGCGATGCCGCCGATATAGTTGTCCTCGACCACCAGAATCCTGCTGCTGCATTTTTTCGCTTCCTGTAGAATGCCGTCTGTCTTTAGCGGCATGGAATAGGCGTCGATCAGACTGGCGGAAATGCCGGTTTTTTTCAGAATCTCCAGGGCCTGATTGGCAACAAATACCATGTATCCGCTGGCGACTATCAACAGATCCTTGCCCTGAGCGAGTTGTTTGAAACCGCCCAGCTCAAATGTTTCGTTTTCGCTATAAAGCATGGGAACATCCGGTCGCTGGGTTCGCATATAGCAGAGGCCCTGAATATTGGCCATCAATTCTGTCAGCTTGAACGCACTGACAGCATCAGACGGGCAGAATACGTGAATGGCTGGCGAGCCGTTTTTGTTTTTGGCGTGGGCAAACGAACGCATAAAGGCCAGGTCCGGCAGCCCCATCTGGCTAGGCCCGTCGGCAGCCAGGGATACTCCGGAATGCGATCCGCTCAGTTTGATGTTGGAGTTGGTAATCACAGCCATTTCGATCTGGTCATACCCACGAACGAGGAATTTGGCGAAGCTGGAGGCAAAGGGGATTTTGCCCGCCGCCGCCAGGCCCGCCGCTACGGAAATCATGTTCTGTTCGGCGATTTTGGCCTCAAAATAGCGCTGCGGGTATTTCGCGGCGAAAAGATTGGCGAAGGTGGAACCCTGTACATCGCCGTCCAGGGCGACGATACGGTCGCTGGCGGCGCCCAGGGCCGCCAGGGCCACGCCATAGGCCTGCCGTGTAGAGAACGATTTGGATTCCACTTTCTTGGCCAGCCCCACATCCGCCGCTGCCTTGGAGAACGAACCGGCAGAAATCGGTGCGGCTTTTTTACAACAGCAGGGCGCCTTCGGAACTATTATTTCAGAATGGGAGCCGCAACCGCCGCCGCAACCGCAACTTTGTTCCTCAGCGATCCCCAGCTTGGCGGAAATGGCATCCAAGTCCGCCAGGGCCTGGTCCACCTGATTGATCGAAAGCGGTTTGCCGTGATAATTTTTACTTTGCAGCTCATTGCTGCCCCAACCTTTGATGGTTTTGGCGACGATGGCGATGGGTTTGTCGGCTGGTTCCGCGTTCAAAGCCCCGAACACATCATTCCAGTTGTGGCCGTCAATCACCTTGACCGCACAGCCGAAGGCTTCCAGTTTCTTGACCAGGCAATCCGCCGACTGTTGCTTCGAGACATAATCGCTTTGCCCTTGGCCATTGCAGTTAAAGATGATGCGAACATTGGTCAGCTTATGATCGACAATGTAATCGACCGCTTCCCAGATTTGCCCTTCACGGCTTTCCCCATCGCCGATGATGCAATAGATTTTTTTGTCGGAACCATCCAGTTTCGCCGCACAGGCCAAACCCGCCGCTACGGAAAGCCCCTGCCCCAGCGAACCGGTCGCCGCATCGAAAAACGGAAAGCCCATCGCCGGATTCGGATGTCCGTCCAGCACACTATTGCCCTCCCGCAGAGTCAGGGCGTCGTCAAATTTCAGGGTAATCGGCTGATCTTTCGTCCCCGCCACCCCGCCCAACTCGCAATAAGCCGCGTAAATGACCGGCACCGCATGCCCTTCCGACAGAATCAGCCGGTCAGATGCACAATTCCAGGGATTTTTCGGATCATACCGCATGATTTTATACATCAGGGCGGTGGTGATATGAACCAGCGACAGGGCACTGGAGGGGTGTCCGCTGCCCGCTTCCGTGCACATTCTGATAATCTGCCTGCTTAACTTTATAACCTTGCTATCTAAATACTTATAATCAGCCATGCTTTTAAACTCCTGTTCATCATATCTTTCTATCAAGTTAAAAATCCATAAATGGAATAATCTAGCAAAATTGCGATAGTGAAGCAAGTGATAAAATGTGATAGTCAATATACCCCTCAAGAAAATCGGACAAAGAACGGGCTGCAGGTTTTCAAAAATTCAAAACTCAGCCCCTATTGAAAATGGGGAAATTTCCTGTAACTGCTATACAAAAATTACGTATAAGTTTTTAGTAGATAATAGAATAAAATTTTAGATAATATATGCCATGAAAATGCTGGGTAGATTTACAACAAAAAGTTATGGTTGGGGATGGTTTTTGGGATTATGGTTGGTTCTATGGATGGTGGGGGGGTGTTCACCCGATCATTATAAGCAGGATGCAGATAAGGAAGTTTATCAGATAATCGACGAAAAATGGCAGGACAAATTCCCCAGCCAAACCAATTATAAAATTAGCGATGTTCCGCCTTCGCCCAACGATGTCAATCCTGCTGAATATCTGCCTGGCGGGGAAATCAGCCTGACCGCGGCGGTAGCCCTGGCTACGGCCCAAAATCGCATTTATCAAACGCAAAAAGAGGACCTTTATCTTCAGGCACTGCGATTGACCCTGGCTCGCCATGAATTCAATCCCCAGTTTTTCGGGATACTGGGGGGCCGGTATAACCGGAATGCCGCGGACGAGTCGGTTTCGGCCTCCAGTGAATTTGGCCTCAATCAATTGCTGGCCGAGGGGGCCAATATCAGTGTCAGCATTGCCAATGACTGGCTTCGGTTTCTGACGGGGGATCCACGCCGGTCGCTAGGTTCACTTTTAACCGCCAGTTTCACCCAGCCGTTATTGCGGGGTGCTGGTCGGGAGATCGTTCAGGAAAATCTGACCCAGTCGGAGCGGGACACCCTGTACGAATTGCGGTCCTTCAATCGCTTTCGCAAAACCTTTGTGGTTTCCATTATCAATGATTATTTCTCGGTTTTGGAGGCCTTGGATCAGGTGGAAAACGCCAAAAACAATTATCAGCGTCTGACCGTAGCCTATGAGCAGTTGAAAATGCTCGGCGAAGCGGGCCGGCAGAAACCGTTTGAAGTGGACCAGGCCGAACAGTCGAAATTGGCCGCCTGGGACAATTATGTCAGCACCCAGGAAAGTTATAAACAGGTGCTCGATCAGTTCAAGATCCGGCTGGCTCTGCCCACCGATGCGGAAGTGTCTCTGGATCCCAATGAACTGCGTGCATTGGAAAGCCAGGATATTTCCGAGCCGAACTATCCCCTGACCGAGGCGATGGACCAAGCCTTGCAGGAACGTTTGGACTTGGCCAATAGCCGGGATCAGGTTGCCGATGCCGAACGAAAGGTCCAGGTGGCAAAAAATAATCTGGCCGCCGCCCTGAATCTGGTCGGATCCGCCAATGTGAATTCCACCGAACCGACCAGTCTGGAGCGGCTTCGGTTCCATGAGGGTGATTATTCGCTGGGGCTGGATATGGATTTGCCGCTGGAACGCAAGGCGGAGCGCAACGCCTATCGCACCGCGCTGATCACCGTATCCCGGCAGCAACGGGCCTATGAGCTGGGGATCGATGAAGTCAAACTGAGCGTCCGGCAGGCCTACCGGGACCTGCGGGAAGCGGCTTCCCGGTACAAAATTCAGCAGTTGAGCATGGATCTGGCCCACAAACGGGTCGAAAGCACCACCATGCTGGTGGACGCCGGTCGGGCCACCACCCGTGACCTGCTCGATTCCAACCGGGCCTTATTAGATGCCCAGAATGCCCGGACTGCGGCGCTGGTGGCTTATACCATTGCCAAACTCAACTTTTTCCTGAATATTGAAATCCTACAGGTTCAGCCGGATGGCATGTGGAGCATACCATGATAAATAAAAAGAAAAATCCCATCAAAATATTCTGGACAGTACTGATTTTTGTGGTGCTGATCGCCGTGGTGGCGGGCTTATTCTGGCTGTGGCTCAAACCCTCTCAGCTTACCAGACCCAACCTGTCTGCCGCCGTTTATACCGTCAATCGCGGGCCGCTGGTGGTGAGCGTGACCGAAAGCGGCAATATCAAGGCGCTGAATGCAGTCGATATCAAGTCGGAAGTGGAAGGCCAGACGACTATCATCAGTATTGTCGATGAGGGAACGATTCTCACTCAGGAAGATGTGGATAAAGGCAAGGTCTTGGTTGAACTGGATTCGTCCGACATCAAGGAACGTTTAACCCAACAACAAATCACCTTTGCCTCCGCCGAGGCCAGTTTCACCGAGGCCAAAGAGTCCTATGAAATCCAGATCAAGCAGAATGAAAGTGACATCAAGGCCGCCGAACTAAAAGTCAAATTTGCCCAGATGGATTTGGAGAAGTATCTGGGGGAACCGGTGGTTCGAAAGCTGATCGAAACCGATCAGGAGAACACTGGTTCCGGGATTGATGTCGCCTCGCTTCTGCAGGATCCCAACCAGTTGGGAGGAGGGGCCAAGCAGAGTATTCGGGATTTGGAAGCGGACATCGGGCTGAAACAGGCGGAACTCCTCCAGGCCCGGGAACGGCTGGATTGGACCCAGAAATTGAGCAAAAAAGACTATGTCTCCGGTGATGAATTGAAAACCGATGAACTGAATGTGGAACGGAAAGAAATCGACTTGGAAAAGTCGCTCACCGCCCGTGAATTGTTCGAGCAATATGATTTTGCCAAGGAATCCGAAAAGCTTCTCAGCGATTATCAGGAGTCGCTGCGGGAAATGGAACGGCGGGAGGCGGAGGCCCGTTCCAAATTGGCCCAGGCGGAGGCCCGGTTAAAAAGCAATCAGGCCACCTATCAACTTCAGCAGGAACGGCTGGAAAAACTGAACAAACAATTGGCCGGCTGCGTTATCAAGGCGCCATCGCCCGGTATGGTCGTCTATGAGACGGACAGCAATCCCTTCGGAGGATCCCGTACCCTGATTGAACCCGGCGCCACGATTCGCGAACGGCAGAAGATCATGTCGCTGCCCAATACCGCCGAGATGGGGGTGGAGGTGAAGGTGCATGAAACCTGGATGGCCAGGATCAAGCCCGGTCAGGAGGCGCGAATCTCTGTTGATGCCTTTCCCAATCAGAAATTTAGCGGAAAGGTGCTGAAGATTGCGATGGTGCCGGATCAGCAGAATTTCTTTTTGAATCCGGATTTGAAAGTGTATTCGACGGAATTGACGATTACGGGGCGGTATGATTTCCTCAAAACGGGCATGTCCGCCAAGGTGGAGATTGTTGTGGAGGAGTTGAATGATGTGATGTATGTGCCGGTGCAGGCGGTGGCCAACCGGGAAGGGAAAAAACTATGTTACCTGTTGGCTGGCAAGGATATACAGCCACAGGAGGTACAGACCGGTGCTTTTAACGAGAACTATATTCAGGTAACCGAAGGATTGGAACCCGGCCAGATGATCTCTCTGACGCCGCCGGAGATAACCGCCCCTGGGGCCGCCGATGCGGGTCAAACTCCCGCGAAAAACGAAGCCCCGCCCGGCCCGCCGCCGGCCCCATAGCAATGCGTAAATTGGGCTGCCCAAAACACCCGCTTTGAAACCGGATTTTTATGTCGATAGTAGTAACGGAAAACCTTTGTAAGTCGTATCAGATGGGTGTGCAGGAGTTACATGCCCTGCGGAACCTAGACCTGAGCATTGAGCCGGGCCAGTATGTCGCGATTATGGGTCCCAGCGGATCAGGTAAATCGACTCTGCTGAATTTGCTGGGCTGCCTCGACCAGCCGACCAGCGGACGGTATTTCCTGGGCGGGGAAGATGTCTCACAAATGAATGATGACGAACTTTCGTACGTGCGGGGCATGAAAATCGGCTTCATTTTCCAGTCCTATAACCTGATTGCCCAGTTGAATGTGATCGAAAATATCGAAGTCCCGATGTTTTATCAGGGGATCCGGGAAAAACAAAGTGTCAGCCGGGCCCAGGAACTGGCGGAAATGGTCGGTCTGGGCGATCGGCTGACGCACCGGCCGACCGAACTGAGCGGCGGCCAGCAGCAGCGGGTGGCGATCGCCCGGGCGCTGGGAAACGATCCGCTGATCCTGCTGGCTGATGAGCCGACGGGAAATCTCGATACCAAAAGCGGCACTGAGATCCTGCAGATTCTCGATCAACTGCACCAGCGGGGCAAAACCCTGATCGTCATTACCCATGACCCGCACGTAGCGGCCCGTGCCCAGCGGGTCATTCATCTGCTGGACGGCCGAATTGATCGGGAAGTATTGAATGGAAATGGTTTATGAACTGGTTTCGCATAAAAAGCATTCTTAAGCTGGGGGCCAAAAGCCTCTGGATGCACCGCCTGCGTTCGATGCTGACGACCCTGGGGATTATTTTCGGCGTCTGTTCCGTGGTGGCCATGCTGGCCATCGGCGAAGGGGCCAGCCAGCAGGCCCAGCAGCAGATCGAGCGGCTCGGCAGCACCAACATTATCATCAATACTGTCAAGCCTCCCGAACAGCAGGTGGCCAGCGGCACCACCAGCCGGATGAATGAATATGGGCTGACCTATACCGACGCGGAGCGGTTTCATGCCACCATTCCCAATGCTCAGGTCATTGTGCCTTTGCGGCAGATCAACCAGGAAGCCTGGTATCGCAACCGCAAAGTTGCCATTGATGCGATTGGGACGGTTCCCTGGTATCCGGAAATCGCTTCCCTGGTGGTGGTTCGGGGGCGATTCCTCAGCGATGTGGATATGAAATATCAGCAGGGCGTGTGTGTGGTGGACCGGCAGGTGGTGAAGCAGCTTTTTGTTTTTGACGATCCGATTGGCCAGGATGTGAAAATCAAGGGAGACTATTACCGGGTGGTGGGGGTGGTTTCCGCTACGGCTGGGGCGGAGGCGGCGGAGCAGATGGAGCAGGCGGCGGCATCAGGCCCCGCGGATAAAGGCGGGGTGGCCGGGCGGATTTATATTCCGATCACCACGGTGAAGAGCCGGTTTGGGGAGGTAAAGATACAGATGGGGGGCAGCGGGGCACAGATTGAAAAGGTGCAGTTACAGCAGATTACCGTCAAGGTGCAGTCGTCCGATCAAGTCCTGGTAACCCGGGAAATTCTCAGCCGGCTGCTGGGCAAGTTCCACAAAAAGCAGGATTACCAGATCGTGGTGCCGCTGGAGTTGCTGCAGCAGGCGGCGCGGACCAAGCGGATTTTCAGTATTGTTCTGGGGTCAATTGCGGCTATCTCTTTGCTGGTGGGTGGGATAGGGATTATGAATATCATGCTGGCGACTGTGAACGAACGGACCCGGGAGATCGGCATCCGGCGGGCACTGGGGGCGAAAACGAAGGATATTATCGTGCAGTTCCTTTCGGAAACGGTGCGGCTGAAGCTGAGGGGGTGGGCCCTGGGGATTGTCCGGGGTTCGATATTTCCGTATCTGGTATCAAACTTCGGGAATA
>CAZOMV010000131.1:0-13192 GCA_964580995.1 uncultured Pirellulales bacterium
TATCGGCAAAACAATCAAATTAACTTCATAATATTAGATTTGACATAGTACTAGGTTATTCAAGGGAATTTTATACTTTTTCAATATCGCATAAAATCTAGAAACACAATTATGGATTTCTTGCTGTTGTTTCATATCAATTTTATAACTTCCCATTCCAATTTCACCTACTTTATACTGAGGTAAATTTCCAATAAAATTATGAGCACCAGATAATGGCAAAATGATCCGATTATAAAAAATAGATAGTGCAAGAATGTCAATTATTATCTGTTTACTCTCATTGCCTTGTTCGCTATAGATTGCATTTTTAATTAATATTTTTTTGAGTTCAAAATAAGAGAATCTCATAATCTTACCCAATTTTATTCCTACGCCCATACTAAATATATTAATCATTTCATCATTCATATTGTAAAAACGCCCTTACCTTACTGTTTCCCCTTCCGCATACACTCATTTTGCTGAAAAGTTCTTTTTAATCAATTTAATTCCACCGTATCTTTATAAGCGGGGACGGAGACAGACCAGCCGTTCTTTTGTCGCAGGTGGTCGGCGAAGGAATGGGCGATATTGGTTTCGCCGTGGATCACAAAGACATGCCGGGGCGATTCTTGCAGGGCGGAGAGCCAGCGGTCCAGCTCGGCCCGGTCGGCGTGGCCGGAAAAGCCGTTGATCTTGGCGATGCGGGCACGTACCGGGAAATTCTGCCCCAGAATACGCACCTCTTTGGCCCCTTCGATAATGGTCCGGCCCAGCGTCCCCGCCGCCTGATAGCCGACAAACAGAATCGTGGATTCCGGCCGGTCGATATTATTGGCCAGATGATGCTTGATCCGCCCCCCCGTGCACATGCCGGAACCGGCGATCACCATCACCGTGCCGGAAATATTATTGATCGTCTTGGACTCGGCGGTCTTCTGTACCATCGTCAAGCCCGGGAGTTCAAACGGGGAGGCATGGGAATTGACCCGCTGAATCATTTCTTTATCATACAAACCGGGATGGTCCTGAAACACTTTCGTTACGCTGACCGCCATGGGGCTGTCCAGAAACGTCATTAAATGCGGGACACATCCATCGATTAACAATTCATTCAGATAATACAAAATTTCCTGTGCCCGTTCGATGGCAAAGCTGGGCACAATGATATTGCCGCCCGCCTTTTTCGTCTCCAGAATCACATGGCACAGCTTCTCTTTCACCTGCTCCCGCGTTTCGTGGACCCGGTCCCCATACGTCGATTCCACCAGCACATAATCCGCCTGCTCGATGCGGCTGGGGTCCCGCAGGATCGGACGGTCCCACCGCCCCACATCCCCGGAAAACAAAATCGTCCGACTCTGGCCATTTTGCCGCACCCGGACCGTAATCGCCGCCGCCCCCAGAATATGTCCGACATTATGAAACCAGGCCTCGATCCCCGGCGCCACTTCGACCGGTTTCTCATACCCACGCGATTGAAACAGCGGAAAACACTCCTGCGCATCTTCCGTCGTGTACAGTGGTACTTCCGGAAAAGGCCCTTTCCGCCCTTCTTTGCCGTGCCGTTTCTTTTTGAAGCTGGCGTCTTCTTCCTGCAGGTGAGCCGCATCCATCAAAACAATTTTTGCGATTTCCTGCGTGGCTGACGTGCAATAGATTTTCCCCTGGAATCCTTCCTGTACCATCCGGGGCAGCCAGCCGCAGTGATCCAGATGCGCATGGGTTAAAAGCACCACACCGAGGGAGGAAATAGGAACCGGAAAATCATCCCAGTTCCGTTCCAGAAAATCACGCTCCTGATACAGCCCGCAATCCACCAGAATCCGGGCACCATTGGCCTCCAGCAAAAAACGGGAACCGGTTACATTCTGCGCCGCTCCCAGAAAACTCAGTTTCATATTCATTCTCAATCCTCAGCAACCAATCGATTCAGTCCTGCCAGCAGGTACCTGTCGCTTGGCATTATACCCTTCGGGCGGGATACGTAAAGAACGATCTTCCGCCCCGGCAAAACTCCCAGGGAACGGAACATTCCCATCCACGGCCAACCATCAGGGGTAGGCCAATTCAAACATATCCGTACAGGAACGAATGAATTCCCGCAGAGCGCCGGGAACCGGCATTTCTTCCTGTGGTATTTCATTCAGGTAAGAAATATCTTCCTTCCCAAAGAAAGCCACCTGCATATCCGCGCGGCCTTTCAAAAAGAAGGGCCCCGCCAGTTCGTCTTTGCCCAACGGATCCCCCAACTCGTCAAACGCCACTACGATTTCCAGATTGAACGGATCCAGCCGATTATAGCGCACCACCACCGCGGTTTTGCCGTCTTTGAGTTTCAATTTGGTGCCGACCTGGAACGGCTGAATCACGCTGGCGAAGATTTTCATGACCATCGGATCATAAAACCGCCGATAGTTTCCATACACCATCTCATACAGCACCAAATGGGGGGATTTGGCCTTTTGATAGATTTTGGTGGCAATGGCGGCCGTATAGGCATCCGCCACCCGCATGATGCGGGCAAAAATGTTGGTTTCATCCCCGCGGAGCCCTTCCGGATACCCGCTGCCATCCTGATTTTCATGGTGCTGGCGAATGATCAGCTTCACCATCGGATCAATCGCATCCGGCAACATGGCTGCCCCCGTCAGCGGATGTGCTTTTACCTGACCGATCTCTTCCTCACTCAGCGGCTCGGATTTCAGGTACAGTTTTTCCAGCGGAACCATCCCAATATCGTGAAAAATCGCGGCGGTCGCCAGGGGGGTAATGTTCATGCCGTTCTGAATGATTTTGGCCGCACTGAGCCGCTCCCGCTCCTGTTTGATATAATTGCGTATCGTATTGCCGACCACCAGGCTCAGGTAAAATACATTCGCACAGTGTTCCTGCAAGTAATCATCCCAACTGTGGCTCTGCTCGATAATCGCCATGGTAATCGGATTATCCTGGAGGTACTGGACCATCTCCTCAATCACTTTCTGAATTCCGGAGATATTATCCGATTCCAGCGCCAGCCCCGAACTGATGTTTTTACTGACTTTGCCCACCACGGAGGCGACATTTCTGCGAACTTCCTGGGAAATCTTCTGGTCTTTGAGCGTGTCTTCAAACTCCACCGCCTGATCGAGAACCGGATCAATAATCTGAACCGTCAGGTCCGGAAACTTTCGTTGCAGCGCCTTGATGTCATTCTCATTCAGCTTGCGGCCATAGGCCAGCAAGATATTGAACCGGTTGACGATATTACTAGCCAGGCACATCCCCGGCTCCAGCTCATTTACATGCAGCAAAATCGGCATGAAATTTCGTCCTCAATACACCCCGAACTAACATTATTGGACCTTTATCATTCTATCCTTCACAAGGTTTTGAAAAAATAATATATCGCTTGTTATATAAAATCGGCTATTTTAGAACAAAAATCCAGTTCCACTTAAATATTATCCAACCATTCAAAATAACCAAAAAATCAATTAACTAGTTATATAAAAATCACTTACAGAAAACATCTCCCCCGATCCCTCTCAAAGATAATAATTTCACGTTTTTTATAAATCGCTCTTGCATACCAAACTTGTGTTTTATACAATCGTTTTAATCAAACGTTGGATTTATGTATGGAAAATAACAAAAAAATTATGCCCTCCCAAGACGGCAATGCCCGATGTAGAATCCTGATCGCGGCGGAGGCAATCTTCGCGGAAAAAGGCTACGCCGCCACCTCCATCCGCGATATCACCAGCCGGGCCGGTTGTAATCTGGCAGCCGTTAATTATCATTTCGGAAATAAAGACAAACTCTATCGGGAAGTCTTCGATCATCATATGAGCCTCCTGCGTGACCTGCGAGTTGCCGGTATTCAGGAAGTGCTGGACCATAATCCCCACGAACTAACCCTGGAAAACCTGATCCGCTCCTTTGCCCGCTTCATCTGGAAGCCGCTGGCCAGCGACGATAACAGCCGATTGCTTATGCAGCTATTCACGCGGGAAATGCTCGATCCGCACTTGCCGCCGGGGATGTTTGTTCAGAGAACCGTACTCCCGGTAAAAGCAGCATTAAAAAACGCCCTCTTGCAGATTTGCCCGGAACTGGAAGAATATCAGGCGGATTTATGTATTCATTCCATCATCAGCCAGTTGGTTCATGTTATGCAGACCCGAAAAATGTTCGAGGGTGTGGAGAACACGAACCTGCCCTACCTGAATCTGAATATCGCCCTGGACCATATCGCCAATTTTTCCGCCGCGGGAATTCGCCATTACATCAAGGAACAAACTTGACGGAACCGCCCAAAGTCGATATCGACATCCAAAAACGGCTCTGGCTCACCAATAACAAGGGATCGAAGAGCTTTTGACGCTGGCGTCAAACTTCATAAGGCTTGCCGCCTAAATTACCTTGATCCTCATCCCCTCCTTGTATATGATTCTTGAAGATGTGATGAATATCTTCCGAAAAATATTTCGCAAGGAGCCGCCCTAACCGAATATGTCCGAACCAAAACCAAACAACCTGACTTTGGATCACGACCCCCAATTGCAAGCCCAGATCCGCCTGGCCATCAATCGGCAACTGGCGGGATTCGAATATCGCAGCAAGGCCAATATCCTGGGCATACCTCTGGTCCACGTCTGCCGCGGCGGCCTCGGTAGTCAGGGTATTGCCAAAGGCATAATCGCCATCGGAGATATCGCCATCGGATTTCTGGCGGTGGGCGGCCTGGCGGTCGGATTTATCTCGCTCGGAGCGATCAGTCTGGGGATTATCGCCGTCGCCGGTATCGCTGGAGGACTGCTGGCCATCGGCGGAGTGGGCCTGGGCTTTCTGGCCTTCGCCGGCTGTGCCATCGGATACACCGTCTGGGGCGCTATCGCCATCGGCGCGCATGCCCACGGAGCGGTGGCCATCGGCCTGCACGTCGTCGGCTCGGTAATGATCTCACCTGACGGCATCCGATTCCCGCAATAGCTTGCCATTTAACCACTTTTCCACCACCAAACCGCCTTGCATCCCAGCCTAAATTCTTTCTCTATAGACTGTTGCAATCTGCTCTCAAACCGGTATAATGTCCGTGAATTCTAGGTAAATGTCTTATTTTGGTGCTGTTTATGAAAAAGTTTGTTTTCCTGTTCATTTTTGGTATCGGCCTGTTTTTAGCAGCCGCTTCGGTTTGCTTCTCGGAAACCCTCGTTCTCAACGAGCAGGACCAATGGCAATCCATTAACGATTTGCCGGAAGATCTGGCTGTCATTCAGGAATATCTGGACCGGGGCAAAGCCAAAAAAGCCAACAAAACCGCCAAAAAATGGATTAAGAACAACCCCGATTCCCCTTATATGGACCAGGCCCTCTTCCTCAAGGCCCAGGCCCAGTTTGACCGGAAATTATATTATCAGTCCTTTCTGGATCTGGAAGACCTGCTGAACGAATACGGCACCAGCAAGCTCTTTGTCCCCGCCCTGGAAAAGGAAGTCGAAATCGCTAAACTCTTTCTGGCAGGCAAGAAACGAAAAGTCTGGGGGTTCATTCCCGCCAGTGCCCGCACCGAGGCGATCGAAATCCTGGACATCGTGGCCGAACACTGGCCCGGCTCCGAACTGGCAGCCACGGCTTTAATGATCCAGGCCGACTACTACTTTCAGAAAGACCGTTTTACCGAAGCCCAGCAGACCTATCAGGTGGTGGTCGATCAGTACAGCAAAAGCCAATATTACCAAACCGCCCTGCGGCTCAATGCCGAGTCTTCCCACGCCATTTACCAGGGCTATTATTACGACGGCAGCTCTCTGGAAGACGCCAGATTCCGCTACCTGCAATATCAGGCCCGCTTCCCGGAAGATGCCGCCCGCATCGGCGTGGACCAGAGACTCACCCGCATCCACTGGCAACAGGCCCAAAAAGAATATAAAATCGCCGATTTCTACCGGAGAACCAAAAAATATAACTCCGCAAAATATTATTGCCAATCCATCATGAAACGCTGGCCCGATACCGAATGGGCACAGAAAGCCAGGGAAATGCTCGAAAAATATAATTTGTAGTTTTTATGCCTAAACAGACTCGATTCAGGCTATAATTATCTATGGAATGTACAATACGGGAATAACTATGACAGAAACGTTCGGGTGCACAAAAATTAACTTCTTGAAACATAAGAACTTGTGCCGATTCTGGCCGGTCCTGGCTTTTTTTCTGCCCTTGATCGGCTGTCACGATGCCGAACCGACATCGGGTTACACCAGTAGAAGCCTCTATAATAGCGATATTGAAACCGTCTGTGTCGATATGTTTCAATCGGACAGTTTCCGGCGCGGGGCGGAGTTTAACCTGACCCGATCCGTATGCCAGCAACTGGAGCTTCACAGCCCGTACAAGATTATCGCGGACCGGCGAAAAGCCGATACGGTGCTGTATGGCAGCATCAGCAGCATCGAGGAAAAGGCCCTGACCCAGCAGCGGGAACTGGACCGCCCCATGCAAAGCCAGATCGTCGTCATCGCTCAGGTCACATGGAAAGATTTACGCAGTGGGGATCTGATTATGGACAATAAAAAATTCAAAGTCAGCGGCCAATATGCCAATCTCCTGGCGGCCGGCGAAAACAGTGCCATCCAGGAAGCGGTAAACGAAATGGCGATTCAAATTGTCCAGGCTATGGAAGATCCATGGTAAATCGTACAGGTTTGCATAACAGTAGTATATATGGCTTTTTTCCTTTATAGAAAGAAAAATAGAGAGTTACATGACAAACGGAGACGATAAAAAAACAGACCAAAATCAGGATAATCAGCGAAATCGCTTCCCTGGGTCGCCCGGCGGGCAGGGACCGGCCAAATATCCGCGTAACATCACCAGTTGGATCGTATTCCTGATGATCTCAGCCATGCTCTTCGTGATGTTTATGAACTCCTGGCAGCACTCCGAGCAAATCAGTTATACCGAATTCGAGCAGCGAATCAAAAACGGCGAAGTGAAAAAGGTCGTCATCTCGGACACCCTGCTGCTGGGCACCATGAAAGAAGAGGCCATGAAGGGGAAAGACCCCAAAAGTCTCGACAAATTTGAGGTAATCCTGCCCAGCCTGGACAAACCCCAGGATTTATACCAACTGCTCAGTAAAAATGGCGTCCCCTATGAATTTGACAAACCCAACCTTTTTATCAATGTGCTGGTTTCCCTGCTGCCCTGGTTTCTGCTCATTGCCATTATGTATTTCCTGGTCTTCCGCCAGTTCCGCGGCGCCGGCGGGGCCGGCATGTTGGGCAACTTCGGGCGCAGCCGCCATCGCGTCAGTTCCAAAGATCAGGCCAAAGTAACCTTTGAACATGTCGCGGGCATTGACGAAGCCAAAGACGAAGTCAAAGAAATTATCCTGTTCCTGCGCAACCCCAAAAAATTTCAGCGGTGCGGCGGCCGGATCCCGCGCGGCGTCCTCCTGGTCGGCGAGCCGGGCTGCGGCAAAACCCTCCTGGCCAAAGCCATTGCCGGGGAAGCCGATGTCCCCTTCTTCAGCATCTCCGGCTCCGATTTTGTCGAGATGTTTGTCGGCGTCGGTGCTTCACGCGTGCGCGACCTCTTCAAGCAGGCCAAGGACAATTCCCCCTGTATTATCTTCCTGGATGAAATCGATGCGGTCGGCCGCAAACGCGGCGCCGGCATCGCCGGCGGCGGCCACGATGAACGCGAACAGACCCTCAACGCCATTCTGGTCGAAATGGACGGCTTCAGCACCAACGATCAGGTCATCGTCATTGCCGCTACCAACCGCGCCGATATCCTCGACCACGCCCTCACCCGCCCCGGACGCTTCGACCGCCAGATCTACGTTCCCCTACCCGATATCAAAGGCCGGATGGAAATCCTCAAAGTCCACGCCAAAAAAGTCAAGCTGGGCCCCAACATCGATCTGCACCGTTTGGCCCGCGGCACCTCCATGTTCAGCGGCGCCGACCTGGAAGCCATCATCAATGAAGCGGCTCTGGCCGCTACCATGGAAAACAAGGATTTCGTGGAAATGGTCGATCTGGAGGAGGCTCGCGATAAAGTCCGCTGGGGCCGCGCCCGCCGCAGCCGCGTCGTCGATGAGAAGGATAAAGCCTCCACGGCTTACCACGAATCCGGCCACGCCCTGGTTCAATCCCTCACCAAGCATACCGACCCCGTCCACAAAGTCAGCATTATCCCCCGCGGCAACACAGGCGGCGCCACGTTTTCGCTCCCGGAAAAAGACCGCCTCACCTACAGCCGAAATTACTGTCTGGCCTACATCCGCATCTGCTTCGGAGGCCGGGTGGCAGAGGAAATCTTCTGCGGGGACATCTCCAGCGGCGCTCAATCCGACATCAGCCAGGCAACGGAATTGGCCCGCACGATGGTCATGGAGTGGGGCATGAGCGACAATCTCGGCTTCCGCCGCTATACCCCCATGGAAGAAGGCGAGTCCATCTTCGGCGCTGTCTATGGCAAACCCTACTCCGATAAAACCGCCGAACTCATCGATACCGAAATCAAAAATATCATGGATTGCGCCTATGTCGAAGTAAAGGAATTGCTCGATAAAAATCGCGATAAGGTGGAAAATCTGAAAGACGCCCTGCTGAAATATGAAACCCTCGACGGCGAAGAAGTAAAACTCATCATCGCCGGCGGCAAACTGGACAAACCGACTGTCGGAGAACTGCTCGAAGTGGAAAAGAAAAACCAGGCAGCCCAGGCCGCAGCCCTGAAAAAGAAACAGCCCGACTCACTGGCGGAAAACCCTCCCGATCTCTTCCCGAAACCGGATCCGGGGTTTACCAGCTAAACGGAATTGGTAAAATGAAATTTTTGCAAAATAAAGTGAGTTAAAAGCGTAGGAAAACAAATATACCAATGGAAACAATCCAGGAAAATCAACACCCCGACAGAAATGCTTCGCATTCCGTTAAAGAAATGCTCTCTGGACTGCACGACCTGGACTCCACCCGAAAAGCCGAACGGATTGTTCCCATCCTCATCAAATACATTCATGAATCCGGATTGGACCCCGGTGACAAGTTACCTTCGGAAAAACAGCTCTGTGAAGATATCGGTGTCGGACGGCGGGCCTTGCGAGAATCCCTAATCTGCCTGCAATCCGTCGGCCTGATCCAATCCCAGCATGGCACCGGCTGGTTCCTCAATCGCTTTGACCCCGCCAGCAGCCTGCGCTTCCTCTCGCCCCTGCTCCAGAATTTCAGCAATGCCGATATCCTGCAGGTCATGCAGACCCGGCTGGCCATCGAACCCATGATCGCCCAACTGGCCACCCAAAACGTCTCCCCCAATGGGTTAAAAGAACTTTCTCAATCCGTTCAGGACTTACAGAATACCGCTGACCAGCCGGTTTTAAACATTGAAGATTTTCGCATCCATGACCGTACTTTTCACAATATTTTAGCCCTGGAATGCGGCAATATCGTCCTGTCCATGATCAGTTCCATTCTGACCGGTTTGTTTTACTCGGCCATATGGAGCTTACCCCAGGAAAATATCCCCATCATCATCGAACAGCACCGCGCCATCTTGAACGCCATCCAAGAAGGAAATAGCCAACTCGCCCTGACTACTACCGCCAACCATTTGCAAGAAGCTATAAATTCTATCACCAGACACCCCCAGCGGAATTTCTAATCCTTTCTCCATCTCCCGATAAAAATCTCCTCCAAAAGCAAAAATAACTTGCCATAATGCCAACCATCGGGGAAAATCCCGGTTTCTTGATCGAAAATGCTTAGCGAAAGGAGCCGTTTATGGTTTTGAACGATCAGCCAGCCGTTTTCCAGCAAAAGGGCGCCTTATACGCCTTTCAAATCGCCTTTGTGGCCGCCGTAGGTGGGTTTCTGTTCGGCTACGACCTGGCCTTGATTTCCGGTGCCAATCTATACATTCGTGACCAGTTTGAACTTTCCCCCTTCCTGTTTGGTCTGGTCACCGCCAGCGCCACTCTGGGCTGCATCTTCGGCCCATTTCTGGGCGCCTGGCTCTCGGATGGAATCGGACGCAAAAAAACCTTGATTATCGCCTCCATCCTGCTGGCAATCGGAGCCATAGCGACCGCCATTGCCCCGGATGTATATACCATTATTGTTTTCCGAATCATTGGCGGTCTGGGAGTCGGACTGTGTTCCATCGCTTCGCCCATGTACATCACCGAGGTGGCGCCGCCCCAAAAACGGGGTAAGCTGGGCGTTATCTATCAATTGCTGATCGTCATCGGCAGCATCATGGCGGCGGCGGCGGCCTATTTTCTCGCCAAGTATCTGCCCGCCACCACCTGCTGGAGATGGATGTTCTTCTCCCAGATGGCAGCCGTGCTCCCCTTCATCGTATTGCTGTTCTTCCTGCCGGAAAGCCCCCGCTGGCTGGCCGAAAAGGACCGGTACCAGGAGGCGATGGAAGTCATTACCTTTGTGCAGGGGCCGCAGCGTGCGGAAATCGAAATCAAGGAAATCAAAGATTCTCTTTCTCAGGAAGAGGGTACCTTTGCCGAACTTTTCAAGCCGGGAATTCGAATGGCTCTGCTGATCGGATCCCTTTTGGCGATCTTCAACAACTGGTCCGGCTGGAGCGGTGCCGGCGGTTATCTCGTGTACCTGTTGGAAAAATCCGGCCTCCCCAGCCGCACCGGGGCTATCCTTCAACTTCTAATCGCCTACGGCGTCATGGGTGTTTTCACCATGACCTCCTGTTTCCTGGTGGATCGGTTCGGCAGAAAACCCCTGTGGAACATCAGTTCCGCCCTTATGGCCGTTTTCATGCTGATCGTCGGCCTGGTCTTCCACTATAACATCACCGGCCCCATTGTACTGATCGTTGTTTGCCTCTTTGCCATCCCGCATGCTCTGGCTCTGGGACCGCTACCCTGGCTGATGATGTCCGAATTATTCCCCACCCGCATTCGGGCCAAAGCCGTAGCCATCACCACCACCGTGATCTGGGTTGCCGGATTTACCGGCGCCCTGGTCCTGCCGGTCATTGCCGAATATTCCGAAAAACTCATCGGCTCCATCGGCGGCCTCTTCTGGCTTTATACGATCATTTGTATTTTCGCACTCATCTTCGGCATCAAACTGCTACCCGAAACCAAAGGCAAAACCCTCGAACAGATCGCCGAACAATGGAGAAAATAAAAGGAATCGGCTCGCAGAATTGCGACCGCTAAATCTGATGGAAGCGCCAAAAGTCAATATTAACTTCCAAAAACGGCTCTGGCTCCCCAATAACAAGGGGACGACGAGCTTTTGACGCTGGCGTCAAATTTTCTCGCACGGCCCGAAACCCAGAACCGTCATCCGGTCCAGCGGATACTCCGCCAGCAGTTTCCGGATATCCTCCCGGCTGATCGCCTGCACCGTCGCCAGATCCTCCGCCTGGCTGCGGTATTCCTGCCGGTAGATCCAGTTGAATCCCAGCGGCACCAGCCGGCCCATCGGCAATTCCCCGTTTAACGTCAGCGCCGCGGCAATCTTGTTCTTGCTGGCCTCCAGTTCCGCCTCCGTCACACCCTCCGCCTGCACCTTCCGAAAACATTCCTGCACAATCCCCGTCACCTGCTCCGCCTTCGCCGGATCGCACGATATATAGGTAAAGTACGCACCCGTACCGTCCATCGAGTCACAATCCATATCCGCCGAATCCGCCAGCGCTGTATCGATCAGCGCCCAGTACAGCCGCGACCCGGAATCATCCCCAATAATATTCGCCAGCACACTGGCCGCAAATCGCATCGGATCCTGACTCGACGGAGCCGCATTCATCAGGCAGATATGCTCCCGGACAATCTTCTCCTGCGGTACGATCTCCCGCTGGCCGCTCCCGCGATTATCCCCCAGCCCCCGACGCGGCGAAAACGCCTTCCACCCCCCGCACAACTGCCGGGCCTGCTCCACAAACGCCTCCCACTCCACCTTCCCCGAACAGGCCAGCACCATATTGTCCGGCGAATACCGCTGGTTGAAATAAGCCCGCATCTGCCCGCTGCTCATCCCCATGATGCTTTCCACCGTCCCCAGCACACTGTTACCGCAGCCATGCTCCCCAAAATGCAGCTTGCGGCACCGGTCCATCACCTCAAAATGCGGCATATCCTTGTACATCGCAATCTCTTCGCAGATCACCCCCTTCTCCGTATTGAAATCATCATCCCGCAGCGCCGGCCGCATCAACTCCGCCCACAACGCCAGGATCCGCTGCTGATATTCCGGCAGCACCGCCGCATAATATACCGTATTCTCCTCCGACGTAAAGGCATTATACTTCGCCCCCATCTGATCGAATTCCAGATTCACTTCCAGCGCCGAATGCCGGTCCGTACCCTTGAACATCATGTGTTCCAGAAAATGACTGACCCCGGATACCGCCGCCGTCTCGTCCCGCGCCCCGCTCCGCACAAAAAAACCCATCGCCATCGACCGGGCACTCGCCCGGATCTCCCCCAGAATCGTCAATCCGTTTTCCAGTTGTGTCTGCCTGAATTCCAACGCGGACTCCTTTTTGCAAAACTTCAATTACAAATTTACTTTCAACTCTTTCGGCCCGATGGTCGCCGCCGCAAAATCTTTCGGCGGATACTGCCGCACATGCTCCAACACCTCCTCCACCGTCAGCGACTGGATCGCCTGATCGATCTCATCCAGGCTGCGCACCCGCCCAAGCTGATAAAAGTCCCGCGCACAGGCCATCGCCCGCGCCCCGCTCGATTCCCCCTGCATAATCAGCGACGCCCGCAACCCCACCTTCGCCCGGTCCAATTCATCCTGCGTAATCCCCTCCCCCAGCTTCCGCAATTCCCCCACCATCACGTCCAGCCCCTCCTGCGCCCGCTCCGGCGTACTCCCCAGATAACACTGCACCATCCCATATCCCCCCGTCACCTGATGGCTGGCCGACACCGAATAACACAGCCCCCGCTTCTCCCGCACTTCCGTGAACAGCCGGCTGCCCATCCCCCCCGACAGCACATTCGCCGCCGCCAGCGCCTTGTAATAATCCGGATGCTGATAATTGACCAACGAATAAATCAGCCCGCTATCCACCTGCGCCCCCTGGTTGTTTTCGTGACAATATCGGGTTTCACATACACCCCCGCGCCCCCCCCGTCACCCGCCCCCCCCTCCACCTCCCGCAAACCCCTTCCCCCGCCCCCTACATCCCCTTCCCACACCCCCTCCCGCCCGCCCCC
>CAZOMV010000132.1:0-13154 GCA_964580995.1 uncultured Pirellulales bacterium
ACCTCTTATCTATCGGTTAATGTCAGATTAAGTCTTGACTAATTCAAATCAGGTAAATCGCCAGGGTGATCCGAAACGGACCTGGCCGCATCACACTGTTCCGGTACCGCTGTATGACCGGGTTGCCTTTGATTACATTTCCCCAATACATCGTTACTCCTGTTGCTCCGAAGATATTTTTTGGAACCATTCTTCCATATCCGCTTTCGCTTCCCGCACCGGCCCCCGGCAGACAATCTGCCCCTTGCTCATGATCAACATATGCGAACAAAATTCCATCCATTCCATCAACCGGTCTGACGCGATAAGTACCGTCTTGCCGGACCCGCTGAGCTTCTTCAGCATGTCCCGCCAGGAAATCCGGTCCTGTGGATCCTGCCTTCCCCCCGGCTCGTCCAGCAGATACAGCTCCGGATCCCGTACCCGCAGCGTCGCCAGCCCCATCCGCTGCACCTCCTCCCGTAGCAAAGAATGAATCCGTTCATCCTGCTTTTTCTCCAATTCCACAAATCCCAGCGTTTCCTGAATCTTCTCTTCACGCACCTCCCGCCGCACCCCATAGGCCTCGGCAAAAAATCGCAGACACTCCCGCAACGTCAGATCACGGTACAACTGGAAAATGTCCGGCAGATGCCCGATCCGCTTGCGAATCTCCAGAAAATCTTTCCCGACTTCAAGTCCCAAAATCTTCACCTCCCCCCGGGATGGCGGCAGCAGGGTCGCCAGCATCCGCAGCAGCGTCGTCTTCCCCGCCCCGTTCGGCCCGATCAATCCCACCACCTGCCCAGCCTCGATCCGGAAATCCACATCCCGTACCGCCGCCCGCGTCCCATATTCCTTCCGCAGCCCTGTCGCCTCAATAATACTCATAAAACAATTCTTATCAATACCTTATAGCCTGTTTGCCCAGGCTTTATAGCTTTACCAGGCTACAATGCCAATTTCATTAATCTGTTTTCTTGCAACTTATTCCTCTCAAAGATGGATCCCATTTTATCCTTACCCTCCCGCCTGTCCAACATATTCCCAAATCTAACTGGATCAGAACCGGAACAAAATTACCCTCAACCATACTGAACCTCATACTTCTCTTCACGGGGGGAAACCGGTGTTCCATGCTCTCCGAGCCGGAAACATTCCTCCAACCAACCGTCCGCTCCTCCGACCATGAGGCGGTGGACCAGTCTCTTTCTATTCCTTTTCCACTAGTATCTATTCTTGTATTTTGTAATTCATAACTCGAAATCTTCTTCCCCCTCCCCGTCCTCCCCGTCCGATTTGTCCGAAATTTTTATTTTGGTTCAACTTCAAATTAGTTGGTGGAAACTATGCCTATGGTTGATATAAATGTATTGGATTTATCGCTTTACACCCTGCGATAAATCCATTTCCTGTAACCTTTCAAGAACAAGCAACTTTTTCGGAGTTGAACCGCTTTTTCTTTATTCTCGGAATTCCTAATCTGCCTTTAATACTACGCCCTTCAGCTTTTAAACCTTGAATTGTTTTTAGGCTAATCCTTGCATCTTTGGCCCATGATGAATCTGGGTAAATTTCTATAATATTTTCATATAACTCTATTGCTTTCTTTTCTTCTCCTAATTCTGTTAAAAATCTTGCCATGGTAATACGTAAAACGGGCTCAAATTTAGCATCGGTATCACCAACAATCCGAGTTCGAAATGCCCGTGTTAATTCATTTGGATCGTTATCAAATTCCTGTATAATTGGTAATAACTTTTCCATCTCTACATACGCTTCTTTCACACGGCATGGAATATTCGGATCATAATCTTCTTCCATTATATCTAATATTTTCAAACAACACTTACTAGCCAATTCCGCTTCTATCGTATCCGGGTACTCTTCGACAATCTCCGTGAAACATTTCCTGCTTTCTGATATTTCCGTTCCCCTCCCACAGGTAAAATTTATCCATCCTATCATAAATTTCGCCAATAACGCCGATCTTGATGTTTTACGTTCTTTTGTATAATTATATAATTTTTCTAATTCCGAATCCCTGACTTTCTCACATTCTTCCATTGTTTTCTCTTTTTTTTGTTGATCAAGCAATATGAAAGCGAGTGTTTTTTCGTCTTGCTCACTACGCTGTAATTCATTCATGGGTGCAACTGGTGCATTACATATTTTTATACCAATCTTTTCCTGGCTGCAATTCTCAGCATTGATTGAATAGTTTAAAATAAATAGTAACAACCAAATATTTACAGCAAATTTTAACAAGGAACTTCTCATAATTTTCTCCTATGAATATATATGCAAACTTTTGCACTTTTTAAGCCAGGTAGGTTCGGCAACTTGTTGCCGACGCGATATCTTCCCCCCGTACAATCCCGCACCTTCATTTCCGCCCCCTCTACCACGGAACTACCATACTCATTTGCCCTGTTATGCGTATAAACTACGTTCTGCGCCTCCCAATCTGCCGGCGTCATCCGGCTGCCCGTTTCGTTATCGTTGATCCGTTCATTTCCACTCATTATAATTCCCCGCGTTTTCCCCTGTCAACCCGGCTTGCTCAATATAATTCGCCTGTCCCCGTGCCCTCTTTTTCATCGGGTTGGTCGGGTAAGTCGGATTGAAAGTCTTCTTTTATCTCTTTTCCCCAGTTGTGCCGCGTCTGTGCCGGCCGTATCTTCTCCCCAGACCCCGCCGGGGCCAAAGTTTCTTAGCCGTGGGCGTGAGCCTGCGGACACCGGCCCGCCCTTCCTCTCTCCCCAGCCCTGACTGGGCGAAAGAATAAACCAACTATTTCCCGTCCTCTTCTCACTTTTTTGTCCAATCGTGCCACGGCTGCGTTAGCCGTGCCTCCCATCCCCCAGCCTATTCCGTTCGTATCTTCTCGTGGCTGGATGGGAACCAGAACAAAATTACCCCCAGTGACGCCAAACCCCCTTTCTCGCCCATGATGAAGCGACTAACAGGAGCGTCTGCTTGCCAACCAACCGCGCGTCGTAAAATGGGCCTTTGGCCCCACGGGGGGAAACCGGTGTTCCATGCTCTCCGAGCTGGAAAGATGCTCCCAACCAACCGCCCAGCCTTCCGACCACGAGGCGGTGTGCCAGTCTTGCCCCGTCCGACCTGTCTGATTTGTCTGAACTGATATAACCGATAACCGATAACTATTTTCTAATTCGTAATTCATAATTCGTAATTTCTTCTCGCTGATAACTTAACTAATCTAGGCAACCTGGATAATTTTGTCCCACAAAAATTCCCGCCCCATCTTAAATGACACGTGTAAAAACAATTCACTTTTACCTATATTTTACTCATGTTTACCATATGTTTTGCTATACTTTTACATCACTTTCTTCATCTTTTGCTATACTTTATTCAACATTTACCAACTCAACCTAACCGTTACAAAATACCAAATTTCTTACCCATCTTTCCAAAAATCTTACCCAATCGTTACAATCGTTATAATCCCTACTTTATTATCGGACTATCACTTTCAACGTAAAATAAAGACTTACAGCAATTTCCCAAAACAAAAAATAAGGACTTACAACAGTTTTCTCAACCGAAAAACAACGACTTATAGAAACAAGAAGCAACCATCGGGAGCGTCAAAAGTGTAGATCGCTCGCGGCGTGAGAATGGGCCTTGAGGCCCCAGCCTGTCTCAATCATGTCCCAACAATCGTATCGCATCGGTAATCCTACGCCTGGCCCTACCATTTACATACGATTATTGGCTATATCATTGACTTTACTGGGGGAATATGCCAAGATTAGGTCCCATAAGGATTAACAACCATGAAAAATGTGAAAAATTTGAATTCCGAGGGAACCAGTTCTGTGATAGATAGTCAAAATAATCGGAATGCAGGCCAAAGCGACGGATCCGCCGAGGATGAGAGCCGGCTCATAAATCAAAGCCAGAACGGCAATATCGATGCGTTCGGCCAACTGGTTGTCAAATATCAGCATAGGCTCTTCAACGCCATCCTGAGAATGGTTGCCAGCTATGACGATGCCCAGGAACTAACGCAGGAAGCCTTCTGCCGCGCCCTCCGAGGCATCCGTAAGTTCCGCGGCAGCAGTGGTTTCTACACCTGGTTGTTCCGCATCGGCATCAACCTGAGTATCAATCACCGCCGGCGTAAACAGCAGATTCATTTTGCCAGCCTGCAGGATAGCAGAAACGTAATGGGCCAGCAGGCGGCCAGCTTGGCCGAATTGGCAGACCAGCACAGCCGCTCACCGGAATATCAGGTTGAGTTAAGCGAGGCCCATCAAAGAGTTATAGCAGCTCTGGACCGGCTGGAACCACAGGAGCGTGCTATTGTAGTCTTGCGTGATATCGAGGAAATGAATTACGACCAGATTGCGGTCGTCCTGGAAATTCCGATTGGTACCGTAAAAAGTCGTTTATCGCGGGCCAGAATGGCCTTGCGGGAGATAGTGCTAAAAAATCGCCATGAATAAAGAGAATTTTCCGGTTGAATGGGTAGAATCGCTCAATGCGTATCTGGATGGCCGGCTCGACGCCGACCATAACTCTCAAATTGAAAAGATGTTAGCAGAAAATGCCCAGGCCAGAGCCTTGCTGGCGGATCTGCGTGAGGTTTCCAATCTGCTGCACACCCTTCCGAAGACCCCTGCCCCAGCCAATTTAAGCGAGACGGTTCAATACGAACTGGAACGCGACGTTTTGCTGGGTCATACCGATCTGCATGTCAATCCGGCCGGCCGCAATCACCTTCGTATCCGCCGTCTGGTCGCGGCAGCGGCGATGATCGTGTTGCTAGGTGCTGTGGGAACCATTGTTTACAGCGTACTATTCGCTCCCTCTCATCCCCGGTCAGCGGAACCGGAAAAATTTCTGGCAAAGTCCCAACCGGCTCCCGTCGAACCGATCATTGCCCTGGAGGACGCCTTTCCCACGGAGATTTCCCGTCAGAATAAAAAAACCATTACGAATATTGTAGAACCGGATCTGGAACTGATTCCTTCCGAGCCAACGATTGCTATCCCTCATTTAAATACTGTGCATCTGGCTATTTACGTGCCGGGAGATGATGGACAGGCCGGGCAAGCTCTGGATGAATCCCTGGCCCTGGCGAATATTGACCAGATCGTACGAATTCAATTTGATGAAAGCCGGGGACAGGTGGCATTTGTTTGTAAAGCGAGCCAGTTAATGCAATTATACCATAACCTGGAATCCACGGGATCTTATCCCGTCAATTTGGTCTACACGGACCCCACCTTACCGGAACCAATGACTCTATCGAATGTAACCGAAGCGGATCTGCGCGAGTACACCACCCTGGATACCCCCGCCCAGCAGCAGGCATTTGTTTCCCGCATCAGACAGGCAAACGATTTACAGAATGATTGGCAAGATGCGCACGGTTGGCTGGCCAATATTCTGGTGAAAGGGGAACCTGAACTAAACGGTTTGCAGCCGCTGGGCAATCCCCAGTTTTTGGATGGGGCTGAACCCAACATCCCGAGCAAAGCGATCATGCCGGGCATCCCATTAGCACCCTTGCCGTTGGAATCGGAACCGGATTCGAATATTACCAATGAGCTTCCAGCCGGAGTCGAAGCGCTAGAGGCAGAGGCTGACCAGCAACTGTTGGCGGTAATTATTGAATATCCCAACAATAAGATAACTCTGGATCCCAACGAACTGGAAATTCACTCAGAGTCTAAGGTCCTGCCGTAACACCTGGATAAACCACAGGTAAACGGTCCTTCCCAGGGTTTGCTTTTCGATAATGATTTTCACTCGACCCACCAGCCCATCCCGCAATCGGGGATCACCTGCTAGCGGAAGTACCAGCTCGTAGGTCCTGTCCGCCGGCTCCAGGGCCTCTTCCGGCTTGGCAGCAGGCATGGTGGCAATATCACCACCATAAATGGTTGAAAACGCCGGACTAAACATTTTCCAGACCGGTTTGGTGGTATCCTCAACTACGCGGCTTTCCAAAACTTCATCATCCAGCGACCAGAGTTTGATCTGAACTATCTGATCCGGTTCGATAAAGCCATTATCCCGATGATTGACCGCTGCAACCGCCTCAAATTCCGCCGGTTTATAAACGACAAATAACGCCGATTGCAGAGGCATGAAACTGCCGTCCAGTTCGGCTAGCGGCATTTGGGTCCGCAACTGCACAACCCCATCAATCGGCGAACGAATGGTTAGTTTGTCATAATTCTGCCGGGCACGGTCATACTGGGCCTGCACGCCCTTCCTCTTGGCCTCAATCTGCAATACCGTTTCGTTATCCGACAGATTTTCCGCCAGAGCCTTCTGGGAATTGAGTTGATCGATCTGAAGTTTTAAATCCGCCACATCATATTCCAACTGCGGATTCGACAAAACCAAAAGAATATCATTGGCCTGAACAGCTTGTCCATCCTGGATAAACCGGGGATTTTTGGCGGAGTCAATAAAACCGGCCTGGGAGACATACATGGGATGGGCCTGCTGGGGTCGAATAACGCATTGGGTATCAACTGTCTGTTCGATGGGTATGGCCAGTACAAAGTATGTTCCCAGCCCCACCGCTAAAACCAGAATAATGGCAGTAGCCAAACGAATGCGCAATTGCTGTCTTTGGGTGAAGGCGAATCTCGCCATTTTCCCTAGCGGTATGATAAAGGCGTTATAAATACTTCCAATAGCCAGGATTGCGCCAATGACTCCCCAGCCATACGGGTCCAGAAAGGTCCAGACCAGGGCCACGATCGCAAACATGATAAACCAGCGATAGATGGCTGAACAGATGGCATAACTAAGTACGGTTATTTCCCGGCCTTCGACATCGATGGGTTTGTCGGCCCGCTCCATGCCCAGGACATAACGCTGCATGAGATATTTCAGGTAGTTGGTGCCCTTTTGCTTGAGGTTGGGGATCTCCAGCAGATCCATCAAAAAGTAATACCCATCGTAACGCAAAAGGGGATTCCCATTGAATAAAATCGTGTTAAAGCTGGCCACAATCATCATATTCAGCATAAACTGGTTGATCACCGTTTTCGGTTCGGTGAAGGCCCAAATAAACACCGCCAGACAGGAAAGGATTATCTCGACGACAATACCCGCGGCGGTAATCCACATCCGCCGGGCCTTGATCCCGATCATCCAGGAATCGGATACATCGCAGTAAAAACAGGGCGTGAAAACCAGAAATAAAATTCCCATTTCATGGACTTCGCAGCCGAAATGCTTGGCAGTCAGGCCGTGGCCGAATTCATGGATCACCTTGATGAACAGGAACGCGGCTCCGAAATACAGCAGGTTCAGCCAACTGAGCAGAGGCTGACGCTGATGGAGTTTATCGATATTGTCAAACAAGGTGTATAACGCACCGGCCAGGAGAAAGAGGACCAGAAAGCCCATAAAGCGGCTGAAGACAAAACCGCCGATATGCCGGTGTAGAAAATTCAACAGCCGATTGGGGTCCATAACGGGGATTCGATAAAACAGGAACTCCGAATGCAGCTTTTTGAAAAATCCCCGGTTCATCATCTGCTTGCGTTTCAGGAGATATTCGGTGCTGCTTTCCCCCGACACGTGCAGCAGATTGGCCCCGCGCAGCATAATGATAAAGCTCATCACCGCCTGGCGGTCATATTCCTCGCTGGGAAACCGGTCCATGAGCATGCGCAGAATGTCATCCATATTGGCTTTGCCATCGAGCATTTTGTAGATCGCATACTCCGGCGGACGCAGACGATAATAACGCATCGAAGCGGGATCTTTTAAAACATAACAGGGTTTGCCGTAATACACCTGCTCGGTGATTTCCACATCGATTCGCGTTTTGGGCAGAGCACGCAGGTCATCCTGGGCCTCTTCCATCGGTAAAGGTAACTCGTTCGGTTGATTGGCTGACATGAATTACCCTGCCTTAAAAGAAGGTTACCCGGAAAAACCGTATTACTTTGCGCAATAACACATAACCCAAAGGTTTTTCGGTAGTTGAGATTTTCGCCCGCCCGATGTTGCCGCTGCGCAGGCCATCGACTATCGGACGCAATTCCTCAGCCGGTACATCCACGCGAATTTGATACACATTGCCTTTTTCCTTAATTTGGGGCATTTCGCTGATTTGCCCAATAGTATCGATACGAGCTTTGAGTTTCTGTTCGGGATACGCCGCCAGGTAGAATTTCACCAGCGAGCCTTTGTTATCTGCCAGACCGCGTTGGATCCAGCCGATCTCTTCCTGGGGTATATCCAGAATCAACTGCCACTGGGTCAGATCGTAAATTTCGCAGATGGGATCCCCCATCTTCAGGGTAAGTCCTTCTTTCAGTTGCAGTTGCGGGGTGACAATCGTGCCGTCGATGGGGGAGGTCAATTTGCATTTCTCGATTTGCAGCGAGGCCAGATCGATCTGGTTCTGCAAACGCTGCTGTTCCAACTCACTGATGCGGACTTCCGTTTTCTGGTCAGGCCGGCCAGACGCTTTATCCCGATTAATTTCTTCCTGCCGTAAAGCCGCTTCCAGTGAAAGCTTGCGGGCGATCAATTCATCGGCATTCAGTTCGATAATCAAATCCCCCTTGTTCACCGGCCCTTCGGCCCGAACGACTTTGGCGATTTGCAGGCCTTCGAGCGGGGCATCGATAACTCGTTGTACTTTGGGGATTAACTCGCATTCGCTGTCAATTTTGATGGTCCAGGGTATCAACGCTCCGATGATTAACGCCAGCACCACAACCACAGCGATCATCAACCATTTCCGGCGTTTTTTGGGATCTTTTTTAATTTTCTGCAATCTGGCAAAAGGCCGGACGAGGGGAACTGAGGCCATTTCCAGGGCGTTGACAAACGCCAGCGCACCGTGCTTGCTGACGGTGGCCATTACACCGGCCAGATTCGCCGCAACCTGATCGTCAAAACCTTCGGCGATTAATACCCCCAGGTCGCGTTCCTGGGCATGGATCGGCTGGAGAAAAATCTGGTCCAGTTGGCTGATGCTGAAATAATCTTTGAGCAGTTGTGTAAGTGGTTCCTCTTCGGACATTTCCACCAGTTGCTGGCGGGCGGCAAGAATCGGCTTTTTTTGCCGCAGGCACTCTTTGCTCAATTTTTCCAGCGACTGCATCAGGATGGCCCGGTGGTCGGCCTTATCAACGCCGCTGACGATACGCAAGCCTCTTTTAACCTGCGGATCGATCCATACGACGACACGTGTGCAGCCGATTACGTCCCGGCCCTGATTGGCTAGCTGGTAAGCCACTTTTTCGGGATCAAGCGAACCGTGAATCGCTTCCGAAAATTTCAGCAGACCCGCCAGCGATTTACGGTCATCTTCCAGAACGGCGGCCCGGCGATGAGCCAGATACGTTTCAGCGGTTTCGCCGATCTGTTCCAATAAGCCCACCACCACCCGGTAATCATGTGGATTTAAATTCTCCACACCAATCAATTGCAATACCATTGCCACCCGGTTAGCCGCTCGTAATGGCTTGAAAAACAAGGGGTAAGGAGACTGGTTGCCCTGGGCGGCTCCTTCGGATCCCACAGTCGATTCGTCGCGGAATTGGGAACCGGTCGGCGGGAGGACCAGGAATTTTGAATCCGCCACGACTTTTTGGATCGCTTCGATAATGAGTCGTTTTTGCTGGTCCGATTCGTTGATACCGCATTTTTCGATTTCAATATGACAATAGCACTGGGGGCCTTGTTCTGCCTGGCTGAGCCAGATGGCCCCGCCTTGCGAACCGGTTGCTAAAGCAGTTAATTGTAAGTAATTAGCAAAAAACTGGGGCGGCTCCAGATTCATCGAGGGCAGCTTGGAAATCCTTGCCATCACCTCCGCCAATCGCTGGGTCGCTTGTCCTTCCACCAACTATACCTTTCTTATAAATTACCTATCCGACAAAATCTCTAACACAAGATTCTATCGGATTTTATCATCCGGTCAATACCAGAATATCCGGCTGGGGAAAAAGCTGGTTGTATTATTGGCCCAAGTAAGAACTTATGATTTTCAATCTGGTTTTGCTATCTTCGGTTGAAAAGATCTTCCCGGCGGTTACTTTTTCATCGTCTTTTTCCGCAAATTATGTCCCAGATCGATCATTTCGGAAATAATCTCATAGCCGTAACGAATATGTTTTCGAACCAGTTTCTCCGCCAGATCCGGATCGTGATCCGCGATTGCCTGGCAAATATGAATATGACGAGCAGGAAACGAGTGCTCAAACGATTCCGATACATTCAGCAGGATCATTCCCACCGCTTTGGTCACCAGGATCTCAAAGGCTAAATGCCCCTGCAAAACCAGTGCATCGAACAATTCACATAATCTTTTATTGCCGGTAAACTCCACAGCCAGCCGATGAAACTCCAAATCCGCTTGCTGGTATTCTTTAATATTCCGATTGACACAGGAACTCTCGATCTGTTCACAACACGTATGCAGTTTATCCACATGGGCTTGCGTAGCTCCCTCGGCCAGTTCCCGAATCGCAACCGCCTCCATGATCTCACGCAACATATATATGTCTTTGACATCTTGTTGTGAAAATTTGCGGATATACGCTCCCTTGTTCGGAAACCGCTCAATCCAGCCGTGTTCCTCCAGCTTGCCCATCGCTTCCCGTACCGTCATGTGCCCGATCTCCAGATCCCGGGCAATGTCCCGATCACTCAGTTTTGTCGCTGGCAGAAACCGCCCTTCACAGATCCCATTAACAATATACTCATAAGCCCGCATCGGGGTGCTTACGATCTTATCGTTATTTCCTGCACTCATTTAAATTACTTTCGCACAATAAAATAGCATTATCACACCGGGAACATACCACATTGGCATATGAACTTCAAAATTCATATCGGTCCAAGCGGGCTGTTTCCGGATTATAAGTCCCTTTTTCAGCAATTCAATGAGAAAGCCACTTGATCATTTGAATAAACTTGATCTTCCCCCTGACGGGAGTATAGGAACAGACGAATTTAACTATAGGCAGGCAAAACGCTAACAAAGAGAAATTATGGCTGGATTGTAAATCTAAAAAACCCGGGCGCAAACTACTTCACCCGGGTGGTTTAAATTCCTATCCGATCGTATCTTAAACAGGGAAAAGACGTTATCAGTTGGAATCGACCGGCTGGCCTGATTCGATCATATCCTGCCGGTGTAATCGCATCTTCATGAGGCGACCGACTTTGAATTTAACGGTGCGTTTTGGTGGTACCGAAACCCGTTCGAGGGTTTTGGGATTTTGTGCCACCCGTGCTGCACGACGTTTGCATTCAAAAACACCGAAGTCTCTGAATTCCAAGCGGTTATCCTGGCCAAGCTCTTCGATGATATCATCGAGGAAGGTCTGGATGATCTTCTTGACCACGACCCGTTTTTGATTGGTCTTTTCAGAAATACGATCGATCAATTCTTTTTTCGTAATAGTCGCCATGCCGATTTCTCCGATGGTTGAGTGTGTTTGAATCACATAAATAACACTTTACCACACAAAGCCCTCTTTCCCCAAAAATCCAGTTCTTCGCAGAATTGTATTTGACTTGGGTGTTTCCGGGCTTCAAACTGCTGTAATCCAATTTACAGCAAAGACTTCTCAACATCAAGTCTTTTTTCAAAAAAAAGAAGTTATGTAAATATATTTAAAAGGTTCCCAAATTCTCCAGGCCCTTAAAAAGTTAGAATTTATCATCATTCCCTAACCCCATCGACTAGAAATGAGGGTTTCCATTAAATTTAAATCATGGAATTCAAACGATTTATAATAACAGAAAGGGTGTGAGTTGGGGTTTTTGCAGGGGAGAAGGGGGGCGGCCAGCGGGATAAATATCTATAAGTTGTTTGAAATCAGGTATTAACGAGCCATTACGCCGTACCGGTAGCCGTTGAGACGGCGATGGAAATTTTGTCTGGGTTTATTGTTGGAATCGATGGATTGATCATCATAGCGATATTCGCTATATGATATTATTTCACCGTAGTTTACATATCCGGTGGCCTGCCGGGAAACGGGCCATTCCGAGCGTTGAAACTGCTCGGCGGAGACGGTTGGCTGGCGATGGGCGAAGATGGGCATGTCAAAAATCAACGCGGGGTTGCCTTTATGCTGAATCTGATCGAGGCAATTGTAGGAGCGTCGCGGCGGGGTGTTTTTATTACAAGTCTGGCAACCGCAAATAGATATGAAAATAAACAGGCTGCACAGGATCGGGGCGGGAACCGGGCGTCTGAAAAGGTGTAACCATTTGTGAAATAGGAAGATAAAAGTTTTTATCGTGCTCAAATTCATTTTCCTCTTTGTGGGATTATATGTAAAGTAGGAGCAATAGTTATGCCGGGCGGTGGGGGAGGAGCGGCGGGAGTAGTGTAACGATAACCAATTGCGAAATAAGAATATAAGATAGATCGGCTGGGAAGTCAGGTTATGCGGGTTCTACCGATTATTTGATTGAGTTCATTTGCAGAACACTTGCAGACCGACAGAAATCGTCAGAAAACGTTTGTAAGTTATTTTTTAGTTTTGGGAAAATGATGTAAGTGCTTATTTTTGATTTTCGAGAATTGCTGTAAGTGCTTATTTTGCGTTAGAATGTATAGTCGATAATAAAGTAGGGATTATAACGATTTTAACGATTGGGTAATATTTTTGGCAAGATGGGTAAGAAATTTGGTAATTTGTAACGGTTAGGTTGAGTTGGTAAATGTTGAATAAAGTATAGTAAAAGATGAAGAAAGTGAGGTAAAACATGGGTAAAACACAGTAAAAGTATAGCAAAAGTGTAGTAAAAGTGAATGGTATTTACACGTGGCAAAAGAGGAAATTACGAATTATGAATTACGAGTTACGAATTTAAAGAGGGAAAGATTACCCATATTAACAGCATGAAAAAGTCGGACATATCTGACAAATCAGACAAATCGGACAGGGGGGAGAAATGACGAGTTATGAATTACGAATTACAAGAAATAGTGGATGGTCGGAAGAATACTAGCCCACCGCCTCGTGGTCGGAGGGTGGGACGATGGGTTGGAAGGGTTTTCCAGCTCGGAGAGCATGGAACACCGGTTTCCCCCCGTGAGGATTCGGCTGGCGGCTTTCCTGCGATACATCCACACGCCCCTAGTACTATGTCAAATCTAATATTATGAAGTTAATTTGATTGTTTTGCCGATA
>CAZOMV010000133.1:0-12942 GCA_964580995.1 uncultured Pirellulales bacterium
CTTGAGCATTTCGGCGATCGTCGGATCTTCCTTATGGAGGCCAACGGGGGCGGCGGGCAATCCGACTTTACTCAGACCCGTGCGAAAAACACATTGTCCGGTGATAAACGACGACCGCCCGGCCGTACTGCTCTGTTCCGCGTAATAGTCAGTGAAAAGCAAACCTTCCCTGGCGATGCGATCAATGTTCGGTGTGTGGTAGCCCATCATGCCCTTGGTAAAGACACTAATATTGGATTGTCCGATATCGTCACCGAAAATGACGAGAATATTCGGCTTCGAGGCGGGGGTAGATTGAGGAGGCGAGGGCTCCTGGGCCTGCGTACCGGTTACGCTCAGCATAAAACCGGCGGCAGCACCTCCTGCTGACCTTAACAATTCTTTCATTTTCTGATTCATAATAGTCTCCTTTCTAAACGCTTTGGTTACCTGCCCTGTACCGCCTTGACACGGCGGATAATCTCGGGCAGGTCACGCTGGATATGTTGGTAGAACATCTTAAAGCCAGGACACAAATAATTCAAACCTGTTTTACCATCGGGAGCACGCACAAAACGATTTTTGGGGCATTCACCCCAGCAGAGTTTCAGGTGGGGACACTGGAGGCAATACGAGGGCAGGGTATCCCGTTTGGCAAAGCCGAACCGCTTTTGCCTCTCAGAGTAGGCAAACTCGGCCAGATGGGTCGAAAGGAGGTTGCCCAACCGGTATTCCGGATACACGTAGTGGTCACAGGCGAAGACGTCACCGTTGTGTTCCACTGCCAGTCCTTTGCCGCAGAATTCACCCTGCGTGCAGGTCTGGGCCGGCAGCCCCAGGGATTGCGCCACCGCGGTTTCGAAGAGGTTTACATGGATCTTGCCGTAATCGCGGCGGAACCATTCATCCCATACCGCACAAAGAAAACTGCCCCAGTCCTCCGGGGCCACCGACCAGTCCATTACCTCTGAATCCTCCGTGCCTGGCTGGGCACGCAGCGAGCCTGTTGTCGGTATCAGCAGAGGGCCCCAACACTGGGGGGCAACCTGAGTGTACACTTTCATCTCTACACACGGGGTAAATTGTACCCGCCAGACACCTACCTGATCCACCAGAAAACGATAGACCTTCACCGGTTCCTGGGCGTTAAGGTAATTCACGGTACACAGAGCATTAAAGGGAACCTTATGACGGTGCAACAACTTTACCGCCGCCATTACCTTCTCGAAGGTCCCCCGGCCATCCCGGCTTACTCGATACTGGTCATGCAGTTCGCACGGGCCATCCATACTGAGACCTACGAGAAAGCCGTGCTGCTTAAGAAAAACCGCCCATTCTTCGTTGAGTAAAAGACCGTTGGTTTGAAGGTCGTTTTCAATCTGCTGATCCGGTTTTTTGTATTTAGACTCAAGGCGAACCACTTTGCGAAAAAAATCCAGACCCGCCAGTGTGGGTTCCCCGCCCTGCCAGGAAAAGACCACCACCTTTCCCGTCTGGCCTTCGATGTACTGCCTGATATGCTGCTCCAGCACTTCCTCGGACATGCGGGTACTGCCGTCATGTTCCAGCAACTCCGATTTGTGCAGATAAAAACAATAAGCACAGTTGAGATTACACCATGCACCAACCGGTTTGATCATGGCGTGAAAACGGTGGTGATAACCCGGCGGTAACGGCGCCAGATGACAGGTCGGTGTTGGGACAGGTGAGACAGTCTGAAAATCTTTTCTGTTGTTATTCACAACCACCACTTTTTTAACTTGATATGTAAGGGATCACATATCACGATATGGATCAAAAATCAATTTTGGCCCGCAGACCCGCCACCACCGTGGTGTCCACTCCTTTCCGTACGGGATCAATGACCTGAAGGTCGGGTGTAATATGCAGCCAGGGAGTGACGGCGACATTATAGTAGATCTCAACCCCTTGCTCGTTGTCAATACGCCGCTGAATCACGCGGGGTAAATTATCGGTGAGGTTGAGAAAACAATAGCCGACACCGAAAGTGTCATTCGTCCGGCCAGGCAGCATCCCCTTGCCGCCCAGGCCCAGACTGTAAAATGATTCGGGAATATTGACCTGGTCATCGGCTAAACCAAAACGACCAAAAAATCCAACACCTTGGTCTTCGGTGCCGGGTCTGGTGTACACATACTGGTCGAAATCGTAATAAAAAGACCAGTCATTGGAACTACGGCGCAATTGCGAAGTATCACCGGTAATAATGGCTCCAATTACAGTCCGGGGATTCTGGGTGAACTGGATGCGGCTCTTGTCGCTCCAGGTCCAAGCGACACGCTGATGGCCGGTAAGCCCCCAGGGTTTCACCGTAGCTTCCGTTTCCTGAAAAAGGGACGTGCCGCGCTCAAACACTTCGGGGAAACCACTGTGGTTGGCGTTGCCCTCGGAATCGAGGGCCAAAGTGGTGATACTCAACCAGTGGGTGGGAACTACCAAAACGCCGCCGCCCAAAAAATCCAGAGGCACAGTCGTGCCGATCACGGGGTTGCAGAAAAACGCGGTATTCATGAACTGGGAGGTTTCGTCATGAGCAAAGATATTTTTAAAACGCGGGGACATTTTACCACCCATGACCGCCACCTGAGGCGAGAGGAACTGCATATAATGCAACTCGGACAGTGTGGTGAGATCCTCTTCCGGCACCGGCAGCAGCGAATCAGAATTGACGGGCATGAGCGCCCCGGTATTGGCATTATTGCTGCGGCCGAAGCGGGATTCGCCGCGAATTGTGAGCAGGCCGCCGGGCCACAGATCCATCTTGCCGGTGTCAAGCTGCAGCCCAAAGTCCAGCCCGTCCTGCCAGGTGGATTCATACTTGGTCCCGCCGGCCCAGTTGTGCTGGAAGGTTTGGGTGAGGCTCGCGTCGAAGCGCAGACCTTTGTCCATGAGTTCCTGCCGTCGGCCGCCCCAGTCGCCCGTCAGTGCCGGTCGGGTCCGGAGATCGCCGCTATAGTCAACATAAGGTACCAGGGAGGAAGCTTCGGATGAAATATTCGGGTCAGCAGCCCATACATTTTGCGGCAGCAAGCAGGTAAATAGCACTAGGAATGTTTTCAGGTAAATACGAGTCGCTAACATATGATAAATCCTATCCATTCGGTTGCCAAATTACTTTTTATCCGACATTTCCCAGATAGACTTACCTGACTACGATGTCGGGCAGCATTATCGTTAGTATACACAGCACCCCCGTTGCGTCTACTTATTTTTTACGATTTTCCCGTCCCTCACGGAATTTCCTAGGCCCAGGCACCTGTTAAATCTGACGGGACACCTAGTTGGGCGCATTTTATGTGACACAAGAAAAGTCTGTTTTAAATATAAACTGGACTTTTAAATAAAATCTTGCCTATATTCACGGATTGCATCCAAATATCAGTAAAATAAGCATTTATAAATATTATTGTCTCGCAATGGATTTTTAAATTCTTCGCCTTTAGCCGAAAACTCAAGTGTTTTTCACTATTGGGGAGCCAGAGCTGTTTTTGGAAGTCAATATCGACTTTTGGCGGTTCCGTCAAGTATGTGCAAATTCTATTCCATTTTGCTAGGAATTCTTGGGACCAGAAAAAGGTCGGGAAATGTCATCAGGGAGGGAAAAACCGTAATAAAGATAGGCGCATCGGGGGATCGTTATATAATGATAGGCATGTCGTCCGGCGTTGCGTCGAACAAGCCCCCACGCTGAATGCCCCGCCGGACAAGAGAATGAATAAGGTATGTCCTATGATAAGATCAAGATATTTGACAAAAGGCGGAAGCCTATGGAGGATTAAAACTATGACCTATCATGAAGAATACCAGCAAAGACGAGTTCGACAGAAACACATGAAACATACGGCAACCGTCATTTTGATATGGTTATTCCCGACCTTGACGGCAGCCGGTCAGGAGGCAGCCTGTCCGCTCAAGCCGGCCGACCGTTCGAGTCCGCGCGCCGCTTTAAAGACCTTTCTTGAGGCGGGTGATGCTGTAGGGGCATTTATAGCACAGGAGTATCTGCCGTCTCCCTCGCGCAGGGAGTTTCACCGGCTGCTCAAACTTGGAGATGCTTTTGTCCAGGGTCTGGACTTAAGCCAGGTGCCGCCGGCAGCTCGGGTAAAGTCAGGACGGATGGTGGCGATGGCCTTGTACGTCGCCTTGAGCCGGATAGAGCTTCCGCCATTGGAACAAATTCCCGATGCCGGCCAGTTGCTTCCTCCGGATGGAAGCGGTGTTATACGATGGGTAATCCCGAACACGGAAATTGCCCTCGAACGTGCACCAAGCGGACCCCGCAGCGGCGAATTCCTGTTCAGTACCGATACGGTCGCCAGAGCGGATGAATTTTACGACCGCGTGCAGGGACTGCCTTACACCCGTTCCGTTCCCCTCAAAAACCTGAAGGAACTTGTGGCGACGGGCGGCGGCTGGATGATTCCGCATTCCTGGATTGATGCATTACCAACATGGCTGAGGGCACCTTTAGCTGAGCAGGCTGTCTGGAAATGGATCGGATTGATCCTACTCGTCGGTGTGTTTGCTCTCTTACTGCGCGTAGTGTACCGGCTGTCACGGCGGGGTAGCCCCCAGCACCCGGTGTTGCGGGCGGTGGCTCAATGTATCCTGCCGGCCTTCTTCCTGGCGGCAACACCGGCCATCGCCTATCTGACACTTGTTCAACTCAACCTGCGCGGCGGTGTCGGCATTGCGGTCGAGATGGCGGTGACGGCGGTAATGTTTTTGGCCGGTGCCTGGATTTCCTGGCGTGTGGCCCCGGTGATTGCCGAACTGATCATCGCCTCACCCAATATCGTACCGGAGAGTATTGATGCCCATCTCATCCGCCTGTGTACCCGCCTTCTTGGGATCATCGCCGGGGCGGGATTTCTGGTAGCCGGTGCCGATCGGCTGGGATTGCCTGTGTACGGCATCATTGCCGGGTTGGGCGTCGGCGGATTGGCCATCGCACTGGCGGCGCAGCCAACGGTTGAGAATCTGATCGGCGGCCTGAACTTGCTGGCGGACCGGCCGATGCGCGTCGGTGACTTTTGTCAGTATGGAACTGACAAGGGAATCGTCGAAGCGATTGGCATCCGTTCCACACGGTTTCGGGGGATTAATCGTACGCTTACGACGATTCCCAACGCAGCGCTCTCGCGAATGCCCGTAGTGAACTTCACCCAGCGGGACCGGATGCTGATCCAGTCTGTCATCAGTGTCCGGTACGAGACCAGCCCGGAGCAACTGCGCTATTTGCTGGTTAAAATCCGGGAGATGCTTCTGGGTCATCCGCGTCTTCACCCCGATTCGGCGTATGCCCGGTTTATTGGCATTGGGGCTTCCTCGCTGGATATCGAGATGTTTGTGTATGTAATGACCAGCGATTGGACGGAATTTCTCGGTATCCGCGAGGATGTGCTGCTGCGGGTCATGGACATTGTCGAAGAAAGCGGGACCGGTTTTGCCTTTCCCTCGCAGACCCTCTATTTTGCCCGTGATGGCGGTTTGCAATCCAACAGGAGCCAGGCGGCGGAAGCACAAGTGCAGCAATGGCGGCAGGAAGGTCGTCTACCGTTTCCCAATTTCACAGCGGACCAGGTGCAGCAGATGCGCGGAACACTGGCTTATCCGCCGCCCGGCTCATCCGAGCAGCCGCTTCCGGCCAGAAGTATGCAGGATTCTGTCTGAAACAATCGAAAGCATCCAAAAAACGTATAACGAAATGATCCAGGATAAGAACAGCGACATGCGCAAGAGCGTGATCAGCAAGGTCCGTAGAGGTATTCAGTAAGCCCTATTTTATTTTGTCAAATTATTGCGACACTTGGAGTACACAAACCTCTATAAAATCTTATCATCACATAGTTTTTGGGGTAGCTTCCAACAAAGGCTATCCTAAGTTTTTTTGTTACCTGTGCCGCACATCCTAGCCCAAGTTCCGCAATTGGAAGAAAAACAGTGAATTTTGAAAAAAATTGTATCCGATAAAACCGCGATTCTGATTTCCCGATAAGGTTGGGAGAGAGGAACGGAGCTGGGGATCGGCGTAAAACCGAATGTAGTGAAAACCTACCTTCTTGCCGGGGATTATTTTGCCTCTACAATTTAGGCATGTTTATTCGTCCGAGTTCCGAGCCCCGAGCCGTCATTTTGAAAGTGAATAAAAATTTTATGGTGTTTAACGATCATTCCCCACCCCCTTTTCAATCAGCGCCATGACTTGCCGCTGGGTGTCCTCATCCAGCCTTGGCCAAGCCTCGATAAGCTGGGTAAGTTCCGGGTGTTCTTGCAGTGAAATGGCGGAGTAAATGGCAGAAAAATTTTCGTCCTCTGGATAAGTATTTGTTATTTCAGGCTTTAATGGCTCGCAGCGTTGGCCTCCGAAGCCAAAGGTTGCGCGTTCGAGTCACGCCGGGGACGTTGGCAGATCATTTTTGGGCTGTTTTACGGTCTTTCGGTCGAAATTACGGTAGTACCCCCTTCCTGACAGATATCGAAAATAATGGTTGCGGGGAATTTGGTTGTCGGTTATAAATTCTGAACAGTACAGTATAGAACTGATAAACTCATTTTTAAGGAATCCGTCATGCGAAAAATATATGGGAAATTTGCACTGGCGTTAAGCATGGTAATGGCTGCCGGGATCATGGGTTGTGTAATATCTCCACCGCCGGTGGATGGCCAAGGCCGGCCATTGATTAAAAAGCTGGGGACCATCGATCTGGATCTGGTGGAATGCACGCCGGTGGTATTTCATGGCAAGGTCTATCGGTTCGAATGGGTGCGGAAGAGTTATCTGGGGCATTCGCTGGATCAGAGCTGGGCACAGGATGGGTATTTCCGGTTGGTGGAACACGGCACGGAGAAGGTAACGCCGCCTTTCGCCCAGGGCTATGCCTTCGGCAGCGCGTTTGTGGACGGGGATATGGTCTATGTGACAGGGACGAGTACGGAAAAGGGGTGGTCGGGGCAGCGGGTGCAGATTTTCGCTTCGCGGGATTTGCAGAGCTGGGAGGAGTGGACGGCGCTGGATCTGGACAGGTTCGGGATATGCAATACGTCCATTTGCAAGGCGGAGGATCAATATGTATTGATGTTTGAGATCTATGAGCCGAAAGAGCAGGCGGGCGTTCCATTCACGGCGCGGTTTGCTTTTTCGAAGGATTTGAAAAACTGGGAGGTTACGCCGCCAGAATGTGTGTATGCGAAGGACCGGTATAGCGCGCCGCATTGTCTGCGTTATCTGGACGGGTATTTTTACGATTTTTACCTGGAGGCGCACGAGGGGTATGAGATGCGGGTGGTTCGTTCGCGGGATCTAATAAACTGGGAGGCCAGCCCGCTGAATCCGGTTTTGAAAGCCAGTGAGCAGGACAAGATTATTTTCAATCCGAAATTGACGGCGGAGCAGCGGGCGAAAGTGGCGCAGGCGGAGGATATCAATAATTCGGATATTGATTTTTGTGAGTATCAGGGAAAGCTGATCATCAATTATTCGTGGGGGAACCAGCAGGGGCAGGAATTTCTTGGCGAGGCGGTTTATGCGGGGACGCAGGAGCAATTCTTAAAAGGGTGGTATCCCGAACCGGCGGCCGGCGGAATGAAAGGGCTGACGATTGTCTATCCGGAGGGGGGCAGCTATGCGGAAGTGCTGGCGGCGCGGGAGCTGCGGCGGTACTGGTATCTGCGGAGCGGCCAGATGGCGGGATTGGAGGCGAGTGAGGGGAAATTGCCGGGAAAGGGGGATTTGATCGTGGTGGGGCAGAAGAGCCGGGAATTGTTTCAGGCAGTTTTGGATCAGAACGCAGAACTCAAAACCCAATTTTCTTCCCTGGAATCGCAAAATTATATATTGAAGACTCTGGAGGGAAAGCGGCGGATACTGGTAATCGCCGGTGGGGATGAAACGGGGACGCTTTATGGGGCCTACCGGCTGGTGGAGCGGCTAGGGGTACGGTTTTCCCTGGAGGGGGATGTGATTCCGGATGAGAAGATTTTGCCGGAGGTGCCGGTAGTAGAGGAATGCGGCAAGCCGCTGTTTGCTCTGCGCGGGATTTTGCCGTTTCATGATTTTCCGGAAGGGCCGGACTGGTGGACCACGGACGATTATAAGGCGATCTTATCGCAGTTGCCGAAGCTGCGGATGAATTTTATCGGGCTGCATACCTATCCGGAAGGCGGCGGCTGGGGGCCGGAGCCGACGACGTGGATCGGTGTGAAGGAGGATGTCGGGGAAAATGGCCAGGTGAAATTCAGCTATCCCAGCCGGTATCACAGCACGCGAAGAGGTAACTCGGCGTGGGGGTATCCGGCGAAGAATACGGGAGATTACAGTTTTGGGGCGGCGGACCTGTTTGAGCGGGATGATTTCGGGGCGGACGTGATGCGGGATATGATCCCGGAGCCGCAAACGCCGGAGCAGTGCAATGAACTGTTTAACCGCACGGGGGCGATGTTTCGCGAGGCATTTACCTTTGCCCGGCCGCTGGGAGTTAAAACCTGTATCGGGACGGAGACGCCGCTGACGATCCCGGCGCTGGTCAAAGAGCGGCTGGAAAAGGCGGGGAAGAATCCGGCGGATCCGGCGGTGGCGGCGGAGGTGTATGAGGGGATGTTCGAGCGGATTGCCCGAACGCATCCGCTGGATTATTACTGGCTGTGGACGAATGAAGGGTGGACATGGTCGGGGGTGCCGGATGAGGCGGTGGAGGCGGTGGAACAGGATTTGCTAACAGCGGTCAAGGCGGCGGAGCGAGTGAAGGCACCGTTCACTTTGGCGACGTGCGGGTGGGTGCTGGGGCCGCCTAAGGACCGGGCCAGGTTTGATCAGATCCTGCCGAAAGAGATGCCGTTTAGCTGTATCAACCGCGAGGTGGGCAAGGCCCCGGTGGAGAAGCAGTTTGCAAAAATAACGGGACGGCCGTTGTGGGCGATTCCCTGGCTGGAGGATGATCCGGGGATGATTTCGCCGCAGTTGTGGGCGGGAAGGATGCGGAAGGATGCGGCCGATGCCCTGGAGTACGGCTGCACGGGGCTGATGGGGATTCACTGGCGGACGCGGATTCTGGGGCCGAATGTATTGGCGCTGGCGTGGGCGGCGTGGGATCAGAGTCCATGGAAGCAGACAGCAGGTCAATCTGCTACCTCGGAAGAACCGGTGGTATTGATCGGGGGAAAGGAAGCTGCTTATTTGAATAGTCCCATCGAGGGGACGGAGGATGATCCGCTGTATCAAACCGTGTGCTGGAATTTAACGTCGTATCAGTTTCTTGTGCCCAAAGGAACTTATCAGGTCAAATTGCAGTTTAGTGAAGTGGCGTATGATGAAAATGGGAAACGGGTATTTGATGTAAAATTACAGGATACAATCGTACTGGAGGATCTTGATATTCACGCCAGGGTGGGGAAAAACCAGGCTCTGGACTTTGTTTTTGATGCGGTTCAGGCAGATAGCGGTCGGCTGGTGATCGAGTTTATTCCGAAGGTGGAATTTCCGTGTATATCCGCCATTAGCGTGGAAGGCATGGGAGTAAGCCGGAAGATCAACTGCAGTGGGCCGGCGTATCAGGATTATCAGGCGGACGTGCAGCCGAAGGAAACCGAACGGTTTATGCCGGTGGATGATTTTTATCTGGACTGGGCGAGGCAGCAGTTTGGGGCGGTGGCAGCGGAGCCGGTTGCGAAGATCTTTTCGCGGATCGACGGGCATTTGCCGGAGCCGGCTACCTGGATTGACGGGCCGGGTGGGATCATCCCGAATCCCCAGCCGTGGGCGGAAGTGGAAAAGCAGTATGGATTTGTGGCGGAACTGGAGCATCTGGAGGCTTTGGTAATCGGTGCGGCCAGCCGGGAACAGTTCGGGTACTGGCTCAATACGCTGCGGTACATGAAGGCGATGGCCAGGACCGGGTGTACGGCGGGGCAATTGAACCAGGTGATGGAGCAGATTCAGGGGCAGGCCGATCCGGCGGCGAAGCAGACGGCGGCCCGGCAGCAGGCGTTGCCCTTGCGGCTGGAGATGGTGCAGGACTGGGCGGCGATGATGGGATATCTGCTGGCGACGGTGACGAACGCCAGTGAATTAGGGACGATTATGAATGTGGAGGCCCGTTCCATGCCGGTACTGATGTACCGGCACGATGCGGTGCTGGAGGAATTGCTGGGGGAGCCGCTGCCGGCGGCAGCGAAACCGGGCCGGGACTATCAGGGGCCGACGCGTATCATCGTGCCCACCCGGCGGACCTGTCTGGCAACGGGGGAGGATTTGGTATTGAAAGTCATGGTCTTGTCGCAGGTCTTACCCAAGTCGGCGACGCTGCATTGGCGCCGGTTGGGCGAGGAGCCGTGGCAAACCGTGCCTTTGGTGCACGAGGCCCGCGGGGTCTATCGGGTCACTTTATCCGGTAATGACATCCAGGACCGGGATTTTGAATATTACCTGTCGGCCGAAACGGAAGACGGAAACAAGGTCTGTTATCCGGCCACAGCTCCGCAAATCAATCAGACGGTGGTCGTTATGTCGTTAAAACAGGGCTAATTTTGCGAAAGGTGTATTATGAACATGAAGACTATCCTTTTTGGGACGATAGTGTGCCTTGCGATCGGCTGCGGTTTCTTCGGCACCCGGGAGGGCGGAGAGAATGCGGTATATGGTACGGAATACCATGTTTCCGTAAAGGGGGACGACGCCGGCGACGGTTCCGCGGACCGACCGCTGCGAACCATCTCGGCGGCGGCGCAACTGGCCCAGCCGGGGGATACGATCACTGTCCATGAAGGAACCTACCGGGAGCGCGTCAATCCGCCGCGCGGCGGCTCATCCGACACCCAGCGAATCATTTACCAGGCCGCCCCCGGCGAGCAGGTATATATCAAAGGTTCTGAAGTCATCAAGGGCTGGCAGAAGCTGCAAAATGATACCTGGACCGTCACCATTCCCAACCGCCTCTTCGGTGATTTTAATCCCTTCAACGACCTGATTCACGGCGACTGGTTCGATCCGATGGGCCGCTCCCATCACACCGGCGCGGTATATGGTAACGGCCATTGGCTGATCGAGGCCGCCAACCGTCAGGATGTCCTCGAACCCGTTGGCCAATCCTCCTCTTCCTATGCACCGGGAAACAATCAATACCTGCTCAACGTGGCCTGGCTCCAGCCGCAGGCTGATTCGGAGAAAACAGTGCGGATTCCCGCCGCAGATTTTGCGGCACATCAAGGAATTCAGACCGCCCCCTGTTCCGAAGGCGGTGAGTGCATCGGCTTTATCGAGCCGGGCGACTGGGTTCGCTACGAAAACGTGGATTTTGGCCGGCAGACCACCCAAATCAGCCTCCGTGCGGCTTCGGCCACCAGCGGCGGGATCATCGAAATTCGCCTGGACGCCCCGGACGGCGAACTGCTGGGCCGTTGTCAGGTCCCCAACACGGGCGGCTGGCAGGCGTGGTTTACCTTCAGCGCCGCGATCCAGCCTCTCAGCGGAACAAAAACCATTTGCCTGCTATTCCAAAACCCGCACCGGCAAAACGAACCCTATGTCCAGTTATGGTTTGCCCAGGTGGACACCTCGAATACCACCCTCTGGGCCCAGTTCAAAGATATCAATCCCAACGAAACCCCGGTGGAGGTCAACGTGCGCCAAACCGTGTTCTATCCGGAAAAAACCGGCATCAATTACCTCACCGTACGCGGCTTTACCATGCGGCACGCCGCCACCCCCTGGGCGCCGCCCACCGCCGAGCAGATCGGCCTGCTCGGAACCAACTGGAGCAAGGGCTGGATCATCGAAAACAACGATATCGCCTACTCCGTCTGCACCGGCGTCACGCTCGGCAAGCATGGGGACCAGTTCGACAATACCTCGCAGAACTCGGCGGAAGGTTACGTCAAAACCATCGAGCGGGCCTTGGAAAAGGGCTGGTCGAGGGACAACATCGGCCACCACCTCGTTCGCAACAATCACATTTCCCACTGCGAGCAGGCCGGCCTGGTCGGAAGCATGGGGGCGGTCTTCAGCACCATCACCGGCAACGACATCCACGATATCCATGTCCGCCAGTTGTTCACCGGTGCCGAGATGGCCGGCATCAAGATTCACGGGGCGATTGACACCGTCATCAGCCATAACCACATCTACCGTACCGGCCGCGGGATATGGCTGGACTGGATGGCGCAGGGGGCACGCGTCACCGGCAATCTGCTGCACGATACCGCACCGGCGGGCGACTTGTTCGTGGAAGTCAACCACGGATCGCTGCTGGTGGATCACAACCTGTTTTTGTCGCCGACCAGTCTGGAGGTCAATTCGCAGGGCGGGGCGTATGGGCACAACCTGATCACCGGCAGCGTCTATGTCATCCATACGGAAGGCCGCCAGACACCGTACCATCCGGCCCACTCCACCGAAGTCGCCGGGCTGGCCGGTAATCCCAGCGGGGATGAACGGTATTATAATAATATTTTCGTTAACGCCGGAGCGGCGGCGTACGATGCGGCGGGTTTGCCGATGTTTATGGCTGGGAATGTGTTTCTGGGCGGCGCCCAGCCGTCAAAGCACGAGGCGGAGCCGCTGGTGCTGCTGGGGGTGAATCCGGGTATTCAACTGCTGGAAAAACCCGACGGCCTGTACCTCGCCATCACCCTGGATACGGCCTGGTCGCAACAGCCTCGTCAGTTGGTGACAACGAAGCTGCTCGGCAAGGCCAAAATCCCCGATCTCCCCTATGAACAGCCCGACGGCTTGCCGTACCGCCTGGACACCGATTATTTCGGCAATCCGCGAAACCCCGCCAATCCTTTCCCCGGACCCTTTGAATGGTCCGCCGACAGCCGGCAGGAACTGAAAGTCTGGCCGGTGGATTTGACAGCCGGCCAATAATCTGGTAAAAATAAGTATTTTAAGCTTACTCGACAGTCATAAGTTCTCAACCGCCTAATTCCACATTACAGGCAGGCATT
>CAZOMV010000134.1:0-12860 GCA_964580995.1 uncultured Pirellulales bacterium
TCAGGTTGTCTTATTCTCTATTTCATTCTCTCCCCCCATATTTCCCCTCCGCTGTCATTCCATCGCCCAAAGGTCATTCCTGCAAAAGCAGGAATCAGGATTCTCTTCTGTCATTCCCGCGCAGAGCTTGCCCTCGACCTGGTCGGGGGCGGGAATCTATCTTTTCTCCTCTCCTAAATCTGTAATTCGTACTTTGTAATTTTCCCCCCGTCCGATATGTCTGATTTGTCCGATTTGTCCGACTCTTTCACCTCCTTCCCTCTTTCCGCTCTCCCTGACCCGTCCGGCTCTTCATTCTGGCTTGATAAAGGTTCTCCGAAAATCCGCCCTCCTCCAAAAAACTTTGCTCCAGCTTTTGGATCTGCCTTCCCAGCAGGAAACTTGCCTGACTTATCAGACACACCAGCGTATTCGCCGCCGTCTCCTCATCCGCCGTCCGGACCGAATAAGGTTCCACCCCTTCCGTTCCATCCGCTTTATACTTGCCCCTGACCGCCAATGCCTCCGCCGCATCCTTCTCCCACCGTCTCAGCCCGCGCTGCCGCAGAAAATCCTCATAATCCAGCCGCAACTCCTCCAAGCTCGCCCGCGCCACCCCCGTCAGCTTCAATTCCGTCTTCTTCGAGGTCGCCGACGCCATGCTCCCCTCCGCAATATTCTGCACCCCGCTCCGCGCCGCCTGGATCATCTGGTCCCGCGTCCGCGACATCTTCCCAATGAACCTCTCACAGAACACCACCGTCGCGTCATATATCACCTGCGCCGCCTGAAAACTCCTCAGCTTCCGATACCCCCCATGCGCCGGGATCACTCGCCCTGATTTATCCATCATCAGTCCTTTCCATCTAATTGAATCTTCCTGTCCCAGCCGCCCATCCTACCCGACCCTTCCCCCCAATTCAACTCTTTACTTTCCATTTTTCTTTCTTCTTTTCCTCCCCCGTCCGATTTGTCTGATTTGTCCGATCCGTCCGAAAATCTTCCTCCCCCTTTCCCCCGTCCGATATGTCCGATTTGTCTGATTTGTCCGATTTGTCCGACTCTCTTCTTTTTCCATTCCATCGCCCAAAAGTCATTCCTGCGGAAGCAGGAATCCAGTCTTCTCTTTTTTGTAATTTGTAATTCGTACTTCGTAATTTTTCTCCCCCGTCCGATTTGTCCGACCTGTCCGATTTGTCTGATTTGTCCGATCCGTCCGAAAATCTTCCTCTCAATTATTATCTCCCTAACCATCAATCAATAACTCTCATGCAATTCATAATTTCTTCTTTCATCACAAAAACCCCGAGGCCACGAAGGTCCTGCGGACGGCAAATTCATAATCAATTGCTTTATCATAGCGTCGGCAACTCAGTTGCCTATCCTAACATGTATTTATCGTTTACTCCTGCATAAATCATAAGCAATCTCAATAGGGAGGGCGTTGATAAAGCGTCGACGGAACTACTTCGAACAAAAAACCATACTTTTTGTTTTCTAATCTGAGCGAATCTAGAAAACTGGAAGCCACAGTAGGTGAAATATATATTTTTTCAATTAACATTTTCAAATCGATCTTAACTGGAAAACCGTCATAAATCGGGAAATCAGGCTTTAAGCCCTCTGGGGTATAAACTACCGCACGGACTTCTTTTTCATATTCAAAGCATTTTCGTTTACACTTAACACCATCATACAATCCTATTATACCTTCTCCAGAAAATGATTCATTATTATAATCAAGGTAAGGCATCATACCAATATTAATCCTGCTCCCTAAAACAGATGCCTTCAAAACTTTTTTAAGGCGAGCAAATGTGGATTGAATGGCTATCCCTTTCTCCTTGGGGGTATAGATCTTCCACATGGCCGGCGATTCATATTCACTCATATGCCAGCAATTAACTGCCATTCTAAGATTTTGTTGCTTAGCATTATATTTGATACTGGATTTTAGGTTTTCATCAACCTCTTTATGCTGAAAGTTATGTTTTAATATTTTTGCATGCCCTAGTGAACCCTCAGAGGGATCTTCTAATTGGTGCAGACGAGCAAAATATAAGCTATTGGTCTGGAGCATACTGGCGTATTTCTCAAAATCCATATATCGCCAGATTTTCACGTTTAAATCTTCAGGTTCTTTAAATTTTGTTTGATTATCTGTCATAATTTATTCGTCCCAATTATTTCTCATTTTCATAATTGCTTTCATCCACTTATCATGGGGAGCTTCAAGAAATATGCCCCTCTTTTTATAAGCTCATCACTATATAATACTAATAATGCAACTTTCTGACTAACCTGCTCACCGCTTAAGTTGATCAATTTAGCATTGTCTATGCAATATTGTATATAGGCATACAATTGATAAAATGTTTTTTACTTTTTTATCTTTTAATCTCCGTAGTAGTATTTTTTATTTAAGGTATGGATTTGAGCGTAGGTAATCCTCCACATCCAAATCGGCTCCTGATTCTTCTATAAATGTTCGCATAGCCATCATTCGTTGTTCACGTGGGGGACCAAATGGTCCTGGTGTTGGGAAAAATATTCCGCTGAAATTAATATCTATGGAATTGAGCAGACTTACACATATTGAATCATCTGATAAGCAATGAATAAGCATTACTTTAAAAGTCCAATATGTCCGTGCAAGTTTCATAAAAGTAAGACTTGCTCCAGGATACGCTTGTTTCAATCCTCGTCCATAATACTTACTTATTTTTTCTATATCTGTAAAAATAATATCTTTTGCCGCACAATGAAAAAAACCATCTATCGCCTGATTTCCAATTGTACCAATCTCTTCAGAAAGATTGATGGGCACATCAGAATCTTTGTGTTTTGAGAGAATATGCCGAACTGGTTCTATTTTACCACCTGCCGCTTCAACTAGTATCTTGAGCATATTAACTGCCTGTTCGACTTTATATGTCATCTTTTTCACCATCTTTAACTAAAACATGTATTATATATTCACTTTCATTAGAGCATATTTTTATGCTCCAGGAGCATATTCCTGCACAACATCTTTAACTATTTTCAGCATCTCTAAATATACGGCGGGAGCATTAGCCATAGCCTTGTCAGCAGTAGAATTCTCGCTGTGAATGACTATAAGGACAAGTTGTGTCAAACTACCTTCACATTCATCAATCAGTCTGACAGCAGTAGAGTCGTCGATATCTGGATATCTTGATTGCAGAGTTGCAGAAAGAAGTTGTACATTACTTGCACTTGGATAAGCCATTCTCAAACGGCTGTACGAACTCGCCATAGCTTTAGCGGTAGCGCCAGGAGAACCTGGTCCGTGAGTCATCCACCATGTTCCTAGCCCCATATTTCACCTCTTATACAAATATTACCACAAGTATATAGTCGGCTAGGGTCAGTAACTTGTTTGCCGCCGCGATATCTGCCCTCGATGGCTAAATTTATCCTGTCCATCCCGTTAATACCACCATTCCATTCCATTCGCCCCATCTGCCTTCCTTCTCGCCTTATCCATTTCTTTCTCCTAATCTTTTCTTATCTGCACTGCGGACAATATTCTATTTACCATTTCCAATTTGTTTTAAAATCCGTGTCATCCGTGCCATCCGTGGCTTAACTATTTTTTTCTTTCTTCTCTTCGCGATCTTCGTGCCCTTCGTGGTTTAATTTCCGTCACCATTAACTCTTTCTCTTATCTCTGTGCCCTCTGTGGTTGACTTTCTTCTTTCTTGCCAATAACCAGTACCTGATAACCATTTTAATCCGTGCCATCCGTGAAATCCGTGGTTCCGATTAATTAAAAACCCAATATTTATATGCCTGCTTGCAAACCTTTAGCCGATTAATCCGTTCCCCATTTTACCCTGCCCCACCGGATTTCCAACACAATTCCCAAATAATTTTCCACGCCGATCTCTGATTTCTTTCTTCTCCCCTGCTCACCTGTTCCCCTGCTCCCCTGTTCTCGCCCAGCGTCCCCCCCAGCGTCCCCCCCAGCCCTTTTTATAATTTTCTTCATCTGCGTTCATCTGCTAGAGAGTATGGGCCTCTCGGCCCTCTGCGGACAAATATTCTTCTCTTAGCGCCTTCGCGCCTTTGCGGGATATATTTTATAAAACCTTACTTTCTCGCCCTGTGGCAGCTTCCAGCGGAAGCCTCTACTTGCCAACCATCCCCGCGTCGACCTGCCGTGTGGCTAGCACCTTCGTGTCCTTCTAATCTTCGTGGTTAAAATTCTTTTTCCCCGTCCGACCTGTCCGTTATGTCCAGCTATATTACCATTGTTAATCTAGGCAATCTCTCCCTCCTTTAATTCGTAACTCGTAATTCATAATTCGTAATTTCCCCCATTGCTACGTGTAAATACCATTCACTTTTACTACACTTTTACTCAACTTTGCGCGCCTTTTGCTATACTTTTACCTCACTTTCTTCATCTTTTACTATACTTTCTTCAACATTTACCAATTTTATCTAAATACCCCATATTAACCATCGGCTGCTACCCAGCCTCAATCCAAAAACACGATAATGTTTTATGGCACCAGTACTTAAATAATAATGAAGCGACCAGCGGGAGCGTCGCTAGCGTAAAATGATCGCGGCGAGAGTGGTGCAGGTTTGCCTGCCTTTGTTCGACATTTACCAACTCAACTTAAAAGACTTACAGCCAAAAAATCCTGCATTTATCTCTCGTTTTTATTGAACTTACGGAGGAAAAATATTGCGCGAAAACGGCCACGGTAAATGGCCAAAATTGCGCAGCGTAAAAAAATTTTGTTCAGGTTTGACAAGGGTTTACAGCAATTTCCGCCAAAAAAATGGCAAAAACCTTGCGCATTCGTGGACATCGGTCCTATTATAGAGAGACATTGTGCGGCAGAACAGCCGGCAGAAAAATGGCAGGCGGCTTCGAGTGGTATGGACAATAAGATCTTTTTACATAGATATTTATGAAAAAATAGGATCAAAAATTATAGAGAGGGCTTGACAATGCCGATGAAATATGGCACTCTTATAAGAGTGTTATAGGAGTGTCAAAATGACAGAAATGAATACCAGAAACCGCGATAAAGTAACGCTAAAGATCCCCCGACCGCTGTATGACAAGATCACGCAGGTGATCCGCGGTGCGGGGTATAATTCGGTCACGGATTTTGTGGTGTACGTACTGCGGGATCTGGTTGCCAGCCATGGAGTTACGAGCGGGATTACCGCCGGCCAGGAGTCAGAAGACTTGCAGCGGGTGAAGCAGCGCCTGGAGGCGCTGGGGTATCTGGATGGTCAGCCGAATCAGGATTCGGTTAAAGGGTAATACATAAAACAAAGGAAAAACAATGGTACAAAAAGTGATTCGAGAAATAATGTTTTTGGCGATGGTATCCACCGGATTGCACGTGATTTATGGCCAGCCGGCGGCGCAGGTGGATGCGAAGGCGGAAGAGATTCTGAAGCAATTTTCGAAAAATCTGGCGGACAGCGGGGCGTTTCGCTTTACCGTGCAGGCCTCCACGCTGCAAAAGGAAGATCAGCTCATTCAGGAGAAAAAGGATATCTATGAATTTGCCATGCAGCGGCCCAATCAGGTGAGCATGGTACATAAGCAGGGGCTTTTCGGCCCTACGCTGGTCAGCAACGGTATGGAACTGGTACTATACATGTCCCTATCTAATCAATACCTGGCGGAAAGTGCGCCGGCGGATTTTGGCAACCTGTTTGAACAGGGACAGTCAGGTGCAATCGTATCGCAGACCATTCCGTTAGCGGATGCGTTCTTTGCGCCAGATCCCTATGCCGGGATTGTGAAAGATGTCCGCACAATCACGTATGAAGGGCTGGTCGAGCGGGAAGGCAGTTCCTGTCATAGGATCAAATTTATTCAGGAGAATATGGATTGGAAGCTGTGGCTGGAGGAAAAAAGCCCGGTGGTAATCCGGCGGATTGAGGCGGATATCAGCAAGCAGATTTTGCAGGCGATGCCGGACAAGGCCGATTCGCTCCGTTATGAATTTGCCTGGGATTTTTCCGATTGGGAACTGGATGGCCAAGAGATGGAGAAGTATTTCCAGTTTACGCCTCCGGCCGCGGCGAAAAAGGTAAAGGAATTTACCAATCCGGGCGGGGAACAAAAGCACCGGATGGTGGGTGAGACAGCGCCGAATTTCAAGCTGAGGAATCTGGAGAATCAGGAGGTGGAACTGGCCAGCCATCTCGGCAAGGATGTAGTGATTCTGGATTTCTGGGCGTTACGGTGCGGGCCATGCCGGACGGCGCTGCCGATTCTGGCGGAAGTAACGCAGGGGTACAAAGACAAGTCGGTGGTGTTCTATGCCTTGAATACCGAAGATGAAGCGGCAAGCATCAAGGATTACCTGCAGGCACAGAACCTGAGCTTCCCTGTGCTGCTGGGGCGGGGCGGAGAGGTGCCGGGCCTTTACGGGCTGGAATATCTGCCGCAGACGGTGCTGATCGACAAGCAGGGGGTCATCCAGAATATCCATATCGGCGCGCTGCCGAATCTGAAAGAAGTGCTGACGGAAGAGATTGAGGCGCTGCGGAACGGTCAGAATCTGGTGGCCAAGGCGGATTTGGCCTGTATGGAAGCGGCTTTTTCACCGGCGGAACCGACCGCGGGGAAACCAATCGTCTTTACTTGCACGGTACAGAATAAGGGGACAGAATCGTATGCGGGAACCTATCATGTGGTGCTGCTGATGAATAATAAACAGATTTTTGACGGGGTAGGAAATGCGGACTTGGCACCGGAGGGGAAGATGCCATTTTCCCCGGCACAGACCGACTGGGATATGCAGGTGGAGGCGGAAGGCAGCTATCCCTATAAACTGCTGGTAATTCCGGGTGGCGATTTTATCGAAAAGAATCCGAAGGATAACACGCTGGAGGGAATATTGAAAGTAAATCCGGCAAAAGCGGCAAAACCGTAAGCCGGCCATGATTTGGTGTTTTGTGAAATGATGAAACGAAACAATCCGAAATTTGTTGTATTGAGTGTTGACGGAGTGCCGCTGGGTCTGGCGCAGAAGCTGGCGGCGCGCGGGGACATGCCGAACCTGGCACGGTTGGCCGAGCGGTCGCCGCTGCGTCAGATGCGTTCGGTGCATCCGACGGTTTCGTGCGTGGCGTGGGCCACTTACATGACAGGCAAGAATCCGGGCAAGCACGGCATCTATGGATTCATTGACCGGCGGGCGGACAGCTACAATCTGACGTTTCCCAATGCCGAGGCGATGAAGACAGAGAATCTCTGGGAGATATTGTCGCGGGCGGGGAAGAAGGTGTTCGGGATGAATGTGCCGACCAGTTATCCGCCGCGGCCGGTGAACGGGATTTTGATCGGGTGTTTTCTGGCGCCTTCGCTGGATAAGGTTGCGTACCCGGCGCGGGTGGGAGACTATCTGCGTTCGATTGATTATCAGATTGACAGCGACGCGGCGCTGGCGCGGCGGGACAAGCGGGCGATGCTGGGGAATCTGGATCAAGTGTTGGAGAAACGTTCGGAGGCGATGTTTCATTTTCTGGAGGAGGAGAGCTGGGATTTCTTTCACACGCATATCATGGGCAGCGACCGGATCAATCATTTTCTCTGGGAGAAGATGGAGGAGGGAGACCGGGAGTTTGCCCCGGCGTTTTATGCGTATTACCGGCGGATCGATGCGGTGATCGGGAAGCTGGTGGAGCGGATCCCGGAGGAAACGCCGCTGCTGATCTTCAGTGACCACGGGTTCTGCCGGATTAAGCAGGAGGTACAATTGTCCCGCTATTTGGTGGAGCGGGGCTGGACGGCGGCGGCGGAGAAGGTGCAGCATCCGCTGTCGATTGATCCGAGGCGGAGCCGGGCCTATTGCCTGATACCGGGGCGGATTTATGTGAACGTGCAGGGGCGGGAGCCGGGCGGGATCGTGCCGGCAGAGGAATATCAGGCCACACGAGAGGCCCTGGCGAAAGATCTGCTGGCATTGCAAACGCCGGCCGGCGATAAGGTAATCAAAAAAGTAATGCGGCGGGAAGAGATATACTGGCCGGATGGCTGTTTTGGCCCGCAGCCGTTCACGCCGGAAGAAACGGCTCGGGCGCGAGGGACATTCGGCCAGGCGGCGGATCTGATCGCGATTCCGTATGATGGTTATGATTTGAAATTGGGCCTGGCCGGCACGGCACTGTTTCAGAAGACGGAGCTGGAGGGGATGCACACATACGATGATGCGTTTATGCTGGCGCGGGGGGTAGAACTGCCGGGTGAGAATCTGGAGATTCTGCAACTGGCCCGGGCGATATTGGAACGAATGGGCGTGGAGGCGGCGGCGGATCTGGACGGGGGCGGACCGGCGGTGACGCCCGGAATGGAATTATAATATCAGGAGTATGATGGATGGATAGACTGGATCAACTGGAAAGCCAAAGCATATATATTATCCGCGAGGCGTATTATCATTACAAGAAGCTGGCGCTGCTGTGGTCGATCGGGAAGGATTCGACGACGCTGGTGTGGCTGTGCCGCAAGGCGTTTTTCGGGAAGATTCCGTTTCCGGCGCTGCATATCGACACGAGCTACAAGTTTCCGGAGATGTATGCATTTCGGGATGAGTACAGTAAAATATGGGACATGGATCTGCTGGTATCGCGGAATGCGGAGGCGATAGCGGCGGGGATGGGCTGCGGGAAGAAGCTGGAATGCTGTACCGCCCTGAAAACGGAGGGGCTGAAGCAGGCGATAGCCAGGTATGGATTCGAGGCGCTGCTGCTGGGGATCCGGCGGGATGAGCACGGGATCCGGGCGAAGGAGCGGTATTTTTCGCCGCGGGATGAGCAGTTCAAATGGAATTATCAGGATCAGCCGCCGGAGCTGTGGGATCAGTACAAGAATCAGGCGGAGGAAAAAACGCATATCCGGGTGCATCCGCTGCTGCACTGGACGGAGCTGGACATTTGGCGTTATATCCAGCGGGAACAAATTCCGATTACGCATTTGTATTTTTCGAAGGAGGGGAAACGGTATCGCAGCATCGGGTGCACGACCTGCTGCAGTCCGATTGTGTCGCAGGCCGGCAATGTGGAGGAGATCGTCCGGGAGCTGGAGACGACCAATACGTCCGAACGGGCGGGAAGGGCGCAAGACAAGGAAGATACCTATACGATGCAGAAGCTGCGGGCGCTGGGATACATGTAAAGAAACCGCGGAACCGGTGAGCCGTTAAGAAAAAAAAGATGGATTCCCGCCTGCACGGGAATGACAGCAAAAATCAAAATGAAAAAATAAGGAGAAAAGATATGCGGGAAAACTTGAAATTTGTAGCGGTGGGACATGTGGATCACGGCAAAAGCACGCTGATCGGGCGGCTGCTGTACGATACGAATTCGCTGCCGCCGGACAAGATGGAAGAAGTGCGGAAGATAAGCGAAGAGGCGGACGGGACGCCGGAATTTGCATTTGTGATGGACCATCTGGAGGAAGAGCGGCAGAACCGGGTGACGATCGACACAGCCCAAATTTTTTTCAAGACGGCCAAGCGGGATTATGTGATAATCGATGCGCCGGGGCATAAGCAGTTTTTGAAAAATATGATTACCGGCTCGACGCAGGCGGAGGCGGCGCTGCTGCTGGTGGACGCGGAGGAGGGGCTGCGGGAGCAGACGCATCGGCACGCGTATATGCTCAGCCTGCTGGGGATCCGGCAGATTATTGTGGTTATCAACAAGATGGATTTGCTGGGATACCGGCAGGAGCGGTTTACCGAAGTGTACGATGCGATGGTGGCTCGGTTGAATCAATTCAGGCTCAAGCCGCTGGTGGTGATTCCGATTTCCGCGCGGCAGGGAGAGAACGTAGCCAGCAAGAGCCGGAATATGGGCTGGTATGAGGGGCCGTGTTTGCTGGAGGCGCTGGATCAATTGCAATCGACCGCGGCGAAAACCGAAGGGGAGCTGCGGTTTCCGGTGCAGGATATTTATGAAATCGAGGGAGAGAAAATTATCGCGGGACGGATGGCCTCCGGGACGATCCGCCGCGGACAGGCGATCATCTTCCATCCTTCGGGCAAGTCGGCAACGGTGGATCATATCAAAAAATTTCCTACGCGCCATGACTCCGCCAGCCAGGGGGAATCGATCGGGCTGGTAATCAAGGAAGGCGGGGCATTCAAGGCACTGAAACGCGGGGAAATTGCCTGCGATGCCGGTGCCTCACCGCAGGTGAGCAATACGCTGGTGGCGACGGTGTTCTGGATGAGCGGGGAGCCGCTGCGGAAAGGGGAGACCGTCGAGTTCAAGTGCGCTACCCAGCAGGTGGCCTGCAAGATTAAGAAGATCGCTAACCGGACGAATTCCTCGAGCCTGGAGGTGCTGGAGGAAAGTGCGGAGGAACTGCGGGATACGGAGGTGGCGCGAGTTACCCTGAAAACGGAGCAGTATGTCTGCACGGATTCGTTCGAGTCCATCCCGGAAACCGGCCGGTTCGTGCTGATGCGGGACAACGATACGGTTGGGGGCGGCATTCTCCTGTGATTGGGGGAGGCGGATTTTAATTCACAAATATTCATCCCCGTACGGAAGGAATATTTTGAATCACCTGCAGATTTCCGTCGCGTGCCCCTTCCAGAACCCGGCCCAAATACTCATCCACCATTTCCGCGGTAAGTGGCACGGGCATATTTTCCAGCTTCATTTTTAGCTGGGGATTCTTTGCGGCGGCCAAGGCCCGCTGGATATGGTCCTGGGTAAACCCTTTCACATCACCCAGGCGGGTAGGAAATCCGATCCGGCGGGCAAAGGCAAACATTCCTTCTGCCACCACCACACCCAGGTCACGCCCGGAAAGACCCGATGGATCCTTAGAGAGGCAGCCCGCCTGATGGTATATTTTCCCCATGATCCGCAAGGGTCTTTCAATCACGGGAGCAAAAAAAACCGTGTAATACGGGTTCATAATTGCACAGGCGCGGCCGTGCGCAAGAATATCCACCAGCGAAAAGCTCGTCAGATGGCCGCCGTTTGTTCCCCCCAGCATAATGGCATATCCTCCCAGGTCCGTCGCCAGGCACAGTGCCTCCCGCCCTGTTTCATCGACCGGATTTTGCAGCACCTGCGGCAGATGTTTCAGTACCAGTTGCAGCGCAGTCACCATGATTCTTTCGATCTGTTCATAACAGGCTTTGCCAAGGGACCCGTAGAGCACCTCGACACAATGGGCGATACCGTCCATCGCTCCATCCGCCGTTAAATCTGGGGACGCGGTATGGGTAACCTGATAATCAAACATCGGATATGCCGGCACGATTGCTTCGTCCACAATCAACTTTTTCTGCCCGGTTGTCAGATCGGTGATATTGGAATATTTGGTCAAATGGGCAGCGGAACCGGCGGCGGTTTGAATGGCAATATGAGGCGAGAGTTGCTTGCCGGTTTTTTGCAGCGTTTCACTCACCTTGCCGGTACCGAAATACGACTCCAGGTCTCCGCCCAGCGTTCGCAAGACTTCCGCCGCCTTGACCGCGTCGATGGTGCTGCCGCCCCCAAAACTGATAATGGTCTGGGGATTCTGTTTTTGTAATTCCTGTTGAATCCGGAATACATCCTCCCGCGGAGCGTTCGGGTGTGCTCCTCGAATATGAACCTTCAGTTCCACCTGGGCATTCCGCAGGGATTGCCGGATCGCCAACAGATACCGATCTATGCCGAAAAAACCTGATGAGATGAGAATCGCGTTTTTCCCAGACTTTCTGGTGATTGGCCCAACCTGGGATAAAATCCAGTTTCCGAAACAATAACTCTCCCCCTTGAATTCTTTTAATAAATGTCTTGCCGTTTCGAACTCTGACATAGCCGCTTTTCGAGGTAAGGGTGCATCTTTTGGTCATCAGTCTAGCCTGGCCGGCATCCATAGTACCAACTTTTGGGAAGAGAACCAAATAATAAACTTACCCTTTAACTTTCTTGCAATATTGTCCGATTGGGTGTAAAGTCATGGAAATTTTATTTGAATGCGGCTTAGCAGGCTTTTTTGATATAAACACGGACCATAAATGGTTATTCACAGCCAAAACTACGATGCCGAAAAACTAACCGATAGTATCATTCGCCAACTGGGTTGGATTTGTCAGACCCATGCTTTATTGAATGACATAAGTGCTTATAAATAAATGAGATGGAGAGGTGTCCGAGTGGCCGATGGAGCTGGTTTCGAAAACCAGTGTGCGGTTTCCGTACCGCGGGTTCGAATCCCGCCCTCTCCGGTTCTTATTTTTCTGAAAAATCATAACTAATTGGAATTTAAGAGTTTAGTATTTCTTTTCTCATCCGGGAATCCTCTTTTGTGGAACTATTTGTGGAAGTTTTGTGGAAGAAAGGTTCTCCGATGAGTGGAAAAAAGACCCAATTAAATTGTGTAAAATCCACGCGCCAACAGCGTGTCGGACGGGTAACGATTTACCTTCGCGGTAAGATTTGGTACCTATATTACTGCGAGAATGGACGGCGGGTGCGCCGCCGGGTGGGGATATTACTGGCTGATGCGCAGAGGCTGGCAGCTCAGGTGAACGGCCAGTTGGCCAGTCATACGCCGGCATTTCCTATCTTTTCAGCCGGTTTCAGTGCCCCATTTACGGCAAAACTGGCTCAACTATCACGAGCAGGTATTGCGATCGACGCTGGCTACCATCCGTCGTTATCGAGCGGCAACTGATCATATACTGCACTTTGTTGATTATATCCATACTGTCAATTCCGCAGATGCCTTTACTATTTCGACTGCGGAAGAATTCGCCCATTATCTTCGCCGGGTGCAGGTTACCCCAAATGGTCATCCGAATACGTCTATCCCGCATTTCTCACCATAGTAGTTGAAAAACCTCTTTGTTCTGGTATAACTATTT
>CAZOMV010000135.1:0-12308 GCA_964580995.1 uncultured Pirellulales bacterium
GCGTTATTACGCTAAAATCAACGTTTTCCACCCCTAACTGCGGAACTTGGGTTAGCCACCGCCAGATGCAAAGCCGTACCGCCAAGAGCGTTTTTATCAGGACCATAGCACCAGCCGGTGCCATATTCTATCATTTCGCTCTGAGTATTTTTCAGATTTGGATTTGCCCCTTTGGTTATTAGCATTTGTATCAGCGCGATTTTGGAATTAGTGTCTATGTGATTTACAATGCTATAGTGCAAAATGGCAAGGCCATTGTCATCGAGCAAATTAATATCCGCTCCCCGGTTCAGAATCGCTTCAATCATCGCCATTCGAACCTGATTTCTCCTGGCGAGTTCAGCGATTTTCTCGGTATCGTCCATATAACGCAGCGGATTGGCCGAATAGTCTTTATAGGCGAGGGTAAAGGCCAGCAGGCTCTGCCGGCTGATTCGCATGGTATTGATGTTATTTTTCTCTGCTAAAATATGTTTAAGGCGATTGATGTCCCCCCAAAGAATCGCCCGTTCAGCCGCGGAGGTGAAGACATAAAAATTTACTATGGATACAATTGTCAGAAGCAGGAAAATCCCGCTAAAAATGAGAGAGAAAAGCGGCATTCTTGCTTTCGTTTTGCCAGTGTCTGCAAGAAGGATGGTGGGGATTGAAGGTTCTGTTTTGCTTGGTTCGTCGGCATCAGGCATGTTATGGATTCTTTCTATAGCTCTTCCTGGCCGGAGTTATCCGCCGCCTTTATCTCATTCACTCCAATAATTTCCGCGATGATGCAGAAGGATAATAAACACTAGAAAAAGTACCATCGGCATTACGTGTACGAGGATAACATAGGTTCTTTCTTTTTGGTATGATTCCTGGGATGCCTGTTTCCGACCCATGACCGAAGCATGAATCAAACAAGCAACCGCAATAAACAGAGATAAAGGGGCACTGCACATGGGCCTATAATCATCACCAGGCGGCATGATGAATAAAAGAGGCAGCCAAAAAAATATGATCACACTGTTGGCCAGTATCCCCCAGGCAATACTGGCAAGACATTTTTGTCTGGTATTTTCTGTGTTCATAATCCGAATCACTTGACTGGCTCAGCCTGAATATCGCCCAGGGTTTCGACTTGCAACTTAAAGTCTTTGGGAAGCTGGATGTGATAGCGGATGGTGTTGCCTTCTTTTTGCCAGCGGACGGAAAGCAGGCCGTCTGCCGTGGGCATTTTTCCCTCGCACCTGTTCAGTCCGACCTCGCCCAGCCGCAGATGGACGATTTTTTTCTGCGGATCGACGGCATAAACACCTAAAACATCCCGGTACAGTGCATGGGCCACATGTGAGGCGAAGCCGTGATTGCAACTGGCATAGGCCCCGACATTTTCCCAGAGCGTCCCGGTAATCTGAGCCATATAGAGGAAGTAATCGACAATTTCTTTTTTCACCTGTCCGCATAAACCATAACGGCTCAACAGTTCCAGCCGCAGGTAGTTGCCGATGAAGGCGTTGGCTGGGGCAATTTCCGGCCAGGTCTGGGCCGCGTTCCGTTTAGGCCCGAATTCATGGCAGAGGCTATCCCACAATGCCGGATGGGTGGTCGGAGTAGCTACGTTGAAAAAGAAGGCGTAATACTGGCAGACTTCCGTGCGGTTGACGGTTTTCTGCAGTTGGCCGTCCTGGCGGATGGCGTTATCGGTAAAGAAGGTACCGTCGAACGATTTCTCCCGGATGGTCTGCCGGATTTTTTCCGCCTGTTCCAACAGATCAGCCCGGTTGTATAATTTCCCGGCGGTCTCCAGCACGGCGGCGTAGAGCATGTTGGAGGGATAATTGACATCCTGGGTGAACTCATTGGCTTTGGACCATTCGACGAAAACCCAACTGTTCAGCTTTTCCAGCAGGCCGTCTTCATTTTGGAACGGTTTGAAATAATCCAGCAGAGCGAAAACCTTCGGTTTCAAGGCATTGACTAGTTCATGGTCCCCGCTGCGAGCGAGATATTCCTGCAATTCGACCACGAACCACATTGCCCAGTTGGGAATGAAAACCCCGTCGTTGTGATCTGCCGGATAACACATCGGCAACATACCGTCTGGCAGGAATTCAAATTTTGCCGGCAGCAGAAAGTTTTCCAGAAAGTTTTTCTCGATGGTGGTCTGCCCGCACAAATCCTGTGCCACCCGCGCGGTAAAGAAGCTGTCGCACAGCCAGCCGGCCCGTTCGCGCGAGGGACAGTCCATAAAAATATCGACCGCATTTTGCCGAAAGGTCTGCCGGGCCGCCTCAAAAATCTGATTCAGGCGGGCATCGTCGCAGGAGAACTGGGCCTGGCCGGTCTGATCATTGGCGTATTCCCGCAGATAGATGTTCGTTATCGTGCAGCGGCCTTTCAGCACCATCAGCTTCAGATAGCGAAGCGTATAAGGCTCAAACGATTCCAGGGAATAATTGCCCGGCTCAAGCTCATAGCCCACGGCATTGACACAGCCGAGCCTTTTGAAATCGACGTCCCGATCGGTGAGAATTTCATCAAAAACCAAAACCATTTTGCTGGCTTCGCTGCATTCCACCCGGCAGCCGAGGAATCCAGTCAGGTTGGTGCCCAGATCCACAATCTGAAAGGTGTTCTCCGGCAGCTCCATATTCTTTTTCGACAGGTAGGGCTGCTGAATATCCTGGGAGGATTCGGATTTGATTTTTTGCAGTTCGCTGGAGAGAACCACTTCCAGCTCCGTTTCGGGAAATCCTTTCAAAGCCGGGCCGATGTTGGTTAAGGACCGGTCTTTCCAAAGATTGGCCGGTTCTTCCTGCTGAAGCAGTTTTCCCTGCGAAAGAACCGTTAGCGGCGGGCGCATGCTGAAATCGGGAAAGGAGATCCGGCGGGGCAGCAGGTTTTTAGCAGGCGTTACCGTGCATTCGACGGCAGGGAACGCCGCCGATGGTATATCGCGCCAAGCATCCCAGCCGCCACTGAGCCGGTAGTATTCGATAAAAGGGCGCTGGAAACTGTGTCGCTGTACTTTTTGCACCCGGGCGGTAAGAATCGCCGCCTCAAATGGCTGCCCCTCGCCCGCGGTGGAGGCGGCCACCTTGCCGTTCACCAGCAGTTCCGCCTGCAGGAACGAAGGCTGATCGAGCAGGTAGTAGCTGTTGACATTGTATCCGGCCACCTCCACAGCCAGAATATTTTCCTCATTCCATAACTCCCTGCCCAGATTCCATTCATCCACCCGGTAGTAGCCATGCGGTCCCCGTGCCGGCCCGTGGCCGATAAACTTGCCGTTCAGAAAAATTCGATAAATCGTGGACCCGGTAATTCGAAGGACAACAGCATCGGATTTCGGATTTGGCACCCGGGCGCGAAAACCCACCAGCAGATTTTTTCCCGTTTCCAGCCCCTGGGGCCAGACCGGCTGGGCGGAGAGAAAAGAAGGCTTGTTTAAATTCCGGTAATACTCATCTTGAACGGGAACCTGGGCGGAGAGGGTACAGGAGAAAGAGAATACAAACAGGAAAGACAGGCGAAGATACTGCATAAAATTAACTCCTTACGAAGATTTTCAGTAACATTTTTAAGGATTCTCCGTCATTATATATAGGTATCTTTTTGTAGCAAGCTGGAATCGGTTAAACCAATAGGAGAGCATAAATGTATAGTACAAAGATGGTTAGAATGGTTTTGGTGTGCGGGATTTTGTCGGTTTCGATGGTAAATGCTTTTGGGGCAGACACTTCGGCCAATTCCGGCCCGGACGACTTGCTGGCGTTGGTGCCTGCCGACAGCCTGTTTTGTGTCAGGATCAATGATTTCGATCAGATGTTCACTGGTCTGGATCAGTATTTGGCAGGCGTTGCCCCCATGCCCTTCTATGGGATGGTTCGGATGCAATTGGCAGGTCTGTTGGGTGATCCGACTTTGGATAGTGTTGATATGAAGGGAACTTTCGCTATTTTCGGTCTGGCTGAAAGTCCTTCGACTGCGTCGGGTACGAATGGCCAGAATAAGCCGGAGGTTATGATTGCCGGCCTGATTCCGGTTAAAGATTTTCAAAGTTATCTGAGTAAAAATACTAGTTGCAGTCCGGCGGATGAAAACGGGATTTGCAAATTTACCGGTCAAGGAACATTTCCTCTTCTCATTGCCAGCCTGGGCGGCTATGTTTTACTGACAAAGGAAAACTATTATGATTCGGCTGCGGCACTGGTAAAAGATATTTCCGCGAAAACCAGCGCAGGACTGGCTGGCACTTTGGATCCGATGGAACTGAACCGTGCGGCGACAGAACCCATCTGGGCCTACGGCAATGTCCAGCAGGTAAAGCAGGCGTTCGGCCCGATGATCGAGGAGGGCTTGGCGCAGATGAAAGCGAGTTTTGCCCAGATGCAGGCACAAGGCAACGCCGGGATGGGAAACCTGTCAGCGATTATGGACATGTATTGGCAGATAGTGAATTGCCTGATGACCCAGACCGGTTATGTGAGCCTGACGGCGGATCCCCAGCCGGCGGTCTGTACTATAACGACGTGCCTGGCTGCATTGCCCGATACGGAGATGGCTGGTCTCTTTGTCAGGAATACCGCCTCTGCTCCGGATAACCGGCTGCTGGGCTATCTGGAAGATCCCGCGATGATGAATATTGTCCTGCGGATGGATTCTCCCCTGATTCGGCAGTCATACATCAAGAGTATGGATCTGTATTCGATGATGGGAGGGGGAAATGGAGACGCGGCCGGGCTGGAAAAGCTCAAAAAACTCACGACGGAATGGATTGCGGCGTCGGGCGATTCCGCTGCCTGTACCATCCAGGCCGGGCCGGCAGGGGAGATATTCACCATGAAATATATTTCCGCGGTGGAAGATACTAAGCAGTTTCGGGATTTAATGAATGAATATATGAAAGCCATGGATACCCCCTTGTTCACGGATTTGTACAAAAACTTTGGCATGACAATGGATGTTTCTACCCAGCCGGGAATCGAAACCTATAAAGGCGTATCCATTGATGCCGCAATCTTTGGAATTCAGATGACGGATCCCAACTCTCAGCAGGCGAAAATGGTTCAGTCGATGTATGGCGACGGCATTGACTATCGCTGGGCGGTGGTGGACGGTTATTGTGTGTATGCGGCAGGCGGAGGGGTGGAAGACGCGATTCATCAGTTGATCGATGATGTCAAGGCCGGTGGTGTCAAACCCGTCAGCCCGGCAGTGCAATCTGTTCTGGCGATGATTCCCAATGCCCAGCAGAGCGATTTTGCCGGTACTTTCAATTTTGTGAATACAATGAATATTTTCGGAAAAATGATGTCCGGTGTTAATGGCGCGAATATGCCGTTTCCGGATATGAATTTTACCTCTGTCAGCAATATTGCCTTTGCCGGAAACGCTGGGGACGGGAAAATGGAATTTCAAATGGTGCTGCCCAAAGAACATTTGCAGGAGATTACCAATATGATGGCGTCTTTTCAGCCGTCACAACCTCAGCCGCAACCGGATTCCATAACCCCGGCAGAAGAGGACCCGAAAACCTTTTAATAATAGCTTTTCTGTAAAGACGGGAGTATAAAAAAAAGCCGACAGGATCAACTGCCGGCTTTTTTGCATTTCTGCCAGATCCTGCCGATTACGGAGCCGTATTCAGCCAGTTGGCGGCGATCATTACCAGATCGTACAAATCGACCTTGCCGTCGGGAATCCCAACAGGGCCGGTGATATCACCCGGAATCGGATGGTCCTCATAGGCAGGCTGATTGGTAGTCAGCTCAAAGGCCAGATCCCAGCTAAGTCCATCGGGTCCCCATAATTCCTGGCCATCCTGCCAGATATCATACAGAACCGGCGGCCAGTTGCCGCTCTGCACAAACAGGATGGAGCAGGCGTCGTCCTGGAATTTATGAGGCCGGGTTTTCCAGCCCCACGGATACTTCGGAGGATAATCCTGAGCGTTGTAAATTGGGGCAATACTCAGCCAGTAAATATTCCTGCTGTCGGCACTTGGCTCCTGATGGAACCATTGATCCTGCGAGAGGAACTGGGCAAACTGGAAGCAGGTTTCATTATCGCGTTCTGGGCGGTGGAAAGGATCCACATCATACCCGGCGAAGTTCCAGACGTAGCTGGTGCAGCGATTTTCCCAGATCATCTGCCCCGGATGGCTGTAGGGCCGGTCTGTACCTGCCGGTACATCCGTCCAGATACCGATATGGAAGACCGTAGGTACCACCGGTGGTGGATTCGGCTGCGTCCATCCGAGGAACGAACCCCACCAGTGGATATCCGTTACCGGCCGCTTGTCTTTGCATTCCCAGTCGTCCGCCATCATGGGCGGATTCTGGTAGTCGGAGTATTCATCCCAGCCGTTAATTAGGGGCTGTTGGGCAGCCGGATCCAGCAATTCGGGTGCCTGGCTGTATTTGACAAACCATTTGCTATTGACGGCATGGCTGCCGCCGGGATTGGGCGTTACGCTCAAGTTATGCCAGTAGTTCCACATGCCGGGTATTTGTCCGCCGGGTGGTGGGGCATTTTGCGGACCGCCGACCCAATTGCCGTTTTCATCCACGATGATCCACTGGACCGCCTTGATATTGAAACCCGGATTATTTACATAACCGGTCGCCGGTGGATTGGCGGCATTGAGTCCGACTTTGGAAGTGTCGATGGTAATCGTCGTGGGAATATTCCATTGAATCGGTCCTGCCGGGCCGACATTCCAGTACCACGCCCGAACTGGACCACCAACCATAGGAACATTCTGCAAGCCCAGCGATACCTGGTTGATTTGCACATGAGGAGGCATGGGACTGGTCTGCGGCGCGGTTACCTGCACGGTAATGATACAATTCGAATAATCCGGATCGAGCTTGTAATCGAACTTAAATGCACTGCCGTAGTCCCCATCGGGCTGGGTTTCTCCCCAGACCATGACTAACCCTCCCTCAAATGGATCGGAACCCGGCCCAAAATTACCCGGATAAACATAAAGTTCGTCCGGCATTAACCAGTTGCTCGGTGGATACGGTTCGCCCTTATGCTCAAACCATCCCTCCGGATCATGCCACTGCTTCATATAGCCGTTCAATTCTTCCTCCTGCATCGGTCGGATGGTCCCTTCCTGCAGAGCCATCTGCCATTCCTCAGAAGAGTCCAGCAAGAAATACGGTTCGGATTGCTCCAGCGAGCCGAACAAATATTCCGTCTGATGCGGAATCGCCTGGTTCGGTATCGGCCTAGTCGGCAATTCCACCGTCATATCCACCACCGTGGAATCCCGGCTGACAAACGGATGAGCTACCCACTCAATTTGGAACAGACCCATCGACATCCCCGGTTCCAGAGGAAAAACGGGTCCCAAAGACTGTCCATGGATAACCACTTTTCCTGGTTCAGGAATTTCAAAAAAAACATCAAAAAAGGAATCCGGCGGCGGATACACCGCGCCAACCATTACCTTGCTCTCATCATAGCTGAGAGTCGCATTATAAGTTTGCACCGGAACGGGTGCGGCACCGGAGTTCTGCATCGTAGCGCCCACAGGCGGCTGAACACCAGGATGGATAATCACCGACGGTTGCAGATCGAGGTTCAGATCCGGATTCAGGGCGATCGCCAAATATATCAGGACATCTTTGCCGGTTTCCGCATTGTTCGCAGCGACCCAGCTCTTGCTGCCCTTGGACGTTCCCGCCTGATTCTGGGCCTGTACCTTGATGGTACTGCCCACCAGGTACGATGACGCCCATCCGCCCGTGTAGTAACCATTCTGGTCACCGAGAATCGGGTTGACGGCGCCTCCGGTAGAAATTGTACCGGTCGGATTGGGTACGGGTACCTTAAAGTTCAGCATGGTGTTGTCATACACTCTGCCGGCTGCACTATACCCATACGCCATTCCGCTCAACAAAAGCACACACAGTAAAACAATTTTTATACACTTACCCATTGCCATGTCCTCCAAAAGACGTTTTCACATCAAAAATACGTTATAGAAACAACTCTTTGGCGCCTTTTTCAGCGAGGTGTCAAACAGTAACTTGATGCCAAAAACAAATTTGAAAGTGCTATATCAGAAATGCGGTGACATTTTCTTTCCTTATATTGTAATTCTATCATAATTTCTGATTAATGCAAGCATAAATGCCATAGGTATCATGAACTTCCGCGAGAAACACAAGGCCAGGACGTGATTCATAAGTCTTTGTTAATAATGGATATAAAAAAATCCTGCCATCGCCGTTTTTCAAAGCGAAAAGGTGTTGCAGGACTGCCAGAGGGGCGCTAGAATGATTCCCGTTGGAAAAATTGACAAATATGGTGCTCTTTTGTCAGAAAGTGAAAAAATGAACTTGAATGAAAATACGATTATACAAGCCGATTGTGTGGACTGGCTGCCGGCGGAGTATGAACGGCGGAACCGGCTGCCGTTTGCGGATTTGATTTTTGCCGATCCGCCTTTCAATATTGGCTATGAGTATGATAAATATGATGATAACCTCGAATACGAGCACTATTTACAGTGGACTCGCCGGTGGATGGGTGCCTGTTACGAGGTGCTGGCGGAACATGGCTCGTTCTGGATTGCTATTGGTGATGATTATGCGGCGGAAATCAAGGTGATCGCGCGGGAATTGAATCTGGTGATGCGGAACTGGATTATCTGGTATTATACCTTCGGGCAGTGCACCCGGATGAAATTTGCCCGTTCGCATACTCATATTTTTTATTTTGTGAAAGATAAAAACGAATTCGTATTCAACAAGGAGGCTATTCGCGTACCTTCGGCTCGCCAAACGACTTACAACGATAAGCGGGCCCACAGCCGGGGGAAGGTGCCTGATGATACCTGGATTTTGCGACCGCAGGAGATGCCGGAGGCGTTCCAGCCGGATGAGGATACCTGGCATATCAGCCGGGTGTGCGGCACGTTCAAGGAACGGGCGGGGTTTCACGGGTGTCAGATGCCGGAGAAATTGCTCGAGCGAATAGTTCTAAGTACAAGTAATCCGGGGGATTTAGTGCTGGATCCGTTTAGCGGCAGCGGGACGACGGTAGCTGTGGCCCGGTCGCTGGGACGGCGGTATCTGGGGATCGATCTTTCGGAAAACTATGTAAAACAAGGACTTGAACGATTAGAGAGTTCAGCCAGCTTGTTTGAACAGGGATAGCCGATGAATCTATTCCGGCACATCGTGGTCGGGCTTTGTTTGTGTCTTGGCGGATGGTCGGCGATATATGCTAAGACTGGATTGGATAAGGAGTTAAGCCCTGGCTCACTCGTATTTTCCTTTAGCCCGGTGGCGAAAATGCCTGGGGCGACGGCGGCTCATACGGGTACCGGCCTGGCTGACGGAAATGTTTTGGTTGTCGGGGGTTACGGGCGGATGTTTGGGGTGCCGATTGCAGTGACGATGGGGCGGGTGTATGAGCAGGAAACGGGAAAGTGGCGGTCCACCAGGGGAGTTCTAAACTATGGCCGGCTAGAGCATTGCGCGATTGCCCTGCCGGACGGCAAGGTTCTGATCGCGGGCGGGCAGGGGCAGATGAAAAATGAGCTGGCGTCGGTGGAGTTGTACGATCCGGGGGCGGATACATTTTTTGAAGTCGGAAATATGGTTGGGCCAAGGGTTTATCCGCAGATGAATGTGCTGGCGGACGGCAGGGTGTTGATTACCGGGGATCAAAAGAAGGCGGATATTGTGGAGCGGTCCGAAGGGGCGGCGGCGGGTTATTCGATTCGGGCGGCGAAGGGGCAGATGCTTTTTCGTCATAAGCGTCATGTTTCCATAGTGTTAGGAGATGGTACGGTCTGTTTGATCGGGGGGCGGAGCACGATGATCGAGCGGTTTGATCCGCAAACAGAAACCTTTACTGCATCGAAGGTTAGGATGCCGGGGCTGATGGATGATCAGGCGGGAATTTTGTTGTATGACGGTCGGATTTTTCTGGCGGGGGGGCAGGATTTGATCAGTAATCGTTGTGTAGCAATGACTTGGGTGTATGATCCGCAGGCGGATATTTTAACGGCTGGGCCGGATTTGAACCCCTCGGCCAGAGGAAAGGCGGTGCCGGGGGTGTCGGACCTACAGATTGTGGATTTGCTTGCCAGGGATCCCCAGCGGTGTGGGCGGTATATATTTCTGTGCGGGGGAGAATACGATCCCGGCCGGGGGGAGGATAAGGATATAAACATTGATTCTGCATGGGTTTATGATGCAGAAAGGGAGCGGCTGATGGAGGTGGGGCCGATGCGGAAGGTCCATGATGATTTTGCGGCGGTGGCGATACCGGCAGGGGCCGATGAGGCGAAGGTGTTGATTATCGGGGGGCATGGGCCTAATGACCGGCTAGAGGCGGATTGTGAGATTTTTTCCTGGGGCTGGGAACAATAGTTATGTAAGTGCTTATTTTACGCAGGAGAGTGATAGCGTGATGGCGTGATATATAGTCCGATAACTGCATTAATATAGGATGATTGGGTAAGATTTAAGGGCATATTTGGTAAAGTTTAACGGTTAGGTTGAGTTGGTAAATGTTGAAGAAAGTATAGTAAAAGATGAAAGTTTTGGGGTAAAAGTGTATTAAAACACAATACAAACATAGGTAAAACACATATAAAAGTGAATGGTGTTTACACGTGGAAATAAATTGGTTATCAGTTATCAGTAAAGATGGGAATGGGGGAGAGAAATTACGAATTACGAGTTACGACTTAGAAGAGGGGGAAGATTGCCTAAATTAACATCATGAAAAATCGGACAGGTCGGACGGGATCAATAAAAGACTGGCTCACCGCACGCTACGCGAGAACAGGTGAGCAGGTGAACAATTGAGAAGAAAGAAGAGTCCGGCTCGGGCGCATGGAATGCCGGTTTCCCCCCCGTAAAAGAGAAAAATTGGTCAGGATTGCCGGGGTGGAGAATTTTTGGGAATTTGGTTGGCGGGCGGGATGGGGGGATACAATCCGGAGTTGTGGCGTGAAATCTGGTGCGTAAGCGGCTTTTAGCTGGGAATCTGGAAAATATGAAATTATAAATGGGATGGGACACGTTAGAAAGCAAGGGTTTTTGTAACAGGAGGAAATCAACGATAGGATGGAAGGTTTTAAAAAGACAGGGTTTAAGGCGGCGGATAGGCGGATAGGAAGTATATCAAAAAATAGATGGTAATTCGAGGATGATTTTGATATAATGGACATTTCTGTGCAGCAAGGCGTTCAGACTCGCACTACGCGGTGTACTACGCAGAGTAGGATATGGGAAATGTCAGTTAGGAGTGAATAGATTTTAAAATAGGAGGTTAGGAATGAAGAGTAAGGGTACGCTTTTAGCGGTAATTCTGGGGGCGGTTCTTGGTATTAGTGGCACTCTTTCGGCGGCGTGTCCATCTGCTGACCTGACGGGCGACTGCAAGGTAAATTTGGAAGACTTTGCCGTTATGGCCTCCGGGTGGCTGACCACTTACGATATTAATGACCTTGCTGATATGGCCTCCCAGTGGCTGGATGGTGGGTCTGCTTTCGTAACGACCTGGGACACGAGCCTTGGTAATGGTACGACGGTTACCCTGGCGCTGGCCGGCACGGTGGACGCTACTATTGACTGGGGAGACGGCACTGTTGAAGACGTAACTGGGCCACGTACGCACTACTACGGTGTTGATGGAATCTATACCGTCTCGGTCACCGGCAGCGTGACGGCGTACAATAGCCTTAGCAACGGCGGTGCGGTTTCCGAGCGAGCAAAGCTGGTGAGCGTCGATAGCTGGGGGCAACTGGGCTTCACCAGCATGTACTGTGCGTTCCATTACTGCTCGAATCTCGTTTCCGTTCCGGGTACTTCGGACGGGATTGAATCCGTCACCAACATGGGCGGGATGTTCTACTATGCGTCGTCGTTCAACCAGGACATCAGCGGCTGGGATACCTCCGGCGTCACCGATATGAGCTGGATGTTCTACTATGCGTCGTCGTTCAACGGGGACATAGGCGGCTGGGATACCTCCGGCGTCACCAACATGAACTCTATGTTCCGTGGTGCGTCGTCGTTCAACAGGGACATAGGCGGCTGGGATACCTCCGGCGTCACCAACATGTACTGTATGTTCGACTGGGCGTCGTCGTTCAACGGGAACATCAGCGGCTGGGATACCTCCCGTGTCACCGACATGAGCTATATGTTCTGCTATGCGTCGTCGTTCAATCAGAACATCAGCGGATGGGATACATCCAGCGTCACCGACATGAGCTGGATGTTCAGCAGTGCGTTGGCGTTCAACCAGGACATCAGCGGGTGGGATACCTCCAGCGTCACCGACATGAGCGA
>CAZOMV010000136.1:0-11805 GCA_964580995.1 uncultured Pirellulales bacterium
TGTAAGTCATTGTAAACAAAGATATTATAGGGCGCCACTAAAAAATCTCACACACAATGCTGAATTATTAAAGTTTTAACAAATAATGCGAGATGACATAGAAGGGAAAAATTAATTACACTATTTTTCTTTACCCCGACAGGATCATTAATCATAATATTAAAAATGGGAAATATGGAATCTTTAGCTGACTATGGATCTCTGCTAGGGCAAAGTACCACATTTTCCATACCTTATTGGCAACTGTCTATAAAAGAAGATATTGTTCGTATCATTCCTAGAAAATCAAGCTGGTCGCAAAAAACAATGCTTTTTTTGATTATGCTATTTGGTGGATTGGTTTTAATTTTTATTGCCAGAAATGACAAAACTTTTCGATGGGTGTTTATTGGTATGACAGCTTTTTGGTGTTTATTTTCAATCATTTTGCTTTTGTATCTGGATTGGTATTTTTCAAAAAAAGGTCCCTGGTTGGTTTGGGATAGACGAAAAGAATTCCTTGAATTACCAAAATTGCATATGACATTTGAAAAGGATGAGATTGTGTGTTTTCAGCAACTTACCGCAAAAGATCGAACGGGTGATACGAATACGGAATTCAATGTTATTACTCGAAAAATAGACGGCCAACGGCAACGGTATCCGGTAATAAGTTCTATTACTATCAAGCAGATGGAGAAGATTAGTAAGCTCTTTTCTGAGATTACCGGTATACCATTATTTGTGATGCGAAATGATTGTTGTTAAAATAGGGTGATTTTATTGTCAATGGGATTGGGCTGATTTTTACCTTGTGGACGTGGGCGTAATCGCGGATGCGGCGGAGAAGAGATTTTGGCGGCTATTTTTCGATATATATGTACTTAAAAGGATACATATCGCGGGCATTGGGATATACGCCTTTCACTTCCGGCCGGTAGGCCAGCAGATTCACGTAGTAATAAAGGGACATAAACGGGACTTGTTCCTGGATGAGCAGACTTTCCGCCTGGGCCAGAATGGCCATTCGCTGCTCCGGGTTCCGGCAATTTCCCGCTTTTTTGATGAAGGCATCGTATTGCGGCAGGGAAAAACCCGCATCATTATTGCCGTTGCCGGTGGTCAGCATATCCAGATAGGTCGTCGGGTCACCATAATCGCCATACCAGCTCGCCCGCAGCACCATGAACCGCTGATTCTCCTTGTCATCATCGAAGGTTTTCAGTTCCTTGCCGCGCAGCGCGGTTTGGACATGCAGATTCTTTTCCCACATCTCCGCGATGGCCTGGGCGGTATTCTCGTGCCCCATGCCGCTGTTATATAAAATCTCGATGGTCGGCAATCCCTGTCCGTCGGGATAGCCGCATTCGGCCAGCATTTCTCTGGCCCGCTGGGGATCAAATCCCGGTCCTGGCGGACAAGAATAACCCGCAATACTATCCGGAGGGATCAAATTATACGCTGGGGGATTACCGATCTTTTTTACCTTTTCCGCCAGCGCATCCTTATCGACCGCCAGATTGAACGCCATCCGTACCCGGGGATCCCGAAACGGATTCTTTGACCCGTCCGGCAGGTGTTCCAGACAATTAAAATAATAAAAATACGTCCCAAATGCGGCCCGGATATGGATATCTTTCCGTTTCCCTTCCCTGGCCAGTTCCACCAGTTTGGGGGCGAAATCCAGCCGGGTTACTTCGTCGATAAAATCGATCTCGCCCTGCTCGTAAGCCAGAAAAGAAGTGCTCGGTTCGGTAATGATTCTAGCTATAATCGTCTTACTTTTCACCCGGTCCCGGTCCCAGTAATACGGGTTCTTTTCGAAAAACATGTATTGCTTAAATTTCCACTCTTTCAGCCGGTACGGGCCATTGGTAATCACACCGGGATATCCGTTACGATGGTAGTCCGGTTTGCCCCATTGCGGATCGTAATTCCACAGTGTCAGATCGTCGATGGGGTTTTCCGTGGTCATCCGCAGCTTTTCCAGCGACTCTTTATGTACCGGCAGGAGCGTGCTGAAGGGCACAAGATCCAGAAAATACGCAATCGGCCGGGCCAGCGTAACTTGTAAGTGCTTTTCATCCAAAGCCTTCAATCCCACCCGGCTGAATTGCTCTTCCATTTCCTCCAGATGCCGCCGGCGGTATTCCCTAGCCATCTGTTCCCAGTTTGGGTTTTCTGCCGCTGCACCTTCCAGAACCAGGGAGTTGATAAACTGCCGGTCTTCCGGTGATACAGGCCGGCCTTTATGCAAATCCCGCAATAGGGACAAGGTTTTAACGGCCTGATTCCGCCATCGCACATACTCTTTGGCGCCGGCGATATTCTCCTCCACCAGAAACGCATAATCCTTGGCGATCCCCGGTTCAACGGCCCGCCGCCAGCCGTAGATAAAATCTGCGGCTGTTACCGTATCTCCGTTCGACCATCGGGCATCCTGCCGCAATTCAAAGGTATAAACCAGCCCATCCTCACTAATCTGCGGCGGCAGCTTGGCCGCTCCCTCTACCGGCGTCGAGGTTTCCGGGTGATAGGTAGCCAAACCTTCCCATAAACCCAGGACGATTCGGATATCCTTGTTCCAGGCCGCCTGCTGCGGGTCCAGCGTTTTGATCTCATCCCCCAGCCCATAGGTAAAATCCGCCTTCGGCAGAGGTTTCTCCCGCAGAGAGAAGAAACCCAGCATTACCATGATAAGCAAAAATAAAATCACAAAAATAAGACGACGCATTCCCGATCCTATAAAATTCCATCCGGGTGTGTCCTGGACGGACGGCTCATTTGCTTTCCAGATACCTTCATCGCATCCGTCTATAGGGATTGCTTTTTACAGCATATCGCTGCCGATGCTGTTGGTTTCTACCGCCTTCCAGGTACGGGCTTTTTGGATGATTTCTTCAGAGGGTGCCGGCAGTGGGTCCAGAAGCGTCTGTCCCTCCTGGAGGAGCTTAAACGTTCGTGTCACCACTCCCCGGTCCGATAAGAGCAGTTCATACGTTTTGGGGAAGGCTTCAAAATCCGCATCCTGAATGTTCGGCAGAAAACGGCTCTGCTTTTGCGGGGTGTCCGTCACGGCCCGGAAATAAGTCTCCCCTTCGATCAGCAGAGTCTCCAGATAGGCCTGGCTTTGCTGCGAAAGCAGATTGATCGTTTCCTCCTCGGAGACCTTGAAGTTGATCCCCGTCAAATACCGATAATAAGCGGCGGTGTATAACTGGCCGGCACTGCGAATCAGGTCGGTCTGGACCTGCGGGGATTGCCGGAACTGCTCGCTCACCGCCAGATCGATTAATTGCTGAATCAATTCCAGGTCCGACAATTCGTTATCTACCGTCCAGGTCTTGTAAAGAGTGATCCGCTGATTCACACAGAGCGGAAAGATGTCCAGTGCGACCGGATGATTGGACAGTGCCGTAGCCAGAGAGGCAATTTGGGAAATTACTTCGGAATCCGTCTCTTGGGCCATCTGTTTTTTTAATCCGTCCAGCACGGCGGTTAATTGCGAATCGTCATCGGGGGCCTGTCGCAAAGCCGCCGCGATCCGGTTCCCGTTCAAACCCTTCACCGCCCAATAGCGCAGAGATGCGGATTCCTCACCTAATAGAGTCAGCAAATCCTTGATTATTTTCATATTATCGCACATGGTCAGGGCAACCACCGCCGTATATCGCACGTCTCGGGCCATATCCTGATCTTTGATGGAAGTCAGGCCCTCGATCACCCGTTTATACCCTTCCTGCGCCGCTACCGAATAGGTGTCCGAATAAACCTGACGCGCATCGGAGGCGGCATCCGAGGCGTTGCTGCTGCTGTTTTCGACTAGATTTTGCAGATTGCGGGTCAATTCACCCGAATCAAGCGCCAATGCGATTCCATCGAATTGCTCTTTAACAAAATTCGTAATTTTGACCTTGTCTTCGTCATTAATCACGCTGCGGCTGCGGATATCCTGGATTTCCTGCGGGGAAACCGCTGCCTGGATGCCGGGGCAGGCGACGGCCAGCCAAAATACCAAACCCCATACTCTGCGATACGAAAACAGCCTCGAATATCTCTTCATTTTTTAACTCCGTGCGGTTCTCCGGGTAGGCTAGGTCATTATTAAACCAGCAGTTACACCATTTCAAAGGACGTACCTTACCCACAATCCACCAAATTGTCAAGTAGATTTATTACACCTGCCGGGATGGGGCCGGGGGGCATTTTGGGGGGGATTTTAGCCATAAAATTACCCCCAATAGTACGCCATCAGGAGCCGTCACTTCGCAGGAAGTACCACATAGTCTTATATTTCCCGTCTAAATTCAGTAAGCCATTTTCGATGGGTACTTCCATGAGGATGGTTCCGTCCGGGGCCAGGGCATACCCTTTCCACAGACCGGCGGGTAGTTTCACGCTTCCGGTTACGGTTTCGATCCGTACCGGTCCATGTCCCCAGTCTCTGCCGACGGTTCGTCGATCCTCCCGAAAGGCCATATCGGTATTCTCGCATCGCCCGCAAGCCGTGATGAGCATTTTTGTACTGGTTTGTAGGGATCGATGATCTAAGGCGGTTATGGTTATGGCGGCGAATTTCGGGTGGTCCAGAGATATCACAGGATCCGTATTTTCCGAGAACCGGCCCGTGTGGCCGACGCCTACCCAGATCTTTTCCCCCCGGACTTGGTAGAGTCCTTTCCCATTGCTGTCCGAGGTCCAGTTGAAAGGGGAATCCTGTTCCGGCTTGGATGGATCTTGGGGCAGGCTGCCCATTGTCAGCTCTACCCGGTTTTCCAGCAGAGAGAGTACCGGTTCTTTTACCAAAAATAGCAAACTGCGATTATATTTTTGCTGAGAAGCCGCCAGGTCAGCGAAATTTTGGGGCAGGTCCAGGGTTGCCGCCGGCAGGGGGGCGATTCCCCCATCCCGGAAGATGGCGGCCCCGGCCCGCATGAATCCCCACTTGGCGGGATTGGTATCGATATCGAAAAATCCGTTCAAACTCTGCTGGTCCCAGTTCTGGTTGTGGGAATACGAATAGATCCAGATCCCGTCCCAGTCCTGGCCGGCTCCAAAAGAAGCGATGATTGGGACGCATTCAGCCTGGGAATCGAGGGGGGCGGGGTGATTGTATTCCGTAACGGTAAAAGGTTTGCCGGCTAGTTTGCTCACCGCCAACTCCCAGAGGGTTGCCTGTTCCTTATAGTCGGCCATCGGTTTCTGTTCGATAAGCCAATTTTCCGGATCCCAGGGCCTGCCCGGAAACTGCGGATGCTGCCAGTAGGAGTGGGCATCGATAAAGTCCATATCGCTCTGGGCATATAAACCCAGCGGACCAAAGACGATGGTTCCGGTCACCAAGGCCTGGCAGCCCAGCTCATTCCGGAGGTAACTACGCATCCCGTCGAAAAACCGCTTTTCCGTTTCCGTAAAAAACTGCATCCGGTCTAAGAACCGTGCCGTCGATTCATTGTCACCATAAACCAGGACCGTGCCCGTTTCCAGCGTTTCACTGGCAGCCAGTTCATACGAAGCGCCCGGTTGCAGCACGATATGGCGCAAATAGACCGCTCCGTCCTGGTCGCCGAACTCGAAGTTCAGCCGGGCATTCTCATCGTCCTCCTGCATCACAAAACTGAACCGGTGGGTTTTCCAGTCCGTTCCCAGCTTGATCCGCTTGTAGAAACCCAACCCTTTCCAGGGCGGGTGCCCCTGGCCGAGACTGACATGGATCGGGCGGGGCTGCGGAGCGGCGGCCTCAAAGGTCAAGGTATAGGCCCGGCCCTGTTTTACCGGTAACTGCCTCTGATTGAACTGCAAATGCCAGCCGACCGTACTGATCTGTACCGGCTCCAGCGATAAAGCATCTTGTCCTTGCCATTGGATCCAGGCAACATTCGCTTTTGCACCGGCATGCTGCTCTAAAAACCAGCCATTCGGCGATTGCCCGTCGGTCTCTGGTTTTTCTAATTCTCCATTTTTCAGTAAATTATCGCCCAGCGGTTCGCTGCCGGCCGACCAGGCTTCCTGCACTTTGGCTGTCGTGCCATATCGTTGCTTTAACCACTGGTTATATAGTTCCCTCAGCAGGTTCGCATAATAGTCCGGCAGCCAGGGCAGCGTTTCCTCCGCATCCCACAGGAACAGACTGTCCTCATTGGTAATCTCGACCATGGCAACCGCCGGATCCTCCGCGAAACGCATATGGCGATACGGGTTTTCATATCCGAGCAGTTGCCGGGCATAGTCCTTCTGGGCCGCGATCAGCGCCGGTGTAAAGATGGTAACCTTTTTATCCATGTCCTGCCCGGAATCGGGCAAACCCCGATATTGGCTGTGTTTGCGGCCAACGTGCAGGTTCATGTTGACATAAATACCATGCAATGCCAACTGATCGATGAAAAAGCCCAGCCGGTCCAGGGCTTCGGGATAAATATTTTGCCCCGTATTAGGATCCCATATACCGCTGGGCCAGTTGGCCGAATCCATATGATGCAGCCGCGCCACATTGACGCCCGCCGCCGCCAGCCGCTCGGCGACCTGGGGGGCATCCTCATGCGTGGGAAAATTCGCACCAAACGACAGATTGACTCCCCACAGCCGCACCCGCTGACCCTGGCCGTCGTAAAAATGACCTTCGCGGGCCGTCAGACGGCTGGTCTCGTCCAGCGGTTTGTACGGATAGGCGATCGCCGAATCCGGGTTTACCACCGCCGGAATGACAAACGGTGCAAATCCCTCCTCCGCTGCGACTATACTACAGGATACCAACAGAGCGAAAACACATATCATTCTTTTACGCATGGACTTTTCCTTGCATCGTCAGTTAGGCATTATCCTTAAATAGAACCAGTTGTGTTATTCGTTTAATTCCTTTCCGCAGTGAGGACAAGTTGTTCGAGGTGCTTTTGATTTCTGGACCGCCTCCACGAAACCGGCCCCCAGGATTCCGGTGGGCAGGGCGAACATTCCGATTCCCAGGATGGCGATGATACTGGCGAAAAATTTCCCCAGTAGGGTAACGGGGTACAGGTCGCCATATCCTACGGTAGTCAGGGTTGCTACCGCCCACCACATGGTGGCCGGAATACTGGAAAACGTTTCCGGCTGGGCGTCATTTTCGCAGTAGTACAGCACGCTCGATGAAACCACGATAAGAAGTGCCATCATCGTGGAGCTTAAAATCAACTCCTCTTTTTTCGATTGGAATACCTGCTTAATCAGGGTGAGGGAGGAATAGTAGCGGCCCACTTTGGCAATACGCAATATTCGGAGAAGTCGCAATATACGCAGCACCCGCATGTCAACACCGAGGAATGGCAGGTAGAAGGGGAGAATAGCCAATAAGTCGATGATTGTCATGGCATGAAACATAAAACGAATCCGTCCGGATATGGGATGAGAGAATCGAGGATCCATGGTACATGACCAGAGGCGTAAGATATATTCTATGGTAAAGACAAGGACCGAAAACAGTTCAAATCCATACAGCAAGGATTCGAAACGGTCTTGAACGGATTTAATGGATCCGACAATAACCGCGATGACATTGAGAAAGATCAGGGTTAAGATAAAAATGACAAATATCCGGCTGGCCCAATCCTTGGGTTTGGTTGCCTCTGCGATTTCCCAGATACGCTTTCTGATTTTCATACGGCACCTTCATTCGAATCGTTTTTTGGGAACTATGTAATTTCGTCCTTCTGACAAAAAAAATCGATGCTAATCATACGGGATTTGTCATTCGGGGCAACGACAAATTTTATCGGTGCAGGGAGCTATAGGCGGGATCAGGGATTCCAGATATTCTGCCAGGCCTGCCGGACGAGGGCGGAGAAACTTTTGCCGTGGTAATGCCGGACATGATCGACCAGGATAAGATGGTCCTGATCATCATAAACGACACGCAAGGACCAGAGACTGTTAAGGCCTGCCGGTTCGCGGCTGTAACGCATATCCTGAAAATCAATGAAATGTCGATTGGGCTGCTGTTCGTATTGGGGTCGAACCTGGCCCAACGCAAACCAGTAGAAGGTTTTCACTTCAGGTAATTGTTTTGCTATTTCAACCCAGCGGTTGTCCGCACCGAATCCGGTTGCAAATTTTGCCTTTTTCAACTTCGGATCCATAAGCAAATTGTATTGAGCCACATACCACTTATGATCTTTTTGGCTCGTAACCCGCCACCCCCAGATGCTGCCTAATTGGGGATAGGCGTGATACTGTGCCGATGAAGAGGGGGCTTGCTGAGCGGTGAAATGTTCTTTGACTTTTTCAATCGCCTGGTTGTGAAACTGCCAGCCGGCAAAAAGGTAGCCAAGCGAGAGAAGAAAGCCGATCCAGCCGATCCATAATGTCGGGGTCCGGGAATTTTTCCGGAATTTTCGCACGAGATAGCAGGCCAGGAGCGTGAGAATCAGAAGGGGAGTATAGAAAATATCAATAATGGCGATAGCATCCAGGGCGTAACGCCGGGTGGTCAGCGGTGCGAAAAGCTGGGTTCCGTAACTGGTGCACCAGTCCAGCAGCGGATGGCTGAGCAGGGCCGCCAACGTGCAGATATAGAGCAGGGCAAACGACGGATTTGGCTTTGGTGTTGGAGAAATATCGGGCAGTTTGGAATTCAGATCGGCGACAGGGCGCCTGTTGTTTTTGGCCCAGCGCCAAAACAGGGCCACCGGCAGAGCGATCAGGGGGACCAGCAGTAGAGAATGGCTGATTCCTCGATGGGTAACGATGCGGTCAAGCTCGCCGGATTCGCTGCCCGAAAGAGAAAATAACGGGTGTATGAGGATGTCCAGGTCAGGGATGATAGCCACAACTGCGGCAACCCAGGTGGTTTCCCTGCCGATTCGTTGCCGAAATCCTAGTTGAGCGGTAACGGCTCCTAGTAATCCCTGGGTAATCGAGTCCATTTTTTTCTCCGCAAATAACCAATTGCGACGCCAGCGTCAAAAGCTCGTCGTTCCCTTGTTATTGGGGAGCCAGAGCCGTTTTTGGAAGTTAATATCTACTTTTGGCGGTTCCGTCAAAATAGGATTCTAATCCAAAAACAGATTCCAGATGGTACTGTGCTGGCAGTCTGTCATACGCTATAAACATGGTTTCCACGGGGGCCAGTCCGCAAATCAATAACCAGGAAAATGAATATAAATAACTATATGACAAATAATTAACAAACTATTGACTTCCGCCAAAATCAGGGAAATGAATCTCTCAAAAACACCATCTTCTCCCCAAAATTTTCAAGCAATCTTTTTTTAGTATCCATTCAAATTCGGCATTTTCACCCATAATTAGCAAACTCCACATCTCAAGCAAAATATTTTCTCATATTTTATTCCGGAAAGACCCGCCCAGCAAAAATCTATCCCTGTTTCATGGTCGCCTTTCATCGGAATAATCATAAATACATATTAAATAATAAGATACGATTATTTGCTCGCCGGCTTGACCTTGGCGAAATCCATGCTACAATTATAATACTGGATGCTTATGGGACGATAAAAGTGTGCGGTTTGGATGTAAAATGGATCCCAAAGAAAAGATTTTTAATAATTTTTTCTTTTTTTCTTTTTTCGTTGTTGACTACCATTCGCTTCACTGGTAAATTACTCGACTCCTAACGGTTGAGAGAAATCACAAACGTTAGGGTTGCGGTCCTTTGGTTAGTCCAAAAGGCTAGGTGACTGGGCCTTTTAGGCTCCTGTACCTCGACTGGCTTTTGCCCTTGGGCCTATAGCTCAGTTGGTAGAGCACACCGCTGATAACGGTGAGGTCGATGGTTCGAATCCATCTGGGCCCAGTGATTTGTTAGGAACGATTGGCCGGTCGCGAGTTTCGCGTAAAACCGGATGAATAGGTTTCGGATATGCTTGATATTCTGGCGTTGAGCCTCAAAACGGCTATCCGCTCGCTTGGCTTTATCGTCCTGCCTTTGGCGATCCTGGCTTGGTTTATCGGCTGGATCAAAGATAAGATCGGCTGAAAACGCTTGAAAAGCTTTTTCGGGGCCGTAGCTCAGCTGGGAGAGCGACTGGTTTGCAACCAGTAGGTCGTCGGTTCGATCCCGATCGGCTCCAGTGGTCCTAAAATTTGGACCGGTAACTTTGACGAGAAGTCGTCGGTCCAAGGTTTATGACCTTGAGCTCTTTGACAATTAAATATGAGGATAAGTGGTAATCTCGAAGATCAGGCGATCTAATCAGCACGCTTGATCGTTTTTAACCATTTGTTAAGTTCACTGGATTCGTAATGAATCTTTTAATGTTCTTAGACAAACATTTGAGCGTTTTCGACGGCTTGTCCCCTCAACCAAAAAATGAGGTGGTCAAGCTTCTAAGAGTACATGGTGGATGTCTTGGCGTCAAGAGGCGATGAAAGACGTGGCTAGCTGCGATAAGCCTCGGGGAGGTGGCAACAACCGTTAATCCCGGGATCTCCGAATGGGGAAACCGACTATCACTGGGCAACCAGATGGTAGTACGCATGGCTGACTGTATAGGCCATGACGAGCGAACGATGGGAACTGAAACATCTCAGTACCATCAGGAAAGGAAATCAATTGAGACTCCGTTAGTAGCGGCGAGCGAAAGCGGACATAGCCCAAACCGGGAAGCTTGCTTCTCGGGGTTGCGGAAACAGAGAGGAGTTACAAAGGTTCTACCTAACAAAAGTGTCTGGAAAGGCATACCATAGCAGGTGATAGTCCTTTATGTGGCAGGTAAAACCCTCCGTTACGATCTGTTCTCCAGAGTAGCGCGGAGCTCGTGGAACTCTGCGTGAAGCTAGGGGGCCCACCCTCTAAGGCTAAGTACTACTTGACGACCGATAGTGAATCAGTAGGGCGATTGAACGATGAAAAGTACCCCTTCTAGGGGAGTAAAAAGTACCTGAAACCATGTACTTACAAGCAGTAGGAGCTCTATGCCGTCTCTTCGGAGGCGGAACGAGTGACTGCGTGCCTTTTGCATAATGAACCGGCGAGTTACCGTCTGTGGCTTGGTTAATCTGCTCAGCAGAGTAGCCGTAGCGAAAGCGAGTCTGAATAGGGCGTTCGTCGCAGGTGGTAGACCCGAAACCAAGTGATCTACCCATGGCCAGGTTGAAGGGGTTGTAAAAAACCCTGGAGGACCGCACTCATTAACGTTGAAAAGTTATGGGATGAGCTGTGGGGAGGAGTAAAAGTCTAATCAAACTTGGAGATAGCTGGTTCTCCCCGAAATAGCTTTAGGGCTAGCCTCGTGTTACTACGTCATGGGGGTAGAGCTACTGAATGGGAATGGGGGGCTACCCGCCTACCCATCTCAATCAAACTCCGAATACCATGACGACTATCACGGGAGTCAGACTACGAGGGCTAACCTTCGTGGTCAAAAGGGTAACAACCCAGGACCGCCAGCTAAGGTCCCAAAATCTTACTAAGTTACTAAGGAAGTTGAATTGCAATGACAGCCAGGATGTTGGCTTAGAAGCAGCCATCATTTAAAAAGTGCGTAATAGCTTACTGGTCAAGCGATTCAGCGCCGATGATGATCGGGAATAAGTAAGACACCGAAGCTGCGGATTTGTCTCGCTCCTACTTTGCACAGCGGAGTCAAATTCGATATATTTCGATTTGTTTCTTCTGTTCAAAGTAGGGGCGGGATAAGTGGTAGCCGAGCGTTGCTGCCAGCGTTGAAGCGATACGGTAACGAGTCGTGGAGCGGCAGGAAGTGATTATGCCGGTATGAGTAACGATAAAGCAGGTGAAAAACATGTTCGCCGAAAGCCTAAGGTTTCCTGGGGAAGGTAAATCCGCCCAGGGTTAGTCGGACCCTAAGACGAGGCCGAAAGGCGTAGTCG
>CAZOMV010000137.1:0-11620 GCA_964580995.1 uncultured Pirellulales bacterium
TATTCATAGACCGGGTATCCACCCAAAATGGTATGAAACAACTCTGCGGCGGCTACATGGGATTTACCTGGAAATAGCCGGTCCCGGGCCTGGCAGGTAATCTTACTTCTTCTTGTTTTTCAGCCAATCCTCGATATTCATCGCCAGCACTTCCGGGCTGCGCTTTTCCAAGATATGCTTCATGATGGCGGGCTTGACCTTCATGTTCTTTAACGCCTTCTCCACCCGCTCCCACAGCCGCTTCTGCTTTGTCTCCGTATCCGCCAGATACAGATCCGTCACCAGCTCCTGCAGCTTCTGCAGCATGATGGCGTCCCGATTCTCATAATACCGTCCGATCACATCCTGCTGATGTTGGGAATAGTCTTTACCAGCCATAATTCATTTACCCCTTCTGTAAAGTTACTTTTTATTTTTAATTAAAATCCTTATGCCCATTATCGCCGAAAACAGGTATCCTGTCCATACAAAACGCAAAACCGCCTGAACCCCCAGCCGCTCCGCCACCGGCCCGATCAGCAGCAGAACAATACAGGCAACCCCCCAGGAGCCGCCCACCGCAAACGCCATCCGCTGGCCTAGCTTCAGGCCCCTGGCATGGCGGGCCAGCGTTACGATCAGCGGAAACGCCGATTGCGAAAAAAAACCGGCGATAAAAATTGCAATCGCGGCCCAGCGCGACTCAATACAGGCGGTATAAATCCACAAAAAAGGAATCCCCAGCAGCAGCGCCGCCACCGCGCTGGGCAAAAGACCCCGTTTATGAGCGATCACCGCCCAGATCAGCGAGCCGACCACTCCACCGGCCCCGAAGAGCATATTGGAAAACCCGCCGAACGTGAGCGCAAAGCCCAGCTCATTCAGCCGGGTCGGCAGCAATCCCAGGATCACAATCGTGGAGGCGGCCAGCGGCACCGACAGCCACATCAGCGGCCAGAAGGTATAGGTTTCCGGCAATATCACCGCTACGGAGGAATCCTCTTTTTTCTTCTCCACCGCCACCTGAATCTTCAAAAAATACACCAGCGTCAGCCCGACCGCCGGACAAGCCAGCAGCCACAATAAACCACGCAATCCCCAGTGGTCCACAATATACGACGAAATAAATGACCCGCCCGAAAACCCAAAAAATCCGCCCGTCAGGAAAAAGGCGGTGCTGATGGAAGGCGGAATCTTATCCAGGGCATGGATTGCCCGCAGTCCTTCCGGATGCACCACCGCAATGCCGGAACCGGTAATGACCATCAGCAGATACAGCCAGGGCAAGGCCGTACCCGTACGGGGGGCCAATACCAGCAGGGAAACCGCCGAAGCCATGAACAGGCCTACCGGGATAAAAAACGGCCGGTGATTATGGGCACGCAGCGAACCGGCCGGCAATTGCACCAGATTCCCCCCCAACTGCACCACCGTATGCAGCGACAGGGCGAGGGTCAGACTTAAAGCAAACTCCCGCCGCAGGACGGGCAATATCGACGGAACCATGCCCCCGAACATATCCACCAGAAAATGGATAAACGTCAGCGAAACGAGCTGAAACCACTGAAATTTGATTCCGTGCTGCTGCAAATCCTTATCCTTGCCCACCGGAACCGGATGCTTCAGCCGATTCATATCCCAGGCATTCGATCAACTCCTCCGCCCGGTCCACCAAAATCCGGGCGCCATTCTCCAGCAGTTCCTGACGGTCGCGATATCCCCACGTCACACCCACCGCCAGCATCCCCGCCCGCCCGGCCGTCTCCATATCTACCCGCGTATCCCCCACATAGATTACTTCCGCCGGCAGCACCCCCAACTGTTCCGCCACCCACAGCGCACTGGCCGGGTCCGGCTTCAGCGGCATATCCTCCCGCTTGCCCATCACCAGATCAAACATATCCGCCCCGAACAGCCGCTCCACAATCCCGCGCGTATGAACGTCCGGCTTGTTGGACAGCACCGCCATTTTCAACCCCCGTCGTTTCAGCTCCGCCACCGCTTCTCGTACCCCCGGATACGGCTGGCTCGTGTCGCAATAGTGCTGCCCGTAATACGCCTGCTGCTGCGGCAGTACCTCCCCCAGCAGTTCCTGCTGATCCTCCGGCAAGCTCCGCAAAATCATCATCCGGGCGCCGTTGCCCACTCGCCACTTATACGATTCCACCGAATGCGTCGGCAGCGAAAACCGCCCCAGCACCTGATTCACGCTGTCCGCCAGATCCCGCAGCGTGTTCACCAGCGTGCCGTCCAGATCAAAAAGCACCGCTTTATATTTCATCGTTTCTTATTCTCGAATACAGTCATCGTCCGACGGTCATTCCTGCGAAAGCAAGAATCCAGTATTTAAATACCATCGCCGCAGGCGATACCACTATTTTTTATTCTATTGCCTATCTACCCGGCCAGCCCGGCCGGACAAGCCCACAAATATAGCGATTTCCTTTTCCCGCCGTAAGAAAAAAGGGTGATATTTCAAAAAAACCGGCCGGATTTTTCCCATGACATTTCCGCCGCCTCGGATGATAATGCAATCTTGTTTGAATTTTCGCCGTTGGAAATCGTGGAATAAAACCGACGTAACTTCAACAGGAGCCGCATTTTGCCGCATTGTGACGAAGCCTTGAAATTGATCGGCCAGGCCCTGGCCGCCTACCGGGACCAAAACGGCGGACAGAATCCCCCCTCGCTGGAGGCCCTGACCGAAACGGTGGATTTGTCCCCCTGGCTGCTGGTCTGCCCCGGTAGCGGGGTCCCCTTCGGCGAAAGCTCCTACCAATACCGCGGCGGCGACCTGGATAACAACATTCCCGCCGAACTGATCGTCGCCTATGACAAAAAACCCTGGCATAAGGGCCGGCGAAATGTCCTCTACGCCGACGGCTCCGTCCAGCGGTTCAAGGAAGAGGTCTTCGAGAAAACCATCGACAAGGATAACCAGTTGCGCTCTCAACTGGGACTGGAACCCAAACCCGAATAATGGATGAGTAAAACCATGCCTGACATCACCAGCGAAGAATTGCAAACGTTCGTCACCGCCTGCCACCAGGCCGCCCGCTACGACCTGCTCCGCTACAGCAGCGGCAACATGTCCTGGCGCTTCCGCGAAAACCGCGTCGCCGTCACCGCCAGCAGCTCGTGGCTGGGCGAACTGACCGCCGAGCAGGTGGTCATCTGCAAGCTGGACGACGGCACGATACTGAACAACAAAAAACCCTCCATCGAGACCAAGTTCCATCTGGGCATTCTTCGCAGCCGGCCCGATGCCAATGTCGTCCTGCACTTCCAGTCCCCTTATGCCACCGCCGTTGCTTGCGGCCATCCCGCCGACACCAACTTCGATGTCATCATCGAAATCCCCTTTTATATCGGCACACCCGCCTGGGTGGACTACCACCAGCCCGGCTCCCCCGAACTGGCTGAGGCGGTGATTGATGCGCTGCGGGACCATGACCTGGCCCTGCTGCGCAACCACGGCCTGGTCACCCTCGGCCGCGACTTCCCCGACACCCTCCAGCGGGCCGGCTTCTTCGAACTCGCCTGCCAGATCCTCCTCACCCAGCCCCGCCTATCCCCTCTCCCCCCCGACCAAGCCGACCGCCTCCGCGCCCTCGCCCAACAGAAAAAATCCTCCAATATCTAAACCCGCGTTTTTCTTTGCGTAAACCGCATTGGCGGGTATAATGGCTTATTATTATCGAGGATAATTTCTGAAAAGCCGGCAGCAAGGGTGTTTTAAAAAAGGTGCTATAAAATAATGAGCGAAAACAACAATAAACAACCTATTAATATTGCTGTATTCGAATTTGAATTAAATGGTGAGTATCATACATGTGAGGGATCCGCTTACCAAAATAAGGATGATGCAATTCTTGATACTTTAAGAACTCTTCAAGCCAATGATATAGATGGAGAAATGGTTATACGAATTTACTCTGAGTGGAAAATGTCCCCTGAAACTGAAAAGATAATCATTTCAAAATGCCCAAATGCCAATGTCACTTACTCTTTTACTGATGGCGATGAAGATAAATGTGAACAAGAAATGAAGAAACTGCATTCAAAAAGAAAATGGTGGAAATTCTGGTCGTAATTCAAATTGTATCAATTTTTTGTTCTTGCAATCCAAATAACCAATCGATAAACGGGCTTTTAGGTTTTATCTATAAATCTTTCCAAGGGCGTATCCAAAAATTTATATCAAACCCGGCTCGTTCGCCTGCGTAACCACGACAACCCGCCGGATCTATACGAACTCGGCTTCTACCTGACCCTCTGGTCCTTTATCTTTGAGTACATAGCCCCCGCCTATATCCCCACCGTCAGCGATCCCCGCGATATCGTCTGCTACCTTATAGGCGGCCTCCTCGCCGGCCTCTACTGGAATTTCGAATTCGTCCCCCGAAAATCTCGTATTTAACCGGCCTAATCTTTCCCTCTACCTTCGAGTCGAAACTGGCCCAAAACCGTTCGGGACTCCAACCCATTGATGACATGTATTACTTGTCAAATTCCGTTGACACCACCGATAAATGCCAACCCCGTCCCGTGTCGGTTACTTCAAAGTCAAGTATCATTCGCCGGTACTGAGAAAAGTATTTTTCCTTTCTCACCATAAGTTCCTCGATTATATTTCGCGCCTCATTCATTACCTCCGCGGGGTAGCACTGAAGGAACTTCTCAAATTTAGCCATTCGCTCCTGTTCCGGAAACAACGTCACATTCCAGGCAATGACAGCGGTCATCAGTAATTTACGATACGCCTCTTCCGTCTGGGCCAAATCCATATACGGTTCAACGAATTCCCTCAATACGTCCGATATTTTGATTCCATCAGGGGTAGGACGAGTGACGATTTTCTGATGAGGAAAGTTGTTTTGGACTCTCTCAAGGATATCCCTGTGACGCCGCCGCTGCCTGTCGCGCTGCCTCTGTAATTTGAGTTTAGATGACATAGCTTCGTATTCCTCTTCTTCCTACATCCCGCTGGTAATGCTGGACAGATACCCCGACCAGACCGTTACGATGATATAGGCCATATAGATCATGATAATGAAATAAATCGCCCGCGGCACCCAGCGGGCCAGGGCCGCCAGCCGGTTTTCCCCCGTCTCGGCGTAATGGTCCGCCAGCTTCAACGCCGACTTGTCCAGGTCCCCCGTTTCCTCACCCACCTTCCAAATCTCGACAAAACTCCGCGATAAACCCCGGCCAAACCCCTCCGAGGCTGGCCGCCCCTCCTTGGTGCATTCCGGTACCCGCCGGAAGATCCGCTTCACCCCCGCATTCAGCGCGGAGTCCGACGCGATTTCCGAACATTCGTGGATCGGTATCCCGCTATCGAGCGTCAGCGCAAACACCCGGCAGTATCGGCTCAGCCCCAGCGCCTTGATCGCCCCGCCCACCCCCGGAATATGGATCAACACCATATCCAGCAGCCATCGGATCGGCCCCCGCTGGGGCGTGAAATAGATGACCCCCAGCACCACCGCCGCCGGCACGCAAAAAGGTAGAAAAAACCGCCCCACCGCCAAAAGATAATCCCGGATCGTGATATCCCCATTGATCATGTTGTAAATCATGGAGATAAACGGTATCAAAAATCCGCAGGCGATGATCACCAAAATCGGCAAAAACAGCCCCGAAAGAACCGTCCGCCCCATCCGGTTGGTAAAACGGTACCAGTCCGCCAGTTGCTGCACCATAAACCCCAGGTTCCCCGACTTCTCCCCCGCCTCCACTATATTCACCTCCAGCGGCGTGAACGTCCACGGATGCCGCCGCATCGCCTCCGAAATCGAGTCTCCCTCGCTGGTCGCCCGCGCCAGCTTCCGGAACGCCCGCCGCAGCCGACCGCCCTGGCCGGACGATACCGTACTCAGGGCATTGACCACATGCACCCCCGCCTCCAGCATCTGCGCCAGACTATGATAGGCACTTTCTTTCCGGTTAGCCATTACCTGCCTCCTGCATGATTCCGGTTATATTGGCTTTTTCCACAACACCCTCTATGCTAACACCTTATGCTGCCGCCTGCAAGATGCCAAATTCAGAATTTCTCCCCTACCTGCCGCCGCTACTACCAATGTTGCCGGAGGAAAGGTATCACTTCCCACTGCTACTCACGCTGGAATCGCAGGACCTCCGATTCACCCCTCCCCAGCGGGATTAGCAAGCCGGAAAGCATTTCCTGACCGGAAACTTCCCGCATCTGGCTGCCGTCGATCCGGCTGAGCTTATACTTCTGGTTCGGCTCGACGCCGCGAATCCGCACCTCCACCGATCCGTAAGCCGACTCTTGCGGCCGCAAGACCACCAGAAATCCCTCCCCCGTCGCCGGATCGTGGAACTCCCAGCCCACCCATTGCGTCAGATCAAAGGTCTGCGGCAGGAGCGGATAGTAGTCCTTATTCAGCAGATGCCGCACCTTCTTATAGTTTTCGATTTCCTGACGCACCCGCTGCCGCGCCGCCTCGTCCAGCCCCGTCCAGTCGCTGGCAAAACCCAGGGGACCGGCAAAAAGACTATGCAGATCGAAGCGGCTCGCCCGGGACGCCGCCGGCAAATTCGTATTCAGCAGTCCGCCCGGCAACAGTTGATTGCCGCCCGTCTCTTGCGAACGGGCCGTTATCAAATTGCCTGTCTCATCGCTCTTCCAGTACGTATGCGCGCGGCGCATCGTTTCCAGGTCGATCCGCCGCCCGCCGCTGGCACAGCTCTCGATCAGCAGCTCAGGATATTTTTCCCGCAGGCGATCAAATAATTCGTATTCCCCTTCCAGATAACGAATCTGCGTCAGCCCCCGCGTTTCCGGCGCATCGGCACTATCCCACCGCCCCAGCGGCTCGAAATTGTAATCATAGCGTATCCATCGGACTTGCCCTTCGTCGATAAAACCGCACATCATCTGGAAAATCCATTCGCGCGCCTCAGGCACTTCCAGCTTCACCTGGTTGCCGGCCACCCACTCCGGATGTTCGCGGGCCAGCCGCGTGCCCGGATCGGCCCGCCCCACCTCGAACCACAAGCCCAGCTTCATGCCCTTCTCCGCCGCGTATTTCCCGACTGGTCCCAGGCCGTTGGGAAACTTGGCCCGGTCCAGCGTCCAGTTACCAACCCCACTGGGAAAACCGCCCTCAAACCACCCGGCGTCAATGCAGAAATATTCCAAACCCAGGTCCGCCGCCGCATCCATCTGCCGCTTCAGCATCTCCTCGCTAATCCTGTTATCGAATGTGAACCAGTGGTTCCAGGAGACCGGCGGCAGCGGTTTCTGATCCCCCAGCAACGCCACATAATGGTCATAAAGTATTCCCCGCAAGGCATTCGAGCCATCCTGGGATTCGCCCTCATACAGCCCCAGCAGTACACTCGGCGAAAATATCTTTTCCCCAGCCGGCAGCGCCAGATTCATGCCCGGCATCCCGATGGTGATTCGCGCTGCGCCCCGCCCGGCGTCGGGACGAAAATCAGCCTGCCATTGTCCCGACCAGCCGATACCCACCAGCAGGCCGCGTTTCGCGGCATCGTTCTGCAGCAGAAAGAAGGGAAGATCCTTCCCCGACGATCGCCCGCCCGCCGCCGACATCGTGGGAGCCGACAGCAGGTTCACTTCCGAAACCAGAAACCCGGGCCCTTCGCCGGAAGACAGAAACGGCCCCGTCAAGCCGCCCGTGCTGCGAATCAGCCGGGTGGGCCTGGCATCCGAAATCAGCAAATCCAGGGCATAAACCTCCGTCAGCGGCTGGGCCGGCGTTTTGCCGCGGTTCTCGAAGAACCACCGAAACTCCACCGCCTGCCGATCCTTAAATACCTCCGCCCGCCATGTGGCCGCCAGCCCCTCCGGCCCTTCCACCCAGGTAATCTCGTGAATCCGGCTATCTTCGCTTTCCACCGGCGGCTTGACCGTGCGAGTCCATTCTTTCAGCAGCGATTCCGAGGCTTGACCTCCGTAAACAAATGACGCCGGAGGCGCCGCCGGACTAAGAAACAACTGCCGCGCCGCCGCGACGATCATGCTCAGCGGCAGACGCTTGCCGTCCCCATCGATCAGGCACGCCTCACCCCAATCCGCCTGATCATGGGCAATCCCATCCCAGGCGTCGGTAACGATCAGTTCCAATTCCCGTACGCCATCCACGGACACTTCGATCCGTTGCGACAGTTGGTCAAAACGGCAGACCGGCGTCCGGGCCAGTTCCTGCCCATCGCCCTTCACCACGAACACCACGCTGGCCTTATCGCGTCCGTTCCGCGTGTCATCATTGTTGTCAATGCCAACCTCGGCGGCAAATGTCTGCATGGGCGAATCAATCTGGAAAACGATCCGCCCGTTGGCATGAGACCCCAGACCGTCCTGATAACTTTTCTCGCCGATCCGTAGCGGCGTATGCGTATGACAGGAAGCATTGACGGTCAGTTCCCCATATTCCTGAGCGGCGCTCACCAATCGCACCGGCGCTGATAACTTCGGCTGTGCCGATGACAACCCGATGTCCGCCAGAAATTGCTCAAACTCCTCCATCTTGTCAGCCATAACCGGCGCTTGAAATCCGATTAAACACACCCAGCAAACAGCAATCCATCGTAACATAACTTGTGGCTCCTTATTAATATCCGGCATATTAATATTTTAATCCCCCGGTGGCAAGAAGCTAAAGTTATAATTTATCTCTTTCTCCCGGAAAACATTTGCTTTTTCCTGCCGTTTGCGGGTATGATAAATCCCGGACTTGGAAGATCAGTCAGCCAAAAAAAAGGGTACGCCGCCATGGACGATATCAACAGCCTTCAAATGTTAATCAAATGCAAGCACCCCTGTATCGCGATTATCACCCTGGAGGAACTCTACGCCAAAAGCGTGGTCATCGACACCGCCATCCAGTTGACCTCGAACCTGCTGCTCTGGACCGTCAACGACGGCCTCAAAAACGGCCTGATCTCCGGCGAACAGCCCATCGAAGGCACCCAGAATCCCGCCGCCGCCCTCTACTATCTCTCCGCCCGCGAGGACCGCTTCATCACTCTGGCCCTGGACCTCGTCGAGCATCTGAACGAAAAGCATATCCTGCGGGCCACCCGCGACCTCATCAATAAATTCACCATCACCGGCAGCACCCTGGTCCTCATCGACCACAGCGACCGGCTGCCCCAGGCCATTCAGAATTACACCTCCTACTTCACCCTCTCCCTCCCGGACGAGGAAGAGCTGGAACAGATCGTCCGCACCACCCTGCGGAGCTTCCATCAGGACAATCCCCTGGAGATCAACGTCACCCGCTCGGGCTTGCGGAATATCGTCCGCAACCTGCGGGGCCTGACCCGCCGCCAGGCCCAGCAGATCATCTTCGACACCATCTCCGAGGATTACCGCTTCGACAACAGCGACATCAACCGCGTCCTGGCCCAGAAACGCCAGATGCTGCAAACCGGCGGTATGCTGGAATATGTCGAAACCCCCGCCGAACTCAGCGAAATCGGGGGCATGCGCAGGCTCAAAGGCTGGCTGGCCAAACGCCAGAACGCCACCAGCGAAAAAGCCCTCGAGTTCGGCCTCACCCCGCCCCGCGGCGTCCTCATCCTCGGTGTCCAGGGCGCCGGCAAAAGCCTCTGCGCCAAGGCCATCGCCACCGCCTGGCAGCGGCCCCTCCTGCGCCTGGACACCAGCAGCCTCTACGACCGCTACATCGGCGAATCCGAACGCCGCCTCCGCATGTCCCTTAAACAGGCCGAAATGATGGCCCCCATCGTCATGTGGATCGACGAAATCGAAAAGGCCTTCGCCTCCGCCGCCTCCCGCAGCTCCGACGGCGGCCTCTCCCAGCGGATGTTCGGCACCCTCCTCACCTGGATGCAGGAACATCAGGAGCCGGTCTTTCTGGTTGCCACCGCCAACGACATCGAGGCCCTGCCCCCCGAACTGCTCCGCAAGGGCCGCTTCGACGAAATCTTCTTCGTCGATCTGCCCACCGAGGAAGTCCGCCGCGACATCTTCAAAATTCACCTGAAAAAACGCAAACAAAATCCCGACGATTTCAACCTGGACCTGCTGGCCCGCACCGCCGACGGCTTCAGCGGCTCCGAAATCGAAGAAGCCATCATCAGCAGCCTGCACGAGGCCTTCTCCCGCAAGGTCCCCCTCACCAACGATCTGATCCAGGAGTCGGTTCAGAACTCTCCGCCCCTCTCCGTCACCATGCGCGAGGCCGTCGAAAACTTACGCTCCTGGTCCAAAGGCCGCTGCGTACCGGCGGATTGATCGAATAACCAGGAATATGTCCCATGTTTAATACTTTGCGGAAACTGCTTCTTTTGCTGTTTGCCTCTTTATCTTGGCAAAATGACACCCTCTATTCCAAACTCATCCCCGTCGAAACCTTCACGCCGCCCGCCCTCCAGCAGGCCCTCGACGACTCCCAGCCCGGCGACGAAATCCGCCTGCACCCAGGCACCTACTATTTGGACCATACCCTGGTTCTCCAATCCCACCGCAAGCTGATCGGCGCCGGCCAGGACCAGACCATCCTGCAATATCAGTCCGGCCAGCCCGGCGTCATGATCGACCTCTCCGGCTGCACCGGCCTCGAACTGGCTCATTTCACCCTCGAAGGCGGCAGCAATCCCAAAATCCACCAGGGCATCTCCGGCGGCAATGCCTCCCGCCTGAACCTCCATCATCTCACCATCCAAAATCTCGTGAAAACCGAAACCTTCGGCCCCCACGGCATCCTCTTCTCCGGCGAAAATCCCACCCGCAAAAACGGCGTCACCGACAGCACCATCGCCGACTGCCGCTTCGAAAACATCGGCGTCGGCGCCTCCTACGGCGGCGCGATCCGCCTGGCCTGGGGTTCCTCCCGCAATCAGGTCCTCCGCAACACCATCCGCGACACCGGCCGCGGCGGCATCTTCGGCGACAACGGCTCCACCGACCTGCTCATCCGCGGCAACCGCATCTCCGGCTCCGGCGGCGAGGGCCTCGGCATCGAGGTCTGGGGCGGCTGCGACCGCTCCGTCATCGAAGACAACCAGCTCGACCACTGGCTCAGCGTCGGCGGCTGCGACTACTGCGCTGCCCGCCGCAATACCGTCAGCGACAAATCCGGCCCCGTCAAATACATCGGCCTGGAAATCATCGGCAGCTATTGCCTCGTCACCGACAACATCGTGGACGACGGCCAGCAGCTCGGCATCTCCGTCTCCGACCAGCCCCAAAAGAACTATGTCTATTGGGCCAACAACACCATCCAAAACTGCGTCCAGTGGGGCGCCCAGCTTCAGGGCGACGCCACCGGCATCGCCTACCATTATTTCTACCGCTGCCAGTTCACCGGCACCACCTCCGACCGCGGCCAGCCCGCCTACCCCGGCGACGCCGGCCACGGCTTCCGCCTGAACGGCAATGTCAAACATCTGGTCTTCGACGAGTGCCGCTTCACCGGCAACGCCCGCCTCGGCATCCAGCCGGGCGTCCAGCCGAACGTGGACTTCCTCCACTTCCTCCGCTGCACCATCACCAACAACCAAAGTTCCGCCGTCTCCCCCCTCCAGCCCTACACCGCCTTACTCTGGGAAGACTGCACCGTGGAAAACAACGGCAGCAATGACCTGCCCCCCGCCAAACCCTTCCCCGCCCCGGCCC
>CAZOMV010000138.1:0-11593 GCA_964580995.1 uncultured Pirellulales bacterium
GATAAATTTTTTCAAAAAAATTTATTTTGCCATCTACTGCGGAACTTGGGCTAATGATGAATTGAAAATCGTACAAATCCTTCTGGAGAATAACGCCGATACGGAAATAACCAACAACGGCGGCCAAACCCCACTCCAGATCGCTGCGGAAAAAGGCCTATCGGAGATTGCCGCCCTGTTACGCAGCCATGCCCATCCGCAGTCACAGGAAAGTTCGCACCAGGCCCAGTAAGGCCCCCCCGGCAATCAGCCAGGTCGAATTGATTTTGAACCGGACCAGCAGACCCAGCGAAACCAGCGTAATCAAAATACTAAACGGATCAATCAGCGTGGCCCGGCCCAACTGCCAGGTCACAGCCGCCATCAAACTCAGCGAGGAAATATTGACGCCGTCCAGCAGGCTGCCCAGCCAGGGGGATTTCCGCATCCGCGGGATCAGCGGATTCGACAGCGCCACGAAAACAAAAGACGGCAGAAAAATTCCGGCGGTGGCTAGCAGCGCCCCCGGCACCCCGGCCAGAAGATACCCGATAAAGGTAGCGGAGGTGAACAGCGGCCCCGGCGTGACCTGCCCGATGGCGATGGCATCGATCAACTGCGGATCGGTCAGCCACCCCAGCCACACCACCAGATCCGCCCGGAGGAAGGCCAGCAGGACATACCCGCTGCCGTACAAGATCGCTCCTATCTTCAGAAAAATCAAAAACAGCGAGGACAGCGTAACCGGCTGAACCGCCTGCACCAGCAGCCCGATACCGCCCAGCGGAAGCAGGGAAACGCCCATCAGCCGGTTTCGCAGCCGATGCGCATTCAGGACAATCATCACCGCCAAGCCCCCGCCAAACAGCAGAGCCACTTCGTTGATCCCCATAAAATACAGGACCAGAATCCCCAAACCAGCCAGGGCGGTAACCGGACCTTTCACCGCCTTTTTTCCCAGATTCCACAGGGCCTGCACCACAATGGCGATAATGACCGGTTTGATGCCGTAGAAAATCCATTGGGCCTGCGGCACCGTCCCAAACCGCACATACAGCCAGGCCAGCACCAGGACAATCAGGGTAGCCGGCACCATAAAACCCAGACCCCCCAGCACCAACCCTTTCCAGCCCGCCCGCAAATACCCAATATGGATGGCCATTTCGGTGGAATTCGGGCCGGGAATCAGATTGGTCGCCCCCACCAGATCCAGAAATTGCTGATCCGTCAGCCATTTCCGCTTCTTCACGATTTCATCGTGCATGATCCCGATATGGGCCGCCGGCCCGCCGAAGGCAAACGTCCCCAGCTTCAAAAACAATCCGGCTACTTCCATCCATTTCTTCATAAATGCTACTGCCGCTTTAGATATAGGCTCAGCGTTTTTTCACCGCCAGGGTATAAATGGCCCGGCCTTCTTTCAGATATTTTCGTTCGAAATTGGAGCCGACCCATTCCCCCGGATCGGCGGCGTCAGCAGGATAAAATTCCACCGGCTCAAACAATTCCGCTATCCCCGGCTCCTGCAAAAGCACCTGCGACATGATTTCAAAATACTCCGCATGGTCGGTGGCCGTCCGCAGTTGCCCCCCACCCACCAGACAGCGCCAGACCTGCCGGATATTTTCCGGGGTGAAAAACCGCCGCTTCTGATGACGCCGCTTGGGCCAGGGGTCAGGAAAATACACATGAAAGGCCCCAACGCTGCTATCCGGCACGAAACGTCCGATAAACTCCCGGGCATCGGCCCGCAAAATCCGCACATTGGCCATTTCCCACCGCCGTATCCGGTCGGCGCAGTACCGATAAAACTCATTGGCCCACTCAATCCCCAGAAAATTAATCTCCGGATGCAATCGGGCCTGATTTAAGATAAAGGTTCCCTTGCCGGACCCTACCTCGATATGAACGGGGCCGGACCGACCAAATAAAACCCCTAAGTCCATTGGTGGGCTATACTTATCTATATCAACAATTATTTCTTCTAACGTTTTTGGCAATCAAATTTCTCCGGATTATTTATGTTTCGCTTGCATTCAACAAATATGGAGGACTATGATATAGCAACTGGGACTTATCGGCAAGGTTTGTAAATATATCCGTTCAATAGTCTTAAAGCTATCGAGCCAGGAAGTCGATTGGATTTAGAGGTAGAGTAGTCTATAGATTTTTCTGACAAAGGGATTGAATTATGGTAGGGCTGCTGAGAAGAAAAACCAGACGAGTCCTGATCGACATTGACACTCAAATCGATGCCTTTTGCATGAACGGCCGCGACCGTTCCAATCCGTTGCGAGCCATCCGCAGGCTCATCGCCTGGGGCAGGGTCTATAAGTACCCCATTATTTCGACCGCTTTGGCACGTAGATCCGATTCCGCCTTTGAGCTGCCCGACTATGTTCCCCGTTGCGTCGAAGGAACACCGGGCCAGGAAAAAATCAACTATACCATCGCACCCTCCTTCGTCCGTTTCGGCCCCGAAAACCGTCTCGATCTGCCCAGAAATATCCTTACCACCTATCAACAGGTCATTTTTGAAAAAAGGGTGGCGGATCCCTTTACCCAGCCGCGGGCCGATCGGCTGCTTACCGATGTCAAAGCGGACGAACTAATCGTCTTCGGAATCGGGGCCGAAGATGCTGTCAAAGAAACCGTTTTAGGCCTGCTGAATCGCAGAAAAAAAGTGCTGATCGTCGCGGATGCCATTATGGGCCACGAAGATAAAACCACCAATCTGGCTCTCCGGCAGATGGAAACCAAGGGTGCCAAAATTGTCACGACCGAATCCCTCACCGGAAAAAGCAAACTGACCGGCAAGGCGGGTATTCTTCAACGGTTGAAGATGCCGTTTTCCGTAACTTCCCAATCTAATAATTAAATCGAATCCTATGATTAAAACCAAAATAGTAGCGACCCTCGGCCCCTCTTCCAGCCAACCCGAACAACTCGAAGCCCTGATCGCCAGCGGCGTGGATGTCTTCCGTTTGAATTTCTCGCATGGGGATCTGGACAAACACGCCGAAGTGCTTCAGAATCTCAATCAAATCCGGGCGAAGCATCACCATTCCACCGCCATCATGGGCGATTTGTGCGGCCCGAAGATTCGCACCTCCAAAATCGAGCCGGAAGGGCAGGAATTGCATCCGGGCGATGAGGTAACGATTCACGCCGGCATGGAAACCGGTGCGGCCGCCTGCTTCGGCACCAATTATTCCAACTTTTTCCGCGATGTCGAAGTCGGCCAGCGGGTCCTGATCGACGACGGCCAGATCGCCATGGAGATCACCCAGCAGTTCAAGGATAAAGTCATCTGCAAGGTAAGTGTCGGCGGCTTCCTCTTCAGCCACAAGGGCATCAATCTGCCGGATACCAACATCTCCGTCCCTTCGATCACCGAACGGGACTGGCAATGCGTGGACTGGGCCATTGAACACAAACTGGATTTCCTGGCCCTGAGTTTCGTCCGCAGCGACTCAGACATTAAGCAGCTTTTAAAATACATCCATAAAGCCGACTCCACCATTAAAGTCATCGCGAAAATCGAAAAACCGGAAGCCCTGGAACATCTGGAAAATATTGTCCAGGCCAGTGACGCCGTCCTGGTCGCCCGCGGGGATATGGGGGTGGAGATGGATCTGGCCCAGGTGCCCCTCTATCAGAAACGCATCACCCAACTTTGCCGCCGGCTGGGCAAGCCCGTCATTGTTGCCACCCAGATGCTGCAATCCATGATCGAAAGCCCCACCCCAACCCGGGCCGAGGTTTCCGACATCGCCAACGCGATTATGGACTATACCGATGCCGTCATGCTCTCCGGCGAAACCGCCGTCGGTAAATACCCCCTGCACGCCGTGCGCACCATTACCCGAATCGCCAAAGTTACCGAAACCTTCATGGATCAAATGGACCTGCCGCGCCCGCGAATCGAAACCAACGATGAATTGGCCGTTGCCGCCGCCATCGCCCGTACGGTCGCCCAGATGATCGATGAAATCGGCGCCAAGCTGGTGGCTGTCTGGTCCCAGACCGGCTCCACCGCCCAACTGCTCAGCAAGGCCCGTATTGATGTCCCTATTATAGCCATGAGCTCCGATGAGTATGCCTGCCGCCAGATGAGCCTGCACTATGGTGTGATCCCCATCTGCATCCCCGTCCCCGGCGACATCCGCGCATTCGCCGACCTGACCGACAAACTCTCCCTCGAAAACCATTGGGCCCAGCCCGGCGACTATGTCGTCCACATCGCCGGCCGGCCCCTCGGCGCCCCCGGTACCACCAACGCCATCATGGTCCATACCCTCGTCACCCCGCCCCATCCATCCTGATTCTTTCGCGTTCGGCTCCATTCCGGGCCGGCAGACCGGGTTCCTCGTCCATCATCCCTGGAATAAAGTAAAAACCAAACGGCAAATACGCCCGGATCCCATCCTTTGGACCAAAAACGGCCCCGTCGCTGATAATCCCGCACGCGGGCCGAAAACGGTCAAATATTAACACCCAATTTTAAAGAGGACCCTCATGAAAATCCGATACGTAACAGAAAAGCACATATGGGAGAACCACGTCTTATGGCAAAAGACAATTTCACAATCTCGGTCCATCATATTGGGGGCCGCTGCGGCACCCGGGTATTTCCCAAACTTCCCGCCGAATATGAAAAAGACCTGGAGAATGTCTTATATGAAGCGGATACAAGTTGCATTAGCCAAATGGAAAGCCAGACAAAACATTTAGCTTCCCAGCAAGTCATCCTGCCCTATTGCATAGCTGGGCATACCGGAAAAGCGGATTTCCATCTGCTTGCCGATCGTTATGAAAGTACTCTCGAAAAACCAAATGTCGATAATGCAAGATATTATTTTAACGGATTCGGCTGGGATCATGACCTGAGAGGGGTAATCGACGAAATATGTCAGGTAGAGGTTATAACATTAGATGATTTGTATTCAAATCCCTCCGCAAAGGCGGCCCTTCCCGATTTTCTTTCCATTGACACAGAAGGTACCGAACCTGGCATTTTAAATGGCGCAAAAAACATCCTGAAAACAAAACTGCTCATGGTACAGTGCGAATTCGACCTTGACAATACACAGAGCAAATTACAACATATCACCCGTGAATACGGTTTTCGTACGGCGGAAGTTCAACTTGCCAATTCTACTCACACCAGCTATAAACCGGTACCCATTGGGCTGCGGGGGGCAAAAGGCAATTCCCCCATTTTTGGAGAGATTCTATTTTACAAAAATCCTAAATATATCGTAGCCAATCATCCGGACCCAAAACTCGATTTATTAAAAGCGGCTTTTATTGCCTTCGTGCAATTCCACATCCAGGATGCTTTTGAGTATCTATGGGAATTCGAAACCATGAGCAACAGCAAGGAATATCTCCAACAAGTGCAGGATAAGAAAACCTATTTGAAATTCTTGAATTTATTTATGGGTATTTCCGCCAGTTATCCGAATATCGTACCCTTAAAATATTCGACTATTTTCCCCACCCCGGAAATGAGAAAAAATCGTTTCGCGAATTCCGTGATTCCGAGTTCCGAGGAGTTAAAAAAAAGTTATTTCCAATACGTGGATCGGAAAGAACTGAAAGGATTTATTCCTCAATTGTTTAGCGAAAACTATATCGGCATCGAACAATTGTGTTTACAATGCGGATTTAAGGAACACGCAGACGCTATCCGAAAACAGAGATTGCAAGATATTGTGCGATCGCTCGGTATGTTAGGACTCGTTGTCCGAGAAAAGGATACTTACAAACTCTCCATGGAGACATTCAATAATTTATAATTGATAATTGATAATTGATTCCAAAAATAGCTTCTTAGCCTACACTTGACAAAATACTTCACGAACGGAAGCCCATTGCTGCAAAATCCAAAAAAGTTGCCCTGAAAACACCTTGCCTTCAGAGCAACTTAAAATCTAATTTCTTATTCGAATCGCGGTAATTACAACGTCCAGCCTTCGCGGTATTGCCGCTGAACAAACTGGTTGGCCGCTTCACAGTTGGTAACTTTCATATTGAGGCCGTCCCAGTCCAGCTTCATACCCTGGTTGCGAATCGCCAGGTTGCCCATCACCACCATTTCCGTCAGCGGGCCGGAATAGTTGAAATTCGAGCTGGCGGGCTTCGATGGATCCTTGCAGGCCCGGACCCAGTCCATCTCGTGGCCGCCCATGTCGCCTTCCACACGCGGCAGGGTCTTCTGCGGCTGTTTATATTCCTTCATCGCCGATTCCGGAATCAGCCGGGGCGAACGGCCATAGCAGCCGCACATAATCTTGCCCTTATCGCCGACAAACAGCACACCGCCATCGCCATCGCCCAGCATCCGGCCCGGCTCCAGTTCTTCCGGCCGCTGCGGCATCAGGCCGCCGTCGTACCAGGCCAATTTAACCGCGGGCATACCTTCCCGTTCCGGGAATTGGTAATGAATAATCGAGGCAACCGGTGCGGTTTCGTCATTCACCTTGGTGGAGCTGGCTTCCACGCTGACCGGGTACCCCAGTTTCAACGCCCAGAAGGCCGGATCCAGAATATGGCAGGCCATATCGCCGAGTGCTCCGGTGCCGAAATCCCACCACGCCCGCCAGCTAAACGGATGATAGGTGGGATGATAGGGACGAGTGGGAGCCGGCCCCAGCCATAAATCCCAGTCCAGCGACGGTGGAACCGGCGGCTGATCCGCGGGCCGGTCAATGCCCTGCGGCCAGATCGGGCGGTTCGTCCAGGAATGCACTTCCCGCACCGGCCCGATGGCGCCATCCCAGATCCATTCGCAAACCAGCCGAATTCCTTCGCCCGAGTGCCCCTGATTGCCCATTTGCGTGGCCACTTTCATCTCGCGGGCAATCTCGGTCAGGCGGCGAGCCTCAAATACATTGTGCGTCATCGGTTTCTGCACATAGACATGCTTGCCCATCTTCATCGCCATCGCCGCCACCACCGCATGGGTATGGTCCGGCGTGGCCACCACCACCGCATCGATGTTCTTTCCCTCCTTTTCCAGCATGACCCGGAAATCTTTATACTGCTTGGCCTTGGGATATTCGCTGAAGGTCTTGGCCGCCTTCTCCGAATCCACATCGCACAGCGCCACGATATTTTGCGAGCTTAACGCATTGATGTTGCTGTGGCCCATGCCGCCCACACCCACGCCGGCGATGTTGAGCTTTTCGCTGGGCGGCGTCTGGCCATTCTGGCCCAGGACATAACTGGGGATAATCGTGAAGGCCGCCGCCGCGGCTGTCCCACCCAGAAACTCCCGGCGGGAAATACTTTTGTTTTTTTCCAATTTGGTTTTCATAAGATACTATACTCCAAAAATAAATTTACTTTTTCGGTCAGATCAATGGGGTTTGCCCCGGAATCGCCACCGGCGGCACGGGAATATCGCCCAACTCATATTTCTCCGGACGCAAATCCAGCTTGGAGGATTTCATGGTCCAGTTCCAGGAGAGTTCCTTGCCGGTATAAGCGCTCATCCGACCCATGATCGCACAAAGAGTGCTCTCGGCAATCTGTTTGCCTTCGTTCAGCGGCTTGCCGGCCCGAATGCTCTTGAGCAAATCGGCGTGCTCCACCACATACGGATTAGGATTATCCCCTTCAAACTTGTACGGATTCTCGCCGGTAATGGTAAAGGAATCGAAATAAGCCACGCCTTTGGTCCCCACCACCCGTTCCGTTACCCGGTCGGCACAGCCGTTGCTCTGCCGGCACATGCTCATAATCCGCACATCGCCGGGATAACTGAAATCCACCGCAAAATGATCGAAGATGTGCCCGTATTCCGGCGCGGTCCGCACCTGCCGGCCGCCCAGCCCCATGCATTTCTCCGGCATCGCTTCCAAAGCCCAGTTAATGACATCGATATTATGCACGTGCTGCTCCACGATATGATCCCCGGACAGCCAGGTATAATACAGCCAGTTCCGGCACTGGTATTCCATTTCGGACCAGTTCGGCTGGCGGGGGTTCAGCCACAGTTCTCCCATATTCCAGTAACACTGGCCGGCCACAATCTCCCCGATCGCGCCGTCATGGATCCGCTTCATCATCTCCACATATTGATTCTGATGCCGGCGCTGGGTTCCGGCGACTATCGCCAGCCCCTTCTCAGCCGCCAGCTCCGAAGATTCAATCACCGAACGGATCCCCACCGGGTCCACCGCCACCGGCTTTTCCATAAACACATGCTTGCCCGCCTCAATGGAGGCCCGCAGATGCTCCGGCCGGAAATGAGGTGGGGTCGCCGTAATAATCAGATTGACATCCGTTTTCAACAGTTTCTGATAGCCGTCAAAACCCGTAAAGCAGGTTTCCGGCGTGACCTTGACCCGTTTGGTAAAATTTTCTTTCAAATTTTCTTTGAGTCCATTGAGCGCGCCGTCAATCCGGTCCTGGAACAGATCGCACATGGAAATCAGCTCCACATTCGGATCGGCGTTGAAACAATCGAGCATGGCTCCGGTGGCCCGGCCGCCACAGCCGATCATCCCGATCCGGATTTTATCATTCCCCGCGGCAAAGACCCGCTCCGCCCCGGAAAGTACCGCTGCCACCGACAGCGCCGCCGAGGTCTTCATGAAGTCACGCCTGGAAACAACCCTCTTGTCCTGACCTTGATTATTGTTTCGCATAGTAGATCCTTTCTCTTCGAGAAAAAAATAAATTTTAGAAAAGCTGGTTAAAAACTATCACAATACCGGTACGCATCAATTAGCGCCTTCTCCCCTTCTTTGCCTTCCTTGCTCTTGCCATGCTCCATGCACAAGACCCCCTGATACCCTTTTTCGTGAATATGCTTGAACACATTCTTATAGTTGATCTCTCCGGTCGTCGGTTCCTGCCGCCCCGGATTATCACCAATATGAAACGCGCCAATCTCGCTCCAGGCCCTGTCGATATTCGGGATCAGATTCCCCTCCGTAATCTGCTGGTGATACAGATCGTTGATAATCTTGCAGCAGGGGCTGTTCACCGCCCGGCAGATCTGATACGCCTGCGGAATCTTGGTCAAAAACAGGCCCGGATGATCCGTCCAGGCGTTCAGCGGCTCCAGCACAATCACCAGCCCCGTCGGCTCGCACACCTCGACGCAATACCGCAGATTCTCGATGACATTGGCGGTCTGATAGTCCCATTCCAGATGGTCGTCATAATGGCCGGGAACCATCAAAGTCCACTTGGCCCTCAGCCGCTGGGCCGCCTCCACCGCCTCCTTGGTCTTCTGAATCAACATCGTACGAATTTCCGGGTCCTGGGTCACGAACGATTTAACCCCGAAATCCGCATAGGACACAAACGGCCCCAAATCCATCCCCAGCCGTTCCAGCTCCTTGGCAATGGCTTCCTGCTGAGCGACAGATCTGCCCTGGATACCGTTATCAAACACCGCCCGGAATCCCTGATCGCTCACGAATTTAATCTGATCGATTACATCATTGCCCGCGTGCTGGGAAAACATCCCGAAATGCGGCGCATATTTCAATTTAAACTTCCCGCCGGCCTCGGATTTTGTGCCTTCCTCCGCCTTGGCTGCCGCGGACATGGAAATCGCCGCCGTCCCCGCCGCCAGCCCCGTCGTCAAAAACTGCCTTCGATCCATAAATTTGATCCTTTCCACCCCATCTCTCAGCCATTATGTCGATTTTTGCTAACATATCAAATTATTGGCTCATTCCTTCTCCTCGGGCAACATAGTATAAATAAGAAAAATCCGCAACCACCAATATTTACCATTGGAATATTTTACACCTGTTTCAGCCCCTAAAACCAAACCATTTCAAGTTGTAAAATATACAAGCAAAAAACCACTCTCATATTTATCTATCTGGTTATATATCAAAGCCTTACCTTACACATTACAGAAAATTCGCCGCGGATATATAGCCTCCCCCTCTTACTTAATGAGACCCATACCTGATAAATAAGGTTAGACAAAACACTACTATATTTCACATAAAAAGTTGGTAGTTTCTTCAAGGTTTTGCAGGCAAAACCTTGTAATTTAACGCTTTAAGCCTCCGGCATGGGGCAATATAATGCACCCATCGTCACGGGGGATAGGACCACACAGGGAAGCGAATCCAACCCCCGATAACCGTGGTGGCGGTGCCATACGGCATGGGGTTGGTACTTCTTGAGTACCAGCCCTTTCAAATTATGCCGGCGGCTTTCATGCGATAAATTCCCGCCTCGAAGAGGCGACCTATTTGATTCATTTTCACCAACTTTTTGGGATCTGATCCAAAAAAATATCTGCGGGTGTTGGGGTGATATTACGAATTGCAGAATCAATTGTTATTACAAATAGGTTATGTCGGTAGAATATTTTCCTTCTTCCCCGGAATCATCCGTCCAAGTTACTAGAATTTTAGTAGGATATACTACTCCACCCCTCTCTTCCGTTAATAAATACAAATTTCAATCTGAAGCGCAACACCAGCGGATGGCAATCTGCTGCGGATTTTCACAAAATCCAGAGAAAAATCGTTTGGGCAAACTGGCAAATTGGGGCAGCCAGGGGGGCAATTGGGCAGTTTGGGGCCCCGAACGAATTTTCTCGTCGCTAACCACATGAGGTTCATAAGGTTATCCTTGTTGCGCTTCAGATTGAAATCCGCCAAATAACGGATAGAAGACTTCGGCCCAATCAATTTCATTTCTTTTTTTACCGCCCCTCTAATCAAAGCGGGGTGATCCCAAAGCCGCTTACCCTCTTCATCATAAAATATTTCTAAATTTCGAGCTTCCGCCATGGAAATATTTTCAATGTGAATATAAAAACAAGATCCATGCTCGTGCATTTCCTTGACACCACAGGCTCTTAGATAAGCCTTCTTTTTTTCATAGAGCCTATCTCTTTCCCTGCGATTTTCTATTTTTAACAATTGTTTTTGGGTTTTACAACTTATTGTCAGAGCTATTATTGCCACAACAATAGAACCTACAGAAATAACTGTATCTGCAAAAGCAACCTTCCCGGGATCACCGAACCATTTAAAAATACATTCCATATTGTACCGCCTTATTTTGACAAGCAAAATTGGATAAAAGAATACCAACCAATGCGTATTCATTTTTACTATAATATGGCAAAAAAAAACCTGCCGGGGTCTTCCGGCAGGCTTACAAATTAAAACAGTTGTACTGTAACGAGAAAATGCTGACATCTCCATTCGTCAAACCCTTGCGGGCGACAAATTTCTAGATATCCCTAGAAAGGAGGTGATCCAGCCGCAGGTTCCCCTACGGCTACCTTGTTACGACTTAGCCCCAGTCACCGAACTTACCATCGGCAGGCGCCTCCTTACGGTTAGCTACCCGACTTCAGGTACTCCCGGCTCCCATGACTTGACGGGCGGTGTGTACAAGGCTCAGGAACTTATTCACCGCAGCGTAGCTGATCTGCGATTACTAGCGATTCCAACTTCATGTAGGCGAGTTGCAGCCTACAATCCGAACTGAGACGCGGTTTTTCCGATTTGCTCCACCTCACGGTCTTGCATCGGTTTGTCCGCGCCATTGTAGCACGTGTGCAGCCCTGGGCATAAAGGCCATGAGGACTTGACGTCATCCCCACCTTCCTCCGGTT
>CAZOMV010000139.1:0-11468 GCA_964580995.1 uncultured Pirellulales bacterium
CGTGCGGGGCTGGGATAGGATGGCGGGGCAGGCCTTATCCTATGGCTTTCGATTGCTACTTTCGCCCCTTTGGGGCTTGGGGGGTGGTGGCTGGCCGAGGTCCGGGGGCTTACGCCCCCGGCTAAGAAACATATGGCCCCTTCGGGGCCTGCGGAGAAAGAGCCGGCCAAGCGGAAGATAAGAATAGGACGTATAGGACAAATGGGACCTATAGGCCAAGATAGCCGAGATGGACGGAATGGAATAAGTGAGAAAGTGAGAGGGTGAGAAGGTGGGGCTGAGAAGCAGGCACGGCCTACGGCGAAAACGCCGCGGGCGTTATACGCATTTTACGCTCCTGTTGGTCGCTTCCTGCTTCGCGAGAAAGGCAGCACAGAGCCGCCGTCCGCAGGACCGACGCGAGGGTGGATGGCAAGTTGACGGTTCCTTCTGAACCTGCCTTAGAGTTAGAGAAGGGGAAATGGGGGGTGCTGCGCGAGAACAGTTGAGCAGTAGATCCGGTGATCAGTTGAGAAGAAAAGAAATCAGAATGCTGGAGGATGAAAAAGAATAAGACAAGCTGAAGCTTGAACTCAAAACAGAAGATGGATTCCCGCCTCCGCGGGAATGACAGGAAAAATCCTGGATTCCTGCTTTCGCAGGAATGACCAGCGGGCGATCATTCGTTTAGTATTCACATTATGTGTATAAGGGATGAGAAGATTGGTGGGGCAAGTGGACAAGAGTCCAATTTTCTCGACGCGAGTGCAGATGAAAAGTAGACGCTTCAGCTGGGCGCTGTGTCAGGCAATACGGGGGTGAATAAAAATCTGGATTCCTGCTTCCGCAGGAATGACCATCGGACCCTTACCTGTTATATGGAGGATGAGTATATTCGAACGAGTTCGATATAAAGATGGTATGCGGAGCATACCCTACCGGAATTCGCAGGAATGACCAATGGACGAGGGAATGGAATATGGGGACGTAAAAGGAACCGCGTGTGCAGCAAGCTGCATATCCCTTTATTTAATAGCCGGGGGTGGGGGGGGTTGCGGTCCAGTTTGCCGGGTTGTTGCCGGAGAGGGCGGGGGTGGTTCGCTGGAGGGAGTCGCCGGAGCCGTCCGGGCTGGCGGGCCAGGGGGTCTGATCGAAATAGATGGCCTCGTCCTGGATGATCCAGGAGACCGGATCCCCGGCCTGATCGGGGGCCTGGGGTTTTTCCAGCGCGAGCCGCTCACCCTCGTTGGCCAGGCTGCCGGACCAGGGACCGAGGATGAGAATGCCACCCGGATTATAGGAATTTTGGAAACTGCTCAGGCGGGCGGCATCCACGAGCGGGTCGAAACCGACGATCAGAATTCTTTCGTAGGGGGCCAGCGAAAGCCCGGCTGGGAAGGTATAGGTGATCCCGCCGGCCAGGTGCCAGGTGCCGACGGCATTTTCCAGTACGATTGCGGCGGCTGTGGGATTGTACAATTCAAGATACTCCTCCTCCGAATCCAGGGGATGATACATGATTTCGTCGATCACCACCGATTGAAGGGGGGTTTGATTGGAGCCGTCGCGGGAAGGGGGCATCGTCTGCCAGTAGGCCCCGCCGTCCGGGTAGCGGCCCAGCGAGACGGATTGATCCTGTCCTGCAAATTGGACGGCATCGACCACGCGGTCACTGCCGTCGCCGGGCAGATACGAAAGGAACAACGTTTCGCCGGCCTTGTTGAGGCCGAAACCGGAGGTGATCGGATTATGGAAATCGTTCACCTCATCAAAACTGGCGCGGCTGAGTCCGGCTAGTAAGGTGCCAGGGATGGCCCACTTTTGCAGGGAGTTGCTATCGTCGCTGAGATACCAGTCGGTCAGGGGGAGGGCGGCGGCGGTGGTGTTATACAGCTCGATCCAGTCGTTGGAATCGTACTGGGGATGGGCCGGGTCGGAATAATCGGTATGGGCCATGAGTTCGTTCAAGACCACGGTGGGGGCGAGGGGGATATCATCCTGGCCGGGCGAGCCGCCGAGGTAGCTGCTCATCCGCCAGTTGCCGCCGTAGTTGAGCGAGCCGTCCGGTTCGGCTGCGAGGGCCGATGCGAGGGGCACCAGCGAATGGCCTGCGCCATCGGCGGCCGGCGGCCAGAGGCGCCCGGTCTGGTAGGTATATTCCACGATCACACCGTTCCAGGTATCTTCCAGCCGGATTATTTCTCCGGTGTTGGATAACTTGCCGGAATAGGTTCCCGCGATGTGAGTGGACCCCTGGGTGCCGTAGCGGGATTCGAAGGCCGCCTGATTCCGGACCACCAGCGTAAATTCGCCCGGGGCGAGGGCGGTGAGGCTGCCGCTGCCGAAGGCGAAGGTGATGCCGCTGGTGAAGGAGGCATAGGTCAAGTCGATGGAATCCTGCCCCGTGTTTTTCAGCTCGATAAATTCAAACTCGTTATTATCGAGATTCAGCTCACCGGCTGCCAGGTCCGGGGGGGCGGGATTGTACATCATCTCGGTGATTCGCAGGTTTTCCAGAATATAGGCGGAGAGCGGCTGGCCCGCGGTGAACTGGATCGGCGGTGACCAGTGGCTCCAGCGGCCGGTGTTGTCCTTCATGCGGCAGCGGACCCGGTAGGTTTTGCCTTCCTCGACGGCGGCGGCGGGAATCGTGATGCTGTTTTGATAGGCGGGCATCTCTTCGGTTTCCCAGACGGGGGTGATTTCATATTTGCCCGGCCGGGTGAAATAATTCACCGACTGGTCGGATGTGCCGGCCATGGCGCTCAGGCTGGCGTCAAAAAAGGCGTCCGTACTCTCCGTCAACGAACGATTCAGCAACTGGACCGCGATGATATTGTCGCCCGCCTCCAGATATTCCGCCGCATTGGGAAGGATGAACTCTACAAAGCCGGTGTTTTCTATTGACGTATTGGCAATCTCGTAATAAGCCAGCTCGGCCCCGGGAACATTCTCCCCCTCCACATGCACGCCGTTGATCCATACGTTGATGCCGTCGTCATATTTTACCAGCAATTTCAGCGAATCGATGGTATCCAGGGTATCGGCGGTTACCGTAAACACCTTGCGCAGATACACCGTCGTATAGTTGTACCGCATATCGTCCAGGTTGGTGACGATAAAGCTCTCGCCATAACCGATGGCGGCATTGCCTGTCAGCCAGTTGCTGGAACCGGGATCATCGTTGAATCCCAGCGTCCGCCACAAGCCCGGCGTGGCGGACGGTTCTGCCGATCCCTTGAAATATTTCCATTCGGTCCCCGCGGCGATCAGTTCGCCTCCCGCCGGTGCTGCTGCGATCCGGGCACTGGCCTCCACCTGGCCGAGCCGCCATTGCATGGCGCCAAAAGTTCCGCTGCCCTGCGGATCGCTGAAGGGGCTGGTCTGGAAGGTGAGATTGTTCGCCGGGAAAGCCGGGTCGCCGGTGGCGGTAATGGCGGGTGTGTCCGGGATGGCAGGGTCATAGGCCATCGAATCGAGCCGGGCGCCGCCGCCCCCGGTTGGTTTGATGTAATCTTTCATCATCTGGACCATGCCCGCGAAATCCGGCGTCACTAAATTCGGATTTTGATAGTATTTACCGCGAAGATCCACTTCCGACGGGTACGGATTGATTGGGTAGCCCCGCCCGATGGTGTTCAGCAGCGGATTCCAGTCCCACATGGCCCGGTTGGCGTTGATAAACGAGGGACCGCCGTTGGGGTCGGTGATCAGGGCCGCGTATTCATCGATCAACTGCCAGCCCTGCCCGGTATTGAACAGCAGGTCGCGAAGTTCACGCACACGGTTCCTATAGCCGATTTGATAGTCCGGGAAATTCAGGACCTGTTCCCAGATGACTCCGCCATTGTTCCACGCGCCGTCATTCCACGACAGATCGATATCCCAGGGCAGCAGCGACCATTGATTCGTTTCCGAGTTATGATAATAGATGCAGTTCCAGCCGTCATTCAGATCATAATGATGCAGGCCGTGCACCAGGGCACGAAACGTGTAATAGGACTCCAGATCCGCGTTCGCTTGCCATTGCTCCGCCGAGTAACCGGGATACGAATTGCGAAAACTGCTTAGATCGGACCCGTCGGTTACCTGGGTTGTACACTGGTTGGTTTTGTTAGGCCCGGTTCCGCCCATTTTATAGACGTTCCCGTCCGGCAGGCCGTGTTCGTCCAGGAAATTGCCGTCCGGCTGCTCGACGGCCATATACAAGCCCCAGAAATCGCCGTCATACTGCGTGGGGCCGGTTTCCCCGGCGCTGTCGATCACCCGGTAATGTATCCAGTTGGTGTGGCAGCCCGGTACGCCGGCCAGATTGAACAGCTTGAAACCCACCGCCTCGAACATGCCTTCGTCGCCCCGGTAATTGCCGTTGTAATCCCACATCGACAGACAGAAGGAAAAGTTCATCTTATCCCATTTTTGCTGGTATTTCTGGCCGTAATCGTCCCTGGCCTGGAAATAGTGGCCCCGGTTAAAGTCGAACTTCCACTTGTTCTTGCCCCATCTATACGCCGACCACCAGCCCCGGACCCGGTACCAGATGTTATCATACACCACCCCATCATAAACCAGTGTGCCCGACCACTGGTACCAGCCGGCGGCGGGACTGGCGGGATCAATATAATCAAACTGCCACTGCTGAATATCATCCGCTTTGGCGAGCAGTTGATAGACAGGCAGTGAATCCATTACCTCCGGGCCGTATTCGACCACCTCCGCTTGGGCCGGATCGTCGCTGCCCGGCTGAATCGCACCGCTCCAGGCTGGGACGCCGTCAAAGACGAAATAGGCGAAGTTCGGCTGGGGATCGTCCGCGTAGGGTACGCGCACGCTTAGGGCGGCAGTATCGGTTACTGTAATCCGGTAGCGGACCAGCCGGCGATGTATCTGCATTGCGCCTGGTAACTGGACCGAATAAACATCATCCCCGGCGATCAGGTCCCCGTTCTGGCCGTCATCGTGCATGGCGACATCCACCCAATTCATTTCATAGGCCGGATCGATGAGCCGGGTATTGCTGCCCGATTCGGTATATTGATAGCGGATATAGTTGCCCGGGTCCACCAGTTGATAGCTCAAAATCACGCCGGCCACGCCGTCGGGGTCCGTGACTTTCGCGGTAATGGCCACTCCCTCTGCCGAATGGGGTTCTTGGGGGCTATGCTTCACCTGTCGAATCTGGGGCGGCATATTTTCCGCGTACACCGAATTCTGCGCCCCCGGCGTGGGAAACGCCGACCGCCAGCTTCCGCCCAGGTCGTTGTCCAGAAACGGATGGGCCAGTTGGATCGCCGCCCCTGAACCGTCGTAGGTCAACGAATCGCCCACGATCGGCCAGGGAAAGCCAAGCTGATACTCCACCTGATCCACTTCCAGACCTTCGTTATTGCACAGCTCGAGCTTTTCCCCCTCATTTTTCAGCTTGCCTTCGTATGGCCCGTAGATTTTCTCCGAGGCAACGCCGAATTTACTTGCGATTACCGAAGGATTCTGGGCCACCACCAGATAGTCACCGCCTGCCAAAAGGGTACCGGCTGGAAACGCATAGCTCACGCCGTTGCAGAAGCTCCACCCCGAAAGATCGATCGAATCTCCCGTGGTATTATACAGTTCGATAAACTCCGCCAGTTCCGTTTTGACATCCGGATCGTAGTGAATTTCATTCATGACGATCCCGCCGGGCAGATAGGTTCCGGCGGCCTGGGCGATCTGATTGCTCTGTACCTGTACCGCCTGCCAGCCCGGTTTGCTCCAGTCCGCGATGGCTTTAAAATCGATCAAGTGCGGCCCGGTGGACAGATTGCCCTGCACTTCGCCGGTATTCCGCCATACCCCCTGGTCCACCCGCCATTGCCCGCCGGCATCCACTGCTTCCCGCGGCTGAATGTTTACCTGCACCGAACCGGCGGTATCGGTGTAGGTCCCGGTTACCTGTGTGGTCTGATTTTCAAGGATCGTTACCATCCGGCTGCCGGCCTTGTACCAGTTCGATATCTCACTGAAATCGATCCGATGCGTCCCGACCGTCAGGTCTTCCACCGTCGCCCCGCTCGGCTGCCACGGCCCGCCATCGATCTTCCATTGCCCGCCGGCGTTGATAGCCGCCTGTGGGGCAATGGTCACCCGCACCGCATTGGTCCAGTTTTCCAGCCAGTTGCCCGCCAGGTAGCCCATGTCCAGCAAATCGATGGTACCATCCCCGTTGAAGTCTCCGCACCGGTTGTCGGTGCAGTTCAGGATGGACTGGCTGTATAGCATCGCAATTTCCTGGCCGCTCAGGGTGCGGTTCCAGATGGCGATTTCATCCACATCCCCCGCCCAGAAGCGGCCCCCCCCAAATTCAGGGACACTTTTAGCGATGAACAAATCCGCGGGATACGAGCTTTGCAGGCCGGACATGGTTACTTTCCGGCCATCCTGGATACCATCCAGATAAAGCGTAATCCCGGTTCCATCGTGGGTTACTGCGATATGGTGCCATACCCCCGTGGATACCCCGCCCGGTGTTCCGGTTGTGTTTCCCGCATAACTGGGATAATCCTCATTAGCCATCCAGGACATGACACTCTGATCCGAATGCACCATCAGGGTATAAGCGCGATAGTTGCTTCCCGTCACAATCCGCTTTTCTTTGCTGACCAGTGTTTCGTAATTTTTCCCCGGTCCCGGCACCTTCACCCAGGCGGCGATGGTAATATGGGGAAAACAATCGAGGCTCAAATCATGCCCGGCATTGATCCAGTCCGATAATCCGTTGAATCGCAGAGCACCCGTCGGCTGACCGGACCGGCCGGCACAACCATTGCTGGTAAAACTGAATCCGCCTTGTAAAGAGCCGTCGTTTCCCATCCCTGAGCTGTCATGGGCCACCGTTCCTTCGGTCTCGTTGAACTGCCAGTAGGCTACCAACCCATCTGCAGATACCCCGCTGGTCAGCCATTGTTCGGCGAACAGGCTGAAATCCTCATAATTTACATCGCAATCCCCCGTTAAATCCCCAACCGGACATCCTGCCATGACAGCAGAACAACTCACCAGAATCAGCACTAAAAAGAGCAAAACCACTCGGTACATCAACCGTTTCTCCACACTCCCGCGGTAATAAACAGAAAGTAACATATGCTACAACCTACATTTTAGCTTTTATCCATATCTTTGTCAACTTGTCTGCCTATTTATCGACTAAGATTTCAACCTGCTATTGACGATAATGAAAAAAATACCTATGATTTAGATGGAAAAGAATAGTAGGACCGCCTTTAAATTTGGAAAATATTCTTAAATACTTATAATATAGAGACTTATATTATGCAATGCCAGCATTGTAATAAACATGCGACCGTCCATTTGACTGAAATCATCAATGGAAAACGCATCGAAAAACATCTTTGCGAACAATGTGCGCAAAAAGAGGGGATCACCATCAATAACCAGGGCGCCATTACCGAACTGATCAGCAACCTGGCGAATGTTCAGGAGGAGGTGCGGGAAATCAGCGAGCTTAGCTGCCCGCAGTGCCAACTTTCCTGGCTGGAGTTCCGCAAGGGCGGCCTGCTGGGCTGTCCGTACGATTATAAAGCTTTCGAGACGCCGCTGGCCGCTATTATCGCCAGAACCCAGGAAGGGGCTACCAGCCACATCGGCAAGTTACCGAAGAATCCGAAAGGACCGATGGATAAGCAAATCAGCCTATTACGATTTCGGCAGGAACTGCAAGAGGCTCTCGATCATGAAGATTATGAAAACGCCGCCCGGCTCCGGGATAAAATCAGGAACCTTACGTAAGCCTTCGATATGCAATTATCAGATATATATAATCAGGTAGGACCCTGGCTCGACCCAAAAGGACCACGGTGCGAGGTGGTCATTACCTCCCGGATTCGCCTGGCACGGAATATTGTCGGCTTCTATTTCCTCTCCCAGTCCACCCCCGAACAGCAAACCGAACTGCTCCATTTCGTCCGCGAGAAGATCATGGACACCGAGTTGGAAAAGGATATCTGGTTTGTCAATATGGATGAGATTTCGCCCCTTGAACGGCAGATGCTCACCGAACGGCACCTGATTTCCAAGCAATTGGCTGAGGATCAAGGTCCGCGCGGCGTGGTCCTGATGCAGGATGAATCGCTGGCCATGATGATTAACGAGGAAGATCACCTCCGCATCCAGGCCATGTCCAGCGGCTTGCGGCTCCATGACCTCTACGAACGCATCAGCCGGATCGACGATCTGCTGGAAAATCAGATGGAATTTGCCTTTTCACCCCAGTATGGCTATCTTACCGCCTGTCCCACCAATGTCGGCACCGGCATTCGCGTTTCGGTAATGCTCCATCTGCCCGCGTTGAAAATGACCAGTCAAATCGAAAAGGTTTTCCACGCGGCCCGTGACTTGCATGTAGCCGTTCGCGGCTTCTATGGCGAAGGCTCCGAACCCATCGGGGATCTCTTCCAGATCTCCAATCAGACCACGCTGGGTAAATCCGAAAATACCATTATCGAAGAGCTGATCCGCCAGGCCATCGAACCGGTCGTCGAGTACGAACTCCGCGCCCGGAAAAAAATCCTCGACGAACGGCTCCCCGCCCTTGATGACAAAATCTATCGGGCTCTGGGGGTTTTGTCCCATGCCCGGCTTATCAGTTCCGAAGAAACCATGTACATGCTCAGCTATCTGCGGCTGGGCGTGCATCTCGAACGCATCAAAAATATCTCCCTGGACACCATCAACCGGCTTTTCTTCTTTACCCAGCCGGCTCACCTCCAGCACCTTTGCCGGAAAAAACTTGACACCCAGCAGCGTGACCAGGCCCGCGCCGACTTCATCCGCAAGGAACTCCATCTCTCTTACAATTGATACCCATATATTTTTCAACACACGCTTTTTCAAACACCAAACTCCGCCTCAAACGCTCTCGAATGTTTTTTTTAGATACTTATGGTAGAGTTTCTAAAAATTTTTTCATCGAAAGTATCCGCTTTGATTTTTCTTTTCTTTTTTTACGTCCAATATTGTTCTTGTTCCCTTTCTTTTTCGACGAACCGCGCTGGTATAATTTATCTATCTTCTCCAATTGCTACCGTCTCAACCGCCCGTGACTCCTAAAATTTCAAAATGGCCAGAATATACCGTCTGCACCGTTTATCCGCAAAAAAATCCCACATTTCAGTGTCGCCAACCCCGCTCCATGCTTAAGGACTGACCCGTCCGCGACGATACCAGTAAAGCAGGACGAAGGATCGGGAAATCCTATTTCCTCTCTGTACGAGGAAGATTTCCTCTGCCTGCTAGAGATCGAAGGAAGAATACGTGATTAATATGGGAGTTGAACTGCTATGAGTTGCTTGCTGGAATTACTCGGAAAAGCTCTGGATACCACCCTGTTGGGATTGTTTTTTCCCAGACAGGACCAACAGAAACCCGACCCGCAAGAACCCGACCTGCAAGAACCCGACCCGCAAATCATCTCCACCGGTCTCGATAAATCCGCCATCCAGAAAAACAAAAAACTGCGGCTCGGCCTGCAATTCGCCCAGGAAGGCTGCATGGAAAAAGCCCAGGCCGTTTTCCGCGATATCCTCCAACACCAGCCCGGCCAGATCGAATCTTCGGTGGCCCTGGCGGCTATTCTCAGTGCCAATGGAGAACTGGATGCCGCTATCGAGATCCTCCAGCAGGCCCGTGGGCAGCACGAAAAAGATGTCCGAATCCTCTACTCTCTCGGCCACTGTTATGAACGGCAGGGAAAAGTGGACCAGGCCTTCGATTTCTATCAGCAGTCCACCCTCTGGCGGCCTTTTCTCCGCGAACCGTACCAGCGCCTGGCGGCCCTGCACCTTAGTCAATTTGATTACGAAAACAGCATCCGGCAATATCAGATCCTCCAGCGTGAATTCCCCGAAGACATCTGGATCTATCTGGTATTGGGCCAAATGTATCTCCACATCAAAGATTACCCCAACGCCGTCCTCCAGTTCGAAAAAGCACTGACCATCGAACCGGACAACTTCGAATTACACGACGATGAGGTCGAATCCCTGGCCAAGAGCGGCCAATTCGAAGATGCCATCCAGCGGATGCACCAGCTCATCGAAACCCAGGGTGACTTTTCCGATTCCTATGTCCGCCTGGCCGATCTGTACTGCCAGATCAATAACGATGACGCCGCCGTATCCAGTTACCACAAGGCCCTCGCCCTCCATCCCGGTTACCTGGAAGCCGCCGTCAAACTCGGCGCCCAGCACCTTCGCATGGGCCGTTTCTTCGATGCCGCCAAGAAATTCAATCAGGCCGTCGAAATTAACGACCAGTTGATCGTCGGCTATGTCGGCCTGGGAATCGCCCAGCAAAAAAACCGGCAGCTCGAAGAAGCCAAAGATACCCTGGAGCTGGCCCTGGCGCTCGAACCCAACAGCAATCTTCTCCTGACGGAGATGGTCCGTCTCCAGTTGAAACTGGCTCTCGCCCGGAAACACGGCGAACAGGCCTTTCCTCCGTATTCCTCGGAAAATACCTCCCAGAGTGAACTGGATGACCTCCTGGCCCTCCAGATCGAACGGCACCGCCAGGCCCTGCTCCATAACGGGGGGCAGGCTGACCTCCATTACCGCTATGCCATGCTCCTGCGCGGCAAAGGAAAAATTGAAAACGCGATCCACCATCTCCGGCAGGCCGTGCAGATCAATCCCTCCTTCCACAAAGCCACCCTGAAACTGGGGCTGGCCCTCCTGGAAGAAACGCAAACGGTCGAAGCCCTCGAGCTGCTGGCCAAATCCCTCGACATCGAAGATGAGTATATCCGTGTCCACTACAAGCTCGGCCTGATGTTCTGCGATAAAATCCAGTTTGCCCTCGCCGTCGAACATTTCCAGAACCACATCCCGGAAAACACCGACAATCCCAATATTCACGCCAACCTTACCCTCGCCCTCCAGAATATGGGCCTCATCGACCGCGCCGCCGCCGCCTGGCGCAGCGTCTGCGAACTCGACCCCGCCAGTCCCATGGCCTTCCAGGCCCAGCGCTCCATCGTCTCCCTCAAAACCATCCGTTAAGGGATCGGGACAAAATACATTGACGATTTTTCCGTTTTTGTGCCGATACCAATGGCATGGACATGGAAATAATGCGGCTAGCCGGTACGAATGAGTGGGGCAAGACCGCCCGGCCTGGCTGCGGGATTATTTTTGGAAAAGAAATACCTTTTTGAGAGTTGAGCGTGGAATTTAGGGACGTATATATGCTGTATGTGTGGCTGGGGATGCTGGTGGTGTTGAACGGGGTGTGGCTGGGGATGGTGTTGTTTGGGCTGCCGGGGAACTGGCTGATGGTGGTGGGGACGGTGCTGGTGGGGTGGTGGCGGTGGGAGGAGCGGCCGTTTGCGGCGGGGACGCTGGCGGCGCTGGGGGTGCTGGCGCTGGCGGGGGAGGTGATCGAATTCATGGCGGGGGTGACGGGGGCGCGGAAAGGGGGAGCGAAGCTGCGGGGTT
>CAZOMV010000140.1:0-11403 GCA_964580995.1 uncultured Pirellulales bacterium
AAGTTACCTATTTTAACATTTTGAAGTTTTTATGAAAATATTTGTGAACGGTTACAAACATTTTAGTCTTTTTGTGTTCCAAGTTATTTTTGAGACCAAGGGGGATATGGATTCAACCAAGTAAAACTGATTGTGGGATATACTCTTATCCCGATTATAAAGTACTCACATTTCCCAGTCAAACGCTAACCGATATTTTTCCTCTATAAAAACGGGTTGTCAAGTTATTTTTTCTACATTCCCAGTACGCCGATAGGACAAAACTAGTCTACCTTCTCCGTTCCACCAGCTACCTCACCCACTGCCCAACATCGCTTTAAACATTGCCTGTCCTTGTTCCGAACGAAAAGATATCCGGACGGGTTCATTATAACCGTTCTGCAGAGCTGGCCTGGTCGTTGCAATCAACACCGATGACTTGTACCCGTAAGCAGACAGCTTTGTCCGCCTTCAAGGTCCTCTAAGTCGCCGTATCGAGGCAGTGCATCGGCCGTGGCCAAGGAATAATCAGAATGTGCCGTAGATTAGATCGGGGTGCTGTTGACTCCACAATGTGTTACCGCCGACACAGAAATAGCCCATCACCTTCATGCCCTTTTGATGGTCCATCCCAACTTTGCGTTGCCTGACTGTTGACAACAAGAATGCGTTTAGCGATTATATGGGTTGTTCCGCCCGGGAAACGATATCTCGGAATGTTTTCGAAACCCGTGAACTGTTACCTGAATCCAGAAAAAGAAGAATATACTATGAACAAGCGAATCATGCAGATGAGAGTAGTGGTAATATTGTCTATGGTGGGCGTTGCTGTTGCATCTGCGGCAAATGGGATTCGAGTGGACGATGCATTTGTAAGCTCGGACCTTGGTGGGAGCCGATGGAGCATCGGTACCGATGCCATGGAGATGAGTTTTTCGCTCGACGGCGGACGTCTCATGCTGGTTAGTTGTCTGAATAAACTCACCATGCCCGCCCGCGAGTATATCGGGGCGCAAGCGGCAGTCGACTTGTTGCCTTCTGAGAACTCTGTATTCCCAGACATTTATCACGTGGAGCAGGTCTGGTCTAAGGTATTGACCTCCGGTATGTCTGCCGACCCGTCCGCCGACCCGTCCGCCGATAATCTTCATCTGACAGTAAAGAAAGGGGATATGATCGGCTTTGTGGTGAGCAGGCGTGATCAGATCGGCGTCGACTGGGTCACACGGGTGGATTATAGCGACAGCGAAAGCTATACGTCGTCCGATGATACTTCGCTTGACCAGGGACCGGTGTGGTATTATTTCGTACACGTAGGTGGGACTGGATTTCTAGAGCAAATGACTTCGACCGTAGGCGACGAAGACAGTAAAATTCGTGTGCCTCTGGGCGGCACCTACTACTATCCGGCGTGGTCGCGGGGACCGTCGGCCAATGGGAAGATGCTCTATTCGACCGATTACCAGGCGGTACGCGCATGGCGGGCCCCGAAGGACGGCGTGGTGAGCATTAGTGGCACTGCAAAGGGCCAGGGCGATGGCTCAGTTGAGGTCCGTATTCTCCGAATTGCGAACAAGGCTGGCAACTCGCCTTCGGCGGGTGCGGCTGGGATACGGTGGCGATCCGAGGACACTTCGGCGGAACGGGTGACCGTCGGCGGGTGTGCCGCAGCGCAGTTGGACTGGACTCTTGCCTCAACAGAATCTGAAGGGCTGCGTGTAGTGCTACACGTTCAAGCCTATCCAGGCACTTCGATCTTGAGGCATTGGGTGGAGGTGAAGAACTCCGGCTCAAAGCCGGTGAAACCGGGTTTCTTTCCTCAACTATTCTCCATGGGAATGCAGGGCGATGGGCTGGTTCACCACTGGATGATCGGCGGGAACAACGCTGATGACCAGGGGATGCTCAAGAGCGCCGAAGTGGGAAGCTCCTATCATCAGGCCGTCGGTTCACACGGGCAGTGGACTTATACACCATGGATGGCCATTCAACGTAAGAATGGCGACGGGTTGTTTGCCGAGCTGGACTACACCGGTATGTGGCGGTTGGCCGTTGACCGCGAGCAAGGCGGTCCCGCGACATTCACAGCCGGCTTGCCCGAGACGCAGTTTGCAAAGGAACTCGGACCCGGCGAACAGCTCACGCTACCGATGGTGACTATTGGTGTGTTTCGTGATGACCTCGATGATATGGGCCGCCGGATCTACGACTGGCAGTACATGTACCTTTGGGACTACACACACCACCAGTGGTATGGGAAGATGCTGTACGCGGCTCCCATTTTCAGCATGAACACCGGTACCGCAAGCAACCAGGAAAACTTCGCCGTCAGGCTCGAGCAGGACCTATACTACGCCGATCTCGCGCGGAACCTGGGATTCGACATCCTCTGGGACGATGCGGGCTGGTCCGCCCGGCCGGGTTTCTGGAATACCGATGGAGAGGGGCCTGATTTCGCCGAAACGGTTCGATACACGGCAAAATCTGGAATGAAGTGGACGCTGTGGTTCCTGGGGCTCCCGTCTTCGGGGCTTCTGGATACCAAGGTTGGTTCGTGGGGCAACTTCCAGTGGCGTACCGATGGAGTAGCATCCTATTCTCTGGAAGATGAGTCTAAATTCAGGCGCAGAATCCAAGGGTTCCGGGATCGGAACCCTCGTGCATCGTTCCATACCTGCGGTGGCGGTGGGACTTACGCGCACACGTTCGAGATGCAACGGTTCGCAGATTCGAACTACTTTGCGGACGCTGGCGGGGACCAGACGAACTACTACTTCTCATATTTCGAGCTCCCCGACAAATGGTTCGATAATCTGGCTGTAGGTCAGAAAGAATACTCCGAGAAAGTCTGGCGAATGCTTACTATGGTTCCGGTCTGGTGTGCAGGCGCCCTGAATGGCGACGGTACCGACCTCGGCTCCATGACAGATGCATATCGGTATCTAACCGCAAACGGTGTCGCGGGCCGGTGGTCCTATGTGGCACACCCCGTGATCAAAGGGGATATTGATTATCAGTACTTCCAGAGGGTCAGCCGGGACCAGATGAAGTCGGTCATTATCATCAAGCACAAGCCGGAGGGTGAGGTTACCATCTATCCCAGAGGTCTTATTGCAAATCATTCTTATCTCGTGGAGTTTGGGAACAACCCCGCTGCTGGGGAGAATCGAAGCGGCGCTGATCTGATGGCTAATGGGATTACTCCGCGGGATATTAAGGCAGGAGAGTGCATCTTCCTGAACCTGCCGAATCGTCCCGGCAGCGGCAAGGACAAAACTGCTCCATCGGCTCCGGGGCGTGTGCTCAGCCGATCCGAGGAAAACCTTGGATACACCGGAATCGGCATATACTGGTCGGCCGGGTCGGATGACAACTGGGTTAGCAGGTATGAAGTACGCCGTGGCGACCGCCTTATTAATAAAGTTGCTACCGGGACGTACTACTTCGACAGGTCCGAGGGCTGGGACTCCGGCGCTGAGTATTCGGTACGAACCATTGACGGTGATGGCAACGTGAGCGATTGGACCGCGTTGAGTACTACCGTGCAGGATGCACCTGCGTATTCGGCACTGGGCGGGCATTCGTCCCAAAGTGGGTTCAATGGGTGGAAAGCGGAGTATTCGAGTGATGGCCGGAACTTCGCTGAAATGACCTGGATCCCGAAGGGCTCGCTCCATCCTGTGTGGATCGATGTCGCCAAACAGCCCGGCGGGGCCGAAGGCTATTGGCAGGCTGCGGAGACGGCGCGTGTGGGCCATGCCTGGCAGCAAGCCTCCACGAACGCAGAATGCGTGAGAACCTGGGTTGCCCCTAAAGCGGGAACCGTTCGGGTCGCGGGACGGGCGATGAAGGATTTATATCACCGGGACAAAGGTGAGCAACTCCGCGTACGGATCTTGCTTAACGATGTTCAAAAATGGCCCAATAGTGGTTGGGCCAATGTACCTCAGGGCAGCGGAGGAGAGCATGCGCCAACTGCCGCAGTTGAAGCAAGGTACGATATCAGTGTTCCCACCCTTGCGTCGGAGGGCAACTCCGGCCATGTGGTACATCTGAGTGGAATTATCGGCGTTGCTCATGACCTTATTCTTAACGTCAAGGCGGGGGATGCCGTTCGGTTTGTTCTGGACAAAGGAACTACTCCCGATAACGATTATGTCGCCTGGATGCCAAAGATATCCTACCAAGGCCCAGAACAAAAAGCTAACTCCGCCAGTATCGTCAGGATAGTGTGCGGTTCCAGTAAGGAGTACACTGATTCCTGCGGGAATGTATGGTCGAATGATTGCCATTTCTCCGGTGGTTCGGATATGGCGTTCGAGGCGGCGGTTGAGGGGTGTACTCCCGGAGTCACCGACCAGTCGCTGTATAGGTTCGGGCGGTCTGGAAAAGACTTCTCTTATGCCATTCCTGTGAAGCCCGGGCTGTATACGCTGAGGTTAAAGTTCGCTGAGCCGACGTATCAGATGATCTATGAGCGGCCCTTCAACCTTTCGATCAATGGCATGTCTAGGTTGCGCAACTTCGATATTTGCCAGGCAGCTCATGGAGCGAACAAGGCCTATGAGAAGGTGTTCCGTTATTTGGTTCCAGACGCTGAAGGCCATATCGTAATACGGTTCACAGGCGGCTGGGATCCTGCCCAGAAATCCGATGAGGCGATAGTGCAAGCCATCGAGATAATGCCGGAAATTAAATCCGCCATTCGGATCGATGTCGGTTCAGATTGCGAGTTCGTGGACTGGAGCAGTTCGATCTGGAATGGGGATTTCGGTTTTGATGGCGGAGCATGCATCACCTCCAACGCCAAGGTTACCCAGGCATCTCCCACGCTCTATGACCAGGATCTGTACCGGACGGCGAGATCAGGTAAGAGCTTTGGCTATACGCTCTCGGTCGTGCCGGGGCTTTACACCGTGCACCTAAAGTTCGCGGAACTCTGGCTCAAGGAGAAAGGCCAGCGGCCCTTGAATATTGAGGTCAACGGCCGCCGAGTACGTGAGACCTGGGACCCTGCTCAGGCTGTGGGAGAGTTGGGAATGGCCGCTGATTTTAGGGTGGAGGACGTCGCTCCCGATAAGGATGGCAACATTCGGATTGTTGTCAGCGCCGCAGGAGAGAATGACGCGATCCTGCAGGGGATTGAAATAGAGTAGCGTCGGTAGGCACGCGGCGATCCTGAAACCACGGGCTCGCATCAAAACCAAAAACAACGAAAGGTTTATAATATTAAAAACAATCGTATCAGCGAGCCAAAATCGTCTCAGAAATCTCTACACGGCCATTGTACCACATTGGTTGAAGACATACACTGGAAAACAGGACCGTTTGAGTAGTTGAAGCGACAGATGCTATCGTGCAAAAGTTAGGGAACGCACTCTTTCACGGTATGATACATGACCAGCAGATTTTCCAGCGGGGTATCCGGCTGAAGGTTATGGGCCGGGGCGAGAATAAAACCGCCGCTTTTTCCCACCGTCCGGATCCGTTCCCGGATTTCCGCTTTCACCTCTTCCACACTGCCGAAGGGCAAGGTTTTCTGAATACTAATGGTGCCGTGGAAACAGATTCGATCCCCGAATTCTGCTTTCAGCTCCGCCGGATTCATATCCGCCGCTTCCGGCTGAATCGTGTCATAAATGTCCACCCCCGCCTCAATCAAGTCGGGCCAGATTTTGTGCGTGGAGCCGCAGCTATGCAGCATCACTTTTACACCGTATCGGTGCCCCAGTTCGCAAAAAGCCTTAACGCGGGGAAAAAACAGCTTCCGCCATACCTTCGGACTCATCAGCAGTCCGTTTTGTGTTCCATAATCATCCCCAATCCAGAGGATGTCAATTTTCCCCCGGCAGCGTTGCAAGGCCTTTTCGCTCCGCTGATAACAAAGCTCAAATCGCTTCTCCATGCATGCCATCCCGACCGGATCTTCGGTGGCAATATCAAACAATACCTGCTCCACTCCCCGTCCGAAGGCTGTGCCGTTAATCATATCCATATTCCCCGGCGAGCCATAAAGAATGCCATATTCCCAATAGGAATCGCAAAGGTGCGACAACGCCTCATAATCAAACCATTCCACCCGGGGCCAGCGCCAGTTTTCCACATCCCGGATGGTTTTAAAATCCGCATAGGGCAGACAGGCCGATTCCATGTACGTACCCGCCATATTCTGCACCGGTTTGCGCACCTGCCCCCACATCGTCTCAAACCGCCCATCCTCCCACTGCCGCAGCTCTGGACCAATATATGGTACATTGACCGTCCGGATATCCACCCCCAGCCGTTCCAGTACGGCATCCATCTGATCCGTCTGAAAATACTTCATCAACATTTCGTCAATTTCCGGTGTGCCCAGATAATTACAGGGGGTAACATCCGGCTGTTCGTGGGCCAGTGCGGCTAAAATGCGTTCTTTGGGCTTCATCCTAAACTCCAGTAAAATCAACCTTTCTCATAGAAAACGCTTGGCTATGCAAGCACGCCTTCCTATTCCACAATAATAGTAAAATCTTCCTCGGATTACAACAAATGGAAGCAGTTTTTACGAAATATAATGCTAATTCTGTTAAATGTGTATGTTCTCACCTATTCCTTAGCCCGTTCAATCTCAGCTTGCCAGTCTGTAATCCAAGCCCTGGCGGCAAGGTCCTGGTAATTCATGTTGTTACCTTCAGCATCGGCGGGCGGCACACAACGCCGCCACCTGCTTATACCACAACCTCTTCCTCGCCAGTTCCATTCTCAACTGCCTCCCCATTCTCTTCTCCCAGCATGGCTTCAAATGCCTTCTCCAGGCAATGAATGGCCAGCGGAATCTCATTTCGGCTGAAGCTAGTGGTTGATTTCTAGGTCCCATCCCGATCTTTAAATCGTTTCTGGATCCATGTCTTTGCTCCTCACTTCACTAATGTTGCTTAGTCCGTATAAAGCTATAGCGCCGGTGGGGCTTGAGGTAATGGAAATCCTGATTTTCCCGGACCAGCCGTTTCTCCAAACGGAACGCCTCCCGCTGCCATTCCTTGCGGCGGGTGTCCTGAAAAACAATCAGCCGGCGGGGATCCTTCCGGTCCGACGGATTCCGCATCAGCATCGTGACATGCCGCAGTTCATCCCCCTGGGCCGGATCATAGATATACACCCGAATCTCGTCCAGCACCCCGTCATCCAGGGGAAACGCCAGCAGCCGGGTCAGGCCGTACACAATCCCCTCGAATCGTACCTGCACACCCCCATCTTCGCTCAGCGGTGCAAAAGCCACCACCGTCTCCTCGGTATAAGGCTGATGCAACTGGAAGGTGACTCGCGTCGAACCCCTAAAACTCAAACGCGGCTGGGCCGATGAAAAACGTGCCAATTCCACTTCTTCCTGGTCGGCCACGTGAACCACAGCCGAAAAAATCGGCTGCTCATCCAGGGTGCGAATCTCATATTCCACGGATTCTACCTTGGGCCACTGCCGCATCAATACCTCCAGCCCCTCCAGCAGGCGGGGCGTCCACCGGGTCAGCCCCCGGAATGCCTTCGCCAGTTGCGTAGATTCTTCCAGCGGCGGCGCCGCCTGGTGCGCCTGCAAAAGATTTTCGGCAAGTAATTCCTTCAGTTCATTCAAGTCCCTCGTTTCTTTCATGAGTAACACCGTATCCGCCAGCGTATCCGCCGGCAGTTTCTTACCCGAGACCTCAAATCCGCCCCGCAGCAGAATCTGGCTCAGCACATTGCGGAGTTCCTGCCGCTGCTCACCGGTAAGCTCCCCCAGCAGTTCCCCTCGCGTATCTTCATCCAGATAGGTCGTTATCATCTGCAGCAGGGGACCGGCCGCCTTGCCCGGAGCGGCGTCGGCCGCCTCTCCCGCCGCGCCGGAAGTTTCCGGAAAAACCAGTCGGATTACCGTTTCTATATGTACCAGCGCCTCCGCCAGGTTCCGGTTCCAGAGCCGCCGGTCCGCCGGGGTTTTGGCTCGGCTGATACGATGCAGATTTTCCAGTGCCAGCCGGGCATCCACCAGAATATCCGCCAGCATCCGGGAATGGGCCGGACTGACCGAAAAATCGAGCCGGTCGGTTCCTGCTTTCAGGGATTCCATGGCTCGATCAATCGATGCCTCGGCAGTTTCCCTGTCAGGCTCGAAACGCATTATCCCTTGTGTGGGTATCGTACGGCCATCGATTTCCAGTGAATGGGGAGTGGAGCGAACCATTACATCCCCATTTCCCTGCCAGAATAGATCCATCTCCTTTTCCGTCACCGGATAGGAATTCATACATCCGGACATCAGCCCTATCAGCACGGCAATACCCCCTCGATACAGCCGCTTCCATGACCGTTTTTGTGCTTTCCGGTAAGTCATATAGGGCCGCCTTTAACTTCCCCCTTCCCGTACGAGTTGCTGCTGTAGTAAATCTATGGTGCGTGCGGCCGGATATCGCTGGTTCTTCTCAAAAAAGGCAGCGATCTGCGACCAGTCCTGCACCACCTGAATCGTATCCGGCAGGGGCCGTAACTGCTCCACCAGGCCATCCCGTCCTGCTGGCGTTAATTCGTCCGGGATCGGCAGTATCAGAAAAGCCTGCATCCCATTTTCATGATAGGCCAGTGCATCCGAAATTTTATCCCCGATTCCTGTCTCCACCCGGCTAAACCGCGCCCGGATGTCCTCCAGCCTCCTGGTTTTGTACGCCCCGCTCCCCTTGGCAAAGGTTTGCAGCGTGCTCAGCAGCAAAGGCCCAGGCGGGAATCCATGCTCCTGGAGCCAGGCTTTGCTCTTGGGGCCAAAAAGGTCCGGCCGATGCGTCAGATACACAATGGTATGATTGCGGCCCAGCTCGCCCAGCACTTCCGCGGCCCCGGGCATCGGCTCAGCGCCGCCCATCAAAACCGCCTGAAATCCGGACGCCACCACCGTCTTGTCCAGGTCCACAATCATCATCGGCTCATCGGCGCTGCGGCAGGTTACCATACATTCTACCGGTTCCGGCGGCGCCTCTTCCAGGCCGACGGGTGCCAAAGCCGCCTGAAAAAGATAATCCCCGGGCGCATCCGCCTGGAACCTGACTGCTGCCAGCCCCGCATCATCCGTTAATGCGGCTTTATATAGTTTCCCCTGGTGATAAAAACGTACGCAATAACCCGCCTGCGGCTGTAGAAAATCACCCGACCGGAACTGAGCCTGGAGAGCAGTTTCCTGGCCGGGCAGAACCAGAGCGTCATTGGCGGTAAAAAAATAGTGATCGCCGGTTTCCAGAATGGTGGATTGTACCCCGCAGCCGATGCAAAACATCATTCCCAGCAGAATTTGCCATATAACCAATGTAAATCGCAGCATGTGCCGATCCTCAAGAATGCAAACCATTATAAAGCCATAACCGGTAAAAAATCAACAAAAGTATAAAAAAATTGCCCTGAACAATCTAAGGTAGTAAAATCTACCGATAGATGCCTAAACCAGAGGTCTGAATATGTGCAAAAAACACTTACCGGCTGTCATCATTCTTATATTCAGTTGGCTGATTTCAGGTTGCTCAGGCCCGGCGATTCACCTACGCCACCATCTCGGCGGTGCCGTCGATTTGGGCACAGACCCCGCCAGGTTGCAAGTGGGTCAGTTTCAGGTCCAGCCGGATACCTTAACCGGCCTGCCCCCGTACCTGCAAAACAACTTACAGCTCATGCTAAGTGATTTAAATCAAAGCACTTCTGTCGGCACTTCGCCGATAACCGCCTCTGCCAGCCAAACCGTGGAGGGGGGAATTACCGTCATCGCCGAGGATGTTTCCGGTGTGCGGCCGCTGCGGCGGTGGAATGTTCAGACTCACGATTTCGAAGAGAGGGAAGTGTCCACCTTGCGGCGCGATGTCACGGTCAAGGTCGATTTTCTCCTGCGTAACAGCGCTGCTTCCTCCGGTGATGTCACCCTGGAGACTTCTCGTTCCTACACTTCCAATCAGGACCCCCAGGTCCGGGGTCCGGAGAGCCTGCTCCGGCCCGATGACCCCGACCGGGTGCCGCCGGTCGATGCCATTGCCCGCCACCTGATTGACGAATGCCTCAGCGATTTTATCGCCATGATTCATCCCTATGAAATCACTGCGGAAGTCCCCCTGCGTTACGTTGGGGGCACGGAGGCTGCCGCCGGTCGCCGCGCCGCGAAAAAAGGGGACTATGCCGAGGCCGCCCGCTATTTTCAGTCCGCTTTGAACCGCAATCCATCCTATCCGGATCTTCACTTCAACCTGGCCGTTGTCCAGGAAGCCGCCGGCAATCTGGCCGCTGCGGAAGAACAGTACCACCTGGTTCTCGAACGGCAAGCCTCCGATGAATCGGCCCGGACCGGACTGGATCGAGTGATCCGCCTGCGGCGAATGCATGAATACGAACAAAAATTACCTCCATCGTCCCGGTAAAATGAACTTATTTAGTAAAATATTAGGTTTCTTTTTTTGTTTCATCTCGTGTTTGCTTTTTGGGATTCCGTCTGTTTCTTTTCTTTTAGCCGAGGATTGGCCCCAGTGGCGCGGCCCAAGCCGGGATGGTATCTGGCAGGAAAAAGGAATCTTCACCAAATTTGACCAACCTCAGCTTCCTATTCTGTGGCGTGCTCCTGTTGCGAACGGATATAGCGGTCCCACCGTAGCAAATGACCGCGTCTATGTTACGGATCGCTTGGCCAATCCCGTCGAAAAAGAACGGATTCATTGCTTGAATGCCATAACCGGCCAGGAAATCTGGTCTCACAGTTACGATTGTCATTATCAGGGGGTAGCCTATCCCAATGGTCCCCGCGCTGCGGTCACCGTCCATGACATGCAGGCCTACTCCCTTGGTACGATGGGAAACCTTTTCTGTTACGATGCGGAAAAGGGAGATATCATCTGGAGCCGCGATTTGTTGTCGGAATATAAAATCAAGATGCCGGTCTGGGGCATTGCGGCTTCGCCCCTGATCGAAAATAACCTGTTGATTGTGGTAATCGGCGGTGCGGATCATGCCTGCCTGGTGGCTTTCGACAAAGAGACCGGTAGCCAAGGGAATCTCATTCCGGCTGAAACTGGTAGTCGATTTCCAGGTCCCATCCCGATCCTTGAACCGTCTCTGTATCGATGCCTTTAGCACGGTCTTGGCCTGGCCGTTCACCTTGATCTCATTCTCCCACAGTGCTGCCGAGACCGGGCCAGCGCTGATCTTCTTTAACGGTTTATTTCCTGTCATTTTGGTTTTCCTCGGAACCATTCGTCAAACGCGAAAGGCTCGCTTACCACCAGGAGTAAGGGAGCCTTTGGGAGATTTATAGAACGGATGTCTTAACATGGGAAACTGACACGAAGATTCCAACTGATTTTGGAGAAAATTAGGTGATTGTGACTTCTGGCGGCGGTCGTGGGCACGCAAACCTATGGCAAATTCCAGGTAATCTATGTTGACATCCTA
>CAZOMV010000141.1:0-11190 GCA_964580995.1 uncultured Pirellulales bacterium
CGATCCGTCAGGCGATCCAGTATGCCCGGAACGGCTGGGAGGCCTTGTGCCGCTATACGGAAGACGGCGATCTGGCCATCGATAACAATGTCGCGGAGCGACAGATGCGGCCGATTGCCGTGGGCCGGAAAAACTGGCTGTTCTTCGGCAGTGACCAGGGCGGCCGCACCGCCGCCATCCTCTTTACCATCACCCAGTCCGCCCAGCGCCATCATTTGAATGTGTACACTTATCTCCGCGACCTGATCGCCCGTATCAGCGACCACCCCGCCCCTCGCCTCCACGAACTCCTCCCCGACCAATGGGCCGTCAAGCAATAAACGAATCCAATCCTACCCGCAACCCATAACCAACCGTGCACTTCCCCGTACGCTTACCGATTTTATGCCCGAAAAATTTTTATTTTCGCCCCAACTGCGTAACTTGGGCTAGGGTGGGGCGCGTAAAAAAGCCCCTGGCGATGGAACTGAGAAAGGGTACTGTTCTTTACCCCTCCGGCGGTTCGCTCGACCACGGGCCTGAGGCGTCGAAAAAGGAAAACTATTTATTTCCCTAACATCGGCAAGGGCGGGATGTTTTTGTTTTTATCGAGACCGGCGCGATTGATGACTTTTTGGCCGGGCTGGGGTTCAATAGTGAAAAATGCATCAGAATAGTCTTCGTCGATGGCGAGGACTTCCATGTTGTATAGGAGTTTGTCGGGATTGTTTTTGTTATACATTTTAGCCTGGAGGATGCGGCTGGTCTGCGGATCGACGATATAGTCGAATCGCTGGTTTTCCCGCTCGAAGGAAAACAACTGGCAGGGCAGGCCCTGGTAATCCACCGGCTGGGCATCCTGAATTTTGCGGAAGTCGCCGGCCCAGCTTTGGGAGACCATTTTTTCGGAGGTGAACATCTCGACGAACCAGTCGAGAATCATCATTTCGGGGGCGAGGGTCTGGGAGCTGACCATGGTGAGGGTATTGTTCTTCTGGTCGAGGCGGTAATTCATTTCCATATTGGAGGTATTGATGTTGCCGTTGCTCCAGAGCATTTTGACGCAGCCGGGCCTGCGCCACCAGATTTCGACGCTGCTGGTCTTGTTGGCGGCGCCGGCGGTCGAGGCCATCAGGTGCATCGACTGGACCTGGCTGGCCCGCTGCACGGTGGAAGCCCAGGCGGCCTGGGGATCGACGGCGGAAGGAGCCGGGTTATTATTGAGGAACCAGAGGCCCAGCACCACCACAAACGAGGCGGCCAGGGCCAGGGCGGCTTTGCGCCAGGGGAAGACCAAAGACTTAGGGGTTTCCAGGGGGAGGGAAGACAGGCTGGACAAAAGTTCACTTCGCAGCCGGTCATGATCCTGATGGAACTGCTGATAATAGCTTTGGAGGTCTTTATGTAAGGTAGAACTCATCATATCTTCGTTACTCTTTCTCTTTCTCATGGACATACTTTTCGATTTTTTCTCTGGCTTTGGCGAGCAGGCGATAAAAGCCTGACCGCGAGACACCTACGATTTTCATGGCCTGCTCGATGTCTTCATCCTGGAGATAATACACATGCAAGGCCAGCTTTTCGTCAGGTTCCAGCTTTTCCATCGCCGCCATGAGCCAGTCGAGCCGGTCATTGCGGGGCGTTTGTTTTTCCGGGGTCAGCTCTTCGGGATCGAGTCCGACAAGGACATGGCGATCACGAGCCTGACTCCGCCGGAATTCCCGGCAGACATTTCTGGCAATGGAAATCAGCCAGGGGCTGAAGCTCTCGGGATTTTTTAGCTGGCTGAGCCGCTGATAGGCCCTGATAAATACTTTTTGGGCCAAATCCTGAGCTTCGGCAAGACTACCACTATTTTGTTTACAAACAGCGCGAACCAGAGGGGCAAAGCGATCATAAAGCTGAGCGAACGCAACCGTATCGCCATTCATCGCACTGATGACCAAGGCCGCATCATCCGATGTTGCCAAAACCAATCCTCCTGACATAGCCACTAACCTGCTATGCCATCGACCTTGGGCCGAGTTCTCTATTAAATTAGTGGCCGGTGGTGATATATTTGTCTCAATAAAAACAGGAAATACGTACGCCTGTTTGTATAAATAATATATAAATGGTTTGATAACAAGCAATTAAAATATTTTGACGTAACAGATAGGGTATTGCTGCCCTTGAAGGGATCGAGGAAGGGATGAATTCATCGCAAATTTGTCATAAGAGTTTATTTACAAGTATTTTATGGAAATATTTATGGAGTATGATCTTGACAAGACAGCCGATAAGACTCTATACTGAAGGAGGTAAGAAACTATGATTGAGGAAAGAACCTAAATTTGGAGAACAAAGAAACTTATCTGCAAGTTGATCAGGAAACGGCACTGCTGGTGAATGTGACCCTGCCGGGATCGAAAATCGGGCCGGTGGATTCGCTGGCGGAGTTGGAGTCGCTGGTGGAAGCGGCGGGAGCGATTGTGGTCGGGGCGATGTATCAGAAGCGGGTGAAGATCAACCCGGCTTTTTTTGTCGGGCGGGGCAAAGCGGTGGAGATTGCTGAACGAGCGGTGCAGTTAGGGGCCAAGACGGTGATTTTTGACGCGGATCTGTCGCCGGGCCAGATTCGGGACCTGGAAAAGGTGATCGAGCGGAAGGTACTGGACCGAAGTGAATTGATACTGGATATCTTTGCCTCGCGGGCGCAGACGCATGAAGCCAAGCTACAGGTGGAACTGGCACAGATGCAATATACCTATCCGCGGCTGACGCGGATGTGGTCGCACCTGGATACGGTGGTCGGTGCCGGCGGCGGCGGGCTGGCCGGGGCGGTAGGCGGGATCGGGACCCGCGGGCCGGGTGAAAAACAGTTGGAAATCGACCGGCGGCTGGTGAAGAAACGGATCAGCGACCTGCGGGAGCAGATTGAGAAGATTGACCAGCGGAAAAAACGGCAGGTGCAGACGCGGGAGAAGCATTTTACGGTCTCGCTGGTGGGTTATACCAACGCCGGCAAGAGCACGTTGATGAATACGCTGACGGGGGCCGAAACATATGTGGCGAACAAGCTCTTTGCGACACTGGACACCAAGACGACCCGCTGGAACCTGGGACAGGATCATACGGTGCTGCTGAGCGATACGGTGGGATTCGTGCGGGATCTGCCGCATCATCTGGTGGCGTCGTTCCGGGCGACGCTGGAGGAGGCGCTTCACGCGGATCTGCTGCTGCATGTGGTGGATGTCTCGCATCCGCAGGCGGAGACGCAGATGCAGGCGGTGGAGAAGGTACTGGCGGAGATGGGGTGTCAGAAGAAGGATACGCTGCTGCTGCTCAATAAGGTAGATAAGCTTACCGCGCGGTCGCAGGGGAATATCATGAAAACGCTGTATCCGCAGGCGCTGCCGGTCTCAGCACGGAGCGGGCTGGGGATCGACATGTTGGTCGAGGAGGTGACGCGGCGGGTGACGGGGGATCAATTGCGGCTGCGAATTTCGTACGGTCAGGCCAATGGGCGGATTCCAAGCTATATGCGGGCCAACGGGAAAATCATTTCGGAAGATTATTGCGATTCGCAGGTGATTATGGAGGCATATTTGGGGCGGGAGCAACTGCCGGGTTTGACCAAGCTGCAGCCAAGTTCGTGTGAAATAATCAGTTAAATTTGACGCCAGCGTCAAAAGCTCTTCGACCCCTTGTTATTGGGGAGCCAGAATTGTTTTTGGATGTCAATAGCGACTTTTGGCGGTTCCGTCAAATTATCTCTGTTTTTCAAAAAATAATGTATTACCCCCCTACTTCGAAAGATGATACTGGGCGTTGGTGGAATCCTATCGCACTGCTGCCGGGCTCCGGTAGCGGGTGGTATCCTATTATAATGGTGTTGTTTGCAGGTGTGATAAGGAGTTTTGATGCAGCGTAGGCGGAGGGAGTGGGGTCGATTTTTTAGCTGCGATTTCGTCAGGTTTTTGGGCGGTCCGGATGGGAGTGGGAGTGGAAAGAGTCGATATTGGGATCGACGATGAGGATGGGGAAGACGATGTCGCTGAAGCAGCAGGGCAGCCAGACGGAGAAAAAGAGAACCAGGAACATGCTGGCGGCCAGGAGGGGGGTGATGGGGGACTGGGCGTTCATGAGGATGTGGGCGGCGGAAGCCCAGGTGCTGATGAGGATGTGGCCGGCGTGTGGGAATTTGGTGCGGGGCAGGAACCAGGCGATCAGGATGCCCAGGAAAGCGGCGGGATTGACCAGATACCAGTCTTCGAGGAAGCCGAGGTGGATTTCGATTTTTTTGTGGGGAAGGTGATGGAGATAGTTAGGCGAGGTATGTTGGGTGTCCGAGGCGGCGGATAGCGCGGGATCGGCGTGGAGATCGGCATGGGAGGGGATATTCACCATGAAGAATTTTTCGCCCAGATAGGGGATGATGGAATCGCTGAGGGTGGCGATGCCGACGGAGCTGAAATAGCCGACGAGCAGGACGATCCAGAATTTTGTTTTTCGGCTATGGAGCTTGAAGAGAGAGGCGGTGACTATGGCGCTGAGGACGACATGGGTGGGGTGGAAGATCAGGAAAAGGGTGTGGCTCCCAGATTGGCTGATGTTTCTAGAGAGGAGCATGAAGGCGATGCCGAGCAGAGCGCCTACCATGGTGAAGGGCATATGCTCTTTCAGTTCGAGGTACACATGTTTGATTCTGCCGGTTTGGGCCATATTATCTTATTCCTCTCTCAATGCAGATAGTGGAACGATTATATTTTAACGCACCCAAGTTGCAATAATATTATAGGGAGGCGTGGGAGCGGGAAGTTGTCATTGAAAAAATATAGGACGTTGGTGCGGCAGATTTATTAGTCCGATAAGTTATTTGTATATAGAACTTTACGTTTTTTTCTGATTTTCAATTTTTTTGCTTGATTTCCCTCTTCAAAAACAAGATAATAAACATATGGCATAACATTAGGCATAACATTAGGCATAACCAGGTTTTTTTATACATTACGATTTTATTTTTGATTCATGTGAATTTTTGTCAAAACGTTAGGAACAACGATGCTCAATAAAAAAAGGAATATCCTGCAAATTGATAAACGCCCCAGTCTTTTCAAAGAGGAGTATTCTACTTTAAATCACAGCCAGTCACAGCCAGGAACGGGTGATCCAAATTATTATGACGTACATCTGGTGGATCCGATGGACAAATCGGAGTTGGTGGTGAATGAGCTGGTGGAATATATCAGCAAACAGGGGTTCCGTCCGGATCAGAAATTACCTTCGGAAAAAGAATTGTGTAAAATTATCGGGGTGGGCAATCGCACGATACGGGAAGCGCTGTATTGTTTAAAGGGGATCGGGATCGTAAAGTCCCAGCAAGGTACGGGCTGGTATATCAAGGAATTCGATCCTTCCAGCAGTTTAAAATTTTTATCTCCTTTATTGAAAAGTTTTGGGGGTACCGATCTGTTGCAAATTCTACAAATCCGTTTAATTTTTGAACCCATGGTATCCAGGCTGGCTTCGAAATATATCACACAAAGAGGCCTGGACCATTTGAAACATACGCTGGAAATGATGCGGCAAATCCAGGATGGACCGGGTACGGATATGTTTTGGCGGTACGACCGTGAGTTTCATAATATCTTAGCGCGGGAAGGGGGCAACAATATGCTGGCCATGATCAGTTCCATGTTGACGGGCATCTTCCATGCGGCCACCTGGACCACAGTGGATGCGGATAAAGCCTTTATTATCCAGGAGCATCAGGACATCTATGATGCCGTTAAAAATAAGGACGGAGAATGGGCAGGAAAATTAACCGAAAAACATATTGAGCGGGCAATCGATGCCATAAAAGGTCATAAATCATGACTTGATTCAAGAAAGGAGGTGTGTCGAATCAGACGGAGAGAACCAAAGATTCGCGGAGATTGAAACATACATAGTAAAGGAAAGGAAAGGAGAAAGCCATCCCCAAAGCACAAGTGATTGAGAAAGGTAATGTGTTACTGTTTAGAGGTTTAGTAAATTGGAGGATTTTGTAATGAAAAAGGTAAAACAAACAAGAAATTCAAGGAGGTTTGATATGAAAAAGATAATCATTTTATTGTTGGTGCTAACTTTCGGCGTGAGTGCCCAGGCGGCCAGTTGGAACTTCCTGACGGAATGGGGGCATCCCACCATGCCTGTCCCGACCTGGCAGTATGGCTATGGTCACCAGAACAACTACCATGAGTTTATTCTGTTCCCGTATGCCGGTACGAATGGGGCGGGAGATCCTTATTGGGGGCCGGATTCGGCCGCCCCTGACAACGGCCCGATTATGTGGCGCAACGATGAATCGGGTGTCTCTTATGGGATCCAGCCGGGCGAAGTGGCCATGCATACCGGGGCGACAGGCCACTATTTAGGCGGGTGGGAAGATATCGCCGTCCGCTGGACCGCGCCAGCCACGATTACCCAGCCGGCTGTCAATCTGGATGGAAAGCTGGGTGCTGGTCATGGCGGGGACCGGGAATTCTGGGTGGTAAAAAATGCCGGCCAGGCAAGTGAACTGGTATTATTCCATCAGCCTTCGATAGCGGGCGATATCCCTTTTAATGTGGATGTCGTCATTGCGGCCGGTGATACCATTGACTTTGTTCAGGGCGCCGGTGCAGGGATGGGTGCTGAGAATTCCCCCTTTGATGTAACCATTACCGAAATTTCTCCGCCCTCCGAACCGGTGGTATGCGTCCTCCAACTGGATGCCGGGACCGGTTTAACCGATCCGAACACGGATACTCCGTATGGGGATGGGGATATAGTCGGTCGCTGGCAGGATACCCAGCCGGGCCATGCTATGCAGGCTTACCTTGCCTGGGGCGGGCCGACGCTGGAGACCAATGAGATTAATGGTAAGAATGTAATCCGGTTCACCGGCGAGGATGGCCTGGTCATCGATCCGAATTCTGATCCCGATGATTTGTTGAATGCGCCGAATTTTACCATTTATGTGGTGGGTAGAATCAATGACCTTGCCTTAAGTCAGGTTTTCTATGCTAACTACAGCGATCCGGCCGCCGGCGCCGCTGTGGGCATTTCCGACTCTCGGGTCAACACCCCCGGATTTTCCACCGCCATGGGTGGTACAGTTACCGCCCTCAACGCAGACCAGGAACTGGTGGAAGGACGCTACTTTCTAATTGCCGTTACCAAAGACTGGCTGTCGGAAAAGAAGATTTATATCAACGGCGAATTGGCAGCAACCGGTATCGGCAAGGCGTTGTATAACGCCAATACGATAACCAGTATCGGTGCCCTGGACATCGGCCGGGAGTTCCTGACCGGGGATATCGCGGAAATCCGGGTTTATAACGGCGTGGATGCGGCACTGCAAATTACCGTGACCGCTGATTTGATTGCCAAATACAATATTGATACTACTCCGGTGGTTCCCGATCCTACTATTATTTCCCTGACGGCCATGACTTTGACCCGAACCGGACCGACCGGAGGAATGGATATTAACGAACGTTGGAATACCCTGTTTTTTGACGGGGCCTGGGATTTAGCCCTCTATGAAGGGGATCTGATTACCAATCCGGCTCTCTACGATCCGAATCATCCCGATGGATTCTGGCTCAATAACCTGACCCACATGTTGATTGATATTCCGTTGCGGCTGGGCGAAGAGCGGACCTTTAACTGGCATTGTGCCCGTGGTTTGACCGATGTACCCAAGATGGGAGTGAATCTGTTCTTTGACAGCAGCCAGAACGAGGATGTACCCGGCATTTCCGTGTATGCCCAGATGGATGATACCGGACCGGGCGACGGCCACCCGCCGTTTTTGGCGAATAGCGCCGCCTCCACCATGGGCTGGCCGATTACCTCGACGCCCGGCAGCGGTTCGCTGATCTATTATGATATTGACAAGCAGATGAAGGTGACGATGACCGATTTTGTCATCTATCATCCGGATGTCTATAGCCTGGATTTTGTTAGCGCCCAATATCAGAACCCGACGGATGGGATTCATCCTGTACTGGGCGGCAATGATGGTGTCCCGGACCTGATCGGCCGGTTTACCCTAAAAGTGGGGACGCTGGATTGTTCGACCCTGGATCATTTCGCGGGCGACATAGATGGAAACTGCCGGGTTAACCTGGAAGATATTGTTCTGCTGTTGGCGGATTGGCTGAAGTGTAACGATCCGGAAAATGCAGGTTGTACAGAAGCACATTGAATCCCTGTATAGGTACAAATGGTAATAAATTATGGATATATATGATTTTGGAGGATATTAACGTGAACAAATTACAAAAAACAAAATACTTGATTGCAATGACCGTATTAACCGGATTGGTATCTTTGATGGTTGCTGCCAATACTCTGGCAACGGAACCCCCCGCGGCCGGTTTGGCCGTATGGTATATGGCGGATGCGGGCGTTGCCCAGGATCCCGATGGCGTGACGGTTTGGCAGGACCAGTCCGGCAACAGTAATCATGCTGCCCGTGTACTCGGAGTTCCGCAATTGGCGACCGCCACGTTCCCCAACGGTACGCACGATGTGCTTCGTTTCGACGGCAATGATGCTCTGCGTCTGACCGATGCTTCCGCCACCCAGTTGACGAATTTCAATATTTTTATCGTGGCCAATTATGATGCCGGGGCGGTGAATGAGCGGTTCTTCAGCAACTATTCCGTCGGTACTCTCGGTACACAATACGGATATGCCCTGGGTACCAACGGGAATGGAAGCCCCCTCTGGTGGTACTATGGCTCAACCGAATTAAGTGCCGGTACCTATACAGCGGAGAAGAATTATTTAACGATCTATACGCTTACTAATTCGGTAGAGAAAAAATTATTCGTATTAGACCAGGATAACGGTCAGACGGCTTATAATGCGGAAACGGGGAGCGCTCCCATCCATTATACTTCAGATCCCGGTTTGCCGCCTCACTATAGCGATATTGGCGCCATATGGATCGAATGGGAAGGCTACGGCTGGTATGGAGCACATCGCGGAGATATTGCGGAAATCCTGGTTTACGATCTGAGCGACCCGGATTATATCGCGTTAGAGGATCCGAATGCCGCTTTTGATGATGTGCGTGCCTATATATATGAAAAATATGGCATGAATACCTCCGTTACCCCTGTTGATGATTCGCCCTGTACCGACCCGGCCTCCTATGAACCGGAGAATCCGAGCTATGTCTGGGATTTTGCCGTTGATTTCAGTCCCAGTCGAATTAGTGCCGCGGATGCCGAAAATCCTCACCACGACTGGTCCTATGGGTATGGTGCAGAAGGAAATCTGGCTGATTTTCATCTCTACCCGACTTGTTCTCTGAATGGCGGCAATCCTGCCTGGGGCGATACCTCAAACGGACCGGTTTTATGGAGAGCTTTGTCTTTTCCCGGGTATGGAATAGAATTGTGTGAAGTCGGCTCACACCCCGGCACCCCAACTTCGCCCGCGCTTTCAAACAGTAAGATACGCTGGATTTCGCCTTGCGAAGATATTATGGCTGTAACCGGTATGTTCGGCAGCAGCAGCGGACCAGGTGACCTGTGGATTGTCAAGGACGGCAACGATATTCTTTGGGAACGGGAAGAGACCGCTTCGGACGAGCCGTTTGAATTGCGGATTCCGGTTACGGTGGGTACTACGATTGATTTTGTCCATGGTGTTGGTGATAGCTGGGGAGGCGAAAACAAATCCGTATCTATCCAGATTACCCGTGGAACGCTTCGGTGTCAGGATTTGACAACCCATATGCTGACGGACCTGAATCGCGACTGCTATGTCAATCTGGAAGATTTTGCCCTGCTGGCTCAGAATTGGCTCAAGTGCAACGATCCGCTGGATCCGGCCTGTACGGATATACCGTAACCGGATAAACGAAAGGAATGTGAGCCCGAACCGGCCGGAGGAAAAACCGGCCGGTTCGGAGTTTCTCGAGAAAGGAGGTGATTGACGAGAAAAAATAGTGGAAATGAAAACTTTTGTGTGTGTTGTTTGTGTATGGTTTCTAAATAATGTGTTCTTTTAAAAATTGACAAAGCGAGGAAGATACGATTGTCAATGGAGGAAACGAAGATGAAGAAGATTGTGTTATTGTTGGTTTTGGCATTGGTATCGGTGTCCAATGCGGACAGTTGGAATTTTCTGGCGGAATGGAGCCATCCCACCCAGATGGATCCATGGCAGTATGGCTATGGCGGCCAGAATAACATCAGTGAGTTTATTCCCTTTACGTATGCCGGCACGAGTGCTACGGGTGCGTTTTGGGGACCGGACAGTAATGCCCCCAATGTAGGCCCCATTATGTGGCGCAATGACTCCGGTGCGGTTGCCTATGGCATTCAACCGGGTGAAGTAGCGATGCATACCGGTGTCGTGGGCGCCTATCTGCCAGCGCAAGGCAACTGGGAAGATATTGCTGCCCGCTGGACTGCCCCGGCCACGATTACCCAGCCGGAAGTGAATCTGGTTGGTTCCTGGGGAGTGGGGGATGGCGGCGAAATAGAGGTCTGGATTGTGAAGAACGCTGGCTTGGCGGACCAGACTACGTTATTTCATATGGGATCGACCACTGATGCCATACCCTTTGACCTGAGTGTGGCGGTAATGCCGGGTGATACGTTTGATTTTGTACAAGGCGCCGGTGCTGGAATGGGCGGAGAGAATTCGCCTTTTGACGTCATGATTACCGAAGTGCCCGAACCGGCGACGATGTCGCTGCTGGGACTGGGTGTTCTGGGTTTGCTGCGGAAACGAAAATAATTGGCTAGAAAAATCTGGAAAAGCTTTTGGTAATCACTTAGAATTAACATAAGCCTCGTGGGTTGAATCTGCGGGGCTTATGTTTTATATTAAAAAGGATGAATAATATGGAGCAAACAAAACAGGTGAGTGTGGTATGCGGGGCGGGGCGGGGGATGGGTTTGGTGATTGCCGAGGCCTTGGTGCGGCGGGGGGATCGGCTGGCGCTGATTGATGTGTTGTACAGGGACAGTGCGATTCGTGCTAAGGCGGCGGAGACGTTTGGGAAAGAGGTACTGCTGGAGGCGGTGGATATTTCGCAATCGAAGCCGGTGGCGGATTTTATGGGCCAGGTGGTAGAGCGGTTCGGGCGGATCGACTGCCTGGTGAACGCGGTCGGGGTGAACCGGCCGGCGCCGGCCCTGCAGGTGACGGATGAGGACTGGGATTTTACGCTGAATGTGA
>CAZOMV010000142.1:0-10100 GCA_964580995.1 uncultured Pirellulales bacterium
CGATGGAAATAAATTCAAAAATACCGAAAAGGACTTAAAATTTCCCGAATCGCAAATTATATTTTTGCAGTTTATTATAAAGCGTTCGCCGGGTTATCCCCAACCGTTCCGCCAGATCCTTCTGGTTGATGTTTTTTTCGATCAGCCGAGCCAGCAGAAACTGTTCATAGGCATCCAACACTTCCGTCAGTTTTTTGCTTCCCATAGCCATATCTTCGATGGTTCTTTCCGGAACCCGGATCGCCATATCTTCATTTGGTTGGGCAATACTGGAGTGAATAAGTTCGGCTGGCAGATCAGAAATCTCTATCTGGTTACCTGTTTGTTTGAACGCCAGTATTTGCCGAACAATATTTTCCAGTTCCCGGATATTTCCCGGTCCTATCGCCTTATGGATTACCTGATAAATATCCGGATCGACCCGTTCAATTTTGCCAGGGTAATAATGTGCGTATTTCTCCAGAAAATATTCAAATAGTAAGGGGATATCCTCCGCCCGCTCACGCAGAGAAGGCAAAATCAACTGGATCACTTTCAACCGCTGATACAAATCCAGCCGAAAAGTATGTTCGCGGACCATTTTTTCCAGGTTCCGGTTGGTAGCGGCAATAATCCGGACATCAATTCGAAGTTCTTTATCGCTGCCCACAGGTAAAACCAGCCCTTCCTGTAATACCCGCAAAATTTTCGGTTGCAGTGACAAGGGGAATTCGCTGATTTCATCCAGTAAAATGCTGCCGCCGTTGGCTGCCCGAAAATAACCCAATCGGTCGTCCGTTGCCCCGGTAAAAGCCCCCTTCTTGTGTCCGAACATCTCGCTTTCCGCCAAGCTGCCGGTAATAGCAGCACAGTTTACACTCACGAAAGGCTTCCTGTTTCGCTTTTCATCCATACGATGGATATACTCGGCAATCCGCTGCTTGCCCGTACCGGATTCACCGACAATAATTACCGGCGCATCGGAAATACAGGCTGCCCGACGAGCGTGGAACAGAACCTTTTGCAGCGATTTACTCCTGCCTACCAGACCATGTGGTTCATATTCCTGAAAATTACTAATCCCATATTGCTGTAACTGCAATTCCCGATAATGGTTAAAAGCCGCTTTAACTTGCTCGATGATACGCACCGGGAAATCATCCTGTGTATAATCTATTATGGCGGAAATCCCGGAAGTAATCATCTGACAACTTTGCTGCAAAGATAATCGGAAACCGGTCAGCAACAACAGTTGGCCTGAAGGATGTGTTTTTTTAAAGGAAGGAATCCAATCCAGCACAGATGGGAAAAGGTGAGAATCACAGGAATCTTCTGCGTCTGGTAAAACTACTATAAAAACAGATACAGGCTGTTTACCCAAGGAAGAATCAAGGCTTATCATCAGTTTACAGCCCAGATTATCCGGCAGATGGCCCTGGTTCAGAAAGTTTACGAATCTCTCTCCTTGCTGCCGGTCAATAGAATACACAACCACCGGAGCACAATTATATTGCTGCTGCGTTAAGGACAAAGTATCTCTCTCCACTCCGTTCCATTCCCGTGGTGACAGCAGGAAAAAAATCTCATTAAGAATCAACGAACGAGCACCTAGACTTGCCCGTCTCTCTTCTCGACGACTTAAAGATTGAGCAAATCATGTGCCAATATCAGACCAAAAACAAACCGCTTGCTCTTAATTTCGATATAATATTCTGCAAATAAAGAACTTATAAACATATAGTTATGTTTCTTATAGGTATTTTATTCGATATAATCTTCCTATAATGTTGAATAAAAGAAACAGGAAAAAACAAAAAAACCATCGAAAATTCTGTAAGTTGTTTAAAATAATACCATTACGTAAATACTCAAAACGCGATATTATGTTTTTCTTTTTCAACATCACACGACCAGAAAAATCGACTCTTCCGCCCTGAATTCGTTTATTATTTTTTTCAGTTGATTTTATAAAGATTGCAAAATAGTATAATTCCGGCGAGGCATTATGCTCACCACCGTAAGAAGTCTGGTTCGATATTGGAAAATTTGGATGTTTTTCCGTGAATTGAGCGCATAAAAAAGGCCCGAGTTCGCCGTTACCCGGACCCATAAGCCAGGCTGTCCCAGCGGTTAAGCCAGGTGACCCACAGCCTCGCCATTATTATCGTCATTAACATGGGAAGGGGTAAATTTTGGTTTATTTTTTTCCGCACACTGGGAAGGATAAATGGAACATAGAGCAATTGCAAAACTTGGTTTGGAAGATGGTACGGTCCTGACTGGTAAATCTTTTGGTGCCGCGGGGACCTGTGACGGGGAGGTGGTTTTCAATACCAGCATGACCGGTTATCAGGAAATCCTAACCGACCCCAGCTACCGCGGCCAGATTGTCACCATGACCTACCCTCTCATCGGCAATTATGGTGTTTGTCAGGAAGATGTGGAAAGTGGGGCAATTCAGGTGGCCGGCTTTCTGGTTCGCGAGGCCGCCCAGCACCATAGTAATTTCCGTGCCGGACAATCCCTGGAAAACTATCTGCGGGCAAACGGCATTGTCGGCATGTGCGACATCGACACCCGTGCCCTGACCCGCAAGCTGCGTATCCAGGGTGCCCTGAAGGGGCTAATCAGTACTGATATCGCCGATAATGAAGAACTGGTCGAGAGAGCCAGGGCCTCCGCCGGCCTGGTCGGCAGGGACCTGGTCAAAGAAGTAACCTGCACCGGCCAGTCCCATTGGAAATATGGTTATCAATCCCCCTTTGCCGGCCCCATAAAAAATATTCAGGCCGATTCCCCATCCGGCAGGCCCGGCATCGTTGCAATTGACTGCGGCATGAAACAAAATATCTGCCGTAACCTCGTTCAGGCAGGTTTTGATGTGACCGTTGTGCCTGCCACTGCCACCGCTGGCCAGATTCTCGAGCATAAACCCGCCGGCGTTTTTATCAGCAATGGCCCCGGCGATCCCGAACCGATCGAATACACCATCAAAACCATACAGGATCTGGTTCAAAAAGAAATCCCCATGTTCGGCATCTGCCTGGGAGTGGAACTCATCGGCCTGGCCCTGGGCGGAAAAACCTTCAAACTGAAATTCGGCCACCGCGGCGCCAATCACCCCGTCAAGAATCTCGATACCGGCCGGGTTGAAATTACCGCCCAGAATCATGGCTTCGCCGTGGACATGGATTCACTGGACCAAAGTTCCGTCCGCCTGACCCATGTGAATCTCAACGACCATACGCTGGAGGGCATTGCCCACAAAACCCTGCCGATCTTCGCCGTGCAATATCACCCCGAAGCCTCCCCCGGCCCGCACGACGCTACCTACCTTTTCGACGAATTCTACAAAATGGTCCAGACCGGCAAAGCCCCCGAATACCTCGGCTCGGATCCGCTGCCTGTTGCGAAATAAACCATGCGATCTGCGATCTTTTTAGAAAATGGTTTGCAAAAGCAGGCCCAGAATAGCCAGAATCACCAGTAGCACGATGATGGCCGCCACGATTTTTGTCAGCCAGCCCTTACGCGGGGCGAACATCCCGTCCTTCAAATGCCGGAACAAAATATCGCCGCACCAGGGACAGCTATCCATATCTTCGGTAATGGGCTGCTTGCAGTTCGGACACACGCTGACAAATTCCCGAAATTTCAGGGAGTCGGAATAGGTCTCCTGTAATTTGTCGTCCTCTTCGTCCTCATTCCAGAAGCCGGGATTATAATCCGTATTCATTTTCGTTCCTGCCATCTTAGCACGTGGTATCCCGCGCCGGCTTGGCCATTATTTCCTGTTTAAGCAGTTGATTCACAAACCGCATGATCGAGCTTTCTTTACCGGTGACTTGCCGCTGGTGATAACTCAATAGTTCATGTGTTTCCAGGACATCCTTTCGACTTTTTTGCGATATCTGCTGTGGTTGTTGCAGTATATCCAGAATCCTGGCTGGTACAAACCTTTTTTCTACCACTGCCGGTTCACAGTCGCGGCAGAGCATGCCTCCCACCTCGCTGCTGAAATAGAGCTGCACTCCGTGTTCCAAAGCCCGGCCGCAACTGGAACATTTGTCCACCCGCGGCGATAGACCGGTCTCTTTTAAAAGGTTCCATTCAAACAACAGCAAAACCGATTCCGGCTTTTCCCCCCGCTCAAAACCCGCCAGCGATTCGCAAAGCAACTCGAACAGATTCTCATGTGGGTCCAAATCTTCCGTAAATTCCGATACCAGAGCTGCCGCATATTGGGCGCAATGCAATCCCGTCAGATTTTTCCGCAGCCCCGGAAAAGTCCGTGTTACCGCAAATTCGCTCAATGTGGACAACGAACTGGATTCCCGAGCCGGTACAAAAATTATCTCTCCGACCGAAAGCAGCTCGATCCCACCCTCAAATTTTCCCTTGGTTCGCCGGCTGCCTTTGGCAATCGCACGAATTTTGCCGTGCTCCCGCCCGAATAGCGTCACAATCTGGCTTGACTCCGAATACTCCTGGCTGCGTAGACAGACCGCCTGGTCTTGGATCGAGGCCACGGCTATTCTTCTTCCTCTGCCGGCTGAGGGGCTTTCATTTCAATCCGCAACCGGTTGATCTTCCGCTGGCCGGCGTCTAAAATCGTAAATATCAGGTTTCCGTGCTCGAAGGTCTCCCCGGTATGAGGGATATACCCCAGTTTTGAAAAAACAAAACCGCCGATCGTCTCATACCCGTCATCATCCGGTATATTCAATTCCAGCTCATCATTGATCTGATCCACATCGTACCGCGCATCCACTTCAATAGTATGGGCATCAATTTTGGTAATCCCGATTTCATCTTGCGGCGTTTCGTATTCGTCCACAATTTCCCCGACCAGTTCCTCGAGAAGATCTTCAATCGTGATAACTCCCGCCGTCCCGCCATACTCATCCAGCACCACCGCCAGATGAACTTTCTGATTTTGAAAATCATGCAGCAGGTCCCGCAGCGACTTGCTCTCCGGAACAAAATACGCCTTACGCAAATGACGCTGGATTCCCGAGGATTGATCCGGATGGGCCAGGTCCAGCAGCAGATCCTTGGCGTATAACATCCCGATAATTTTATCGATTGACTCTTCATATACCGGATAGCGCGAATACCCCTGCTGGATAATGGTCTCCACGGTTTCGGACAAACTGCTGTTCACATCCAGACCGACTACCTCCGTCCGCGGCGTCATAATTTCCCCCACCGTCGTTTCCCGGAATTCCAGCACCGACTCGATCATGTCCTGCTCTTCCTCATCGACCACGCCTTCCTTCTTCTGCTCCTCCACCACATTGAGCAGTTCTTCCTGCTTTTCTTCCAGCCGTCCGTTAATATCGTCCAGCGACACTCCCGCCAATTTGCGCACCAGCGGATCAAACACCTGCAGCAACAGTGTCAGCGGCCACGCCAGGATTCCGATCACCCGGATCAGCGGATAACACCCGATCACCAGGGATGTCCCGCCATATTTGGACCACGAATGGGGAATCACCACCGAAAAGACCAGCAAAATCAACGCCGCTACTACAAACGATTCCAGCAGCGGCAGTGCGGCTCGCAGGGAAGCCGGATCCGAGGTCACCGACGGCGGGGAAGTAAAAGCGTAAAGAACACAGAGAATGACCGCCAGATTCAGCAGCAGCCGCAATTCCGATGTCCCCGTAATGAGCTGATTCAGATTCTTGCGCAAAATCCCGGCCCGTTCCGGATGCCCGTGGGCGGCAAAAGTATCTTCCAGCCTGGCCCACGATATCTGCCGCAGCGACAGATGGATTACCGATACCAGCAATGTCAATAACGTGCAAATAACAATAAAAATCCAAATCAGTGTTTCAGGATCGCCCACGTGTTAAAGAACCCTTTCTTCGATCTATCCGATATACCTTGCCAAATCCCAGTTCATCCAAAAGCTGGTCTTCCTTTTTGTGCATTTTTCCGGCTTGTTCCGCCGTCTGATCATCGTATCCCAGTTGATGCAGCAGGCCATGCACAATATACAAATGCAATTCTGCCTGCGCATCCGTTGAATTCGCTTCCGACCATTCCGCCGCCCGCTGCCCGTTCACCACAATTTCACAATCCATTCTGAAATTTTCTTCCGTACCGGCGCCGGCTTCCTTCAAATCGAAACTGATTACATCGGTCGAAATATCCTTGCCGAAATACCGCTCTTTCAGTTCGGCGATCCGTTCATGCCCCACCACCGCCACGCTAACGCAGGCTTCCTGCACCCCGAATTGACGCAACACATACCCGATCGTTTTGCGTATCTTTCGACGATCCGGAACCAGGGCTTTTTGATGATTCGTTATTTCTATCTCTATTTGGCTCAATTTCAACTCTACTTGTCATCGCGAATGCTTGGGCCAGGACCAGTTCGCTCAGGGATTTGGCAAAGAAACATTCTCCGGGGCACGATGTTCTGGTCCGCCCTTATGGAAATCCGGCTTGGTTTTCTCCAGTTTCGGATACGCGATTCGACTATGATACATCCCGCATAAGCTCTTGATCAGACTCCGTTCGATCAGATGCAGATCCCGCATCGTAAGATCGCAATTGTCAAACTGCCCGTCTAACAGCCGCTTCATCGCTAGGTTGTGTACCACATTCTCAATTCGGCTCGGCGTCGGCTCCTGCATCGCCCGCGTCGCCCCCTCCACCGCATCCGCGATCATTACGATCGCCGCCTCTTTGCTCTCCGGTTTCGGGCCCGGATAGCGAAATTCCGTCTCCGCTACCGTCTGACCCGCTTCCGCTCCCTTCTTCGTCGCTTCATGATAAAAAAATTCCACCAGCGTTGTCCCGTGATGCGTCTCGATAAACTGATGCAAAATCTTCGGAATTTTATACTCCCGGGCCAGTTCCAGGCCATCCTTGACATGGCCCAGAATAATCATCCGGCTCATCGTGGGTGACAACTCCTTATGCTGATTAAATAATTCCGCCTGGTTCTCCACAAAATAACGCGGCTTCGTCAGCTTGCCGATATCGTGATAATAACTTCCTACCCGGCAAAGAAGTCCGTTGGCGCCGATCGACTCCGCCGCCGCTTCCGCCATCATGCCGATCTGGAAACTGTGATTAAACGTGCCCGGCACTTCCACCGCCAATCGCTTGAGCAGGGGTTTGGTCGCTTCACTATAATCCAGGAGCGTCAGACTCGTGGCGGTTTGAAACAGCCGCTCGATGATCGGAAGCAGCCCCTGCAGTACAAACCCCACCGAAAGCACCCCAAAAAAGGACCATAAGCTGTTTTCCCAGATTTGCCGTCCATCCAGTTCCTGCCAGATCCCTACTACCCATGTCATAATAAAAACCAATACTCCCGTCTGTGCGCAGGCCTTAATCAAGGTCAGACGGTTACGGATTTCTTTCAAAAGCAATGCGGAAAGGCCGATCCCAAAGCCGACCGTCAAAAGCACCGCCATCCCCTGCCGGAAAAATGCCTCCCGTTCCCGAAAGGTCATCACACCCACCAGCGCCAGATAAAATCCGATGCCCAGTGCCAGCCGCTGATTGTAGGCAATGGTGATCATAATAGCCGTTACCATGGCTGGCACGATCATTAAATATGCCGACCATCCTTGGATCACCCCAAATCGGATGATACCGACCATAAGTAACAGCGTGGCCAGCAGGATGGCTCCTCGCACATGATTTCTTACAATCCGGGGTTCATACAAGGCTATGTATAAACCCAGCGACATACTCACCATCAACATCATGCCGGTGATGTTGATGAGGTGTTTAATTACCTGCCAATCCCAGGCCGCGGCGCTGGATAGCAATTCATGATTAACCGTCAGCAAAAATCCCAGAAAGATCGAATACAACAGCAGCAATAAAAGAGATGCCGGGATTCCGCTCTCGAAAAATTTCTGCCGCTTCGCCGCGCTCTCGCCTTCAAATACGCGGCGGGTATCCACTCGCTTTGTCTTTTTTTTCGTCATGCTTCTTCCTGGCCGTTCTTTTCGTAGGCCTTGACTATGTTCTGGACCAGCCGATGACGGACAATATCCGATTTGTCCAGACGAACAAAACCAATCCCTTTGATCCCTTGCAGCCGCCCCATCGCATCAATCAGACCCGATTTCTGGGTATTTTCCAGATCGATCTGGCTGTCATCACCGGTTACGATCATTTTTGAATTATTACCCAGCCGCGTCAGAAACATCAGCATCTGGGAGACCGTCGTATTCTGTGCTTCATCCAGGATCACCAACGCATCGTTCATGGTACGGCCCCGCATAAACGCCAGCGGGACCACTTCGATAATGTCATTAAACAAAAACCGCTTCATCTGGGCGTACTCCATCATATCACCCAAGGCGTCAAAAAGCGGTCGCAAATAAGGATTTACCTTGGCCTGCAAATCGCCGGGCAGAAATCCCAGCTTCTCGCCGGCCTCGACCGCTGGACGGGCCAGAACAATCCGTCGGATCTCGTTCCGCTTTAGCATCGCAACTGCCTGTGCCACGGCCAGATACGTTTTTCCGGTCCCTGCCGGCCCCGTACAAAACACCAGATCGTTTTTCCCGATCGCGCTGACATATTTCTCCTGCCCCTTCGTACGGGGCGAAACGTTACGCCCTGCCACAAAGACACTTATCGAATGCTCACTGTCTTTATGGGAATAGCCGGAGGAGGCATTGAAAAACATCTGCCTGACATCCTCTTCTTTCAGATGATCGGCTTTCTTTAATCGAGCCTGCATTTCTTCCAGGATCAGGGCGGCCTTCGTTACGGCTTCTTTAGTCCCCGTGATTCGGACCTGGCCGTCGCGCGCGGTGATATGGACATCACATATTTCACGTATCTTTCGCAAGTGAGCATCGCCAGTGCCAAATAGCTGAACCCGCTTGGCAGGATCATCAAGAGTAATGGTTAACTCCAAAGTATTTATTTACTCCTTCATTTTTTATCGGGTCATGGTAAGAATCATAAACCCAAATGGGGCAGCGATTAACACTGAATCCAACGCATCCAGCACACCGCCAAACTCCGGCACCAAATGGGCTGAATCCTTGCTGCCGGCATCGCGTTTCAGCATGGATTCCATTAAATCGCCCAGTTGGCCGGACACGGAAACTACAAAACCAAATACTATACCATCCACTATGGATATTATACCAGAAAAGGCGGAAAAAAGCGATGAAACAATTATGGCCAGGAGAATTCCGCCGGCGAGGCCTTCCCAGGTTTTGCCGGGGCTGATGGAGGGGACCCATTTGTGCTTGCCGAAACGGCGGCCCGTGAAGTAAGCGCCTATGTCAGCAGATTTTACGGTGGCCAGGAACATGAGGATGGGGCCGGATTGGGACCAGATGGTGGGGGTTTGGGCATTCAGGAGGCGAAGGGCCAGGAGGAACCACATGCCGAGTCCTAAGTATATGGTGGAAAATGATATAACGCTAAGGTGGGCGATGGTTCCGGCTGTGCCGCAACGGCAGGCGTAAGTCATGGCCGCCAGGAAAATAAGGGCTAAAAGGACGGCTGGGAGGCTGGCAAAACCTGCAAAAAAAACGTAAAAACCGGCAAAAAATGGGGATAAAATGGTGAAAAAGACGGCAAAAATCATGAAAATAAGGGAAGTTTTGAGGCCCTTGGCGGTGGCCAGGTGGTGGAGTTCATAGCAGGCCAGGGCGGCCAGCAGGGAGGCGATCAGGGCGAAGGGCAGGCCACGGAGGGAAGGTGAAAGGCAGTAGTAATCGTGGGTTGCCAGCCAACCCTCGGCGATGAGGAGGGAGGCGAAAACCAGGGTCAGCAGGGAACCGAAAATAATCCGCGTAACGACTTTTGAATGTATTTCCATGTCAAACTTATCTTTATACGATTTATTGATTGTATTGAGTGGGTATGATAGCGAAATTCGGCTGGGGAATCCATCCGAAACTTGCAAAAATGCGGGCGGGGAGTGCTGCTGACATGGGGGATAAGAAAATTACGAATTACAAATTACGAGTTAAGTGAAAAAAAGTATTAAGGAATTGCTGTAAGTGTTTATTTTTTGGTTTTGGAAAACGGTTGTAAGTCTTTATTTTGCGTTGAAATTGATAGTCCTATAATAAAGTAGCGATTATAACGATTGTAACGGTTGGGTAAGATTTTTGGTAAGA
>CAZOMV010000143.1:0-10075 GCA_964580995.1 uncultured Pirellulales bacterium
GCCAACGGCGGGCTGCTCTTAACCTGAAACGTTGCGCTTCAAATTAAAATGCGCCACTCAAAAACAGCAATACCAAGGTTCCTGAATCGACAGGAAAAGATTGCCGTATTATAATGTAGCCGGTACAATGTATGATAATTGGGAAGTGAAGGTCAATATAACTTCCGAGAAAACCGAGGCTATGCAGGAATTCCACTAGGATCATGGAATTTACATATTTGAGGTTAATTTGAGTAGAAGCTATCATACAACCAGAAAACACTTGAAAGAGTATGAACGTGCGAATTTTTCCAATCTCCAAATAAAGACAAAAAAACTGGAACAACTCTATGAGGAATTAAGCAAAAAACGTTGTACCAAATATTTTACTCGCAAATCACGAAAAAATAATAATACCAGTCTTTTACCTCTTACTCCCATTGCGGTTATACCTATCCAAATCGTTGACAGTCACAAGTATCTTCATTATCTCCTCTCACCGGAAAATATTCGAAATGTCTTAAAACGGCTTCCTCCCCCCTTAACAGATGGGTTGGATTCGATTCATTTGGAACTGGGTAAAGAAATCCAGGAAGAACTAGACGAGGAAAATTTCGGTATGGAACCGGAACTGGATCCTTTCCTCGGGCGCAAAGGATATGAAATAATTCCTGGTATTTACATGTCACGATGCCGAGGAGTTTATGAACCTTGGACCAATCGAATCAGAATTTTTGGTTATGTGTATGATCAGATTCCTCATCAGCAGGTAATCGAATTGCATTTGCGTTTACAAATGCTTTCCGTTCTGGCCCACGAATTGGCTCATCATCAAGATTGTTTTCGAAGATTTAGACATGGGAAATGGTCTTATTCTCAAACAGAAAATAGAGAAAATTACGCCAATGCAAATCAGTATACTATTTTTAATCGATATATTATCCCCTATATTGAAGAAACATATCCACAACAGGTCGAAGAACTCAACCGATGGATAAAGTATTATGGCGGAATAACATTACCTTTAAACATGCTTGTAAATGACGCTCGTGCAACGGTTAAAGGCCGTAAAATCAATCTATCTGTTTTTTTTGGCAATATTTTTGAGAACCTATTATCCAATGTCCTCGAAGGATTGGATCCTGGTTACACTCGTATTGAACTGGCCTCTGACCTTCATTATCAACAGCACTATGATTTAGCATTGGGAATTCTTGAAAATATCCTAAAAAACGATTCCAATAATCTTGATGCTATCACCTTGAAGGCAGATATATATGAACATATGGAATTATATGACGAAGCTGTTGTATTTGCCAAAAAGGCAATTTCCATAGAGAAAAATTTTAGCGATGCTTTACAGGTACTGGCATTGGTATATTCTGCGCAAAAACAATGGAATAAACTACTAAAAATCTCTAGCAAACTTATTGATGTTTCTAATCCCAAAGATATTTTTGATTATACAAGTGCATTGCATTTCCGTGCGCGAGCAAAATATCATCTGCAAGATTTCGAGGGATTCCAGAAAGATATGGATGCCCTGAAGTCGTCAGGTAAAATAGGGAGGCGGATAATTAAGTTTATACAAAAAGAATTAAAGATAAAAGTGAAATAGCATGATCACCAGTTTAAAAAATCCATTGATTAAACAAATCGTCGGCTTGAAGGACAAACGGGACCGGGACCGGCTGGGGCTATTCACAATAGAAGGTGAAAAAGAACTCCTTCATGCGTTGACCAATGGAATTGCGATAGAAACTATTATCTACTGTGGGGAAATCCTGTCGGCCAATACCCGGCTGAATTGCCTTTCCGCGATCCGGCAAGCCGCAGCCGCCTCTGCCGCTGCAATCACGGACTGGGTGGAAGTCTCCCCACCGGTATTCGCCAAAATGGCATATCGCGACGCGACAGGCGGTATTATCGCCATCGCCCAGATACCGGATGATTCATTGGAAAGTATCACCCTCTCCGATAGTCCGCTCCTCCTCGTGATAGAGGGAATTGAAAAGCCGGGCAATCTGGGAGCTTTACTGCGGACCGCCGACGCCGCCGGTGTCGACGCGGTCATCCTCTGCGACCCGGCCATAGACCTGTATAATCCCAATGTCGTTCGTGCCAGCCTGGGGGCAATCTTTACCGTCAAAACCGTCATCGACTCCTGCGAAAATGTCATTTATTGGCTGAAACGGCATCAGATGCAAATTGTAACTGCCACCCCGGCTGCCAGTACATCCTATACCCACATGGATTACACCGGCCCCACCGCTATCGTGTTCGGCAGCGAAAAAGCGGGATTATCCCCCTGCTGGCGGCAACAAAAGTTTACCTCGGTTACGATCCCCATGCGGGGTCAGATGGACTCACTCAACCTTTCCACCAGCGGGGCAATCCTTCTGTACGAAGCGGTTCGACAGAGAAAAAATACCTGACCCAAATCAAAATTGAATATCAATAATCGTCCCGAAATTCAAACGGCCGGGGACCAATCTGATACGGACGATAACGGGCCACATTGACCAGTATCCCCAAAGCAATAAAATTACACAGCAGGCTCGTCCCTCCATAGCTGACAAAGGGCAGATTCAGCCCCGTTACCGGCATCAGCCCCATGGTCATGCCAATATTGATGAATACCTGGGTCGCGAATAAGGTGGAGATCCCCACCGCTAAAAGCCGGCCAAAAGGTTCTACCTGGCTGGCGGCAATTTCTATCCCCCCAATGATTAGTAAGGTATAAAGCAAAATCACCAACAGAGCCCCCACAAATCCCCAGGTATGAGCGATCCGGGCAAATATAAAATCATTGTGCTCTTCCGGCAGATAGGGAATTCGAGTTACCACCCCTTCTTCCGGATTTTTTTCTTCCGAATAGCCGGCCAGTTCGCCGGTACTGATATATATTTTCGAGCGGTGCACTTGATAGCCCAAATCCTTTACCCATTCGGTATCGGCAGGGTCCTGTTTCACTAGGCCCATGATTCGATCCCGCTGATAATCACTTATCGAAAAAAAGAAAACGGGTGAAAACAGCAGGCCAATCCCGATGATTGTCAACAAATGCCCAATCCGGGCGCCGGCGACAAAAAGCATCGAAAACAAAAGCGGTAAAAACAATAATACCGTCCCGAGGTTCGGTTCCCACAAAATCAGCAGCATCGGCAGCAGGGTCAAAACGAACGGACCGATCAGACCTGTCAGATTACGATAATTTTTCCGCATTCGCAGATACCAGGCCAGGGCAAAGATATAAGTCAGCTTGCTCAACTCGGAGGGCTGAATCTGGGCCGGTCCTAAATCAATCCAGCGATAGGCGCCATTACGCAGGGGAATAAATGACATCGGATACAGATATCTACTAATCATGATAAGAATCAGCATCCCCAGCGTTATCCCGAATAAAGCGTAGCTGACCCGGCCCAGATGACTGTAAGGAACCAGATTGAGCAGGAGAAAAACGCTGACGCTGATCACCAGCCACCGTAGTTGCAGGGGAAACCATAGATGGCTCTTGCCTTCAATTCCCCGCAAGGACAGCAAACCGATACCTACCAGGCCAAAAACCGCCAGTAACATGATCAGCCGCAAACCACCCAGACGTCCCTGCCAAATTCGTGCTAACACTATTTAACCTTTATGATATTATTTGGAAATCTGGCTATCGAAATCGATCACCACCAGGGTTTCGTCATCCTCCTGGACAACCGGTCCCCGAAACAACTCTACTTCATCGAATATCCTTTGTGTAACCATTTCCGGAGAATCCTGTACTGATTCCATGATCGCCTGCCGCAATCGTTCTTCCCCGAAAGCCGCGAAATCACCATTATGAGCATCCACAATTCCGTCCGTAAAAAGGACCAGACGATCATACGGATTAAACTGATGGCAGGACTCCGGCAAAATACCCGCCTGGACCCCCAGCAGCATCGTTGTGGGAGGCAAATGATGGTAAGTCCGGTTGGTCCGATTACAGATAATCGGGTAGGGATGGCCCGCGTTGACGTAAAGCAGGATCCCGCTGGGCAGATCCACAACCCCATAGATCAGGCTGCACGTAATCGGCGTATTCACATACCCCCCCAGTCGAACCAGCATATCATTGATACTTTCCACCACCCGGCTGGGCCGGCGGTTGTCCTCCCGATCCGCACGTAATAATCCTATGATCAGGGTCATTAACAGGGCCGCCCCCATACTATGTCCCATCACATCCCCTATCGCAAAGGAAATCTGATCCTGTCCCAATTGGCGAAAATGGTAAAAATCACCCCCAATATCGGCAAACATCCGGTTTTTCAACGCCATCTTCCCACATTCGCATTGGGGAACCTCACGGGTCAACAAGGCGTTCTGAACCGCCGCGGCCAGTTGCAATTCAGACTCATCCAGTGATCTCAGGAATTTATTCATTTTTACTGACATTTACCAACTTTTACCAAAATATTTATCATTTATTAAAATTATTACCGTTTTTCGACAAATTGTCTAACATTATGTATGTGAATTTTTGGGTTTTATATAGGCAAAAGTTGATCCAAAATAGTTGATTTCGAGGGGAAAACCAAAAAAAAGAAAACACCGAGCACCCGAAGGCATCTCGATGTTTTCCGGAGGGGAGAAAACTCTCTGGTATTATCGTCATCCCGGCAACAAAAACTTTAGCACCGGGAAAAAACCTCAACTTGACCAATTCAAGCATCGCTCCAAACTTCATGCTAAATGTACCACATATTTATAAAAAAGCAAAACCTCTCTTTTGAGAAATTTTTAATTTTCTCCCCCGCGGCCGGTTTTCCACCATAAGCTTGCCTTACCCGCCCTGGTCCGCCCAATTGCCAGGGACACCATCACTCCATGTCACCAGACTTCTCTTCACAAGCCATCGGTTGACAATGGCGACAACCATCCCGATATACGGTAATCCCCTTGCATCCCAACTGGTATGCCAGCTGATACACCTGATTCACTTGCTCAGCCGTAGCCGTGGCAGGCATGTTTATGGTTTTGGAAATAGACGCATCACAATATTGCTGAAACCGGGCCTGCATCCGTACATGCCATTCCGGACTGATGTCGTGAGCACATATGAAAATCCGTCTGATATCTTCCGGTATTTCATCTATTTCTTCCAGACTTCCCATTTTAGCTAAAAGCATGTATAATTCGTCTGTATAAATCCCCCTATCCTGTGCAACCGACCTAAAAAACGAATTGATTTCCGGCAAATGGCTGCCACTCAATACCTGCCGGGTAAACGACAGCCAATACAACGGTTCGATTCCGCCGCTGCAATTGGCAATGATGCTAAGCGTCCCAGTGGGAGCTACGGTGGTAACGGCGGCATTTCGCTGGGGACGATGATACCGATTATCCCATATACTACCCTTCCAGTTGGGAAATACGCCCCGTTCATTTGCCAGTTCCTGGCTGGCTTGATGGGCCTGCTCCTGGATAAAATGCATGAACCGCCCCCCGATATCCAGCCCTGCCTCGCTATCATAGGGAACGGCCAACTTACATAACGCATCCGCAAAACCCATGACCCCCAGGCCGATTTTTCGATTGGCACGGCAGATTTTTTTTATGGGTTCGATCTGGTAATTATTTACATCAATGACATTGTCCAGAAACCGGACGGCCTCGTGGATCGTGCCGGCCAGTCCTTGCCAATCGACTTGGCGCAGAAGCTCTGTCTCATCACCTAAGTCTGGAATAGTAAAGTCTTTGCCGGTTTTTTCCTGGACGAACCGGGCCAGGTTGATGCTGCCGAGATTACAGGCTTCATAAGGCAATAATGGCTGCTCGCCGCAGGGATTGGTCGCCTCTATCCGGCCCAGGGCCGGGGTGGGATTGTCGCGGTTGATCCGGTCAATAAAGGCCACGCCCGGCTCTCCGGTACGCTGGGCATTTTCAATAATCGCCTGCCAGAGTTGTCCTTTGGTCCAGAAGACATTTTTATCCCATGTCGGGCAATGATCGACTTCCACCAGATCGGCAAGCTCATAACTGCTTATTTCCAAGGATCTTAGGAGATAATAGTTCAGGCCGGTCCGCGGATTTTGCACCACCTGGGGGGAGGAGCCATCGGCCATCATTTCGTTCATCCAGTCATCCGGGATTTTTACGGAAATGTTATAATTAACAAAGGCTTGCAGGTTTTCCTTGGCATGGATGAATTTGAGGATGTCGGGGTGGGTGATGCTCATCATGGCCATGTTGGCACCGCGGCGGAAAGCCCCCTGCTGAATGGATTCGGTGGTTTGGCTCAGGACTTTCCAGAAACTCATGGGGCCACTGGTTTTACCGCCGCTGGAGGCGATATAATCGCCGGTTGGGCGCAACTGATCGAAGGAAAAACCTGTACCGCCGCCGGCTTTTTGAATCAGGGCGGTGGACTTGACGGTGTCGAAAATGCCTTCGATGCTGTCGGGCAGGGGCAGGACAAAACAGGCACTTAACATCCCCATCGACCGGCCGGCGTTCATCAGTGTCGGGCTGTTGGGCAAAAACCGCATGGAGGCCATGAGGTTATAAAATACATTATGCCAATGAGTTACGACATTATCGGCGGCACCGAAGTTCTTTTCGGCTGCGGCCACGACTGAGGCGACCCGGTCAAAAAGCTGCTCCGGGTTTTCTACCACAGCCCCGTGGTGGTCTTTTCGCAGATAGCGATGGTTCAATACCAGCCGGGCGTTTTTGGTTAATTCTATTTTGCTGATTTTTGTTTCCATATACCATATATTGTATCACGATAAGATAAAAACGGCAAATCTGGGACGAATCATTTATCGCACAACTCCTGCAATTTACCAGACTTATAAGGTTGCTATTGTATCTGGACCGTAAGCGGCTATAATATAAATCGATGTTAAACAAATGGTTAAATGCTGATTCCTTCCTGGAAAAAATCGAGCAGAAAATCCAGGCGAAGACGCGGCTGGGATTCGAGGACGGGATGACTTTGTACCAGTCACCAGACCTTTTTACCCTAGGACAACTTGCCCAGCAGACGGCACGGGGAAAAAACGGAAATGCCTGTTATTACAGTATTAACCTACATATTCATTATACCAACATCTGCGTTAATGGCTGCCGGTTTTGCGGTTTTTCGCGGACGGCGGAGGCTGCTGATGCTTATGTCCTTACTGCCGAGGAAGTTGCGGCACAGGCGGAAGAGGCCTGGGGCGGCGGGGCGACGGAAGTCCATATCGTCGGGGGAATTCATCCGGAATTGCCGCTTCATTACTATCTGGAAATGGTCGGGAAAATCCATCAGAAATGTCCTGGGCTGCATGTTAAAGCCTTTACTGCCACGGAGATACAAAACATGGGGGAAAGGGCGGGAAAGACTATAGCTGAAGTCCTGTCGCGGCTGAGGGAGGCGGGGCTGGGGTCGCTGCCGGGGGGCGGGGCGGAAATATTGAGCGAGGGGTATTTTCGTGAAAACTGCCCTAAAAAGGCTGGGCCGGGGCAGTGGCTGGCGGTACATGCGGCCGCCCATAGGCTTGGCATAATGACCAATGCCACAATGCTTTACGGTTATACGGAGTCGCTGGAGGAGAGGGTTGGCCATCTGCTGAAGCTGCGGGAGGCGCAAGATCAATCGCTGCAAGAGGATAAGGGGCATTTTCAATGTTTTGTCCCGCTGCCGTACATCCCCCCGGTCGGGTCCGGCCAGGAGAAAAACATCGACGCCATTTCCGACCTGAAGACGATTGCCATCAGCCGCCTGCTGCTCGATAACTTCAATCATATCAAGGCTTTCTGGCCCATGCTGGGGGTCAATCTGGCCCAGGTGGCGCTGGCTTTTGGGGCGGATGACCTGGACGGCACGGTAGAACAATACGAGATCGTCCCCCAGCAGAACGGACGAGCGAGCCTTGCCGCGGGGACCATCCGGCGGCTGATAGCTGAGGCTGGACTTAGCCCCGTCCAGCGCAGCCCCTTCTATCAGCCGATTGGTCAGTGACTATAAGTCGTTATTTTTTGTTTGGTAACTTTGCTGTAAGTGCTTATTTTACATAGAAATTGATAGTCCGATAATAAAGTAGGGATTATAACGATTTTAACGGTTGGGTAAGATTTTTGGTAAGATGGGAAAGAAATTTGGTAATTTGTAACGGTTAGGGTGAGTTGGTAAATGTTGAACAAAATATAGTAAAAGATGAATAAAGTGATGTAAAAGTATAGTAAAAGGCGTGCAAAGTTGAGTAAAAGTGCAGTAAAAGTGGATGGTTTTTACACGTGGCATTTTAATTTGGGCGAGAATTTAGGCGGGAAAGATTATCCATGTTTCCCAGATTGACTTTGGTAAGATGGAATAGAGAGACAAACTCTAAATCCTAATATCTAAATTCTAAACAATGTCAATTTTTGAAATTCGAATTTCAAAACAAAAAAATGACAGAGCAAAATTCAAAATGAGAAGAGGGGAAATTTTGAACAAAAGAGAACAAAGGCAGGGAAGGGGGCAGGCACAGCCTGCGGCGAGTTCGCAGCGGGTGTTTGCCCCAATCGACGCTTCCGCTGGAAGCTGGGGATGCCAAGTCGGTGGGGAAAGGGGTGTGAGAATAAAATAGGGTAATTTTTTGTGATGTGTAATAGAAGAGGCGGAAAGAAGTTATGCGTAATTTTGTAAATAAGTATGTTTTTATATAAACAAAATTATATTTATATTTGACAATTGAAAAATATGGGGTATAATGTAGGAAAGGATTATGGTTGCAGAGGGACGGCAAAGATATTATAATGGGTTTTGTCGCAGGAAGAATGGGTTGTTTCGTGTTTTGTTATGGATGGCAGTCCGGTCAGGAAGACTTGTTGGTTATTGCGTTTATATGGAATGATAGTAAATTGTTGAATAGAAAGAAGTTATGGTGGTTTTGGGAGAAATGAGCCTGATTCCGGGGCCTTGGCGGAAAGGTCGGGAAATAAAGAGTTAGATTGAGATTGGAGGTTACGATGAAAGATTTGGGGTTTCAGAAACGAGCGGGATTTATATTATTGGTGGTTTTGGGGATGGTGCTGCCGGTTTATGGGCAATATGGGCCGGGGACGGGGGAGCCGGATGATCCGTATCAGATCTGGGATCCGAATCAGATGAATGCCATCGGGGCGAATCCGGGAGATTGGGGGAAGTGTTTTAAGCTAATGGCCAATATTGATATGTCAAGATTTACCGGGACGCAGTATAAGATTATTGGCCATGAAAGTATTCCATTTACCGGTACATTTGACGGCAACAGGCATGTTATAAGTAATCTAACCTATACGATAATCTCATTTAAACTTTATGTCGGTCTGTTTGGACGTACCTATAACGCCACGATACAAAATCTGGATTTAGAAAATGTCTCACTCTCAACCGGTGGCTTTAGTGTCGGCGGGCTGGTGGGGGAAAATGATGGTACGATTACCGGCTGTCATGCAATTGGTTTTGTTACTGGTATCGCGGGTGTCGGTGGGTTGGTGGGAAGCAATGGTGGAACAATTACCGATTGCTATGCGACCGGTTCGGTTAGCGGGCAAATCAGAGTGGGAGGTCTGGCAGGTTCGAGTGGGGGTGGGGAAGAGGGTGGTTGTCCTAGGATTACTGACTGTTATGCAACCGGTTCGGTTAGCGGAGGGGACGAAGTGGGTGGGCTGGTAGGATCGCATGGATGGGAAGGAATGTCCTGTAGTAGTAGAATCACGGGCTGCTATGCGAGCGGTTCGGTCAGCGGTAATAATTACGTCGGCGGACTGGTAGGGAAGAATTATTTCAGTCCGATCGAATGGAGTTATGCGAGCGGTTCGGTTACCGGCAATAATTATGTCGGTGGACTAGGGGGGCATCTTACCAGTGCTATCAAAGAGAGTTATGCGACAGGATTGGTCAATGGAAGAGGCAGCTATATCGGCGGATTGGCAGGATGTCTTAATTCTGGGACAATTATCGGCTGTTTTTGGGACATGAAAAGTAGCGGGATGACAGACGGAGTGGGGAATCAGAACCCGGATCCGAATGGGGTGGTGGGGTTGGATACGGCGGATATGATGACGCTGGGGACGTTTACGGGGGCGGGGTGGGATTTTACGGAGGGGGATG
>CAZOMV010000144.1:0-10043 GCA_964580995.1 uncultured Pirellulales bacterium
AACATTTACCAACTCAACCTAACCGTTACAAATTACCAAATTTCTTACCCATCTTACCAAAAATCTTACCCAACCGTTACAATCGTTATAATCCCTACTTTATTATCGGACTGTAGATTTGCACGTAAAATAAAGACTTACAGCATTTCTCGATAATCAAAAATAAGCACTTACATTAATTTCCCTAAACCAAAAATAAGCACTTATAGAAATATGAAGCGACCATCCGGAGCGTCGCAATTATTATTGTCCGGTCCATCCTTTTTATGTCACAACGAAGCGACTATCAGAAGCGTCAAATATCGATCTATCCTCGCGTCGGTAAACAGGGCTTCTCGCCCTCGCGGCGTGAAAATGGGCCTCTTGGCCCTGCAGGCTTGCCTGCCTTACAGCCGCAAAATCCAAATCGGCATGGGATTGCATTAAATTTGACTTAATCCTTTGTTTACAAATATAATTAGAATATGTAATATGATAACTAGCATCCTGTTGGTAAAGGGGATTTGCTCAATATGCTGATGCTAAATTGCTATTTGATAATTGTTTATGTTTGTATGGATGTAAAATACTATGACCCAGTTGGAAAAAGCCCGAAAAAACATCATCACCGACGAAATGAAACAGGTCGCCCACACCGAACGCACTGCCCCTGAACGAGTTATGAGCCTCATCGCCGAAGGCCGCCTGGTCATCCCCGCCAACAAAATCCATCTCAAAGGCAACCTCAAACCCATCGGCATCGGTCGCGCCATCACCACCAAGATCAACGCCAACATCGGCGCCTCCCCCCTCGACTCCGACGAAAACTACGAGTTACGTAAACTCGAAATCTCCTTAAAGTATGGTGCAGATACAGTTATGGATCTTTCCACCGGCGGCGATGTGGACCATTGCCGGCTCAATCTCATCCACCACAGCCCCGCCCCCCTCGGCACTGTGCCCATATATGAGATGATTATTCATCGCTCCGTCGACGACCTGAGCTATGACGATATCCTCAAAACCTGCGAAAAACAGGCCCAGCAGGGCGTCGATTTCTTCACCATCCACGCCGGCCTCCTCAAAGAACATATCCCCCTGACCCGCAAACGCATCGCCGGCATCGTTAGCCGCGGCGGTTCCCTGCTGGCCCACTGGATGCTCAACCACAACAAGCAAAACCCTTTCTACGAAGTATTTAACGATATTTGTGATATCATGCGGCAGTACGACGTCTGTTTCTCGCTGGGTGACGGCCTGCGGCCCGGCTGCCTGGCGGACGCCACCGATGAGGCCCAGATCGCCGAACTGCGAACCCTGGGCGAACTTACCCAGCGGGCCTGGGAAAAAGGCTGCCAGGTCATGGTGGAAGGACCCGGCCACGTACCCTATAACCAGATCGAATATAACATGAAGCTCCAGCAGGAGATATGCAAGAATGCCCCGTTCTACGTACTAGGCCCGCTGGTTACGGATATCGCCCCCGGCTACGACCATATTACCAGCGCCATCGGCGCTACCGCCGCCGCCTATCACGGCGCCGCGTTCCTCTGTTACGTAACCCCCCGTGAACATCTGGGTTTACCCACCGACGACGACGTCCGCCAGGGTGTCATCGCCTATAAAATCGCCGCCCACGCCGCCGATGTGGCACTGGGCCTGCCCGGCGCCCGCGACCGGGACGATGAACTGAGCCGGGCACGAGCCGACCTCGACTGGAAAAAACATCTGGAACTGGCCATCGATCCCGACACCGCCCGTCAAATGCACGATGAGAAAAAACTCCCCGACACCGACCACTGCACCATGTGCGGCAAAGACTGGTGCGCCGTCCGCATCACCAAAGAACTGCGCGAAAAAGTTAAATCCTGATCCGCATTCTATTTAAGTAATGGTCTCGATAAACTACACCCCTAGAAAAGAACGGCAAGAGGCAGGGAACGAGGGATTGGTTAGGCAACTACCTGGGTAGCAGATTGGGGGTTGGTGTTGGTGGCCTGAAAGCGGGCGTATTCCACATATGTCCACGGGTCATTCCGCGTAACCTCTTTGGCCCTTTCCAGCATCCTGTTGACCTCATATATTCTTAAATTGCGGCAGATACTTCTTATTCTTCCGTAGCATCTCCTGTACCATTTTCTTAATCTCCGCCAGCGACAGCACCGCCGCCGTCAGCGGATCATAGGCTATCGCATGAAACACCAGCCCTGGATCGCCTGTAAGTTCCGCCTGCACCGCCATTTCCTCACTGGCCACGCTGATCTGATTCAACGCCGCCAATTGCGGCGGCAGCGCACCCACATGAATAAGCTGCAACCCCTTCTTGCTGGCCAACACCGGCACCTCCACGCAAACCTCGCTGGGCAAATTAGTTATAAGCCCCTTATTCGGCACATTCCCGTTAAATTCAAACGGCTCCCCGCCCAGCAGGGCATGGATTATATAGGCGGCATATTCCCCGCCCCGCTCCAGCGGCAGCGGCGACCCTTTCGCAAACCACTCCTGAATCTTCTTCTTCCAAGTCTTCTCCGCAAGTCTATATTCTTTCAGGATATACGCATACGCACCCGGATTCCATCCCGTCCCCTTGATACAATATTTCCGGATCAAATCCGACCGCTTGCGAAACCACCAGTTATATTCCGAATTATGCCCGCTCGACTCCGTCACATAATATCCCAGATGCCGGAACATCTCATTCCGCACCATCTCCTCGTTGTATATCTTTTTTTTCTGCACCGCTTTACGAATCAGTGGATAGGCATCCTTCCCATCCTTCTTATATTCCAGATACCACGCTTGATGATTGATCCCCGCGCACAGATAGGTAATCCGCTCCATCGGCGTATCGATCCACCGCGCCAGCATCTTCGCCGTCCCCTGTACCGAATGACACAAACCCGTAACTTGAATATGGCTCTTCATTTGCATTCCCCGGCACAGCATCGCCATCGGATTGGTATAATTCAGCAGCGTGGCCTTGGGGCAGAGCCTTTCCATATCTCGGCAAATAGCAAGCATTTCCGGCATCGTCCGCAAAAACCGGAAGATCCCCGCCGGCCCCCGCGTATCCCCCACATTGATATCCACCCCATATTTCTTCGGTATCTCAATATCATGCCGCCACACCGCCACCGGCGCCGCCAGAATCGTGCACAACACCGCATCCGCCCCCTTCAGTGCCTGCCGCCGGTCCAGCGTCGCTTCCACCAGCGCCGGATAATTCCCCCGCGCAATAATAGTTTCCACCGCCCGCCGCGCAAAATCCAGCCTCTCTTTGTTAATATCCATCAATACTATAGTTGCATCTGCCAACAGCGGAAACGTCAAAATATCCCGCACCAACCCCCTCGTAAATCCCAGACTCCCCGCTCCGATAAATACAATTCGCGCCATTGCACAACTCCAAATACCTGTCTGACAAACACTTTTAACTGATTACGCTTACTACCATCGAACCCTGGCGGAATCAAACATATATTTGCCATTGCTCTGAAAAAACATCTGTGTTATGGTACTTCTGGATTTCTGGTGATATTCTATTGTAAGGGAAATAGTTATGTACAAAGATTTCAACATCGACGATGTTTTGGGTTTCGGCTGGCGTGTCATGAAGGCCAATTTCTGGTATTTCGCAGGCGTCGGCCTACTTATGGTTTTGCTCTCTCTCCTTCCGGACATTCTCCGGGCCATATTGGGAGGAACCCTAAAACAGCAGCGGCTGCTGTTTGCGCCTTATCTCGTTTTGACTCTGCTGGATATAACGATCAGTATTCTTCTTAACATCGGCCTGATCAAAATCGCCCTGAGTTTCTGCGATCAAATCAAACCCGGGGTCAGCTCCCTGTTTAACGGACTTGATTGCTTCTGGCGTTTTTTGGGTGTTTCAATCCTTTATGCCCTGATCGTCTTGCTGGGTATGCTTCTCCTGATTATTCCCGGCATCATCTGGGCCGTAAAATACCAGCATTGCACCTATTTTGTAATCGACAAAAATCTAGGACCCATCAACGCCCTAAAAGCCAGCGCCCTGACTACCCGCAATATCAAACTTAAACTCTTTGGCTTTGGGATTTTATGCTCCCTTATCAACCTTGCCGGCCTGATCTGTTTCATCGTCGGAATTTTCGCCACCTACCCGATCGTGCTGGTCGCGGCCGCCCTGGTTTATCGGCACCTGGTGATTCAGACCCCTGAGCTGGCGGAATTCTATATCTACCCCTATCAACCCCCAATAGAACCGGTAGCAGACCCATCATAGATCCCTTGTTATTGGGGAGCCAGGGCTGTTTTTGGAAGTCAATATCGACTTTTGGCGATTCCGTCTCCTTTGGCAATTTTTCTGGTCTCATAATCTTTTTTTCCGATTTTCCCCAACTTTTATATTGACATTGGATCAAAAAAATCCGAAAATAAGATTGTTGTAGCATATGCTACTCATTTTTGTCAGAGTATCACTTGTAGCATATGGCACAGAAGCGAGTTCTATTGTTTAGTTTGGAAAGGTTGCTTTCCATTCAATAACTATAAACCCTATGAAAGAAAAACTCAAAGACAGTTCAACATCTTCGTCTGAATATGCCTCCATAAAGAGACCTTCCGATAGCGCCTCTGATTTCGAGGCGTTAGGCTATCTCGCCTCCAGCCTGGACGGATCGAAAAAAGCCGAAAGAATCGTACCCCTGCTAGTCAGGTATATCAATCAGGCCAAACTCAAAGCCGGTGACAAAATGCCCTCAGAGCAGCAGCTTTGTCAGGAGATCGGCGTCGGCCGGCGGGCGTTGCGTGAGTCGCTTATCTGCCTGCAATCCATCGGATTAATCCAGTCGCGGCATGGGATGGGCTGGTATGTGGAGCAATTCGACCCCTCCACCAGCCTGCGTTTCTTATCGCCCCTGCTGCAAGACTTTGGCGGCGCGGATCTGCATCAGGTTTTACAAACCCGTTTGGCTATCGAACCGATGATTGTACAACTGGCCTCCCGACACATCACCGAGGCGGGGCTACAACGACTGCTTGCCTCTCTGCATGTTATGGAAAAACATGTGGACAATCCCGATGCGGAAGAATTCCGCATCAATGACAGAAAGTTTCATGATATTCTCGCGCAGGAATGCGGCAATTGTGTCCTCTCCATGATTAGTTCCATTCTCACGGGCTTGTTTTATTCAGTTCTCTGGGATTTGCCCCAGGACAATAAAGGGAACGTCCTGCAAAAACACCAGATTCTCTATGAAGCAGTCCGGAACCACGACAGTCCGCTTGCGATCCAGACCATTAAAGATCATCTGGAAGAAGCTATGGTATATATCGACAAACACTATCACAAAAATCGTGTTCCCCAACACGAAAATAACAATCAGACTCCCCAGCATGAAAACAACCAACCACCTGCGATTAACCAGACCCATCTAAAACCCAGCCAAAAGAAAGGAGGTATAAAAAAATAATTAAACCGAAGGAAGTAACAAAAAAAGATCGTTAAATCACATGGAAAGGAGAAAGGTAAAAGGCATAGGTAGCTAAATCCATTGCCGTGCCAAAGAACCGAAGAAACAAACATGGTAAGTATAAGAATTCGACGTAATGTAAATTGGAGGATTGTATTGTGAGAAACCCAATAACAAAAAATTGTTTCTGGAGGATCCAAGTAATGAAAAACATATTAATTGTATTAACACTGATTTCTTTCTGCCTGCCGGTTTCCGTGCAGGCGGACCTAGTTGGCTACTGGAAATTCGATGAAACGACCGGCAACCTCGCCGAAGACAGCAGCGGCAACTATAACGTGGGTATGCTGACGGGCGTTGCCACGTTTGACACTTATTCCATAGCGGATCGGTTTGGCAATCCGGCTGGAGCGATCAATCTGGATTTGAGTTATTACCTCAATTGCGGTCATGATTTTACGGTCGATCTTACCAATGGTCTGACCATCGCCGCCTGGGTAAAACCCAACGGCACCCAGGGCGCCTGGTCCACTGTAATCGGCAAAGAAACGAATATTGCCGGTACGCCGCAAGGGGACGGTTATACCCTGATGGTCAATGGGACAACCGTAGCCTCCTGGATGGCCAATGGTCCCAACTGGACTGGGGCCTATACGGACCAGACCGTCAATGTGGCCGATGGGAACTGGCATTTCATTGCCGCGACTCAGAATGGTGCTGGCATCCAGGTTTATGTCGATGGTGTGCCGGATGGTTCCTTTGTGTCCATGAGTCCGGCACCCACCTCTTCGCAGCCGAATGACTTGACCATCGGCAGAAGTATTCCGTTCGTCCGCTATTTCAAGGGGGCTGTTGATGAAGTGCTCATCTGGGACAATGCACTGGATGCCGCGGCGATTCAGAATGTTTACCAGAACGGAGTAACCGGTCCCACGATTACCGAGCCGTTTGAATGTATCCTCTGGCTCAAGGCCGATAACGGCCCTGTCGATCCCAACGGCAATTCTATTGCCACCGGGCAGACCGTCGGCAAATGGCTGGACAAATCCGGCAAAGGACTAAATGCGATACGGCAATGGGGTGATCCCACGCTGGAAACCAGCACATTCCCGAACGGTAGCCATCCGATCGTTCATTTTGACGGCAATGATGGCTTGATTATTGATCCGAACTCACTTCTCAACGCCGACGAATCGGATATTTACCCTCGAAGTGTCAGTGTGTATGTAGTCGGCAGAATCGATGATCTGGCTTTGGGCCAGGTGTTCCTGGCCAATTTCAGCAACCCGGGAGCAGCCGGAACTTCGCTGGGCATTTCCAACAGCAGCTTCAATAAAGCCGAGTTTTACGATACCCGTGGCGGAGTGTATGAACCGGACGAAGCCCTGGTCGTGGACCGCTATTACCTGCTGTCCTATACGATTTCCTATGACAGCCAGCGTAAGATCTATCTCAACGGCGAACTGCTAAATACCGGTTTTGGCCGACCCACGTATAACCTGAACACCATGGTTTCCATCGGTGCACTGGGCAGCGGGGCGGAATTCCTAACCGGCGATGTCGCCGAAATCAAGGTTTATACGGGCGTTAATGCGGTCGAACACGCCGCCGTTACCACATATCTGATGGACAAATATCAGATAGACACCTCGGAACCGCCGGCTCCCGATCCTACCAAAGTGACCCTGACCGCCCTGACGCTTACCCGTACCAATTCACTCGGTACGATGGATGTCACGGAACGATGGAACACTTTCTATTCGGATGCGGCCTGGGATACCGCTATCTTCGAAGGTGAGATCCCGGCTGATCCGAATGCCTTCGATCCCAATCGGTTCCTGAATCATCCCAATTACATGATGATTTATATCCCCCTGCAGACCGGGGAGGAGCGGACCTTTACCTGGTACAACGCCCGCGGGTTGACGGACGTTGGCTATTTTGGTGTCAACCTCTTCTTTGATGACAAGCAAAATGCCAATATTCCTGGCCTCTCGGTGTACGCCCAGATGGACAATACCGGTCCGGGTGACGGCCATCCGGCATATAAAGCCAATAGTTCCATTTCCACAATGGGATGGCCCGTTAACTCGGTAGCGGGTACCGGTTCCCTGACCTACAAAGACATGGTCAAGAAGCTGAAAGTGACGATGACTGATTTTGTGGTTTATCAACAGGATGTGTTCGGCCACGACATCGTCACCGCCCAGACCGCCGGCCATCCTCTTGATGGACGGGACGGGGCGGCTGATATGATCGGCCAGTTTACCCTCAAGGTCGAACAGAATCTGCTTTGTGAAGATCTGACGGAGTTCCTGGAAGCGGATATTAACCATGACTGTTCGGTGGATCTGGCGGATATGGCGTACCTGGTCACCGACTGGCTCAAGTGTAACGATCCGTTAAATCAGGATTGTCCGTAAGAGTGAATGGAAGGTTGATAGAAATTCTACCTTTTGACTAAAAAATAAAAATGTAATCGTAAGGAGAAATAAAATGAAAATAAGAATTTTTGGTATAGTAACAACCCTCTTGCTGGCATTGTGCCTGAGTGGTTCAGCCTCAGCGGAACTGGTGGCCTATTATGATTTTGAAAGCGGCTCCGGTACCACGGTACTGGACCAATACGGCGGGGATTCCCCTGCCAACGGCAGTTTTGTAGGCGATCCCAACTGGGTAGCCGGCAAGGTGGGGAATTATGCTTTGGAATTTGACGGTGCCAGCGACTATGTGAATTGCGGGAATGGCAGTAAATTCAATTTTTCCCAGAGTATGACGATTACCGCCTGGCTGAAAGCGCCGCTCACCACCTCCCCGACCTACCGGATGTGGATCTCCAAGGGTAATACCTCCGGCTGGCGATCCTGCCAGGTGGGCGCGGGCGCCAGTTTAATCTGGGGCGTCAATGCGGATAATGCTAATGTATATGGCACCAAAACGGTTCTGGATGATACCTGGCACCATGTGGCAGTAACCTACGAATACGATGGTTCCTATGGCATCGGCACAATCTACGTGGACGGCGAACCAGACAACTCCGGGGCTTTTGCCTTTCCGATTCTCACCAATGCTAACAATGTTTTGATCGGCAGCAACGAGCAATATACAGCCGGTCTCTGGCAAGGCGAGATTGATGAGATAGGAATCTGGAACCAGGCATTGATCCAGGAAGAAATTGAGTTTATCATGGACAACAGCGTTGCGGACTGGGAGCCGAATATGTTTGAGCCTCCCGTGATTACTCCCGACCCGGATATTGACGCAGATCTGGTGGGATACTGGCCGTTTAATGAAACCAGCGGCGACATCACGATAGATCGATCAGCCAATACCAATGACGGAATCCTGGTAGGCGGCATATTCGAAACCAAAGCCGTCGCAGACCGGCTGGGCAACCCCGCCGGCGCCATCACCTTCCCAGGTGATTCCTCCTTCTATGTCAATTGCGGCAACAATCAAAGCCTGAATCTAACCAACGGATTATCGATTGCCGCCTGGGTGAAGTGCCCGGCTGCTACGCCCAATGCCTGGTCCACACTGGTGGCCAGGGAAGTCAACAACACCTATCAGGGTTTTTACACCCTCATGGTGAATAACAATCGTGCGGTCACCTCTTGGATCGGCAATGGCGCCTCCTACGGCAATCTGACCGGCAGCCCCAATGGCGCGAAAGCGGACGAGTGGCATTTCATCGGCTTGACCTGTGATGCCGCGAATCTTACTTTGTACCTGGACGGGGAAGTGGATGGATTGCCTTTAGCCATCGGCGGCACAGCCCCAATTACAACCATGGATTCCAATCTCATCCTCGGGACCAGCCTGGTCTTTGGCGGCCGCGGTTTCGCCGGCGATGTCGATGAAGTCGCCATCTGGAATGGTGCTCTGACACCGGAAGAAATGATCTATGTCTATCAAAGCGGAGTCCCGCTGCCGCCGCCCGGCTGCCGGGATATAGGTGAATATTACCCCGCCGACCTGAACCAGGATTGCTATGTTAATCTGGAGGACTTTGCCATAATTGCCAGAAACTGGCTCAAGTGCAACGACCCCCAGCGGCCGGAATGTACGGATATTCCGTAAATTAAAAACAAAAGGATTGAACGCATCTAACCGGGCCGGTTTCCGGACCGGTCCGGTTGGAGCGGATACAAAAAAGTAAAAGAAAAGAGGTGTTTGAAAAAAGCAAAATTTCGACGAAGCTTTTTGTGTAGCATGTAGTTTTTTTATTTCAGTTTTATGGTTCTTTTTAAAATATTGACAAAGCGAGGAAAATACGATTGTCAATGGAGGAATGAAAATGAAGAAAATGTTGTTAATTGTTTTGAGTATTTCCTTATTCGCAGGAATTGGGTAAGCCAGCCCCGCCCCTGTGTCTTACTGGGAAATGGAAGAGACGTCCGGCATCACCGCTGGCGATACGATGGGTCTCAATCCTGGGACTCTGGAATTAATGGACTTCAGCGTCAATGCCGTGGCCGGCAGAGCGGCGGGCAAACAGGCGCTGAGCTTCTCCACGAATAATGATCTGGTGAGAATCCCGACTTCCACGACTTTGTCCTCTTAGTGATTGTAAATAAATAAACACGTCAATTACTTTCACTTTTCCTGTTCGGA
>CAZOMV010000145.1:0-9928 GCA_964580995.1 uncultured Pirellulales bacterium
AAAAATAAGGGGGTTGACAAGGAAGCCGCCTAATGTAAACTTATGACTGTAGAGATCATTATCTCAAGGCGGAAATCTTATGGGAGAGACGAACCGGTAATGATATGTCTGGCGTGCTGTCGGAAATAGAGCGCGGGAATCAATGTCTGGGCTATGTGGTCCCTTGTGAACGGTACCGGCAGCGGCTGGTTTCTTTTGCCTGTCAGGTGAAGCTCCGTCAGGATTCAATAGACCTGTTAAATCAATTCAGCCAAACCAGCCCTTTTACCGAAAGACTGCATGACCAGTTATTGGGACAAGCCAAGCGGGCTTTTTCCGATGGGGATAATGAAAACGGAATCCATATCTGCCAGGCATTAAAAGGAATGCGGAATAAGCAGGTCGGGTGTCATGACCGGTATACCCTGTGTGGATTGCAGTTGCGGTCATCGGGGGGATTTGTTCTGTCTAATTCCGGTCTTTTCCCGCAGCAATTGGAATTGCAGAGGGCGAGGCTTAGTCCTGAACAGGCCAGACAGAACCGGCTGGAGCTTTGTTCTTTGTACGCCGTATTACGGCAAAATATCTCCCCATTTGCAAAGTCACCAATTTGTTTGCCGTCCGGCGAAGTCTCCTATTCAGAGGTGCTGGCGGAATTTGATCAGCCGAAAATCTATAAAAGCCGGCTCATCCCCTTGTTGGGCTTGGTCATGCCGGACGATTTGCCGCAGGTAATCGCCAGGCTGAAGAACCGTACATTTAGTCCGGGCGATTGTTTTACGACGAGTCAGATGTGGTGGAAATCCGTTCCGGAAGAAACCTTAAACGATACGGATCTGATAGAGGCCATGCAGTATTGCGGCCGGGATACCGTGCCTTTGTTAAGTGGTTTTCTGGGAAATCCCGAAGCGGAAAAGGCACTGGTCCTCCGGGCTAAAAGGGGAGATATTTCAGTACGGGAAAAGCTGGAAACCTTTTGGAATTTGCCCGAGCCAGAGGAAGAGGAGGTAGAAAAAATACCTTTGGTGCTGTATTTCGAAAATAAGTTTAACAAAGCCAGTCCTCATTCTCCGCTGCCGACCCGGAAAATGAATCTTTTGGGTGGTTTGGCGTGTGTGGGTGATCCGGAGGTTACGGCGGATAGATTCTGGGAGTTGTACAAATCTCATTCTGACGGTAATTTAATGAATCATTATACTTTTATTGAGAATCTGATCCTGCTTCCTTCCCCGCAGATCAACGGGATTCTTAATAACTATTTTGCGAAAATGGAAAACCAGTATCCCTCTACCGAAGCTTTCGCAAGCAAAGATTTCTATAACGAACTATCCCGCTTCCGATTTGCAGGATATGATCTGGTTGGTGTATATGGCGACCGGGACCTTGCGGAATTATATTTCCAACGCATTCTGGCGGGCGATCAGGCCGGTTTTCGGTTTGAGATCAGGCAAACACTGCCCTGGCTGGATGGCCATTCCATCGACTTGGTACGAAAGGGACTGATTGGCAAAGATGAAAATCTGCGCGTTTGGTCGGTGATGACGCTGGAGCGGTTGGGCTATGAATTTCCGGCGGAGGAAATCAAAACCCTTCTTGCCGATCCGAGCTGGAAAGTCCGGCAAATATCCTCTTCGCAACGGAAACCAGTACAGCCCAAATGAAAAACTTTCTATTGGGTTTTTCCGTTTTTCATCTCAGGCCGAGGGCTTTGAAGAAGGTGTAGCAGAAGGTGCCGTCGGCTTCGGTGGCGCGGTAGAGGTCACGGATGCCTTTATCCCAGGTGGGTTCGTCGGCCCAGCCGAGAGCCAGGGCCTGGTCACGAACGCCTTCGACCATGGCGATGAAGGTTTTTTTGGAAAAGCCTTCGACCCATTCGGGTTTGCTGGAGTCCACATAGACCATGCGGGGTGAAACGCGGACGTTACGCAGGCCGGCGCGGGTGATCAGGGGATAGAGTTCCCGACCGATCAGGGAATTGCCCTTCAGGCGGGCCTGGGTTTTGACCAGGCATTCGACGGCCAGGGTGGCTTCGGCGGTTTGGGGATGACAGTACCAGGAGCCGTGATCGCCTTCGATGGCGGTGAGGGAGCCGCCTTTTTTCAAGACCCGCAGGAGGTGCTGCAAGGCGGAGACGGGATGGGGAAGATGCTCGAGAACAAAACAAACGAAGATATGGTCGAAGGTTTCATCGGGAAAGGGCAGGTGGAAGATGTCCGCCTGCTGAAAGGTGACGTTGGTGATGTTTTTTGCAGCTATGAGCCGGCGGGCCTGGGCGAGGGATTCGGAGGAAATATCGATGGATGTAATATGGCAATCCGGATTCTGGCGGGCCAGGGTGATGGTCTGGGCCCCGACGCCGCAGCCGCTTTCGAGGATGGTGCTGCCCGGGGGGTAGAGGGTATCCTGGTGCAGCAGCTCGACGAGGGTATTGGCCTGATCGAAGAGCCTCAATGCCTCTCTTTCCGAATAGCCATGAACATATTCATTATTACTCATTTTGCAACTCCTGGGGTGATAATACCAACCGATCCAGAGCATTATAGCTATCCGAAGAACTGCCGCAATGATTATATAAGCAGGAAGATTGGAGTTTGAGAAAACACGCAAATTGCCTATCTTAACATTTTGCTTTACCAAAATTCCTTTCATACGCCAGCCCTGATAAATGCCTCTTGACTTGCCATCTAAAATCGGTCAAAATAGATAATTAAGCATTTTATAACAAAAAGTATTACATTAAAGGATATTTACGAATGCGAGCAGAAGAAAGACATAAGCTAAAAACCAATGAACTGGCGGAATCCCTCAGTGAATTACCGGAATATTTTCGGAAGCACGGCAATAAAATTCTGACTGGGGGCATTGTGGTGCTGGTAGTGGTGCTGGGATTTTTCTGGTGGCGGAACGCCCAGGCCAATACCCGCATGGAAAATATAGCCACTTTAAATGATCTGCTGGCCCAAAAAAACCAGATGCAGGCATTGACCGCCCAAAAAGCACAATTGGAAAAGAACGCCAATGACAGTAGCCTGCCTTATGACGCGACCACCCTGGCTGGAGCACTCCAGACGGTGGCGGAGAAGGCGTCAGGCAGTTCAACGGCCATGATCGCCATGCAGGAGCAGGCCGAAGCCCTCCGTTCGCAGTTGTTATATTCCAGCCTGCCGATCACCGACGAGCAGAGAAAAAACCTGTGTACGCAGGCGGAAGGTATCTATGAGCAGATGAAACGGGAGTTCCCGAATTCTCATGTGGCGTATGGTTCGGCGAATCTGGGACTGGGCCTGCTGGCGGAAGAGCAGGGGAATTGGGATAAGGCCCGCGAAATTTATAATCAGATGGTGGCGGATGGCCAGTCCCGATTGGCAGGCACGATGTTCCCGGTGCAAGCCCAGATCCGTCTGAAAAAAATCGACGAAATATCCAAGCCGATTGAATTTCCACTGCCAGCGATTGCCCCGGCCGCTTCCAGCGAACCGGCGGCAGCCCCTGGTGAACCGGCGGCAGTTCCCAGCGAACCGGCGGCAGAACCGGCACCGGCTCAGACGGCTACCGAGGCTTCCGTCCCAACGGAATCTGAAAAGTAACGTTTTGTGGCAGATGAAAACCTGATAAACTCCGATCTCGAAGAATCCCCGATTACGCAGGAAGCGGAAGAGGATGGCGCTCAACATGCCAGCCTGGTAATTCGACGATTATTGCCAACCCGGCGGATCGATAAATATCTGCGGCATCGGTTTTCGGATTTTTCCCGCACCACCATTCAAAAACTCATCGAAGAAGAAGCGGTCAGCGTCAACGGGCATCCCACCAAAAGCAGCTATCAATTGAATCCGGGGGATCGCGTGGATATCATTCTCCCCCCGCCGCCGATTACGGAAATCCAGCCGGAAGATATTCCGCTGGATATTATTTACGAAGATGAGTATATGATCGTTTTGAACAAGCAGACCAATCTGATTGTTCATCCGGCCCGCGGCAACAGCAGCGGGACGCTGGTTAACGGCCTGGTGTATTACAGCAACAGCCTCTCTACGGTAAACGGGGAATTCCGGCCCGGTATCGTGCACCGGCTCGACCGGAACACCACCGGGGTCATGTGCGTGGCCAAAACCGACACGGCCCACTGGCGTCTGGCCCATCAGTTTGAACATCGGCAGGTACAGAAAATTTATATGGCAGTAGTGCATGGCACGATGGAACTGGATGCGGATGTCATTGATATCCCACTGGGCCGGCATCCGCGGGTGCGGGAAAAATACGCGGCCCGGCCGGATTCGGGCAAAACTGCCGTCACGAAATACGAACTCATCAGGCAATACCAGGGCTATGCCCTATTGAAACTTTCCCCCAAAACCGGCAGAACCCACCAGTTGCGGGTCCACATGAGTGTGGCCAAACATCCGATTGTGGCGGACACCATGTATGGCGGTAAGATGATGACGCTGGAACAACTGGCCAATGGGCAGGCCTTGCCGCAGGGTGATGAACCCGGTGCCCATCTGGGTAAAGATGATTACATCATTGAACGGCAGGCATTACACGCGGCGGAACTGCACATTCGCCATCCCTTCAGCGGCAAGATGATGGATTTTGAGGCCCCGCTGCGGGATGATATCAAACTGCTGGTCGATCTACTGGACCGATATCGCCGGGCGCAATTCCAGTAAGCCAGATGTTTTGCAAAACTGCCGTTCCCATGCAGCGGAACGGGGCCGTCAAATCTGGAAATCGGAAAGCAAGCCGCGGGACAGAAAATCGCAGCGGTTTCGGTACCGCAACTCAGCCTGTTTAGCGGTTACCATGCAACCCGGCGGCACCGACTGGGTCAAAAAGACACTGCCGCCGATGGTCGCTCCTTTACCGATGGTAACATTGCCGAGAATGGAGGCGTTGGAATAAACGATGACATCGTCCTCCAGGGTAGGGTGGCGTTTGTAATTTCGGATAATCTGGCCGGTCTCATCGTGCGGAAAACTCACAGCCCCCAGCGTAACCCCCTGATACAATTTGCAGTTATCGCCCAGGATTGCGGTTTCGCCGATTACCACACCGGTACCATGATCGATAAAGAAGCCTTTTCCGATTTGGGCGCCGGGGTGGATATCTATCCCGGTCAGGCTGTGGGCATGTTCGGTCATGATACGAGGCATAAGGGGCACGGAATTTTTGCGGAGTTCATGCGCCATGCGATAGGTCCCGATGGCAATGGTGGCAGGATAGCTAAAGATGATTTCATCGGTATCCCCGGCGGCAGGGTCTCCTTTGTAGGCGGAAAGAACATCGCAAAAGAGAACTTCCCGGATCTGAGGGAGCGTTTCCAGAAAACGATGTGTGGCATTCTGCGCCCGAAATTCCAGATTGTTGTCTTTATTTTTCCGGCGGCAGTTGAAGCATTGTAAAATCTGCTGATAGAGACGAAAACTGATCTGTTCCAACTCGGAATGGATATGGCTGGCGATATTATCCAGCGACAGATCCTGTCTGCCGAAAAAACCGGGGAATAACAGGGCGAATAATTTATCGGTAATGGCGGAAATCTCATCCCGGGAAGGCATGAAGGCACTGCTGATATGATGCAGGCGGGGATTGGCAAAGTAACTATCCTGCAAGGCAACAGTCAGATTATCGAGATTTACATCCGGTTTATTCAAGACGTTCACCAAAAATACTCCTTTTCGATAAAATCTATAACGGGCAAAATTTTTTAACGCGTTCATATTATAGCTGCCTGCGGACAACGACAACTGGAATTTATGAATATTTTCCATGAAAATTATGGTAACATACTGCAAATCAAGGAATTAGTGTCATTCCTGCGATGAATCCCCCTGACAAACAGGCTGATTTTACCGATTTCTTTTATAGATTTGAGGTCTTACCGCCTCGATTCTATCCCTGTTGGTGACAAATACTTATTAATTTCTGTTGCCATTGCCAGGTTATGGGGTATAATTTTTAGCTCGTTGATCAAAAATCAACGGGGAGTAGCTCAGCTTGGCTAGAGCGCTGCGTTCGGGACGCAGAGGTCGCAAGTTCAAATCTTGTCTCCCCGATTTTTCTAAATATTTATATTTGAATAAGTTATACGATTTTCTGGGGATGTGAGATTTTAATTATTTATTTAATTTGATTTTTTGTCACGCAGAATTCACGCAGAATAGAATCGCGAAATGTAATTTAATCCAGTTTTTTGGGACGCCCCCGGCCTCTTTTTTGATCTCCGTTTGCAGCAACGATATCTAATTCTGACTTGTCAAAAGCCAGATGACCAGAATTTTTTTGGGGAAATAATACCCCTTTTCTAATCAGCCTATGAATGGCGAGATCGGGACGAGTTATACCCAGCCGATCCAGGCCAGGTTATACAAATGTGAAAACTAAACGAATGATCGCCCGCCTGTCATTCCCGCGCAGGCGGGAATCCATCTTCGTTTCCTCCGCTTACCTGCCATGTCCTCATATACCACTCGAACGCCCGCCGGTCATTCCTGCGCAAGCAGGAATCCAGTCTTTTCTTCCATCTGCCCTTCAGAGGTCAACCTTGAACCATTCTTGCTAATTCGTACTTTTTTCTTGCTGATAGTCTATCGCCCGATGATCTTTGTAGCCCAGGGTGGTTTGCTGGTATTTTTTCCCCAGCCGGGCATCCGGGTCCGTCGGACAAACCCGCCGTTCCACCTCCGGCAGGACGGGTTCGGCCTGTTCTTCCAGTTCTTCATAGATCTGATGACTCACCATCCGTAACTGGCAAACTAATTTGTCTTTGGAGGCATCGGCATCAATCATGCTGGAATCCACGTGAATCGTCTCGCCATCCACCAGACCGGCCTCCACACATTGCGTCAGAATCTTCTCGAAAAAGCCAGTAAATACCTCCAGGCCCCACCGCCGCCGTGTCTTGGACAGGACGCTGTGATCCGGAGTAGACTCATCCAGATCATAATCACAAAACCACAGCCAGTCCAAACGCATCGGCAACTGGGTCATCAAGGTCCGTTCGGATTTGATCTTTTCATAGAACAGCAGAAACATCAGTTTGAGGAGTACCGCCGGATCCACAGAAGGATTCCCACGTACGCCGTATAAGTCCGCCACCTGGGAACGAATAAAATGAAAATCCACTACCTCTTTGATCCGACGCAGCGGGTGATTCGCCGGAATTCGCCTCTCCAGCGATATCCCGTGATAAAACAGCTTGGGTTCCAACTGATTCGGTTTGCCCATCATCGCTAAAGCCTCCTTGCTATAAAGTATAGGAATAGTATAATAGTAAAAAGAGTTACGGATAGAAAAAAATATTTTTCCCCCGGCTATTTGGGCAACACGCCCGTAAGTAAGGGGGTCTGTGAACGGTTTTTATGCCGATACCGTTTACCTATCCAAGCTCCGACCTCTGGAAATGGAATATGAAATATTATGGCACTATTTCTGCTAACCAATATTTAGTAAAAATGGCTATGTCTTCCATATCGACATTATTAATATGGTTTAAATCTGCTCCACCACACCAGTTGTTATCTATTCCACAGTCTGATTCTAACCAGTGATTTTGGAATAGAGCATAGTCATATAAATCAGTGGAACAGTCGTTGGTGAGAAGGTTGGGATTGAGGTTGTAGTAAAAACCAAATTGCAGAGAATTATTACTAACGATTAAAGGGATAATACTACAATATGCTTCTGTGTTTAAGTGATTCTCCGACAAATCCAGCATTGTTAAACTGACCAGATTCCCGATCTCCGCTGGCAGACTGCTCAGTTGGTTGTTATTCAACCACACCTCCGTCAGATTCGATAAATTCCCGATTTCTGTCGGCAAACTGCTCAGTTGGTTGTAATCCAAAAGCAGATACATTAGATTGACTAGATTCCCAATTTCCGGTGGCAGACTGCTCAGCTGGTTGTAATCCAAATCCAGCCACACCAGATTGACTAGATTCCCGATTTCTGGCGGCAGACTGCTCAGTTGATTAGCACCTAACCACACCTCCGTCAGATTCGTTAAATTCCAGATTTGTGCCGGTAGACTACTCAGTTGGTTGTTATACAAATACAGTCTCGTCAGATTGACCAAATTCCCGATCTCTGGTGGCAGACTGGTCAGTTGGTTGGCCAACAAATCCAGCACCGTCAGATTGGTCAGATTTCCAATTTCTGCTGGCAGACTACTCAGTTGGTTATTGCCCAACCACATCACCGTCAGATTTGTTAAATTCCCGATCTCTGGAGGCAGACTGCTCAGTTGATTGCTAGATAACTGTAGCCACGTCAGATTGGTCAGATTCCTGATCTCTGTTGGCAAACTGTTCACTCTATTGTATAACAAATTCAGATGCGTCAGATTTGTAGCATATTCAATCCCTGTAATGTCAAGGATTTTTCTATTCGTAGCATCGAGCGTTGTCAATTCAATCATATCGGTCGGAGTAGGATCGGTTATCCCCAGAGCCTCCTCTATAGCAGCTTTAAAATTAGCATCAGGAAAATAAACAGGTTCCTCTGCCCAAGCATATTTGGAACTTAATAATACTCCCACAAGTGCAATGACAAGACAGATTTCTTTCCTCATCGATATTTATCCTCACAATTACCGATCCATTACGCTGCCTCTAACAAGGCTGAAAAATCCCGAACTCTATATCGACACTGCTATTATGATACCACATTTATCATTACAAATGCAATGTATTTCCTTAATTCTTTATTAACATATAGTTATCCTTCATATCCCCAGTTATCATTTTCCCAAAATAAAAAGAAAATACAGGGGTGAAATGTATTTTAGAGAGGAGAGAGAGGGAATTTTATCCATTCAAATATGCAGTTGTTGAAATAATAGGTATGCTCCACCTCATCCACTGAATATCACAGTTTTAAGTTTTGAATATCTTATTTTTAGAGATTCCCTTGACCACTTCCCCGAAAATGAATCCCGGAAAACTTCTGCCAATACCATGTTGACGGAACCGTCAAAAAACGATATTGACTTCCAAAAACAGCTCTGGCTCCCCGAAAACAAGTTTAAATAAAGGGGTCAGTTTAAATAAAGGGGTCAAGTTTAAATAAAGGGGTCAGACCCCATTTAAGCCCTTCCTTTCTCGCGTTTGGCTTTTTTTTGGTCTTCCCCGAGGACGCAGGGCCGAATCCAACCCCATTTCTTTCGCCGTTTTTACCACCCATTCTTTATCGCCATACGGCCTACCCCGGCGGATACAGTTTCGAATTTCCTCCGAATGCATTTCATCGCCTGCCTCCACCAGTTTAGCCCAGTCGCTCGGCATTGGAAAAGGACCGTCACTGAGAACCACCGGTGACTCCCCGCCCAGCCGACCGGCCAGGCTGCTCCATCGCCACTGCCGGGCGCGGTCCACTAGCCCCGCCCGCCGCGGATTGCCCTCCACATACCGCAGCACCGTAAAATAATAGATACTCCCCTGCACCGGAAAGCTCTTATACCGTCCCTGATACAGATGCCCGATGCCGGCCGTCCCGTGCGCCGCATGCCACCGCTGAGAATGTGTCCCCGTAATCCACTTCATAAACGCCGGCAAATCCCCGTCCCGCCGCGGCCACAGCACCAGGTGCCAGTGGTTGCCCATCAGGCAGTACCCGCAGATCCGTAGGGCAAACCGCTCCGCCCCCTCCGCCAGTATCTGCTCAAACGCCGCAAAATCCCGCGCAGTCTTGAAGATCTTCAGCCGCCCGTTGGCCCGGTTGAGAACATGATACACCACTCCGCCTTTGGCATTTCGTACTGGTCGCGCCATACCCGCCATTGTACCCGCCCCCGCCCGCTGGTCAACCCCCCAGGCAGCCAGATCCAAGTGACACGATCCTTGCTCTTCATTTCATCGGCCCCTCCGTCCCGCGTCAGCCACGGGGGGAAACCGCCATTCCATGCTCTCCGAGGCAGGCACCGGCCTGCACCGAAATCGCCGCGATCATT
>CAZOMV010000146.1:0-9329 GCA_964580995.1 uncultured Pirellulales bacterium
AACGGCTCTGGCGCCCCGATAACAAGGGGACGACGAGCTTTTGACGCTGGCGTCAATTATGGATTGGGAGGGGGTGGGGGCTGGGATTCGCGGGCTTTTTGGCGACGCTGCCAGAGTTCGCGGGCGAAGTTGCGCATGTCTTTGACGGTGTCGTATTCGTCAACGATCTCGACGCCGAGCAGGGTTTCGATGGCGTCTTCGAGGGTGACGATACCTTCGGTGCCGCCGTATTCATCGACGACCAGGAAGATATGTTCCTGCCGTTTGATGAGTTCTTCGAGGGTGCTGGCGACGGATTTGGTGTCGGGGATGGCGTGGATTTCCCTGGCGATTTTATGGAGCGGGGTATCGACCTGGTCCTGGGCATAGAGCTGGAGGAGGTGATGGCGGTGGACAAGGCCGGTGATGTCGTCGAGGTCTTTGCCGTAGATGAGGATGCGGCTGAAGCGGATGGGGCGGTATTTTTCGACGACCTGGCCGACGGTTTGGTCTATGTGGAAGGCGAGGATGACGCTGCGGGGGGTAAGAATGTCCTTGACGCGGATGTCTTTGAGCCGGAGGAGGTTCTGAATGACGCGGTTTTCGTGGCTGAGGAGGGTGCCTTCCTGCCTGCCGAGTTCAACGACCGCCATGAGTTCGTCGCGGGAGAAATGGGTTTGGGTACCATTGGGCGCCAGCCATTTGGAGATCCCCTCAAAGAGGAGGACCAGGGGATAGGTGATAAAGATCAGGACATTGATGCAATAGCCGGCGAAGGGGGCCAGTTTTTTCCAGTACACCGCGCCCAGGGTTTTAGGGGTAATTTCAGAGCAGATAAGGATACCAAAAGTAAGCAGGACGGAGACCGCGGCCGCGGCTCCGCTGCCCCACTCATGGAGAGCCTGGGCACCGACGCCAGCGGCACCCAGAGTGTTGGCGATGGTATTGAGGGTGAGGATGGCGGATAAAGGCCGATTGATTTTCTTTTTGAGATGTTTAAGGATATGGCCATATTTATGTCCCTTGTTAATCCGGTTTTCGATATAAGCGCCAGTTACGCTGAGCATAACCGATTCGAGCAGGGAACACATAAACGAAATCGCTAAGGTCAGGAAAATGTATAAAAGCAGGGTTGGCATAGTAGGATTAGCGGTCCTTCCGTTTGAGGTAGTCGATGGCGGCCCGGGCGGCGGCTAAGCGGAAATAGGGGGAGCGGTCGGCCATGGCGCGGTAGAGGAGGGAACTGTCGGCTTTTTTGCCGATGCGCCCGAGAGCCAGGACGGCCAGTCCGCGGATGCGATCGGTGGTCTGGGGGTCGGCCTGCGGATCGTCGTAGAAGAGGCTTTTTCGGACCAGTTCGAGGTCCATGTCGTCAGCTAGATGGCCGAGGGCGCGGATGGCGGCGAGCTGGACTTCGATCTGGGGGTCGTCGGCAAGTACGGTGAGCATGGCATAGACATCGGGGCCGCCGAGATATTCCAGGCCGGAAATGGCGATGAGCCGGTCATCGGCGTAGCCGCTGCTGGCGTACACGAGCAGTTGTTTGAGGATTTTTTCGTCAGCCAGGCGGGCGAGAGCTTCGGCGGCCTGGAGCCGGACCTGGACGGACTGGTCTTTTAGGCGGAGGGTTTTCCAGAGTTTGGGTTTGCTGTTCTGGCGGGGCGGTTCGTTGCCGAGTTTGCTGAGTAGGAAGCAGGCCTGGCCGGCCAGGCGGGGGTCGGAACCCAGGAGGGCGGCGTCGTACCAGGCTTCGAAGCGTTGGTCGCCGAGTTTTTCGAGGGCGTAGCCGGCGGCCAGGCGGACGGATACGTTTTCATCCTCGAGCATATGCTGGAGAAGGGGCCGAGCGGAGTTGTCTTTGACATCGCCGGCGGCGACGGCGGCGGCGAAGCGAACGGCGGGCAGCGGGTCGTATAGGAATTTTCTGATTCTAGCCGGGGTTTCGAGGCTGGCGGATTCGGCGAGGGATTCCAGGACGTGGCAGCGGAGGAGGGCATCCTGACTTTGGAGTCCTTCGTTCAGTACGGTCTGGATTCGCTGCTGAAGCTGGCTGTCACCGACGCCATTTTCGAGGGGTAAATTCAGGTTGCCTCTCTGGCAGCCAAGGAAGGAGGAGGAGAGCAGGATGAAGATTTGTATTCGAATGATTTTTCCCATATGTTTCTCGCTTGGGTAAGGGTTTAGGCCGGTTGGCGGTTCAGGAATCGGTGTTTTCGGATTTTAACTCTCGGCCCATAAGGTCGGCGATGGCCTGCATGACGGGCTTGTTTTCGATGACTACTTCGTACACGGCCTGACAGATGGGCATTTCGACCTGATGGCGGCGAGCCAGCTCGACCAGACTGCGGCAGGTATTAATCCCTTCGATTTCGCCGGGGATTATGGCCTGGGCATCAGGTACGGATTTTCCTTTGCCGATCCACTCGCCGAAACAGCGGTTGCGGCCTTTGGGGCTGATGCAGGTGGTGACCAGGTCGCCCATACCGCTCAGGCCGGCGAAGGTTTCCTTCTCTGCGCCCATGGCCAGGCCCAGCCGGGTAATCTCGACCAGGCCGCGGGTGAGGAGGGCGGCTTTGGCGTTGTCGCCGGCATGGAGGCCGTCGATGATGCCGGCGGCGATGGCGATGACGTTTTTGGTGGCGCCAGCCAGCTCGACGCCGAGCAGGTCTTTGTTGGTATAGATTCGCAGCCAGTTGGAGCTGAAGATGCTCTGGACCTGGCGGCAGAGCTGGGGGTCCTCGCCGGCAACGGTGGAGGTGGCGGGCAGGCGGCGGGCGAGTTCTTCGGCGATGTTGGGGCCGGAGAGGGCGGTCAGGGGCCGCTGGCCGGTGAGCTGCTCGATGATCTGGGTGGGCCGCAGGAGAGTATCGTTTTCGATGCCCTTGGTGACCGAAACGATCGGGAGGGTGCCGGGAAGGTGGGGGGCCAGCCGCTGCCAGACGGGGCGGAGGAACTTGCAGGGGACGGCGGAGATTACCAGGAAAGCATTATGGAATAAAGTGCTGTCGTCGCTGACAATGTGGATGTCCGGGGGGATGGGAAAGCCGGGGAGGAAACGCCGGTTTTCGCGGTCCCGAATGAGGTCGGCGACCTGGGTGGGGGAATAGCTCCACCAGAAAATATCGTAACCCTTGTTAGCCAAAGTAATTGCGCAGACGGTGCCCATCGCCCCATCTCCCACAATCACGATCCGCTGTGAAATCGACATTACCTTATTCTCTTAGCAGTTATTGACTTAGACGCTCTATTTAAACTTTTTGCCGCCGGATGACAAGAAAATTGCGGTCGGGCTAGCTTAACAAATCCACCGGAATCGGAACCTATCCGAAAACTGGAACATATGACAAATTACCATCTCCGGAAATATCCCTTGCCAAAACCTGCGAAAAAACGATGATTTCAGCGAACCTGGATGGACAAAAAGAGGCCAAAAACCCTACCCCAAACAATCTTCATAAACCCTTGCAAAATAACGATAAACACTTAATTCCACAGAGAATGAAAACAACTACGCCCGAGAGGATTCGAACCTCTAACCTTCGGTTCCGTAGACCGATGCTCTATCCAGTTGAGCCACGGGCGCTTCTTATTTCATTGGTAAGCATTATATTGCATTTCCAGCGGCGAGGCAATACTCTATTGGCAATGGGTTAAAAATGCAAGAAAAACTATACAAGTTAGAAAATCCCAAACACCGGAAGGTCGCAGTTTCAAGAAAATCAAATGTCCCAAACGTAAAATATTTCATCAAAATTATTGAAAAAAAGGAAAGAAGAACATGACACTAAAACTCATCTCATTTGCAGTTTTGGCTTTGGTTCTGACCGCCACCGGCATCATCGCGGCGGATGATACCGGCTGGACAAGCCAGTGGCTCGGTTTGCAAACCCAGGATAAAGAAGTCAACACCTGGTACTGTTACCGAAAATCCTTTCCCCTTTCTCAGGCTCCCCGCTCTGCCCTGGCCAAAATAGCGGTGGACTCCAAATACTGGCTCTGGATAAATGGCAAACTCGTGGTTTTTGAAGGCGGATTAAAAAGAGGGCCTACGCCCAACGATACCTACTATGATGAAGTGGACCTGTCGAGTTACCTGACCGAAGGCCAGAATTGCATCGCGGTTTTACTATGGTACTTTGGAAAAGACGGCTTCTCCCACAAAAGCAGCGGCCAGGCCGGTTTTCTCTTCGAAACGGACATCGACGGAACCATTCTTTCCAGCGATCGCTCCTGGAAAATAAAACGCCATGAAGCTTACGGTGAGACCCAGCCGCCGCACCCGAATTACCGCTTGTCGGAGTCCAACATCCATTTTGATGCCCGAAAAGACCTGATCGGCTGGTATCTGCCCGACTACGACGACAGCGACTGGCAGGAACCGCAGGAATTCGGTATCCCGCCGGTTGCCCCGTGGAATCATTTATGGAAACGCCCGATCCCACAATGGAAAGACTACGGCCTGCAAGACTATCCCGGCTCTCCTGCCCTGCCTTTTGTCACTACCGGCCAAACCGTCATATGCAAATTGCCGCTCAATCTCTCCATTACTCCTTACCTGAAAGTCGATGCGCCCGCCGGCCTGACCATCGGTATCGAAACGGATACCTATATCACCAGCACCCAATATACCCTGCGCAGCGAATACGTCACCCGGCAGGGCCTGCAGGAATTTGAGTCGCTCGGGTACCTCACCGGCCACGAGGTCCGCTATACCTTTCCCGAAGGTGTGAAAGTCCTCGAACTGAAATACCGCCAGACCCGTTACCATACCGAATTCACCGGTTCCTTTGCATGTGACGACCCATTCTATAATACCTTATGGCTCAAGTCCCGCAACACCATGATTCTGAACATGCGCGACTGCTTTCAGGACTGCCCCGAGCGCGAAAGAGCGCAGTGGTGGGCCGATGCCGTCAATATTATCGGCCAGACATTTTATAGCTGCGATACCGACAGCCACGCCTTGACTGGCAAAGCCATCAGCAACCTCGTGGAATGGCAAAAGCCGGACAAGGTTTTATTCGAACCGGTGCCCGCCGGCAACTGGGACAAGGAACTGCCCCAGCGGTTGCTGACTTCTATCGGCCGTTATGGTTTTTGGACCTATTATTTCTATACCGGCGATGCCGAAACCATGCGGCAGGCCTATCCTCACGTTCGGGATTACCTCTCCCTCTGGCAGCTCGGCCCTGACGGACTGGTTATCTACCGTGGCGGTGACTGGGACTGGACCGACTGGGGTGAGAATTTTGATTCCGTTGCCATTGCCAATGGCTGGTACTACCTGGCCTTGGAATCGGCCGCGGCTATGGCGCTGTTGGCCAACCAGCCCAACGATGTGGCTGAATACCACGCGAAAATGCAGAGTATTAAGAAAAATTTCAATCAGGTTTTCTGGAAGGGAAACGAATACCGGTCGCCGCAATATACCGGGCCAACTGACGACCGGGCCAACGCCCTGGCCCTCATTGCCGGAATTTCCGATCCTGACCAGTGGCCCCAAATCCGACAAGTATTGAATCAGCAGTACCATGCCAGCCCTTATATGGAAAAGTATGTGCTGGAAGCGTTTTTCCTGATGCACGACACGCAGGACGCCCTGGACCGGATGAAAAAACGTTACACCCCCATGGTCGAATCGGATATCACAACCCTGTGGGAAGTATGGAACCGCCAAGAGTGGGGTGGGTGCAGCCTGAACCACGGCTGGTCCGGCGGTCCTTTGATGTTACTCTCCCAATACGTGGCCGGCATCGCCCCGGAAAAGGCCGCCTTCGATTCATATCACGTATTCCCCCAGATGGGACATTTGCAATCGATTGAAGCCGCCGTCCCCACGGTGAAAGGCCTGATCAAAGTAACTCTCAAGAGGAATGAAAAGGAATTCTCGCTTACCTTGCTTTCCCCGCCGCAAACCACCGCCCTGATCGGCATTCCCAAAGATGCCATAAAAGAGATGGCTTTCATCAAAGTAAACAGCCAAACCATCTGGCAGCAGAATAAGGAAACCAGTTCCCTTGAAGGCCTGAAGTTCCAGGGGCAGGATGAGTATTACTATAAATTCTCGGTTGCCCCGGGACCGTGGCAATTTACCGCCGCCGCCCAATGACCAGACCTGTTTCCGCTAATGATAACGCCTTACCGGCTTCTTCATAATATCTCCGGAAATTGTCCGCGCAGGTATGCCAGATCATACCGGCAGCTTTCCTCCAGCCCCAGCGGCATCTGCGTACCCTCCATGTGAATCCAGCCCCGATAGCCGATGGCATCCATCGCCGCCCGTACCCTCGCAAAATCGATGCTGCCCTTGCCGTACAAATCATCATAATCCTTGGCGTGAAATTCGCAGATTCGATCGCCGAGAGTACGGATTTCCTGATAAATATCATAACCCATCTTATGCGAATTGGCCACATCGTAATAAACCTTCACCGCCGGTGAACCGACCCGATCCAAAATCTCCCTATTCTCCTCCGTACTCAGCCAGGATTCCAGACCCAGCGTTACCCCCGCTTTTTCCGCCTGGGGAGCAACTTTTTGGAGCCGTTCCACCACCGTGTCGATTCCCTGCGGATCATTTTTCAAGTCCCCGTTGCCGAAACACGCCAGCAAAAGGACCTGACAACCCATGCCTTTACATACACCAATCCCCTCCGCCACCCACTGCTGGGCCCGCGGATCATTTTTATAAGGAACCGCATTCATCTCCCCCATCGCCAATGACCCGATTGCCACCCCCTGCTTTTGCGACTCCGCCAAAAATGCCTTCTGCAATCCGGCATCAAAAAGCGCCAGCCTGTCCGTTTCCCCGCCGAAATCCACCTGCACCCCGTCAAAGCCCAGCCGCCCCGCCAGCTCCAGCGACGAGGGATCACACCGCTTGCCCAGCGTCCAGTCACAAATCCCTATCTTGAAACCGCCAGAACGGGAGGAAGATTTCCGGAATTGGTTTTGGCAGCCCGACACCATACCAAAACTTGCTACACCGGCCAGCGAATATTTCATCATCTCCCGCCGATTTATTTTTAGGTTTTCCATTGCATCACCTGTTTTAGCATTAGGCCTTAAGCCCTTTCAAATCCGGCTCCATTTTACTTTCACTGCGGAGGTTCTCCTCCCAGCTCACCTGCCGGTTCTCGTACGCCGCCGTCCGGCCCAGGATTGTAATCCGGTTGCTGGTCACGCTGGGGGCTACTGTCGGATTATCATACTTCTTCCCCGTGATATTATCATAAAACGTTTTTACGTTTTGGGCCGCCCCTTCATAATAAATCTGCGGCGTCTTGCCGCCCCGATACGAATTTTCCCCCCGGATCATCACATTGCCGCCATATTCCGTCTCCAGCACCCCCTTCGAACCGAACATCCGGTTTTTGATCCCCTCCGGCGTGCCGTACCCGGCAAACTGGCGTGAACTAAACGTAATCCCCACACCATTCGGATACTGATACAAAACCGCGAAATGATCCCAGCAGTCTCCCACATCAACCCGCACCTTGCGGCCGCCGGTCCCCGTCGCCAGCAGCGGCGGAACACCCATTACCCAGTTCATCACATCCAGTGTATGAATATTCTGCTCGGTAATAATATCCCCCGACAGTGTCTTCTCAAAAAACCAGTTTAGCAGCCGCGCCTCCGGCGTTCCCGGCTGGGCCTGAATCCCCAGCCGGTCACAATGATAGGTCGCCTCCCCAATGGCAATCTCCCCGATCATCCCTTCGTGAACCCGCCGCACCGCCTCGATATAAAACTCATTCGTCCGTGTCTGAAAATCCACCAGAAAACAGAGCCCCTTCTCCGTAGCCTTTTTCCCGCTCTCCTCAATCGTCTTGCACCCGGGAATATCCACCGCCACCGGCTTGGCCACATATACATGGCAGCCCGCCTCCACTCCCGCCGCCGCCTGCTCCGGATGGAAATACGCCGGCGTCTCTACCGCCACCGCCTCCACGCCGCTCTCCAGCAGCTTCTTGTAACCCGACAAGGTACTAAACCGCCTCTCTGCCGGTATCGCATACTTTTCCCCGAAGGTATTTACCCTCCCCTCAAAATAATCCGCCGCCGCCCAAAACTCATATCCCCCGTGCTTGGCAAAAATATCCGCCAGCCACGTCCCCCGGCCCCCGCAGCCGATCAACCCCAGCTTGATTTTGCCATTCGCCTCCGCCCCTTTTACCAGGCCCGGCCGAACGATCGTAAAAGCCGCCGCCCCCGCCGCCGCCCCCAGAAAATCCCTGCGCGTCATATCCTTTTCCATTCTATATCTCCCATACAAAAAATCCGTTTTTATGAATCTCGACAGTCATAAGTTCTCCCTGCCTTATTTCGTTTTAAAGGCAGGCATTTTCTTTTAGCAGTGTCATATTAATGATAGTCATTTCTTCAACAATCTCAAGAAGTTTCTTGTAATTTTGCGAGTATTGTCTGGCCGTCTCTTCCTTCTCTTTCCCCAGGTAAATCAAGCATGTCTTTTTATTCTTATTGAGTGAGAAGTACGGCTGCTTGTTGCGTGTTCCTAGGATCACCACACTGCCACGCATCACCGGGCCTAATGTGCCCAGTTGTTTTTGCAGCGTTTTGATCCGTCGATTCATTTTTGCCAGTTCCCTTTTTTCCATTTTTTTGTCCTTTCTAAATCATTTTTCTTGACTATTATTTTCGATAAACTATGCTATGTAGCATAGCCTGGAGACAAGGGAATGTCAAGTAAAAAAATAAATAATTAGGAAAGGATTCTGACCTGCTCGAAGAACTCAAACGCTTTCTGGTATTCATGCGGCCGGCCTTTTCCCGGCGAACAACCTATGGCTGGTTTGTGGTGGTCTTGGTCGGACTTCTTCTGCGAACCGATCATTTCGGTGTCAGCTCCCTCATCGAGACTATGTTTGTTACGCTGAAAAATACGCTGGGGGCCATGGCTTATCACTTCTGGTCACACTACCTCCGCCCTGCCTCACGCCGTCCCAAGAAGAACGAAGATCAGGAACAGAATTCCTCCCAGCCAGCACAAACCCGAAATACGCTGGCGGTTATCGAGAAATTTGTCAACGTCCAACTGCTCGTACTGGGTATGCTCCAGCTGATCGCAAAACAGTTTTCCGCAGAAGTAAAGGCCAAAGCCCATTGCTGGCTTAGAACCTTTTCGGCCCACACGCCGTCAGAATTTGTAACACGAACCGCTTTGGTCAATGCCATCAAAAACCATTTACACGGTTTCGCCAAAGACTTGATAACGCAATTAATTCGACAAAAACAAATAAAACGTAAGAATAAGGGGATTAACAAGAAAGCAGCCTAAGGTGAATTAGTCAAGACTTAATCTGACATTAACCGATAGATAAGAGGTAAAG
>CAZOMV010000147.1:0-9208 GCA_964580995.1 uncultured Pirellulales bacterium
TGAAGACGCTGGGGGCGGCGGCCCTGCTGTATGCGCGGGATTATGAGGATAAGATACCCGGCTGGGGGATCGAATTTGATGAGCTTGGTGGAGGTGGTTGGACGAATCCAAAACCATTACTAGAAAAGAATTTTGAATTGGGATATATCTGGGAATATATCCAAAACAAAAGTCCCTATACCTGTCCATCTTTGAAAAATGAATACAATCCCAAACCCTATATCAATACATGGCACAGTTCTTGGGTCTGGGGTTGGCCGGGCGGGGAAGGAACATCCAATCCGCCGGGGCCGATGTGGAATTATGTTCTCAATGCGCAAGCGGCTCACAGTATGAATGATCCACAATTCCGGGCAAATCCGGAACTAGTGATGCCCAGCCCCACGAGTGTTATGATGCTGTTTGAACAGGATGAGATGGATTATGCCTCTTTTGATAATGGTGTGACATTATTCAATTCTACTCATGGTCTTGGCGGTGATGATTCGCTGGGCGGATTCCATATGCTTACCGGAGTATTCGTAGAGGAGAGGGGGTCTTATACCCTAATCAGAAAGCAAGGACTGGGGAATATGGTATTTTTTGACGGCCATGTAGGCAGTATGTCCAGCCAGGAATATCGGCAGATTCGCAGCACCCCGGAAGGGACGCTGGAGCTTATTGGCGGATATATGGGTTTTACCTGGCCGGGGTTTTGAATGAAGAGAGGAAAGAGACAATGAAAAAGAGAAAGAGACGAACGGGTTTTACGCGGACGGAACTGATGGTGGTTGGTGGGTGCCTGACCTTATTTACTTTTATTTTGCTGCCGGGGCTGACGGGGGCGCGGGAGGCGGGGAAGCGGGCGATCTGCCTGAGCAATTTGAAGACGCTAGGGGCGGGAATGCTACTGTATGCGCAGGATTATGAGGGGAAGATACCGGCCTGGGGGTGGCAGTTTGATGAGATTGATTCACAAGGGGATCCAGCGGCGGATTGGGTGCACAAGACTACCTTGTCGCTAACCAAGAGTTTTGAGTACGCTTATATCTGGGAGTATATTCTGAGCAAACGTCCCTTTGTGTGTCCCAGCCTAACTCTTCTTCACAACCCTAAACCTAATATAGCACTTGGTACACACAGCCAATTAGTCTGGGGCTGGCCGAATGGGCAAGGTACGCAAAATCCGCCTGGGCCGATGTGGAGTTATCAATTAAATGCGCAGCCGGAATATGTGACCGATCCACAGTCCAGAACCAATCCGGAGCTGGTATTGCCGAGTCCCACAACCGTTATGATGCTGTTTGAGCAGGATTGCCGAGATTATGCTTCTTTTGACAATGGAATCAGTTTATTTAATGCTACGCATCAGGAACTGATAGATCAGGATACCGTGGGGCCGTATCACATGGTTTCGGGAACCTTTCAGGAAACCGGACCGACGTTTGCCGGGGGTACAAGGACGTTAAATCGAATACGGGGCAGGGGAAATTTAGTTTATTTTGATGGACATGTCGGAGATATGACCAATGAGGAGTTTCGGGAGAAACGCAGTACGGAGGATGGTACGCTGGAACTTATCGGCATGAAAATTTTTCTTTGGCCGTGATTTTGAATAATGAGAGGAAAGAGACAATGAAAAAGAGAAAGAGACGAACGGGTTTTACGCGGACGGAACTGATGGTGGTTGGTGGGTGCCTGACCTTATTTACTTTTATTTTGCTGCCGGGGCTGACGGGGGCGCGGGAGGCGGGGAAGCGGGCGATCTGCCTGAGCAATTTGAAGACGCTAGGGGCGGGAATGCTACTGTATGCGCAGGATTATGAGGGGAAGATACCGGCCTGGGGGTGGCAGTTTGATGAGATAGGAAGATACGGGACCGGATCCTGGAGTAATCCGGATAACGACCAGTTAACTAAATTTGTAGAATGGGGGTATATCTGGGAATATATTCAGAATAAACGACCTTATGTTTGTCCCAGCCTATCATTAAATCACAATCCGAGATATCTAATTCCATCTGGATTACATAGCAATTATGTTTGGGGTTGGCCTGATCCGACAAATCCCGCAAAACCTGGACCGATGTGGAGTTACCAATTAAATGCTCAGGCTGCCTATTCGCAATATACCGATTTCAATCAATGGCGCATTAAGCCGGAACTAGTTTTGCCGAATCCTGAAAACGTTATGATGCTGTTTGAGCAGGATTACCGAGATTATGCTTCTTTTGATAATGGGATCAGTTTATTCGAGGCTACGCATCAGCAAAAGATAGATCAGGATACTGTGGGGCCGTATCACATGGTTTCTGGAATCTTTCAGGAAACCGGACCGACGTTTGCCGGCGGTACAAGAACGATGAATCGAATTCAGGGAAATGGAAATATAGTTTATTTTGACGGACATGTCGGCGATATGACCAGTGAGGAATTTCGGGAAAAACGAAGTACGGCGGAAGGTACGCTGGAGCTTATCGGCGGGTATTTTGGTTTTACCTGGCCGGGATATTAACAGGATACATTCAGGAAAGGGGCATACTTATGCAAAAGAAAAATATAAAGATTAGTTTGGCGATTGTCATAACAGTTGTTCTGGTTTTTGGGGTGCATCCGACGCTGGGCACGGAGCGGCTGGTACCGTCACAGTATGCGACGATCCAGGCGGCGATCAATGCGTCGGCCCATTATGACACGATTATTGTGTCGCCGGGGACCTACAATGGAAACGTCAGCTTTAACGGGAAGAATATTACCTTGCGCAGCACAGACCCGGATAATCCGGCGGTGGTGGCTGCGACCATTATTCGCGGTACCGGTACCACTTCCGTGGTTAAATTTACCGATAAGGAAAACGTATCCTGCCAGTTGGCGGGCTTTACCATTACCGGCGGGGCCGGTGCCAGCGGCGGCGGCGGGATCGCCGGGAATAATAACAATACTTCCCCTACTATCCGCCAATGCATTATTACGGGAAACAGTTCCACTTCGGCGGGAGGCGGGATCTGGGGCTGCGGGGGCAAAATCAGCGCGTGTGTCATTGCTAACAATACCACGGTTTACGGTGGGGGTATTGCTGCCTGTCATGGCACGATTGTGAACTGTCTGATTTATAATAATCATGCCAGTTATGGCGGGGGAATCCATAATTGTGACAGGAATATTATTAACTGTACCATCACGCAAAATACCGGGACTAGCCAGGGAGCCGTGAACAGTTGTGATGGATTTATATGCAATTGCATTATCTGGGGGAATACACCGGATACCATTACCAACAACACCAGTGTCATATATTATTCCTGCTGGCCGGAGGGAACTTCCGGTACGGGTAATATCAATACCAATCCCTCTTTTGTTTCCGTTACTGATTTTCATCTTGCCCAAGGATCCGCTTGCATTGATACCGGTATTAAAACTATGTATGCACGTGATGATATTGAAGGTAATCCCCGACCTCAAGATGGCGACCGAAACGGCAGCGAAATTACTGATATGGGGGTGTATGAATATCCGGGACCAGCAAAATTTATGATGAAAAAACCGGTGGGAGGCGAGGTCTGGGTAGCAGGGAGTACACACAAAATTGAATGGCTGGGGCTTAATTATAACGGCACGATCAATCTGGCCTATAGTATAAATGGCGGCGTGGATTGGTTGCCTGTGGTATCAGGAGTTAATAATAGCGGCAGTTATGATTGGATAGTACCGGCAGTGGAGTCGGAGGATTGCCTGGTTTCAATAGCAGCCAGCATCGGTGATCCTGGTATTATTTACACACAAATTGAGGAGCCGTTTGCCATTCATGCCAGTCCTGCCGGGGAGGCGGTGGAAGCGGGGTGGCGGATGCGGGGGCATGATGAGCGGCGGAGCGGGAAGGCGGAGTGGGCGGGACCGGAGTATGGGTGTTTGAAGTGGCAGTATCAGGCGGCGGCGCCGATCTCGGCTGGGATGGCGGCGGGGGCGGCGGGGAATCTGCATGTGGCCTGCGAAGATGGCACATTATATACCCTGGATCCGAATGGGGAGCCGGTATGGCAGTATGAGACGGGGTCGCGGCTGAGCGGCTCGCCGGCGGTCGGGCCGGACGGCAGCGTGTATTTCGGGGCGGAGAACGGGGTTATATATGCGCTGGACAAGGAGGGGAATCCGCGGTGGACGCACAAGACGGACCGGCTGGTGTTTTCTTCGCCGGCGGTGACGGCGGACGGGAAGGTTTATATTGCCTCGCAGGACGGGACGCTGTATGCGCTGGGGGCGGACGGCAGCGAGCGGTGGACGTTTACGGTGCCGGCGATTGGGGCGGTGGCGGGATCGATTCTAGCCAGCCCGACGATCGGGGCGGACGGGAAGGTTTATATCGGGGGATTGTATCAAGCGGCGCTGTATGCCCTGAATCCGGCCAATGGGTCGGTGGCGTGGGTTAACAATACGCTGGCGGGCGAGGGGATTTTCTGTTCGCCGGTGGTGGGGGCGGACGGGACGATTTATCTGATTACAGTGAACAGCAATTTGCTGCAGGCGCTGAATCCGGCCAACGGGGCGGTGGTATGGACGCTGAATCTGGCGGATAATGCCAGCGGGTGGTATGAAAACGGGTCGAAATGGCTAAGCCAGAAGGGGTATGTGGAGCCGGTGGTCGGGCCGGGCGGGACGATTTATGTCAGTTTTGCGGATCCGTATCTGCGGGCGGTGAATCCGAACGGGACAATAAAATGGGTGTCGCGGGTAGGGATGGGGATGGGATTCAATTTGACGGTAGATAGCGGGGGGATGATCTATGCGGCCAGCGAAGACGGGACGGTGTATGTGGTGGAGCCGGTGAATGGAGGGACGGTTTCGCAGATGCGGGGGACGTTGTATAACCGGGCCGGATTGTTTACGGGTATGGAGGCGGTGGATGGGGAGGGCGGCCGGTATGTGGGGACGGCAGTCGGGGCGATCAGCGGTTATGGGCCGGATGAGAGTTTGAAATGGCAGGTGCAGTTGAATCTCAGCCTGTACGCAAACGGCACGATTACTGCGCTGGGAGTGGTGCAGGATAGCCCGCTGTATGTGCTGGTGGAGGATCAGCCGGGGGCGGCGAGTGGGTATAAATATCTGGTGATGCTGGAGCGGCAGACGGGGCGGACGCTGTATGGTCCGCGGATCGAATGGGGGGAATTCCTTACGTATAAGACGGTACAGGAGTATCCGGTGATTGCGGGGGACGGGCTGCTGTATTTTACGGATTATTATAACACCGTCAGCGCGGTTTCGGCGGAGGCCTGCGGGGATGGGCCGCTGGGATTGCGGCGGCCGGGGGATGTGGACAGCAGCGGAGTGGTGGATCTGGCGGATTATGCGGTGCTGGCGGCGACGTGGTATATGTGTTTTGATTATGCCGGCGGTTCGACGGACTGCTATAAAACGTGCACCACCTGCGAGTATGAGTATAATGGGAATGCGGTGATCTACCAGTTGGGGGATATTAACCGGGATTATTATGTGAATATGGGGGACCTGGTGGAGCTGGCGGCGATGTGGCTAGAGCCTTAGCAGGCAGCGGAACGACGCGGGCGCTGTGCCCGTTTGACGCTCCCGGTGGTCGCTGCGTTGTTCTATACATTTCGCTCCCGGGGAAGAACACCTCTCCACCAGCGGTGGAAAGGTGCCACCTGCGGCAGGCGAGAGCCTGCACCACTGAGCCGCGGGCGTTTTACCCATTTGACGCTCCCGGCGGTCGCTGCAAATTTGGAGGCGGAGCGGATTAGGGAAGACACAGGCGAGACGCGTGTGCTACGTTGGGGTGGGTTGTGCAAGGGTGCGGGGTTTTGAGGGGAAACGGAAAGAATATATGGGGGTAAGCGGGATGTTTTCAAGAAAAGATTGACAATGGCTATTTTTTATTGTCTAACCCCCTTTTTTAACGATATAAGTAATTTGATTTAGTTATTTTGGAGATAATGAAGAGGAGAAGTATGGCAATGAAGATTAATTTGTCAGCCCCGGATATTAGTCAGGCTGAGATCGACGCGGTGGTCGCGGTCCTGAAGACACCTACGCTGAGCCTGGGGCCCAAGCTGGCGGAGTTTGAGACCTTATTCAAGCAATACATCGGCAGAAAACACGCAATTGCCTGCAACAGCGGGACTAGCGCGCTGCATCTGTGCATGATCGCCCTGGGTATCGGGCCTGGTGATGAGGTTATTACGACGCCTTTCAGCTTCATTGCCACGTCGAATACCATTCTGATGGTCGGGGCGAGGCCGGTTTTTGTGGATATCGACCCGGATACCTACAATCTGGATATCCGGCAAATCGAAGCGAAGATCACCAACAAAACCAAAGCCATCATGCCGGTGGAGGTTTTCGGCAATCCGGCGGGGCTTGACCAGATTTATGAGTTGGCCCGCCGGCGTAAGCTGATTTGCATCGAAGACTCGTGCGAAGCGTTGGGATCGGTTGTAAATGGCAGAAAAGCGGGTACTTTAGGTGATGTGAGCGCCTTTGCCTTTTATCCCAATAAGCAGATGACCACTGGCGAGGGCGGCATTATTTTGACGGATGACGACCGGGTTGCGGATCTATGCGCCTCGTTGCGGAATCAGGGCCGTGACAGCGGAGCCGGCTGGCTGGCCCATGCCCGGCTGGGTTATAATTATCGGCTGTCGGATATTAATTGCGCGTTGGGAATCGCGCAAATCAAGCGTATAGAAGAGTTTAAGGCCAAGCGTAAACAGACGGCAGGCTATTACCAGGAGCTTTTGGAAAGTGAGAGCCGGTTGATCACACCGTATGAACCGGAAGGCTGCGATATAAACTGGTTTGTTTATGTCATTCGGCTGGCGGATCATTTTACGCAGGTGGATCGCGACGGGATACTGAACCAGTTGCGAAGCGAAGGCATCGGGTGCAGTAACTATTTCTCGCCCATCCACTTACAGCCATTTATGGCGGAGCAGTTCGGCTACAAACCGGGTGATTTCCCCGTAACCGAACGGATCTCCCAGCGAACCATCGCCCTGCCGTTCTGCAATAATTTGAGTATGGAGCAGGCGGAAATTGTTGGTAAAGCCTTGAAAACGGCGTTAAATAAAACAAAAAAATGACGCCAGCGTCAAAACCTCGTCGTCCCCTTGTTATTGGGGAGCCAGAGCCGTTTTTGGAAGTCAATATTGACTTTTGGCGTTTCCATCAAAAATAACAACCACTGTTTTTTAAACAGCTTGAAATTAAAGGTTTGCAATATGCGTAGATTAATTGTTCATGAAGGTGCCGGGCAACTGACCTATGAGATACGAGGGATTGTATCGGTTGCTCATGATTTGGAAAAATTAGGCGTCCATATCACCTGGGAAAATATCGGAGATCCCATTCAAAAGGGTGAAAATCTGCCCCAGTGGATCAAGGATATCATCATCGAGCTGGTGTCGGAAGACAAAACCTATGGCTATGTGGCGACCCAAGGGGTGCCGGAAACCCGTAAGTTCCTGGCCGAACTGGTGAATCATCGCGGCGGGTGCCAGATTACGATGGATGATATTATCTTTTTCAACGGGCTGGGCGATGCGGTGGCCAAGATTTTCGGCTTTTTGAAGCGGGAGGCGCGGGTCATCGGCCCCTCGCCGGCCTATTCCACCCATTCTTCGGCGGAGGCGGCCCATTCCGGCTACGAACATCTGACCTATGAGCTGGACGCCTCCCGAGGGTGGATGCCCGACCTGGAGGATATGGAGAACAAGGTCAAATACAACGATTCGATCGCGGGGATGCTGCTGATCAATCCGGACAATCCGACGGGCGTCGTTTATCCCCGGGAATTTCTGGAAAAAATGATCGCTATTGCCAAAAAATACCGGCTGTTCGTAGTCTGCGACGAAATTTATGCACACATTGTATATAACGGCGCGAAAACGGTTCATTTAAGCGAGGTGATCGAAGATGTTCCGGGGATTGCCCTGCGGGGTATCTCCAAAGAATACCCGTGGCCCGGCTCCCGGTGCGGGTGGATCGAAATTTTCAATCAGGATAAATTCCCGGTTTTTAAGACCTATATTAAATCACTCCTGAATGCCAAAATGCTGGAGGTGTGTTCGACGGCCCTGCCGCAATATTCGATCCCCAAGGTGATCGGCGATCCACGGTATATCCCGCATCTGGAACATCGGAAAAAGCTGTTTGAGGGCCGTGCGAATGAAGCGTATGACATCTTTTCCCAGGTGGACGGCATAACCGTCGTTCGACCGCAGGGCGCGTTTTATATGTCTATTCTGTTTAATGATGGGTTGCTGAATCAAAAACAGAAATTGCCGCTGCCCAGTGCAGAAGTGGACGAATACATCACCAAAAAAGTGCATAATGTCGAGGTGGACAAACGATTTGTTTATCATATGCTTGGCACGACGGGTATTTGTGTAGTGCCGCTGACCAGTTTTTGCTGCCAACGAAAGGGATTTCGCATAACCCTGCTGGAAACGAACGATGAGAAACGCCGCTGGACCTGGAAGACTATCACGGAAAGTATTCAGAAATATTTAAATTCGTAGTGTACTTGCTTACTCGGCATAGCCGGGTGATCCGCCAAGCAAGATGCTGGGCCGCCAGCAGGTTTTATCGTTCCAGTGGTCGGGATCGCTGTCATCGGGATTGATGAAGGTGAGCGAGAAACCCTGGCCGTCGGTAATGTCATACCAGCCATCATGGTACTCGAAATCAAGGATGCTTTGGCCCAGGGCATCCACTAATTGGATGCGTTCGCCGGCGTTATCCAGCCGGCCGGTATATTCGCCGGTGATAGTGCCGCTGAAAGAGGGGTAGCGGGCCATAAAGGCAGACTCATCAGAAACCACCAGCACATACCCGGAGGGCGGTATGGAAGTACCGATGGGGAAGGTAAATTCGATCCCGTTTGTGAAGCGGACCCAATCCAGGCCCAGAGTCTCGGCACCGATATTTTTCAACTCGATGAACTCGGCGTTGGGGTCGCCTGCCGGCTCGTCGGCGGGGTGGTACATGATTTCGGTAATACGCAGATTATCGACAATCGGACCGACGGAAAAGACGGCTTCGCTCATCGGGCTCCAAATACTGCCGTTCTTATATCTGGCTTTGACACGGGTGCTCACGGTCAAAGGGATCGCACCGGTATATGGTGTTCCGACAACAATTCCGGTATAAGGCTGGCGAGGGTCGCTGCCGTCGAGGGTGTAATAAATAGTTCTGGCCGGCTGCCAGAGGGGATTGCCCAC
>CAZOMV010000148.1:0-8898 GCA_964580995.1 uncultured Pirellulales bacterium
GCGGGGTGGGGGGGGGGGGGGGGGGGGGGGGGAGAGAATTCGTGGGGGGGGTGGGGGGGGGGGGGGAAGGGGGGGGGAAGGGGGGGGGGTTCGATGGGGGGGAGGGGGGGGGCGATGGCGGGGGCGGTGGTTGGGACGTTTGTGATACCCGTACCGGTGCTGGGTACGGTGGTCGGTTCGTGTGTGGGAGCGGGGCTGGGGGCCTGGGCGATGGAGGCGTCAACGGGGAAGAGCCATCAGCAGTTGAGGCGGCTGAGCGTGGGGGCGGGGGTGGGGCAGTTTGTCGGTTTGCTGGGCAAGCTGGTGGCTGGGGTGGTGATCTGGCTGACGGTGGCGATAGCGGCGTTTTGGCCGTGAATGGATGTGTTTGTAACTGCTTATAAAAGCTGTGCAAATTTCAAGTACAACTTGAGATTTGCGCAGGTATTTATAAATTGTTTATTTGCAAGGATTTATTGTGATATTTTTCGTTTGGGCCAGAACTGGAGGAGAACGATGCCTAATTCGTAGAGGAGGTACATGGGGATAGCCAGGGCGACCTGGGAAATGACATCGGGGCCGGGGGTAAGTAAAGCCGCAGCAATAATGATGGCAAAGAGGGCGTATTTTCGGATTTTGCGGAAGGTTTTTATGTCAACGATATTTAATTGACCCAGGAGGAGAACGACCAGGGGCATCTGGAAGGACAAGCCGAAGGCAACCGCCAGCAGCAGGATCAGCGAGACATACTTTTGCAGGGTAATCATCGGTTTAACAAGAGGCGGTTTTTCCTGATCCGCGGAGGGGGCGGGCGGCGGCTGGGAATTAACCGGGGGAACCGGATTTTGCACCGAAGGATTCGGAGCGGGAGTTTCTTTTGGCTTTTCCGGAAAAAGAAACGAACTGGGATCGCTGGGCTGAGAGAATTTATAACAGAATTTAATGAAGAAATTACAGGTCAGCGGGGCAACAACCCAGATTAAAAATATCCCGCCGAGAACAAACAAGGCGGCGGAGAAGGGGACGAAAATATGGACATACCGTTTTTCATGGGGGTAGAGACCGGCGGCGACAAACCCCCATAACTGGTAAAAAATCCAGGGGGAGGTAAGGAAAATGCCGGCATAGATACAGACTTTAATATAGGTTAGAAAGGCTTCGGGCAGGGACATGATATAGAGCTGGGATTCGAGGCCGGATTCCTTTAAAGCAATCAGCAGCGGCTGGGAGAGCATGGTGATGATGTCCTGCCCAAAAAAGAGGCAGAGGGCAAATCCGACCATCAGGCCGCAGAGGGCCTTGATCAAACGGGAACGCAACTCATCCAGATGGTCCCCGAAGGACATTCGGGTGTTTTCGAGCGGATCTTTGTCATGTTCTGTCATATCTATATGATAAAAGAGTCGGGGAAATATGCAAGGTTACAATTTCCCGATCCTGACTTTAAAAAGTTTTTGAATTTTTTTCCAGTTTTGGGTTTCGGTCAGACCGGCGGCATGGGCGGCAGCCGCCTGGAGGGCGGGCTGGAGGGCGGCGGAGATATTTCGGTGCTCGTTGAGTCCCTTGAGAAAGCCGGCCAGCAGGAAATCGCCGCAGCCAACGGTGGAGGTTACGTTTTGCGGGGGATTGGAGCATTGGGCCTGGAGGATCCGTTCGCGGGAAAGAAAGAGGACGCCCTGCGGGCCGCGGCTGATCAGGATCCAATTTGCCAGATGGAGCAAGGTTTTGCCGGCCCGGATCAAGGGGGCGGTCTGGTTGGGGAGTTTTTTGCCGACCAGTTCGGAAAGTTCCTCGACATTGGGCTTGATGAGGTAGATGCCCCCCTGCCGGAGAATCTTTTGCAGGGTGGGGCCGGAGGAGTCGAGGATGATTTTGGCGCGGGCGTTTCGGCAGGTCTGGAAGATGGGCAGGATATGACGGAGGAGTTCGGGAGGGGGCAGAGAACCGGCAAAAACGCAGAAATCGTCAGGATTAATAAGCGAATTTATGTCGGAACGCAATTTTTTGAGGGCGGCGGGAGTTGCCAGTTCGCTTTTGGCCCGCAGATGGATTTCACGATTTTTTTGGGAGTCGATGAGGGTAATGTTTTGGCGGGTTTTGCCCGGAACAACGGTACATTGCAGATGAATCCGCTTTCGCAGGGGAACCAGAGCATCGGCCATGTCCGGATAGTCATTTTGCCCCCAGAGACCGGCCGCAACAGAAGGAGAATCCATCCAGGCCAGGGCACGAGAGATATTCAGAGCCTTGCCGGCAGGCCGGACCGTCTGGCTTTGGAGGGCAAGGTGGCAGTTCCAGCAGATATTATCGGCCCGGCAGATAACATCCCAGGTGGGTGAGAGGCCGATGGTAATAATGGCATTTTTCATTTTCATGGCAGCGGCCCCGATTTTTTCCGATCCAGAAAATCCTGGAGGATATCGCAGGCCGCCAGCATATCGCGGCGGTTCTTGCGTTTTTTGCGGGTAAGGCCGGAATCGAGGAGTTTTTCATCGGCGGCCTGACTGCTGAGGCGTTCATCCTGCAAGTGAACAGGCAGGGCAATTTTTTTCGCCAGTTGTTCGGCAAATTTACGGGAGGCTTTGGCCTGGGGGCCTTCGGAGTCGTCCATATTGAGAGGCAGGCCGACCAGGAGGGCCTCGACGCGGTTTTCGCTGACGAGGGAGGCAATCTGCTGAAAAACGGGTTCGATGCGGTTTTTATCGATCTGGAGCTGGCACAAAGGTGAGACGATGGTTTCGGAAGGGTCGCAGATTGCCAGACCCAATCGTTTGAAACCGAAATCGATTGCCAGATAGCGCATGATTACAGGAACCGTTCGAAGCCCTTTTCCTCCAATCGTTTGAGGAGTCCTTTGAGGTTGTCTCCTTCTCCGCGATGGCAGATGAGCGTGGCATCGTCGGTATGGATAATGGCCAGGTCATCGATTCCGATGGCGGCAATCAGGTGCTCTTTGGATTGGCTGATGGCAATATTATTGGTACTATCAAACCACTCGGCACTGGTGGTCGGAGTGGTGGCATTGTTGTCGGCGTCAATATTGCCGATGGTGTCGGCCAGATGCTGATAGGAACCCACATCGATCCAATAGCAGTCGAGTTCACACATGAAAACATCGTGTGCATGTTCCATCACCGCATAGTCGATACTGATACTCTGCAATTGAGTGAATTCGTCATGGAGAACCTGGTTGCGATTTTCGGTGTTCCACTCCTTGCCGATGCGGGAGAGGCGGTGGGCGTTATGCGGGAGGAGCTGCTCGATGTATTTCAGGATGGTATCCACGCGCCAGACAAAAATGCCGCTGTTCCAGCAATAATCGCCGGAACGGATATATTTACTGGCCGTGCTTTTGTTGGGTTTTTCCTGGAAGGCCTCAACGGGGAAGATGCCCTGGGTGCCGGCTATTTCCTGTCCCCTCTTCAGGTATCCGAAGCCGGTGTGGGCATAGGCGGCTTTAATCCCGAAGGTGAACAGCGCTTCCGGGTGCTGTTTCAGATAGTCGATGGATTTTCTAACGGCAGCATGGAGAGGCTCGATCGGCTCGATGATATGATCGGCACTCAGGACGGCCATGGTGCAGCGGGGGTCTTTCTGGGAAAGGACGGTGGCCGCCAGCCCGATGGCATTGGCGGTATTTCTCCCTACCGGCTCCCCGAGAATATTTTCACGGGGCAGTTCCGGCAGATGATCATGAACGACGTCGGCATATTCCGCGTTGGTGACAATCAGAATATGGGCCGGGTCGAACAACGTACTGATCCGGTTGACGCAAAGGCGGAGCAGCGACTGGCCGTTAAAGAGATCGATAATCTGTTTCGGCTTGTTTTTCCGGCTGAGAGGCCAGAGCCTCTGTCCCGAGCCGCCCGCCATAATGACTGCATAATCCATTATATAACCTCAAACAGGGCTTTGTTCTTTATCCAATTCAAAGGCGGCATGGACCACCCGAACGGCTTTTTCGGCATCTTCCGGAGCGATCAGGCAACTGATTTTGATTTCGCTGGTCGTGATGGCGTTGATATTGACCTGGGCATCGGCCAGGGCTTTGAACATTTTTTTGGCCACACCGGTATGACTGCGCATGCCGACACCGACGGCAGAGACTTTGGCGACGGGGTTTCGGCAAACCACTTCCTGCAGGTTATATTGCTTGCGAATCTCTTCGACGACGAGTTTGCATTCGGCCAGATCGCCGTAATCGACGGTAAAACTGATACTGGCCAGTCCTTGTTCCCCAAAGGTTTGAATGATATCGTCCACGGCGACATTATGTTCGGCCACATGGGCAAAGACATCGGCGGCGACGCCGGGCCGGTTGGGCAGGCCGTGGAGCACAAACTGGGCCAATTCTTTTTTGACTGCGACACCCGAAACAACAATCTGTTCCATTTGTTTTACCTCTTGCGTAATTAAAGTTCCTTCCGTATCTGTAAAGCTGGATCGTACATGAATCACAACATTGTATTTTTTGCCAAACTCGATGGCACGGGAATGCATGACCCCGGCACCCTGGCTGGCCAGTTCGAGCATTTCATCGTAACTGATTCTTTCGATTTTACGGGCCTTGGGTTCGATACGCGGGTCGGTCGTATAAACACCATCCACGTCGGTATAGATTTCACAATGATTGGCATGGAGGACGGCGGCCAGAGCCAGAGCGGTGGTATCGGAAGCCCCGCGTCCGAGGGTGGTAATCTCCCCTTTTTCGTCAATGCCCTGGAAACCGGCGACAATTACGATTTTGCCATTATCCAGTTCCTGCCGAATCCGGTCGGCATCGATTTTTTGAATCCTCGCCTTGGTATGGGCAGTATCGGTAATCAAACCGATCTGCCCGCCGGTCAGACTGATCGCTTCGTGGCCGGCGGCATGGATCGCCATAGCCATCAAACTGATGCTGACCTGTTCCCCGGTCGTCAGCAGCATATCCAGCTCGCGCCGGGGCGGGTTTTCGGTGATTTCTTTGGCCAGAGTGATCAATTTATCGGTGGTTTTTCCCATGGCAGAAACCACCATAACCACCCGGTTCCCATTAAGCTTCTCTTTAATGGCCCGCCTTGCGGCTCGACGAATTCGTTCCGCATCCGCCACGCTGGTGCCGCCGAACTTCATTACAACCAGATCCATAGATCTCTCATCCTTTCAGAAAATACTCCATCAATTCATGACCTTTATCAATTCGAATGCCGCTAGTACGACTGTTGGCTTCGCTATACACCTTTTTTTGCGCACCGGTAATTTCCAAACCAGCCAGAGCAAAAGGAACCGGATCGGAGCAATGGGTTCGCAGCCGGATCGGAGTCGGGTGGTCGGGCAGCACCATCATGCGCCAGCTTTTGCCGGACTGGAGATGCTTGAGGATCGGGCCGACGATGTGCAGATCAATCTGCTCGATAGCCTGGATTTTCCCTTCCACCAGCGCGACATGGCCGGCTTCGTCCGGGGCTTCGATATGGACAAAGACCAGATCATGCGTTTCCAGAGCCTGAATAGCGGCGAGCCCCTTGCCGGCGTAATTGGTGTCCAGGTAACCGGTGGCGCCGGGGACTTCGATAACATCCATCCCCATAAGTTTTCCCAGCCCGCGCATCAGATCAACGGCGGTAATCACCGCGCCGGAAACTCCGAATTTTTTCCGGAAGTTATCCATCTGAGGCCGCTGGCCCTGTCCCCAGAGCCAGATCTGATTGGCGGGATTTTCGCCCAGATCACTGCGGACTTTATTCACCTCATGATCGGCAAGTATTTGGGCGGCTTTTTCCATCAGTTGGATCAGTTTTTTGCCCTGTTTGCCTTTCGGCAGATGTTTGGCAATGGGCTGATCCATGATGTCATGGGGAGCAATGGTTTCGGACTCGAAGGACCCGCCCCGAATCACCAGGAGATGACGATAACTGACACCGGGATAGAAGGTGACTTCATCCGAGCCAAGCTGCTGATTCAAATCGTGAATGAGTTTGGCTGCCTGGACGGAGTCAATATGCCCGGCGGAGTAGTCGAGCATGATTCCATCGGCCACCGTGACTAGGTTGCAGCGAAAAATCCAGTCATCCGGTCCGGTCTGGATATTCTGGGCGGCGGCTTCCAGCGGCGCCCGGCCGCGATAATAGACTGCCGGGTCATATCCCATCAAGCTCATCAGGGCGACATCGCTGCCGGGATGGTATCCGTCAGGCACATTATGGACCAAGCCCTGCCGGCCGTTGATGCTGATCCAGTCGGTATTGGGAATATATGCCTTTTCGAGCACGGTTTGCCCATCTAATTCGGCCAGAGGTTCATCCGCAGCGCCGTCCATTATGATAATCGCATATTTCATTCTGGTTAATCCGTTGGGGGAGTGACTACGTTAATACAAATTGGTTTGGCTTTTATCACTTCGAGTTTCTCCAGGGCAGCTAGGGCCTGGTCGAGATTTCCCTTTCGAACCAGGTGGGTCATAATAACCACCGGGACCACTTCCTTGGATTCGCTTTCATGCTGGAGACAGCCGGAAATACCGATCTGGTTATCCCCCAGCACTTGAGCAATTTGGGCAAAAACGCCCGGTTTATCAATCGCGGAAAGGCGTAAATAGAATTTACTCATAATGTCTTCAGTCGGGCATAACCGGCAGGGTTCGGCGGTTCGGCCCAGGCCGGGGGTTTCCCGGAATATCTGGCCGGCACTGCCGCGGGCAACACTGATAATATCGGCCACCACGGCACTGGCGGTGGGCATCATGCCGGCACCGCGACCAAAGTAGGACGTATGGCCGACGGCATCACCGAAAATGCTTACGGCATTGTAGGAGCCGCTGACCTGGGCGAGGGGTTCATTATTGCCGATGAAAGAGGGATGGACCCGCAGGGAGAGGCCCTGGGCGGTGTCCTCAGCAATCGCCAGCAGTTTCATGGTGTATCCCAATTCCCGACCATAATGGATATCGGCCAACTGGACACTATCAATGCCTTTGACCGGAATCTTTTCGTAGGAAATCTGTTTGCCGAAGGCCAGGGCGGCCAAAATAGCCAATTTGTGAGCACTATCGGCACCGCTAACGTCCAGGGTCGGATCGGCTTCGGCAAAACCGGCGGCCTGAGCTTCCTGAAGGGCGGTGTCATAGTCCTTGCCCTCCTGCGACATACCGGTAAGGATATAGTTGCAGGTACCGTTGACAATTCCATACATGGCGCTGATTTTATTGGCGGTCAGGCCGGTGGCAATCGCTCCAATCACGGGGATCCCACCACAGCAACTGGCTTCAAAGGCCACGCAGCGCTGATACTTACGAGCAACGGCATAAATTTCCTCGCCGCGTTCAGCCAAAAGTGCTTTGTTGGCGGTGACAACATCTTTTCCAGCGGCGAGCAGTTTCATCTGCAAATCCGCGGCGAAGGTGGTTCCGCCGACCAGTTCGACGGCGATCGTGACATTTGGGTCGTGAATGGCCTTATCTATATTGTCATGCAATAAACCATTGGGTAAGGTTACCGGTCGAGGGCGGGGCAGGTCCTTATCAACGACATGAGCCAATTCCAGCCGCAGCCCGGTGCGGCTGTGGATAAGGTCGGCTCGCTCGAGCAGGATTTTCGCAACACCGGCGCCAACGGTACCAAAACCGATCAGAGCGATTTTTACTGATTTTTCAGCCATTTTGCCATTACCAATTTTATCGTATTAAAATACAGGCACTTACAACCATACGTTGTCTGTTTCCGCTGACCAGGTGAAAAAACAATACGAGATCCTTGGCAGCCTGACAGACCAGTCACAAACAGCCCGGTAGTCTAACGGCTGATTTTTTACAGGTCAAGAAAAATTGAAACAAGAGATTGCGTTATTGAATCGGCACGTGGAAAGCGTAAGCTCAATGCGAATATACATTTTCAGATTTGATGGTAGGCATACCAGGTGGCCATGACGTATTCGAGGATGAGTTCGAGTTCGTGGGGGCAGGAGATGTGGAGCTGGTCGCGGAGGTGGTCGGTGACGGAGAAGGGGTCCAGGCTGGTTTTGACCATTTCGATGAGGGTATCGAAGGGAATGCGGCCGGCATAAATGTCGTGGAGATAATGTTTCAGACGCTGATGGAGAACGGAGAGGTCCTGGATGGTTTCGATATCGGTGGTGGATCTGCCGAAGAAGTTTTCCAACTCCAGGCCGTCAAGGGATTTGACGATGAATTGGGGTTTCAGGCGGCCGGACTGGATGAAATATTTGATTTTCTGGGTGGCCTTTTCGTTCATGAGGGAGACCATACCGGAGAGCAGATAATGCTTGCCGTTGGGGAAGATTCTGCCCAGAAGTAATTGTCCATTACGGAGTTCCAGCGTTACGATCTTTTCACGAACGGTATAGCACTGCGGCGGGCGGAGCAGATCGACGGCGACGAAGCCGCGGCTGGTTTTGACCTGAGTGATTTCGAAAAGGCTGATGACGAAATCGAGGCAGTTGCGGGCGTCGTTGCGCAGGGTCTGAGAGAGGGTGGTGGAGTGTTTCTTAAACCAGTAAATAGCGGGAGTTGTGTTAATTTCGGGGATTTTGTAGTCGAAGACGAACCATTCGAGGCAGCGACCGACGACTTCGAGCTGGCCTTCGTAGCCGGCGAGGGATTTGGGTTCCTGGCCGCAGAAGAAGGTGAAGAGGGCGCGGTTGCGATAGGGAGCGACCAGGGGGTCGGTAATGGCTTGTGCCATAATGAGTTCGATGATTTCCAGCCGATCGGGCAGGGAGGGCAGGCGAACCGCTTCGTGATGAAAGCCGGAAGAAGAGCTAGACCAATCATCATTGCCGCGGTCCATACCGGTGAATCCTTTCCGAAAGCAACTTTATCCTTATGCTTTGTAATTCCTATGAGATTAACGGGTTAAAGTCAAGGGGAAACTGGATTTGATGGAAACGCCAAAAGTCGATATGGACTTCCAAAAACAGCTC
>CAZOMV010000149.1:0-8821 GCA_964580995.1 uncultured Pirellulales bacterium
AGCCAGCGTAGGCTAATGTGCCTGTCAGATTAAGTAGTGACAAGTACACCTGATTATTGCCCAACTATTTTATCGGTTATGAAAAAGACAATTTTACATTACATTGAAAAAATATATGGACTCTAAACTTTACTTTCTCCTGAGTGGAATGATGTTTTTGGAATATGCGATTTGGGGTGCATGGTCTCCGGTGTTATCCTCCCGACTGCTGGGGCCTTTGAAAATGACGGCTAAACAAGCCGGTTGGATTTATGCTGCCATTCCCCTGGCCAGCATTATTACCCCCTTGTTTGTGGGCCAAATCGCCGATGGGTGGATATCCAGTGAAAAAATTCTAATCACGGCTCATTTCATCGGCGGTATTTTGCTGTTTGTGGCAGCACGGAAAAAAACCTTCGGATCCTTGTTTACCGTGATGGGGCTGTATGCCCTTTTTTATGCTTCCACCCTGCCGGTTATCAATTCTCTTATGTTCGTACAACTCAGTAAGCAATATAGCAATATGGAAGAACTGAATAGAGCTTCCACGTATATTTTCATCTGGTCTCCGGTCGCCTGGGTATTGGAAGGATGGGTCTTAACCGCCTGGCGGAGGAAAAAAGGCACCGGAGACGGAAGCGATTGCTTGAAACTCGGCGGCCTCCTTTCCCTGGTTATGGTGGTTTTCTGTTTATTCCTGCCCAGTACCCCGCCTCAGAGCATTCCTGGCGACACACTGCCTTTCCTGAAAGCTCTTCACATGCTTACGGATACCAATTTCCTGGTCTTTTTAATCATCTCCTTTCTCATCACTACCCAAATCTGGTTCTACTTTATCGGCACGGCTCCCTATCTCCAGGATATTGGCATACATACCCAAAATATCCCCGCCATTATGAGCGTCGCCCAGATCGCTCAATCACTCTTTACTTGGTTCGCATTTGGCTATTGCCTGAAATATCTGGGATTCCGATGGACTTTGGCTGGCGGTGCTTTCTGCTGGCTTGCCATGTATATCATCTATTTCTTGCAAAAATCAAAATCTTTCGTCATCGGCTCCATGGGTCTGCACGGGATCGCCTATGTCCTTTTCATGTTTGGCGGCCAGATTTATGTCAATTCCGTTGCTCCCGCAAGTATCAAAAGTTCCGCCCAGGCTCTGTTTTTTGTCGTGACTACCGGTTTAGGCTACTTTACCGGTACCCAGTGCATCGGGATCGTGATGGACCACTTCAAAGTGCAAGAAAAGTTCCAATGGCGTAAAATCTTTGTAGTTCCCTGCTTCTTGATTTCTCTCTACCTTGTTATTTTTCTCCTATTTTTCAAAGCGTAACCCCCGTGCAGTACAAATATTCCTCAGCGGTTAAACCTTTGTTCTTTCACAAGTTGATATTCGTATTTTCGTCAGCGATATTGCAGTAAACTTATGAATTGTTCATCGTCTTTGTTTGATGATTTCTGAAATAGATTGTCTTTGACCCATTGTTTCCGCAAATCGCATACTGTCGGTGTTAAACTGCCCGAAGCAACGACAAATTACGCAGCTAATCTGTGATACGATTTCAATAGCCCGCCGAGTCGCTCAATACAAACAATCTCAGCATTTTCATCTATGTCATGTATCGGCTCAATAATTCTACCCAGCGATTGGTGTATCCTCTCGTGATGATAATACTCACAATAATTTTTTAGGACATACTCAAGTTGCTTTACAGAAGACAGTATCAAATAGTTCAGACATTCTGATTTTACGGATTTTACGAAGCGTTCCGCGTAAGGATTCAAGTCGGGGCTTCGGGGCGGAAGTTTTACAGATTTTACTCCAGAACTTTTTAATATCTCACAAAATTCATTGGTGTAAAGAGGATCCCGGTCATGAATCAAGTATCTTTTGTTCGTAAGAAATCCGTCTTCAAAGTCCGTTAATATTCTTGCGCTTTGTTTCATATATTCGCCATCTGGCTGTAGTTTTATAGGAGCAAAGAATACTTTCCTGGTACAGAGTTCCATGACAAAGAAGAGGGTGCATCTTATCAGCTTTCTACCAATAAGTAGCTCGATAGTAAAGAAATCACAAGCGACTAAAACGTCCCAATGGCTGGCGATAAATTCATGCCACGTACTTTTAACGATCAGATCCGGTTCAGGATCATAGCCGTTTTCAAGAAGAATGTTTTTAACAGTGGATTTACTGATCTTATAGCCAAGATAAACGATCTGATCGGTGATTTTCTGATATCCCCAACGAGGATTTTCTTCTTTGAATTTGATAACAAGATTTACAATTTCTTCCGTGATTTTCGGCCTGCCAACTTTTGTGCGATTTTTGCTGCCATCATATTTTTCCGCAATGAGTTTGTTATACCAGCCAATGATGGTGTCCGCGGTAAATAGAACGGTACATTGTTCCAGCATTTTCCGGCTGAGTTGCCTGGCTTTGGCCGCTATGCGTATTCTTTGATTATTGTTTAGCAGAATCCGTTTATTCTGCTTTTCCTGCTGTTCAATCAAGACTTTAACCTGAGTTTTGAGATATTCAATTGCCTTGTACAACTCCTTGTTAATGCAATACGACAGATAGGTGATAACGGTGAGCCAGATTTTCTGTTTCATAGTTCACCGATACTACCAAATCGACATAAAAACGGCAATAATGTTCGTCCGCCCGCCTTATAACTCTCTGTTTTCAAAGAGCTTATAGAATTCTAATTTTTGCACCCTACGGGATAACCAGCCAGGCTGTGTTGGAGACAATGTCACGAATCCAGATGCTCGATGTGTCCTTTAAAACCCAGGATGGCAGGACCCTGCTGATGCAGAGATATACCGAGCCGGATGGCGATCAGAAACTGCTGCTGCACCATCTGAGAATGGACATGCCGCCGCAAAAACCACCGAAAATATACAGCGGTCAGCTCAAAAAATGACACGACTTTGGCGACAGACCAACAGCCCTGGAGGGGTCAAAAATCTGCTTTTTACCCCTTAAGTGAGAAATTGGGGTTAACAAATCAACGGTTTCTTCTCAAATGCTTTCGTCGGAGTCAAGAATAAGTCTTTCCTATGCAAGTAGTTATAGCAGGATAATATTTGCACACTACGGGGTGCAAAGCGGGCTGGGTGACTTTGGCTTAGCGTTAGCGGCCGTCAAGCCTTCGCACCACGCCGTCCTCGCCGGCCATAGCCCAGCAACCCGATGGCACCGGCGACTAGCAGCGTGATAGTGCCGGGTTCGGGAACTAAATTAACCGCAACGTTCTGTCTTCCCAGGAAGTCGCCCACCACCCCCATCCCGTTGTTGGCAGCCATTGCTTCCGGAGTTGTGGGATCCTCGATAAGCGCCTCACCATACTCATCATAAAGGAGACGATCCGACAAGTCGCCCATGTATTTGTAAAACTCGTAGCGGCGCGTCACCGATTCGTTACCTTCACCCACGCCAACGTTGTCGTCCCGCGCGTCGAAACCCGCATTGCCATCTTGCAGGAGTTGCCACTCGATCTCGGTTTCAGTTTCGGGGGGCACCGCCGCATTGCCCAGGACGAGGTCATCCAGTTCGACGGGTTCCGGATTCTGGACCTCGATAGTGAAAACTTTCGCCCAAATTGCTTCGCCGAACAGGGGGTGAGCCGGATCATTCTCATTCGGTGGCGCCTGCACCGCTGCCTGAACGACGTGCGGCTGGGCCGGGTCCACTGGCTGCACGAGGGTCAAGACCGGCGCGGGAATCTTCACACTCGTACCGGCACGGGTGAGAGTGCCGTTACCACCGTCGAGCAGCCAGTAGTAGGTCGTATTCGTCGGGTTAACATTTAGACCGACGCCGAAGTGGTCGCCTGGCACGGTTCCTGGGTAGCCAGGATAACTACCATTAAAAAGTGAGTGCCCGCCCGTGTCAGCAAGTGATCCTGAATCGGTGCCGGCAGCCCATGTCTGTGTAGCACTATCGTACGAACTCGCATAGCGAACGATAGTACCTCCCGTTGGACTTGGAATTTTCGTCGGATCGCCATAACGATTGTAAGGAGCGCCGAAAAAGAAAGAGACATCCGAGGTACTGCACCCATCGAGTTCGATTTCAAAGCCGTGCGCGGTAACGCCCGTGTCGTTAATCGCATCGAAGTTACTCAAGGCGCCATACATAATAACGGCATGAGCGGGGCTAAACGAAACAAGCGCGAGCGCTGCGCTGAGTAGTAGGGTAGTCGTTTTCATGATTGGTTCCTTTCAAAAAAGGTGACAAACGAATCATCCGAAAGAAATGTCACAGATAACCTTTCGCTGATGACTTTCGCCAATATAAATTTATTATACCGGGTTCTGGCTGTTTGTCAAGCGAATTACCTGGGATTCATGGGATTCAGTAATTCCGCAACGTTTTATTTATGGGCATCTTTCTCTCGGATTAGTCGTGTGGATTTCAGAAGTTATGACAATGGGGAGCCTCAGGTATGCTTTTTCGTATTTTCGCAAGGGTAATTTTGGCGGTTTTTGCCGGCTTGGAGCGAAGCAACCGCCATTTCGTTATCCTTCCGGTACGATTCGGTGCCGACCTCTGGTTTGCCAAATAACCCGTAGAGGCTATTCAGGGCGGGCCGGCTCCCGATTGTCTGACGATAGGTTTGCTGATATCCATATGCAAACTTGCATATAACTGATTCGCCAAAGATATCAGGCTGTTGATTATCTTTCGCATGGACGGCTTGAGATTACGCTGATAAAAACATTGCAAGAGCGTAAAGACGATAAAGAGCATAAGGACAAAATTGACCATAGCAACCGGATCGTGTTTGTAGCAATGATCCAAGGACCAATGCTGACCGAGGGTATTGAATATGTTATTCTCGATCTGCCATCTTGCATGGCCGAATTTCCACAGATATTTTGCCGTCAGCCGCTTCGAGGAAATCGTGGTCGCCCACCACCAGGGCCGCCAGCCAGAGATTTGTTTTCCCAACTCGCCATCTTGATTTGGTTCCCAGTTGAGTATCCTGACGGGACTCGAACCCGCAACCCTTGGATCGACAATTCTCCATTTGGTTTTGCTTGTGATGATACTTGTACTCTTTCAAATAATCGACTAATTTCAGCAGAAATTATTATTATGTCATGAACCTATGCCCGCTTGGAGAAACCTCTAAAAATCATCGGTAGGCCATGCCCCTTATTATTGCAGCAGATGGTGCACCCAAGTTGGGAATTCCAACACAACACGATGAATACTATTGAATGCAACCGTATAAGTGTATCCCAAAAGTGTAGCCCCTATTTTCGGGCCAGTGAGTCGGCAGGCTGAAAGTTTACACTATTCGCCTCCTGCCGTAACGCGAATCTTTCTTTGCTGATCCGTATCGCATGTTCCCGCAACTGAGGACCGAAAGTCTTTTCCATGAAAATGATGCTTTCAAAAGCAGCCACATACTCCCGGTTGAACAGATGCCAGAACCGCCACCGTACTCCTTGCCGGGTCATCCCAAAGGTTTGATGAATTTTCTCGCCATAGGTCCCCCGCAGAATCATGTAGCTGGGACGACCTGGTCGCAGTTCAACCCACAAGTCCTTCGCATCCATCACCGTTTTCAGTTCCTCTAAAAATATCTTGTCTTTTTCGGTTACCATGTTTTATCACCCAGATAATTGGCCCCTCCTGCCAGATGTCCACAATCCTTGCCTGATCCAGAAAAAGCATCGCGATAAACCGGCCAATTCGGTCATAACGGCGGTTTTCACTCAAAGGCGGTATTTCCTCCAGGCTGATGGGATCATTGCCCAAATGAGCCTGGATGTGGCTCTGATAACGATTTAAATCGAAACCTTCTTTGGGTATGAACCTCTGTAAAACTCCGAGGTCCAAAGTCAGGCCATTTAAGGCCTCAACCAAGCCCGGAATCGATCCCAGATAGCCTGACACGGGATCTATCGGCAGGGACCGGGTTGCCGCCAGCATTTGCCGAATCTGTTCCCGCTGCTCTTCCTTTCGTTGCCTATAATCCTGCATCTTTTCGGAAAAATATTCGGCATCGAATACCAATCCCTCAAAGAGGAATCGCGAGGGCACATCCGCCCCGCAGGTTTTACAAACATAGCGGCGAATCCGCAAGACTACAGATCCACTACATACCGGGCAATACTGAAAAACAATCGTTGGATCATAGCGTTTCCCGCAATCGCAGCAGCAACATTGTCCCTCACCCAGCATCTCTAATCCTCCGCCACAGCCAGGACAAGCATGATCGGAGAGCGTCACTTCATAAAAGAAGCTCCGGGCGTGCTCCCGAAAGTCGCCCACCCTTTCCGTCAGGCAAAATGCCTGCCGGACAATGTTGAATTTAGTTGCCTGATCCATGCGAAGCGTCCGTTGGTGGCGTGTCTTTCGGATGGTTGTCTGTAGTCGCGGAATGTTTGGTCCCCGCTGTTGGTTTTGATGTCTCTTCTGTCTGCTCCATCGGCTTTTGATTCTTCGGCGTAAATTTCTTTTTGCAGGCTTTGCAAAACCGGATTCTTCTATCTCCCATCGTTGTGGTATGTCGAATTCCTTTGCTGGTCGATTTCCCTTCTGCCTGGCAGAAAGGGCATTTATAGGGCCTTCCTCGTCCCATAGTATCACCTCAAGAGACCTGCAAGGGTCCTGATATATAAAGGTATCGATTCCTGGCTTTACCAGCGTATTGCCATATAGGCAGTAATTTGTGTGAAACAGAGACAGTCAGTTCAAATAGAAAACAGACAGTACGTTTCCAGAGGAACTCTGCCAGCTAAACCGGCAGTAGAGTATGTGCGGAGTTAACGCGTTAGCACCCGGATCCGAAGAAAGTTATATCTTTCTTTCTTCTTTTCTTTCTTTTCCATATAGAAGGATATAGATACCGGACGTGACAACTGCGCAGTAGCAACTGAAAACACACCACACTTTTTCAAATGAAAGCGGCCCACGCATTAACTCCGCACACTCTACACCCGCAGAACTGAAAAGACGATCCGGTGGGAGAATTCTGTGCTAGCGGGGGGCCCTTACCCAAAGAACACATAAACCCTGCACTCAAGCCCGGCCTAAACGTCCGTGTATGACCGGTTCGAGCATTGCCTCCTCAAAGGTGAGCATGACCCGGTTGGCATAGGTTCTACCCACCTTGGTGGAAATCAGTGCCACCAGTCCCATGCTCTGGAAATGACTCAGATAAGAGTAGAAATAGACGTAACTGAAGGGTGGCTCGTTATGGCTCAACGAAATCTGGCAATATTTTTTATAGATATCCTTGGCAAAGGCGGATCGGCAGGTAGCCGTGGCATTGAGAATCAGCAGGGAAGGATCCGACAGGTCATGGATCATATCCGTCAGGATGTCCTTGCGGGCCCGCTCAAAACACTCTTCCACGGCCATTTGCGGTTCCGTAACCGCGTGGTAAAGCGTTTTAATCGCCACCCGGGCATCCCCATTGGTCTTACGGGCAGTCAGAGCGGAGATCTGGGCCAGTTTTTCCTCCTGCCATTGATGCAGGCCCTGCCGGGCCCGTTCCCGGAGAATCTCCAGGATCTGCGGGGCATCGTAGTTTTTGAAGTATACGGTGGCCGGCTGCAGGCTGCTGCGGGTGGCGGCATCCAGATCCTTCAAGACCTGGTAGTTATTGGAGAGCATGATGACCATATACGGCTTTTCGCTCCGGCTGAGCAGGTAGAGGATTTCCCGGGTCTTGTCTTTGGGGCTCATCAGATCAATCTCATCCAGGACGATAATGGTTTTCTGGGGATAGTTCTGGCATAACCGCTGGAACAGTTCACTCAGACTGGAGCCACGGGCCTTCACCCCGAGTAGATGAGCCAGAATCTTGAAACTGGTATTATGTTCCCGGCAGTTGGCATAGACCATCTGGAGTTCCGCCTGGTCTTGCATCACCCGCTGCAGATGTTTGAGGGCGAGGGTTTTGCCGCAGCCTTTGCTGCCGATGACCGCCTGATGGCTGGGGATCCCGGTCAGGCCAAAACGCATCATTTCGTCAATGAGATATTTGCACTCCTCCCGCATCAAGGGTTTGCCGGGCACATGATTGAAATCAAAGACCGAGAAATCCTTCACCAGCCTGGCCTGGGCTTGCATCTCTTGCCGTTTCTGCAGAAAATAGGTTTCCAGATTCATGCTCACGTATCAACTCCTCAGCCTGTTTGGACGCCACTACTATTTAAACCTTTTGCGCCCCGCGGACGTGGTAACCGATCCTGTACCGTAAAGTATTTATACTACTATTCCCTTAAGAACCCGCATGAGCCTCGAAAACCCTTTTGCGGACTTTGCCTTTGGCGATTTTCTCGAATCGCTTTTACCGGATTTCGTGTTGGCCTTTGCTTTCTTTACCGCACTCACCTATGCGATTCTGGGCAAACGCCTGGACCACCGAAGACCAGCCATCGCCGCCTCCGCGGCCCTCGGCTTGGCGCTGGCCGTGGGGCTGGTCTGGTGGGAACAAGCCCATGACTTTTCTATTCGCAATCTCGGTCCCATCGCCGTGGGATTTGCGGTCTTGATTCTGGCTTTTGTCATGTACCAGGCGATCCATCAGGTCGGCGGTTCCTGGGCTGGCGCCGGCCTTGCCCTGGGCGGCAGTATCATTGTCGCTTCCATTCTGCAAACCGACTGGCCTGTCGATCCCCAGATTATCCAGTCGGTCGCAACCGTGGCCCTGGCGGTCGGTATCCTGGCTTTTCTAATGCACCATCAACCGCACATGGCTGCCTTGGTACCGCCGAGTCGGGAGCTGGCCAACGGCCGTCACAATATGGCCGATCTCTTCCGAGATCGCCACCTCTCCCGCCGCCTGCGGGATCAATTCCGCCATCTGCGTAAAGA
>CAZOMV010000150.1:0-8690 GCA_964580995.1 uncultured Pirellulales bacterium
TGGAAAACCTCGATTTCCCGGGCCGGTTCGGGGGCGGCTGGGGGCTGGGGGGGATTTGCCTGTTTTTGTTCCGTCAGCCGGGGGGCAGGGGGAACGGGGGTGGCAGTGGCCGGCTGGGGGGGGTATTTTTTGTTTCTCAGTTCCTCTTCGTTTTCCCACATGACCAGCGGGAAGCCGTAGCAGTCGCGAAAACTGCCGGAGAGGATGAGGATAAAGTCGATCAACTGGCCGATACCAAATAGTCCAAAGGTACAGAGCCAGAGGATACCGGTGCCGATCTTGCCGACGTAGAAGCGGTGCAGGCCGGCCGGTCCCAGGAAGATGCCGCAGGCCAGGAGCAAGGCCCAGAGACGTTTGTAGGGGGAGACCAGATGGGTGGCACGGATGGTGGGGGAAACGGGACTGTTGATGGGAGACCGCTCAAATATCCGGCTGGGGATGAGGCCGACGACTAAAAATATAAGCGAAGAAAAAATAATGATAAGAATAGCAAATGCTGCATCTTCGCCGTGTAAATTTGCATAACCAAGAATTATGGAAGCAGTGATAGTAATTTGTAAAAATATATATAACAACAGTGGTTTAATGAGATAGCGATACCAACTGATAAACACTTTGCTGAAGACTTTTTTCAGACATAAAAGCGAAAACAGCAGGCTTCCCACGCCAAAGGCAACGAATCCGGCTTCTTCCGGCCCCATCATATGGTTTTTCATGCCGACTAAGATCAAGGAGAATGTTCCCAGTCCCGAGGTTATTATAAAAATCAAGAGACAGAATATGCGGAGGACTGGCGGCACCTGGCGGAGGTTGGGATTGTAGCGGGGGGGTTGCTGCGATTGAGCGGGCCGGGGGGCGGTTTGGTTTTGTGTGTGTATGGCTGGCTGGGGGTTGGGATAGGGCCGGTGATTTTGGCCGGCGGGTTGAAACGGCTGAGAAGTTTTATGTTTTTTGGTGAAGGGGCTGGCAGCCTGAACCGCCAGAGAAATACCGGCCAATACCCCGATTACCAGATAATCGGTACCATGAAACATTTCAGCGGCAATGGCTCCCAGAAAGCCGATCCAGATGGCCGAGGAAAGAGAGATGCGCCGGTCCCGATTATGGGCCGTCAGTTTGGTCCAATTGGTCAGGCATAAAACAATCGTGATGGCCAGCCAGGTACCTCGTTCCGTATGCAGCCCCATCTTGAAGCCGATTATAGAAAGGACGAGGCAGATCAGGGCGGCGAATCCGCCGGCGAAGACATTTTGCAGCCAGCGGGATTCTTTTTCGAGTTTGTTCATCCAGCGCCGGCTGGCGAAGAGAATCCCGCGGGCGGCGCCAAGGATCATCAGGAAGCTCAGTAAAGATATTTGAAAGATAGCCTCTATATTACCGCCTGATACGATGCCGGTACCGAGGGCCACCATAATGGTAGTCAGCATGGAAAGGGTCAGCCGCTGGCGGGAGTTGATGAAATCGCGGAGCGGCTGGCCGATCAGTTCGGAGTTGACCAGTTCATCGCCCAAGCGGTCGATTTTTTCGCCGACATCTTTCAGGCGGCGGGAGATATATTCCTGTTTCTGGTAATGGGGAGCGGGGGTTTGGGGGGCAGCGGCCTGCTGATTGGTTTCCTGCTGTACTTTGCGGGCGACTTTATCGGCAATGAAGGAGAGGCTCTCGGTGGAGAAGTGAGAGACGCTGTCGCGGATATGCTCAGCGCCGAAGATGTCCTCGACCATCTCCTGCACCGTCTGGTAGCGCTGGGCCGGGTCTTTGGCCAGGGCTTTGCGGATCACGCGGGCGAACGGCTCTTCGATGCCTTTCAGGTCCGGCTCGGCGGTCATGTGCTTCATGAGGATTTCCGAGGGGGTGGAACCGAAGAAAGGGACCTGTCCGGTGAGCATTTCGTAGAGCAGGATGCCCAGGGCATAGATGTCGATGCTTTTGTCGTAGCAGCCGGCGCCGATTTCCGGGGCCATATAATGGACGGTGCCGACGGTGATGGTCTGGCCGCTGTGGCGGCTGGCGGTCATCAACTTGGACAGACCGTAGTCGCCGATTTTGACGTAGCCGTTTTCGTAAAAGATATTGCCGGGTTTGAGGTCGCGGTGGACAATGCCGCAATCATGCAGGTAGGAGAGGCCCTTGGCGATTTCCCGCAGGAAATAGGCGGTCTTCTGGGTGCCCAGGCCGCCAGGTGATTCGGTCAGCAGGTCATGCAGGGAAGGCCCGGCCACAAATTCCATAACCACAAAGGGGCGGCCTTCGTGATTGTATTTGATGTCGAAGATGGTGACCAGGTGGGGATTTTTCAGGTTCATGCACTGGCTGATGCCGCGCAGCTCGATGTTCTGATAATTCTGGACGGTCTTGAGCGCAACCTCCCGGCCGCTATCACTGATGGCGTAATAGACCTCGCCGAAGCCGCCGCGACCGGCGGCCCGCTGGATCGTGTAACCTTCTAAAGGTTTATCACCATATTTGTACTGAAATGGCTGCGTCATGGTTTCCACTATACCATAATTTCCTTATTAATTAAATTCCGTTATTACCAGGGAAAGCGGCCCTGTTTTTATGGAATTGCCCAGGGGTAATCCTTTTTGACGAGTTATGGGTGCGGCCCCGGCCAGGACCGGTTCTTTCGTGCGGCAGAACCATTGCCCGTTCTGCCAATACAAAATGACTGGTTCGGCCAGCAGGGGGGTTGGGATGTGGGCGTTCGATTGCGGAGCGATGAGGATTTCACGGTCCATCAGAATGGCATGGCGGATATCGGCCCGGGGCAGATGGGCGGTCGAGAGGCTCAGCAGGGCGGTGGTGCTGGCGGGATTGGGGAGGCGGAATTTGAAGCGGCAGCGGGGCGAGAGGGCGATGGAGTCGGAATCGGCCAGAAGTTTTTCCGTCACCATTTTCTCATTCACCGAGAGAGGGGATTCGCAATGGAGAAAATAATCCTCGTCGGTGCGTTCGATGAGGATATTGCGGAGGTTCGGTTCGGCGATGAGTCCGACATCGGGCGGCTGGGACGAACTGATCGGCCCGACGGTGACCTGAGATTTACATACTATCAGGTAGCTTCCCACACCGTCGATTTGCAGCAGAAAGCGGCCGGCCGGCGAAGGGGATACAGGACAATCCGATGGTGAAGAAAGAGCCATTTTATTGAAATTATTGTCCATTTTTTTGGCGGCGGCGGCAGAGGAATAATTTGAATCCTCCGGTAAAGTCAGCCCCAGCGGGCCGGTCAGCAGGGAATCCAGCGAGTCGGCGGACTGGCAGGTGTTTTGCAGGGCGGCATCCAGCCAGTGGGCATCCGGCAGCAGCGTTTTGAGTTTGCGCAGAATCCCGGCGGCCTGATGCGGCTGGCCGCGGGTGAGGAATTCCAGGGCGTGCCGGCAGTGCTGGATGGCGCGGGAAAGCTGCTGAATGTCCAGGTCGCCGGCTGCCAGCGGTTTTGCCTGCTGCAGCAGCGACTGGGCGAGGTCGATGCGGCCCTGTTCCAGATGGCGGCGAATTTTTTCGATCAGTTGGGTACGGACCTGGTCTGACAACTCCGCCAATTTCTGATTTTGTTTACCGGCAGTACCCGCTTTGAGCAGCAGTTCAACCGCCGTTTCAAAATCTTCCCGGATCAGGGCATCCCGGCCTTTTTGCAGAATGGCATCCGTTTCCATCCGTTTGGCTTGTACCTGCTGCACGAGCAGATTCACCTCCGGGGAGGGGGGTGTTTCGCTGAGCATTTCTTCGGCGGTGGAAAGCCAGTTGTTTTCGATGTGCTTACGTATCTGATCGAGCTGAACGGTTTTTCCCTGGCCGTTCTGCATTTTTTCTTCGAGGGCATTACAGAGAAGCGATCGCAGTTCAGCGACCTCCGGCGTATTGCCGATGAGTTTATCCGCCTTGTTGCAATCCTTGAGTGCCTGCTGGATTCGGCGAGACTCCAGATGATCTCTGCCGCGTGTGGCCAGAGCCTGGGCGAGTTGGCTGACAAGCTGCTGACCACGGCGATGTTGTCGAAAGTCAGCCGCCTGCGCCAGTTCATAAGCCTCATCGAGCAGCCCGTCCGCCAATGCAGACTGGGCCTGTTTGATTCGCAGAATAAGCACGGTTCAGCTCCAGAGTAAATAAGTATTGTACCATCCGGTTCGCGATTACGCAATTAGCGAGCTGGGGAGAGCGAATCTCCGCTAAGGTCCGATATTACGGGCAGGGCGGGATTAGTTTTTCGGCTCCGCCGGGGAACTTTCGTCCAAACAGACTTTACCGGTTTCCGCTGTAGTATTCTCCGGCTGGCTGTTGGCCAGGGAGGGATGGAAATATTCGTCAATCTGGCTGAGCAGTTCCGTTTCCGTGACAGTTTCCATTTCCAGAGGCTGAACGAACCGGCTTTCATGGGCCAGGACGCGTTCGGCGACATCGAGCCGTTTCTTAATCTGGGCGATGAGCTTTTCGGTTTGGGCCAGCTTGCTGTTGTCCACATGAATATTAGAGCCGACCGAGGCGGCCTTCACCAGGCGGTGCTGGCTGTCCAGAGTCTCGATCTTGTCTTCCAGGACCATCTTCTGATGGCGGGTCTTTTCCAACAACTGGTTGGCCGCCAGCAGCGATTTTTCGCGGGTGCTCAGCAGCCGTTTTTTGCTTTCCAGCACGACATTGGCTTCTTTGAACCGGTCAAACCGGCGGGACAGCTCCTCTTTCAATTGTTCCCGCGAAAGTTCCTGGGAACCGATGGTGTAGCTGGCCAGTTGCTGATTTAGGGAATCGTGCAGCTTGCTGACACGGGTTTTTTCGTCACCCAGGTTTTTTTCGCTTTGTGCGATATCTGTTTTCAGAGCCGCCACTTCCACTTCTTCCTGGGCGATGAGCTGGATATTGGCGTGCATTTCGGGGATGATTTCCTCGAGCAGATCCCGGGCGCGGCAAAGCTCAAAGTCGATCGGGACGGAACCCTTAACTGCGGTCTGGACCGACTTGGCGGAACTGCGGAGGTAGCTGACCAGATCGCCGCCGAAAACCAGCCCCCCGACCAGAAGTCCGACGACCAGAACGATAACCACTGATTTTAACCATTTCGTACACATGAGATAATCTCCTTAACCAAGTACCAATACATTTCCATTTCCTGTACCAACACAGTCGTCGTCGGAGGCCAATTCGATTTATTTCAACAAAAATATTTTTCTGTAAACGACGGTTTTTAAAGGGTTTGGCGATTTGCCGGGGGGGAATCGGAGATTTTCGGGAAAAAGATTGAATTGTGGGACGAGAATCGATTACACTATATATGCTAGGATCTGAAAAGTATAACTGGTTGTGCACAAAGGGAATTATGAGCGAAATTAGTCAGGCAGAACAATATTTGCTGGATCAGATACGCAAAGGCCAGGCGGATGCCTGGACGCAGGTGGTGGAGCGGTATCAGGGGCGGCTGCTGGCTTTTACGCAGATGAAAATACGGCAGCGGGAAGAGGCGGAAGATATTGTGCAGGAGACGTTTGTCGGGTTTCTCAAGTCGTTTCAGAATTTTCGCGGGCAGGCCAGCCTGGAAACGTTTCTTTTCACTATTCTCCGCCGGAAGATTGCCGATAGTTTTCGTGGGCAGCAGTCCCGGCGTATCTGCCTGTTGCAGGATGTGTATCATGTGGACCGGGAATCGGATCCGGAAAGCGATGCCTTTCAGCATTTCGCTTCGGCGGAACCAACCGCCAGTTGGTACGCTCGCTGCAGCGAACAGCATTCGATCCAGAAAGAGATCCTGGCCCGGGCACTGCAGGAACTGGTGGCCGGCTTAAAAGAATCGCTCAACTTCCGCGATTTGAAAATTATTGAGATGCTCCTGTATTGCAAGCTGCCCAACAAGGATGTGGCGAAAGTACTCGATCTGAGCGAAAAGAATATTGCGGTGATCAAACACCGCTGCCTGAAACAGATTCGTGAGAAAGTAGAGGCCAGTATTGCCACAAAGGAGGTGCAAGATGCGGATTTTGAAAACATGCTCACCGTGGTCTGGGAATCGCTGCGGCTAAGCTGTCCCAAGCGCAGCACGATCGGAGCGTTTCTGCTGGGGACGCTGGAAGATCATTGGCGTGACTATGTGGATTTTCATGTGAACCAACTGGGCTGCCAATTCTGTCAGGCCAATCTGGACGATCTCAAGCGGCAAACCGCGGATAGCCGCAATCTTAGCTTTCGTACTCGAATTATGGAATCTACAGTGGGTTTTTTAAGCAAATCATAAAGTGGTAACAAATTGCCAATGAGCGAATTACGCGAATATTGTCGACAAAGAAGGTTGTAAAATTTGTTTTTTGCTTGTCGATTCGGTATTATTCATATTTTTGCGTTTTTAATCATTTACTTGCAAACTTTTCCTTTACTTTTTTGGGGAATGTTGTATATTATTGATAACCCGACCAGATGTCCGGTGTCCAAAAAAGGCCAATCCCCTCTTGGCTTTGCGGGCTCCCCGCCCGCCGCCGGACATTACTTTTTTCCATTCCAAAGTATGCCTAACATCCATTTTGCAAAACTTCAGTCTGAAGTATGATTTTTTGTTTATTGCGAGGGAACGGCTTCCTGAAGTTTTTTCTGAATCTCCGCGACGATGTTTTGCAAGTTCTGTACCTGGGCTTCCAATTCGGAGATTTTCTTGTCTTTTTCGGGAATCTGGGCTTCGAGTTCGGCGATTTTTTTATCTTTTTCGGGAATCTGGGCATTTAGGGTATTGATGGCGGTTTGCAGTTCCTGTGTTTTAGCGGCGGCGGTATCGCGTTCTTGGGTCAGGGTTTTTATCTGTTCATTGAGTTGGAACTGAATCTGGGCGGACTCGGTAGCGCCGGCCAGTAATTGTCCTTCCAGCTCGCTGATGCGGGCCTTGTCCTTATTCGATTGTTCTTTGAGTTTCTGGTATCCCTCCGTAACCGTACTAAGGGCCGCTTTGATTTGTTCGTGGGATTCTTTCATGTCCGCCAGTTGCGTTTCCAGGCTGTCGCGTTCTGTCGCATGGGAAGTTTGCAGAGACTGATATTGTTGATTGGCAGCACTGTTATGGCAGCCTGGCAAAACCAGCCATATACCCAACAGAAGAATGGAGAGGCAAATTACATTTTTGGGAATCATACTCGCGCTCCTTTTGTAAGAGATATTTACCAGGTACAATTACAACGTTCAGAAATTTGATTTTATAATGTTATTCTTTTACCCTTTTTTTAAAAACAACACAACCTATAAAATGGTATGGAAGCATTCTGTTTTGTATAAAATCTTCGAATATTGTACAAAAAAAGTTGTTAAATATATAGATTAAATGCAATTTATTGTGCAATCCTGTTGAATGCGTTGGAAAATTATGGTATATTCTGTGTCGGCCTGAAAATTTTCGAGAAGAGTCGGCGAGAACATGGTTTCTTGAATCTGAACTCAAAACAGGAGCATGTGGAATGAGATTTCTTAATTGGATTGATTATGGTGTGATTGGTCTCTATTTTGCAATTCTGATTTCCATCGGGCGGATACTGCAAAAGCGTGCCACCTCTAGCATGGAAAATTATTTTCTGGGAGGTCGAAAAGTGCCCTGGTGGCTGCTGGGGGTTTCGGGGATGGCGGCCTGGCTGGACATGACCGGCACGATGGTGATTACGTCCTTTCTGTTTATGCTGGGCCCGCGCGGGCTGTTTGTGGAGTTTCGCGGCGGGGCGGGATTGGTGCTGATTTTTCTGCTGCTGTGGCAGGGGAAGTGGCATCGCCGTTCCGGCTGCATGACGCAGGCGGAATGGATGATTTTTCGGTTTGGAAACGGTCTGGCCGGGAATATCGCCCGTTTGATGGCCGTGATTTCCACCATGATTTTTAATATGGGATTGCTGGTGTATTCCTTTGTCGGGGGCGGGCTTTTTCTGAGTATGTTTCTTCCCTGGCAGCCGTGGGTCTGCATGCTGATTCTATTGATCGTGACGGTAATCTACACCGCGGAATCCGGTTTTCTGGGAGTGGTGATAACAGATCTGTTTCAGATGCTCATTGTGGTTTTCGCGGCGATTTTCATAACCGTTATGGCGTTGACCAAACTGCATGGCTACGACGGAGCTTTGAGCGATCTGGCCAGTCAGGTTACCGGCAACCTGAACTGGACGAGTTCGCTGCCGAGCCTCCATACGGAAATGCCGGCCGGTTATGAGCAGTTCTCCGGCCTGATGTTTGTTACGCTGTTTTATCTGGCCAAAACGATCATCCAGGGTTTGGGGGTGGGCGGTGAGCCGAAGTATTTCGGGGCCCGCAGCGACCGGGAATGCGGCCTGTTGAGTTTTCTATGCGGCTGGCTGATGTCCATTCGCTGGTTTCTGATGATAGGCTTTGTCATATTGGGTTTGTTTCTGGTCCAGGAACAATTTCAGGACAAAGGAACTTTGACACGCACGGCGGAATTGATCAAAGCCGAGGTGAAACAGGTGGATAAAGCCCAATGGCCTTCCACGTTAAGTGAACTGATGAATCATCCGGACCGCTTCTCTCCCGGCTTGATTGCCGGGATCGAAAACGAGCTGGGGCCGGATTGGCCCAACAAAATCAGTCTGGTAAGTTTCGAAGGGACTACGAATACCGAAAGGATTTTACCGGCGGTTTTGCTCTCCTATGTTCCGATGGGGATAAGCGGATTGATTCTGGTGGCGCTGCCGGCCGCGGCCATGAGCCCCCTTAAAGCCTTT
>CAZOMV010000151.1:0-8668 GCA_964580995.1 uncultured Pirellulales bacterium
GCACATAAACGTACCGCTAGCCTCTGGTCGGCTCTTATCTTCCGTCCCGACAATAGGGCGTCACCTTCCTCCTGCAGGCTCCGGAGGTATTCTTCAATTGTGCCACGGCCATCTTGGCCGTGCCTGTCAATACCCCTCCAGCCACCTCTCCGCCAGCAAAACCAGGTCATCAAAATTCACATACAAATCCCGGTTTATATCACCCATTGGATAAATCATTCCACCTGGTGTATAATTATAATAATAAGGGAAATAAGAACTATATTCATTTGGCACAAATACACATTCCCCTGGATTGTCATAATCGGAACACATGCACCAGGTTGATAAGAGTTTCGCATAATCCAAAAAATCAACTTCTCGATCGCTATCAAAATCATAGGGATGTCGTAAACTCAGCAACTTGTCCCCGCAGTCATCCGATGCTATCGCACTGATGAAATGCTGATAATCGGATAAATAAAGCACGCCATTACCGGCAATTACCGGATAAAAAATAGGTGTAGGACGAATAACCACTTTGTAATCGAATGGCACAGAAATAACGTCAACCACATTTTCCGTATTTAGATTATAGACTATCACGTGCCGCCCGCCTTTGCCAACAAAGTATGATGATTTTGCTAAAACGTAGAGATAATCATTATCTATCATTCCCAAAGACATTATTCTAGCCGTAGAATATAGCCACTGTTCAGGCGCTAAAAATTCTGACATTTTTGTTCCAAGATCTATACCATACATATAATTATCATTTGGATCATATACGGCAATTGGTAAAAGCGTCGGACCATTAGCAACATACTTGTAACCATCTGGCCCCAAAATTTCCAATTCGGTGATTAATCCGGGGATGTTATAATGGGTGAATAATCCGGGGATGTTATAAAGCAGGCCGTTGAGCAGAGAAACGATTCTCCCCTCGTCCGATTCCACGATATAAAAAGAACTATCCGCCCCCGCCGCATAAATTCGCCCGCCGCTGTCCACCGTCAAGTTGAACCCCTGCCCCATCCCCAGCCGCGACACCCACTTGATCGTACCATCCGGATTCACCGCCCGCAGATACGGATCCTCAAAACTGACATAGATCGTCCCGTCCGGCCCGATCGCCGGTTCCGTAAAGGTCTTCTGGCTCAGCCGCGTTTCCCCGCCCTCATACAGCCCGCTGGTATTGTCCGCCAGATCCACCGTCCACAGCACCGCCCCATTTGCAGGATTGATCGCCTGCAGCAATTTACTGTTCGTGGTCACCAGATAAATCGTTCCATCCGCTCCCACCACCGGTGATGAACAAATCCCATCGCCTGACAGGGTATTTTGCCACGCAATCGAACCATCCGCCGCATTAAGAGCATATAGGGTCGGATGAAAAATACTTCCAATATAAACCTTCCCATCCAGCCCCACCGTCGGGCTGGCCACAATAGAACCCTGCATAGAACCAGTCGCTGGTATCGTAAATCTCCACAACTCGCTGCCGTCCGCCCCCAGCGCATACAGGGTACTATCCAGCGAGCCGATATATAACTCACCGTTATCGGCAACCGCCGGCGAAGAAAATACCATACTTTCCGTCTTATGCGTCCACCGCAGATTTCCATCTTTGTCCAGCGCGTAGATCCTCCCATCCTCCGCCCCGAAATACACACTGCCGTCCTGCCCCACCGCCGGCATTCCCCCCAAAACCGAACCGGTATCATACTGCCACACCGCCGCCCCATTGGGATCAATCGTATATAGCTTGCCGTCTTCGCAGGCAAAATGCAGATTATCATCCGCCCCTACTACCACTCCTGTAGCCATCGGAGAAGGAATATGATAGAGCCATTTCAAGCAGCCAAACTCCGGCCCGGCAAATTCCGCCAACCCGCTCCGCCGCCCATCGTGCTCCGCCATCCGCCAATGCGATTCCACCGCCTCACCTGCCGGACTGGCATGGATGGCAAAAGGCTCATCAATTTGTTCATAAAGTATCTCCGGATCGGTAACACTGGCCGCTATCGAAACCAGGCAATCCTCCGACTCCACCGCCGGCACCGTCCAGGCATAACTGCCGCTGTTACTAATTCCCGATACCATCGGCAGCCAATCCGCCCCCCCGTTTATACTGTAGGATAAATCAATCGTACCGCTATAATTAAGCCCCAGCCATTCAATCTTGTGCGTACTCCCCGACACCCATACCTCGCCGCCCACCGGTTTCTTCATCATGATTTTCGCCGGCCCCGGATATTCATACGCCCCCATATCAAATATTTCACTGCCGTTCCGGTCCCCGTCCTGCGGCCGTAAAACACCCTCCAGATCCACTTCCAGCAAACCTCCTGCTGAAACACCCACACCCGCATCAATACAAAGCGATCCCCCAGCCAGATGAAAATCAGTCGAGGAAACAAAACCGGGATCTGAATTGATATTCCCATCTTCCATCGCCGCCTCCGGCCAGCAGCTATTGCTTATCGATCCGGTAAAAAGAGAATGAAGGCGAACATTTTCCGGCACATTCCCCCACACAATGCAATTTCTAACAATAACCTCACCATTTAGCAGTACGCTGCCGCTAAGACCGGATGTATTGGTATTGTTCACGATCGTACAATTATAGAGTTTACCCTTGTTGGGATATCCAAAAAATATACCACCATTATAATTAGCCTGGTTATTTACAATCAGACTATTAATGATTTTCCCCTGAAAATTGTAAATGCCGCCTCCATTACCGACCGCCGTATTGTTTGCAATGACACAACGATTAATTATGCCGTTACCCTCTGTTGCCCATATGCCGCCCCCGTGACCGGTCGTATGGTTTCCCATAATCACGCAATGACTGATGCTGGGAATAACCTTCCATCCGATATAGATCCCCCCGCCGCCATCCTGTCCTGCCCCGCCGCCGGTAATGGTAAAACCCGTCATCCGGCAGTAAATATTTGGTTGCGTCTGGCCGACTATATTGGAAAAAATAACCACGGAGTTACTGCCGGTCCCGTGAATAATGGTGGAAGCCACAACATTCGGATCGTCAGGATCAACGGAAGCAAGACTGAGATTTTTCAGGCTGACGGTAATATCCTCTTGATACGTTCCCGGCGCCACGATAATCCTGTCATGATCCACCGCCGCGTCAATCGCCGCCTGGATCGTCGCATACTGCCCCGGCACCAGCCGATCCGTACCCAGCGCCGGATACGCCCAAAACGCCAGAACCACCGCTATCACAACCGCCAATCCCATTGTTATTTTATTCTTTTGCATATAAATGCCCCTTTCCTATCTTTCTGTTTAAAATCCCGGCCACGTAAAATTTATATATCCACCGCATAGTTCCAGCGTCCCTTCCGAAGTACTGCGCTGTTGACGATACTCATCGCTGGTCATGGACCCGATATGGCCGTCAAAACAGACTAGGTTCCCACTGCCTTTCATTCTCTTTACGCCATTGTCATCGAATGTTCCGGAGGTCATGTGATAAGAACCGAGAGAATCACATCCACTATACTCTTGATGTGTTGCTGCAAATAGACAGACACTATTATCATAAGCGGCATAATCATTAAAATCAGCTTCATAAAGCATAAACACCGTTGATGCGCCGGGCAAGACTAGTTCTGGATTGGCCCGCCATTGGATATCATTCAGAGACATCCCGGCGGTGGCATTAACACAATAACTCCACATCGGACCGGGCGGATTCACCGTACCGGCTCCACCCGGCCAGCCCCAGACATAGCCACTATGAGGATTGGAGGCAATTCTGGATTTGGGGTTCATGGTATTATTCAGACTGGGACAGGTAAAGGGTTTTTTACTCTGAATATATTCCCAAATATACCCGTACTCAAAACTCTTGGCCAGGGAATCGGTGGTCTTGGTAATCCAGTCCGCCTTCGGATCACCTTGTTCAACTTTAATCTCATCAAATTCGATCCCCCAGCCGGGAATTTTATCCTCATAATCCTGGGCGTAACAAAGTGTACCCGCCCCCAGCGTCTTCAAATTCGCCAGACAGATCGCCCGCTTCCCCGCCTCCCGCGCCCCGGTTAAACTGGGTAAAGTCACAAACAGCACCATCGCTGCGCAGACTCCCACCACCACCATTTCTACACGGCTAAACGCCTGTATCCTACGGTTTTCCATACCTTTATCCTCACACCAGCTTGCCAATGAACTTGAGTGCCCCCTTACCGAACCGGGCACCCAACCATCTATTTGTATCGGCTCATTATACCCCATCCCCTTAACCCCCGTAAGTATTTTTTTCCCCGCCGCAATTTTGTCCATTCATCTGGACCGTTTTCGCGCCCGCCGCCGTTCTGAGTTCAACCTTCAGGTTGTTTTTCCTGTATCTCCTCCCCTCGTCCCGACCGCCCCTGTCCCTCCTCCTCTCTTCACGGGGGGAACCCGGCATTCCCTGCTCTCCGAAGCAGGCACCCGCCTGCACCGAAATCGCCGCGATCCTTTGCCCCTTTCGAAGCTCCTGTTGCTCGCTGCCCCAGCCATCTTCGCCGGTCATCCATCTAATTATTGGGAATCCCCCCAACCACGCGGCGATCGGCCGTTTTCTTCTTTTCTCTGGTTTCTTCATCTGGCCGGGTTGAAAGTATGATTTCTTTTCTTCTGCTATGCCCGAGAGGCGGCGTGGCCAGCCGTCTTAACTCTGTCTGACCTGTCTGATTTGTCCGACTTTCTTATGCTGTTAATCTGGGTAATCTTTTTTCTAAAAAAATTCCGTCTTCACCGATAACTGATATATTGTTACGTGTAATAATCGTTCACTTTTACCTATGTTTTGCCCCACTTCTATACCACTTTAACACGCTTTTATATCACTTTCTTCATCTTTTACTATACTTTCTTCAACATTTACCAACTCAACCTAACCGTTACAAATTACCAAATTACTTACCCAAATTTCCAAAAATCTTACCCAATCGTTACAACCGTTATAATCCCTACTTTATTATCGGACCATCACTTTCTACGTAAAATAAAGACTTACAGCAATTCACCCATCTAAAAAATAATCACTTACAGCAATTTCCCTCAACCAATAATAAGGATTTACGACAATTTTCTCAACCGAAAAACAACGACTTATAGAAACAAGAAGCAACCATCGGGAGCGTCAAAAGTGTAGATCGCTCGCGGTGTGAGAATGGGCCTTGAGGCCCTTGCCTGCCTTACAGCCGTTTTCAAAAACGAAAAACAACAACTTACAGCAATTTTACAAAACAAAAAACAAAGACTTACACCCCGAACGCCAGCCAGCAGAATTTTACCAAAACGGATGAGGAAGGATTCGAACCCCCGTAACCTTACGGTTCTGCATTTCTAAGCGAAAAACACGGATTTTACCCCATAAATGGGGGTATAATCCACCGCGCCCGGCAGGACTCGAACCTGCAACCTTCGGATTCGAAGTCCGCGACTCTATCCAATTGAGCTACGGGCGCAATTACTTATATAACAAGTACTTAAATAAATACGATAAAGTTGTATATTTTGTAAACTACAACCTTTACTACAACCAGATTCTGGTTTATAATTCATGATAGATTTGATTTTCTGGTTGTAGTTAAGGACATAAGCCATGGTAAAATCCAATTCTAAAAAACGGAAAACACGCTCTGACAAATTTCCGCTTAGCCTACATCCGACAGGTCAATATTGCAAGAAAATTAAGGGTAAGCTTTATTACTTCGGAACCGATAAGCAAAAAGCCCTTTTGCGTTATATGGAGCAGGCACTAGCGTTGCATACCGGCAAAACTCCAAAACCAGATTCGCCAGGCGGTGATATCAATATTAAGACTTTGTGTAATCTTTATTTAGAATTTCAAGAATCCCGGATGCAGCAGGGCGAACTTTCGGCCCGTCATTTTTCCGACCAGATTAAAAGCCTTGGAAAGTTCGTCCGCTTTTTAGGGCAGTATCGGAATATGAATGAAATATCTGCCTTGGATCTGCAAAACTACAAACGAAAACTCATAAATTCATATTCCTCCCACCATCGGATTAATTTAAACCTGGCTATCATGAAGGCCCTTTTTCATTGGGCAAGGAAGAATGATGTATTACAAAACATTCCAAATATCGATGCAGTTAGTAAAATGAAAATTATTCGTCAGGAAAAATTGACTTTCACACCCGAACAAATACGAATATTGTTAGTGAATACCGATCTTCAGATGCGAGCTATGATTTGGCTCGGATTAAATTGTGGATTTGGCGGTACCGATTGTTCGGAATTAAAATGGGAAAATATTGATTTTCAAAATGGCAGAATCCACTACCCCCGGGGAAAAACTGGTGTTGATAGAAATTTACCGTTGTGGTCGGAAACCATGCAAGCATTGAAAACCTTGCCGCAAAAGAAGGAGCGAGTCTTTAATACCCCCAAAGGGCATCCATGGGTAAGAACCGTAAAACGAGTGGATGAACACGGGAAAGTTAAATTTATCAATCATGATTCAGTCAGCAAAGAATTCTCCAAACTATTGAAAAAGACGGGTATAAAAACTGAAAAAGGAGTCGGTTTTTATACCCTTCGCAGAACGGCCGCTACGATGGCGGCCCAGTCCGGTGATCCGTTTGCCGTGCAAAGATTACTGGGCCATGCGGACCTGAAGATGGCTACTATCTATGTCCAGGATATCTCGGCCCAAACTGACCGGGTCATCAACAATACCCGAAAACTTATTATCCCAGATAATCCTTGTTAGCCTTGAGGACTTTGTTTAGGTGAGAAATACGCGGGGCTTTGCCGGGAAGAACCTTCACTTTTTTTCCATCCAGGTAGTGATTCAAGCTGATTCGTCTTACCCGGTAATGCCCTTTGCGAGCGATTCGGCCTTGATTATCAACAATGTCCACAGCTTCCAGTTCCCCGCTGCGGATCAGGCGATAGACAATACTTTTGGAAATCTTCAGTTCCGCAGCGATTTCCTCCACCGTCAGCCAATCGGATACCTGCTCTTGCCGAATACTTTGCAGGAGGGCCAAGAATCGCTCCATCTGGGCAAGCAAATCCTTACATACCGCACAGTTAATCCTGTCGGATGAGGGAGGATTTTGAATCAAATTGTCGGATCGGATCGTTGTCACAAAAATACCTTTTCGGATATCTATCCGCCGGGAGTTTATAAAACCGGATTTATTGATGACCGGACTGAGCGGGAATTATGCCGCTCCATTACCGTCCAAGGCCCACCGCGAACAGAGCAAATTCTTTTTCCGCAAACGGCTTTACCAGGAGAAATTCCACCTTCTGTTCTTCCTGCATATTTTTTCATAGTTAGACCTCCGGATTATCGTACCCCTTTTTTATGTGTTTATGGTATTTTGCTTCCAGTTCGAGTAACCGCTGCTTGATTTTTCGCCCCCAGATAAAATTACCAATATCATGACTATCTTTTACTACTCTATGAGAGGGTATGAGTAGGCCAATAGAATTCAGTTTGAGAATGGCAGGAATTTGTTTCTGAGCTTCTAATAAACCGGCTTTTTGGGCAATTTGACTATAGGTCAAGGTCTGTCCATACGGAATAGCTGCTACCAGACCCAGAATGGTTTTTTGTCTGCCGGCAAATAAGATTCCCACCGGCAGATCAAACTTCTGTCGTTGGCCAGCCAGATACTGCTGGATCTGTTGCATTACCTGCCAGTGGATTTCGTCCTGGGTAGTAATGGACTGATGCTCCTCAGGAGTCACCATAAAGGGAAATAATTGTTGTACCGTGCCTGCCGGTTCCAGCTGGATGCGAGTGACGCCGTAAGGGGCAGCGCTGATTATAAACCGGCCCCAGCCAGCCAAATCGGCGAATAAAGTTTTTTTAGAATCTGTTTCTTTAACCATGGTTTTTAAAACCTCCAATTTTGTATGGTGAAATTGCTTGGTACGGGATAGATACACTGGCATTGCCGTGGTAAGGGTATTCTGCTCGTGGCACTTTCGGTCCCTGATAGCAGGTATTCTTTCCAGGAACCTGCCGTGGCGTAAATCCATATCATTGGTGGCCACGGCAGGATTCCGGGATTGACTGAAGGACCAGCCTGCCTGTTTGCTCTTTCCCAGTTGTTTAACTCTCGGTACGACAGTACACATTAAGAAGGATCCTTTCTTTTAGGATTCCGTACTCTCATTGGTATCGGACGGTAGAATTTCTTTCCCAGCCTGAAGGCTGGCCGCCTGGGCGGCCTGCCGGGCATAAAATTCCGTCGCCTCCGCTATCTGCTTCACCTGGGTAAAGGGGATTTTCCCCAATTCCGTGATGAGAGAGTCGGCAACCGATGGTTTGTCGGCCAAATATTGGCTGATTTTCTGGAACAACTGGGACGGCTGCGTACCCAGTTCCGTCATAAAATCGTTAAAAACATGCATGCGGGAGGGATATTTTCGTCTGAGATATTTTCGTATATCCGGCAGCGTCCTGCCCAAGTCTTCTTTGTGGTGGGGTGAGCCGTTCAACACATACCCCGACTGAGTGTTATGGAGATGACCCGTTACTAATCCTTGGGCAATGTCCGTATCGATTTCCACATCCGGACAACGGTGTTCCGGGGCCACGGAAAGCAACGGATTGGCGCCCAAGGCCACCTTGTGGCGGGGATCGGTCGGAGCCTGATAATGTTTGCGGCTCTCCGCGATCAGTTGGGAATAGGCG
>CAZOMV010000152.1:0-8125 GCA_964580995.1 uncultured Pirellulales bacterium
CCAAAAATGCCCATACATCTTACCCATATTCCTCAAATTAACCCGGTTATCGGACGTCATTCAAACCATTCACCCACGTAAATTAAGCACTTACAGCAATTTCCCGTAACAAAAAATAACCACTTACAACGATTTCCTAAAACCTAAAATAAAGACTTATAGCATTTCTACAAAACCAAAAATAAGCACTTACAGCAGCCCGAAGCGACCACCGGGAGCATCGCAATGATTATTGTCCGGTCCATCCTTTTTATGTCACAACGAAGCGACTATCAGAAGCGTCAAATATCCATTTATCCCCGCGTCGGTAAACAGGGCTTCTCGCCCTCGCGGCGCGAGAATGGGCCTTTAGGCCCTTGCCTGCCTCACAGCCATCATCACCCGGAAAGCATAATTCTTTTCACGTTGGACGTAATAATATTGCGATATAATTCCCAGCTTGATACAATAATAATCTTTATGAAAATAACGGATTTGAAAGCATACCTGGAGAAAAGGTATTATGCGAATCACAGAAATACTTGATATTAAATGTGTTAAAGTTCCACTGGCCGCCCAGGAAAAATTCCAGGCCATTACCGAATTGGTGGACCTCCTCGACGCCAGAGGCCTACTGGATGACTATGATGCTGTCCTGAAAGCAGTTATGGAACGTGAGGCCATTCGCAGCACCGGCATCGGCCAGGGCTTCGCCATCCCCCACGGCAAGTGCAACGCCGTCAGCAAACTCGTCATGGCCCTGGGTAAAGTCAGCAAACCGATTGATTTCGAAAGTATTGACCAGCATCCAGTTAGCGTAATTGTTCTCCTGGTCTCCCCCACCGATCAGACCGGCCCCCACATCCAGGCCCTGGCCCGTATCAGCCGCCTGATGACCGATCGCGATTTCCGGGACAAAATCTGGTCCGCCGAGTCCGCCGACCGTTTATATAAACTCATCCAGGACCACGAATCCGAATAATATAAATATCTGCCTTTAAAGTATTTATCTCGCATGCCAGACAGGATGGCTCATCCAGACTTCCCACATTTCCATCGGTACCAGTCTTTCCTAAGAAAAAAACGCAAAAAACACCGTTATCAGCCCCTGTATTGCCGATAGTAATCTAATGAATCGTCCTATAACGTGGTTTTGAATTACTTGATATAAACGCGAAAGACATCGGTCATATTGATCGTAATATGTTTTCATATAACAAATTATCGACATTCTGCCGTCTCGTAATTTGCTCCCTGATCGCTCAGGCTGCTCTTCTGCCCCCCCCTGCCTCAGCGGAAAATAGCAAGCCAGAACTCATCGCTAGCGAAATTATGTCCGGCCAGCGGGTCATGCACACCTTCGATTTTGAGGAAAGGGACGAAAATTATCTCGATCTTCCCATGTTCTGGGACATGGTGCAGTCCCGCCGGGGCTTCCCCCATTATGCCGAGGGTAAGCTCGATAGCCGCATAAGTCACGGCGGCAGCTATAGTTTCATGTTTATCTCGGAAGGCGGCAGCATCGGCTTTGAACATGACAGCCGCAGCCGAAATCCCCGCCGCATAAAGATCAAGCCCGGCTGTGACTTCCAGGTTACCGGTTTTATTCACCTGGAAAACACCGAAACCAGCCGCGCCCGGATTAGTTGTGCCTTCGCGGACCGGCTGGGCCGAATTATTCCGGAAAGCTATTATTTCTCGAAACTTATCGCAAAAGAAGATCAGGACTCGGATGGCTGGGCACCGGTAGAAGTGTATGCTCCGGGAAACTTTCCCGATGCCCAGTATATCAGTATCGGCCTTTGGCTGCTCCAGGAGGAACAATGGAATAATGACGTTATAACTGACTCGTACATCTATCGTTACGATGTTAAAGCCCTCGCCTGGTTTGATGATATCACGGCGTATCAACTGCCTCGCGTTATCTTACACACTGATAAATTGGGTAATGTATTTGACAGCCGCGATCCGGTCGAGCTTCTCGTGGAGGTCGAGGGTGTAAATTCACTCGATTATGAGGTCTGGCTGAGAGTCTATGATGCCGTCGAAAGCATATTAAGCGAGGAAAAATGGTTAATTTCCGGGGTGGGCGCCGAAGAAAATACTCGTAAAATGACCTTGCCGGATATTCCTGCCGGTCGGTATCGTGCCGAATTGCAAATCCGTTCCGGCAATAAAGTTATCGCTACCCGAACGGTGGTATTCAGCAAAATAGGTGTTACCCAGGGGGAAAGTGCTGCCAGCGGGAATCACTTTGGACTGATGGTTCTGGATGACGATGCCGGCGATTGGCCCACCGTGCTGCGTTTGACCCAGCTAAGCAACGCCAAAATGATTAAATTGCCGATCTGGAAGCGAGCCGGAACAGCCAAGGCAACTGCAGCCGCCGAGGAAAGCCTGGACAATAAGTTGATTCAGTTGCAGCAGAGTAATATCGAAACAATTGCTACTTTTTCGGAAGTACCGGAAGAACTGGCGGCAAAACTGGTTTATGGCCAGCGGAGCCTGCTCGATTTGTTCTGTCGGGACACGGGAGACTGGCTCCCGCAGGTTGCAGTGGTTTTGGCACAATATGCCCGGCAGGTCCCGTTCTGGCAGATAGGGGCTGATGTTTTTGATGAGGAAGTCAGTTGGGACCCGCGGATCAAATATGTTCTTGCCACCTTGTATGCAGAGTTTGAAAAATTAATACGCAATCCGATTTTGTCCGCACCCATACCGGGAATGCTGCAAGTGAACCGGGAGCAGGTCGGCAGTTCCTATGTTTCGGTGTCGATTCCCAACCTGATCGTACCGGAGCAGATCCCCGAATATATCGGTGAATTTCGAAAAAGGGGCTTGGACCATATCTGGGCCGTGCTGGAGCCCCTAGCGGGCAACTGCTACAGCCGGGAAAACCGACTGATTGATTTTGCCAAGCGTATCGCGTATGCCAAGAGCTCGGATGCGGAAGCGGTATTCATCAATCATCCATGGAATGAAAAGGAATATAACGCCAGGCTGGTAACGGAGCCGACAGAATTGTTTCTGATCTATCGCACCCTGACCGATCAATTCGGCGGCACCCGCTATCTGGGAGAATTTGAACTGGCGTCAGGTGTTCCGGTTTTAGTTTTTGACCGTGATGGGCAGGGATGTCTGTTTACCTGGAATACGAATTATCATCCGGAAGCACCGGCGTCGCAGAGCGAATTTGAATTATATCTGGGCAAAACACCCGTACAGATTGATTTGTTCGGCAATTCAAATCCCCTGCCCATGGAAAACGGCGTCGGGCGAATCCGATTGACCGATTGGCCGGTTTTTCTCTCCGGGGTGGACAGCCGGGTGGCCATGTTGCGAGCCAGCATGAAATGGACACCGGCAATTGTCGATGCCAATGTAGCCCGCCAGAAGGTACAACTGAGTTTTGTGAATCCCTTTCGGATTCCCATTTCGGGCCGCCTGCGATTCCAACTCGATGAATCCCAATTGAACTGGGGTGTGGATCCGGTGGTATTTAATTTCTCGCTCCAGCCCAACCAGTTGTTTCAGCAGGAAATTTATCTTAAATTGCCCCGCAATGAAATCAGCGGCAGAAAAGAATTAACCGCCGTTATTACGATTGATGCGGACCGGGCCTACTCGTTTTCCATGCCGGTTCCCTTTGAAATTGAGCTACAGGGGATCAATGTGAGTATTTTTGCCCGCCGGATCAACCAAAAGGATCTGCTTATTCAGCAGGTAGTTACCAACAATAGTGAAGCGGATACCAATCTGACCAGTTTCATTGATTTTCCGGATGGCGATCATCAGGAACGTTCCATACAGAAATTGGCGCCCGGTTCGTCCACGACGAAAAGTTTTGTTTTTCCCAATGCGGAGAAATGGGTGGGAAATTATATCCGTATCGGGCTGCAGGATCCGCAGGGCAGCCGGCGAGTGAACCATCAGATCGAAATTAATTAAGGATCGCAGTCGTATGAGTTCAGAAAAAAGTCAGAAAAACATATCGACGCTTCTGGATGGGCAGATGTGGAAAACCTGCCTGCCGGTTGTAAAGCAGGCCCTGACCATTCGGTTTACCGAGCAACGACTGCTCCAGCTTTTCGGGGAAGGGAAACTCTATGGTACGGTCCATACCTGTATCGGGCAGGAATTCGTTGCGGTGGCGGTGGGCCGGGCGTTGCGGGAAGACGATGTGGTATTTTCCAACCATCGCTGTCACGGCCACTTTCTGGCTTATGCGGGTGATGTGGAAGGTTTGATCGCGGAAATCATGGGCAAAAGCACGGGGGTATGCGCCGGGCTGGGCGGCAGCCAGCATTTGCATCGGAATCATTTTTATTCCAATGGGATCCAGGGAGGGATTGTGCCGGTGGCGGCAGGGCTGGCCCTGGCTCAAAAACAGCGAAACAGCCGCGATATCTCCGTGGTATTTATAGGGGACGGTACTTTGGGAGAAGGTGTTGTTTATGAGACGATGAATATTGCCGCCAAATGGAAATTGCCTCTCCTGATGGTGCTGGAAAATAATCTGTATGCCCAGTCTACCCCGCAGGCACAGAGCCTTTCCGGCGAAATTTCGGCCCGGTTTCGATCCTTCGGAATCCATACCCGTCACAGCGATAGCTGGAACTGGCCCAAACTACTTTCGGATATGGCGGAATCGGCGGAGATGGTCCGTTCCAGCGGCCTGCCCATTTTTCATCAGGTGGATACCTATCGGTTAATGGCTCATTCCAAGGGGGACGATCATCGGGACCAGCAGGAAGTCAGCGAGTATCGGCAGCGCGACCCGCTGGAGATGATCCAAAAGCAAAATGGGGACGATCCCGTTCTACGAGATATGACCGGCGAAATCCGGCAGCGTCTGGATCGGGCGGTGGCGCAGGCGGAATCCGCACCTGTTACCGAGCTGGGCGATAGCGGCGAACCGGTTCTTTCGCAGCCGGTGGATTGGCATCACCTTTCGTTTGAAAAAAAAAAGGTGGCGGCGGCGATTCGTCAGGCACTGGAAGAGGCCCTGGCCCGCAAATCCAATGTCATTATTCTCGGCGAGGATATTGAGGATCCCTATGGCGGGGCTTTCAAGGTGACTGCCGGGTTGAGTGAAAAATATCCCGATCGAGTCCGAAATACCCCCATCAGCGAGGCAGCCATTACCGGGATCGGCAACGGTCTGGCGCTGGCGGGTCATATCGCCATTGTGGAAATCATGTTCGGTGATTTTTTGACGTTGGCGGCGGATCAGTGGATCAATCACGCCGCCAAGTTTCAGGGGATGTACAACCATCAGGTCCGGGTTCCTCTGGTGTTACGAACCCCGATGGGAGGGCGGCGCGGATATGGGCCGACCCATAGCCAGTCACTGGAGAAACATTTTCTGGGTGTGCCGGGTACGGAGGTGCTGTGCCTCCATCATCGGTATTGCCCTTACCTGCTCTACCGGGACCTGATTACCTCTATTGATAAACCGACGCTGGTGATTGAGAATAAAATGTTGTATGGGCAGTATGCTCATTCGGAGCCGCCCGCCGGTTATCGTCTTTTCTTCTCTCATCAGCGGTTCCCCACCGCCTGGCTGCGTCCCGAAGGCAGGGCGGATGTAACGATTCTGGCCCTGGGGGCTATGTCGCTGGAAGCGGAAGCCGCTGCCGAAATTTTATTTCAGCAGCATGAGATTATTGCCGATTTGTTTTTCCCGACCCAATTGTATCCGCTGGATGTGAATTTTCTGGCCGATAGTCTGGCCATAACCGGCCAATTACTGGTGGTGGAAGAAGGGCAGGGTTTTGTGTCGTTGTCCAGCGAGATCCTCGCGCAGGTGGCGGAACGTTTTGCCGGGGTTCGCTGCCGCCGGCTGGCTGCCTGGCCCGGCCCGATCCCGGCCTCCCGGCCGCTGGAAGAAAAAGTACTACCGGATGCAAATAGCATAGTTCGTAACATATTGGAGATGAATGGTGAATGCGGATATAGAAATAACCATACCGCGGGAAACGGTGAATGATGATTTTGTTACCATTGTGAAATGGTATCATGCCAGCGGCAGCCAGGTGCAGGCAGGGGAAAGGCTGCTGAGTTTTGAGACCTCCAAGGCAGTCAATGATATTGAAGCGGCGGTGGGAGGGTATCTGGAAATTCAGCAGCCGGAAGGTGCCGAGGTGGCCATTGGAGAAGTGGTGGGATACTTACTGGCCCAGCCGGTGAATGGCAGGTCTGTATCAAAGACAGGGCAGTCATTGCCGGCAGCGGCGGCCCTAGGACAGCAGTTTTCGCAGAAAGCGCATCTGCGTATCGAACGAGAAGGGATCGATCCGCAGGTGTTTGAAGGGATCGGGCTGGTGCGGGAGGCGGATGTCATCCGGTTTTTAAATGGTGTGCAAAAGCCGCAGGATACGCAACCGACGGCAACCGCTTCGCCGACGGTTCCGCTCATGGCGCAATCTATTCAGCCACAAAAGAAAGGCTTGCTTTTCGATGCCCGCAGTTCCGCCCGCGACCGCGGCAAGGGGGTGCTCTGGCTGGCGTGTAATTATTTTCTTCGCAATTATCTGCTGGGCAATTTGGTCCGCTGGGCGCCGCGGGGGGTGATTCTCTGGCTGCACCGGATGCGCGGCGTCCGGATGGGCAAAGATTGCTTTGTAGATCCTACTGCCCTGCTGGAAACCGCCTATCCCGAAAAAATTACCCTCGGTAATGACGTGCGTATCACGGCCCACGCTGTCATTATGGCCCATATCAAAGGACCGCACTATTTGCGGCAGACGGGCATCGCGCCATCAGTTATCAAACCCGTCGTGTTCGAAGATCATTGTTTTATCGGGGTTAATTCCGTAATTATGCCCGGTGTCACCGTCGGCAAGGCTGCGATTGTCGCCAGCGGTGCAGTGGTAGTGAATAATGTTCCGGCGTACAGTATAGTGGCGGGCAATCCTGCCAGAGTGATTAAACGCTTTCCTCATCCAGAAGAAGGGGAAATGAATCATGATTAGCCCCGTCCGTCCACTGAACGCCTTTTGCGTGGATCTGGAGGAATGGTTTCATATTTGCGGTGTGAATACTCCCTATGATGATCCGGAGACCTGGGATCAGGCCCCAGTATGCGTGGAAAAGGATACCGAGGTTCTGCTGGCGATGCTCGACGAAGCAGGGGCCAAGGGGACGTTCCTGACGATTGGCTGGCTGGCGGAAAAATATCCCCGGCTGATCCGGCGAATCAGTGAGCAGGGGCATGAAATCGGCTGCCACGGCTATTATCATCGGCTGATCTATGAACAGTCCGCCGCCCAGTTTCGGGAGGAAATCCGCCGCTGCCGGAAAATCCTGCAGGAGATCAGCGGGCAGGAGGTGCTTTGCTTCCGTGCTCCGGGCTTCTCCATGAAACGGCAGTGTTTTTGGGCCTACCCCATTCTGGTGGAGGAGGGGATCCGAATCGATGTTTCCATTGTTCCTGCCCCGCGCGATCATGGTGGTGTCGAGAATTTCTCCCCCGATCCCTTTCTTCTGCAAACGGAATCCGGGCCGCTGCAAGTTTTCCCGGTTTCCATCATGAAATGTCTGGGTAGAGCCATACCTTTTTCCGGGGGTGGGTATCTGCGATTTTTTCCCATGCCCTTAATCGAATATGGCATCCGGCAGAACCATAATGTCCAGCGGCCGGTTATGACTTATATCCACCCGCGTGAAATTAACCCGGATCAGCCGCGTCTGTCGCTGCCGCTCAAAAAACGGTTCAAATACTACGTCGGCCTGAACACCACCCAGCGAAAACTGCAATATCTGCTGCATCATTATCGTTTTGGCACCGTTTCCCAGGTTATGGCAAACGTGCAGGGATTGAAAAGTTATCAATTACGCGGCTGTGATCAGAATTATGAGATTTTTGCCCTTTCGCCGAATCTTATTTCCGAAGGTGAAAATCCGGAAAAGTATGGAATAACAGGTTGACTTTCTGCCGGTAACCATATATAGTTACGGCTGGCTGAAAAAAACGGGCGATTAGCTCAGTTGGCTAGAGCGCCTGCTCGACAAGCAGGAGGCCGTTGGTTCAAGTCCAATATCGCCCATTAAATATCTCTTTACAGATCAAGGATTTGTAAGAAATCGTTCGGGTGTTCGCTTAAAATAGTGTCATATTTTAAGGTTTTTTCTTGTGTATGTCCGA
>CAZOMV010000153.1:0-8123 GCA_964580995.1 uncultured Pirellulales bacterium
ATAATCTGATCTTCAACGAGGAAGAAAAATACCGCCGCTATACCACCGCCGAACGGATGTATTACCAGTTGAAAACCCACGGCTACCACGCCCAGGTCATCGACACCCTGGAAATGATGCAGTATATGGAACACCTGGCCCACGGCACCGCCGCCCTACGCCCCCAGGACCGCCACCTCCACCACCGCCGCACCCAAAAGAAAGGCGAACGCCGCCTCCGACGCCTCTTCAGCATGCCCTTCATTCAGGAACTGGCCAACGATGATTCCCTGGACAAATAAAGGATAATATCAATACCTGCGATGAGTAGGTATGGAACAATAGTATGACACCCCCCACAAATCAGAATACCGATGCTTCAGTCAAACCTGTCTCCCTTTCCTCCTGGCCAACCGCTCTTGCCAGCTTAATCTTTTCCGCCGCAGCTTTTTGCATGTCTTTTTTATATTCTAACGTACACTGGAACATCATGATGGGTAAAGATCATTTGATGGATATCGAATTTCATAAACAAGTCGTTCCCATTCTGACTCAGATCGCTCGGCTCCAGGTACTTTTTGCCCTGTGCGCCCTCCTTTGGGCCATTTGGTCTCGCAAAGGCCGCCCCCGCTGGATTTCCACCCTAACATTGGCTCTGGCCTTGTGTGTCCTATTCATTTGTATGTTGCAAACCTGAATAAATGCCCATGCCGCTACCAAGGAGATCATAAATGATTATGGAATTACTGGCATCCCAAACCAATTATGTAGTCACCCAATCCGGAATCAGCCTGGGCGCCGCCCTTGCCATGATTTTGTCCTGGCAGCGAAATAAATCCATTCTCTTCGCCATCATCCACGGAATCTTTTCCTGGCTGTACGTACTCTATTTCGCCCTCACCCGCCGGGAAAATGAAACAGACAATTCCCTTACGGAAGAATTAACCAGCGAGATAGAGCAAATAATCAAACCAAAAAAATAAAACAGGCGGTTCCTTACTGCAAGAAACGTCGCCTATTCCCACCTTACGGCAGTACCTGATGACTCAGCCAATACATCGCCAGAATACTCAAATCGCCTAAATCAACCACCTGATCGTGATTGATATCCGCCCTCCCGCACCAGTCCGGTGCCGCGCAGCCATACGCTGGCCACGGTCCCGAAAGAAATGCATAATCCTCGTAGTCCACCCGGCAGTCGTTGTTTAAATCCGCCGGATTCGTATAAACCGTCAATATGCCCCGCCCCTGAGCTCCATGATAACCGCCGATCCGAATCAAATATTCTCCTCCCTGGCTCACCGGTACCATAACTTCAGAGGATACCCCGCAGGAGGAATCATCGTTGCAGGCAAGTACCATTCCGGATCCGCCCGGACAACTGCCGCCGTAAACCGCCAGCTTGGTGTCGTATTCGCTTCCGCACAAACGAATCGTTGCCACGCCGTTGCAGGAAGCCAAATAACGGTACCAGAGATCCGAATCAATCTGCGTGTACCCGAAAAAGTTACATTGCCCCGGTTCATCCGGCCCGTCCGTGGTGGCATTATAGGTACTGAAAACCACACTGCCTTCCCCGATCGGTATCGCATCTGCGCAATAATCGTTGACAGACGCTGCCATGGATAACGTAAGGGTAAAATCGCCCGTCGCTCCCCCATAGCCTGCCACTCGAATCAGATACGTTTCCCACGCATTGACCGGAATGGTTAAACAGGATTGCACGCCGCCGCCGCAATCAAAGTCGCGAGACGCGCAATCATCGTTGCAGCCGCCCTCCACCTGATTATCCGCCGTGCCCGGGCAGCCCCAGTGAACGGAAAGTACCGTGTCAAAGGCGGACCCGCACGTATCCACCCGCAGCGTCCCCGAATAGCTTGCCGTATAACTGTACCACACATCCGGACTGCTGTTCGAGTTGCCGCAACTGGAACTGCCGTCATTCGTCGCTGCGGTTGTGGAACCGTAATAGGTTCCTTCCGTAATCATCGTCGCATCGGCACAAGTGTCGTTCTCCACCCCCGCGCTGCCGATTTCCATTTTCTGGGCAAATAGATCGCCAAGACCTTCATCGTTCCAGCCGATAATGGCGCCCAGGGGAGAGGAACCGGAACCATCATACACCATCACCGGATTACTTTGAGCGTATCCCGGATCCGATTGCGAATACGAATCAATAAAAACATAGTTCGACCACAGCTTATTCCCATCCGCGTCCAGCCGCGTGGCGCTGATATCCCAGCTCCACCCGCCTTTATCCATATACGTCACGACCGCTCCGCCCGCCAGGTCGCTCACAATCTTGGCCCGCCGCTGGCTGCCCGGCGCGGTGGACCCCTGAATCCAGGGCGGCAGCAGCACCCCGTTGGCCGTCCATAACAGACTGCCCCCGCTGTTCACCCGCTGCGCATACAGATCGTCATTCCCCGTCGTACCCGCGTCATTCCGCCAGTCATTCCACGCCACAATCCCCCCGCCCCCGCCATCCGTGGCGATAACCGGGACAACCTCAAAAAACACCCAGTCGTCCGGATCCCCGCCCACCACCGCCGAATCCACAATTACCACCCCATTGGTTCCCCACAGGGCACTGCCGCCGCTGCTGATCCGCTGGGCACGAACCTGCGCATTTTTCGTTGGCGTAATCTCCAGCCCGCTCCAGGTAATCAGCGCCCCGTCCACCCCGTCGAACGCCGCATCCACCGGCCCTTCATCGCGTGCATCATTACTGATAGTGGTCGGAGTCGCACCCCACGGCAAACCCGGCCCAACCCTTTGTGCCACAATATTCTTGGCATAATCCGCCCAGACCACAATCACACTCATCGAACCGATAGCCGTCATGTCCTTGTACCAGCCCATCCGCACATAGCTCCCCAGCGAAATCCCATCCACACCCGGCGCCGAAAGCATCCCGCTGCTGTTCACATGGGCAATCCGCATCTCCGGACCCCATACCACAAACACGCCCCCGCTGCCGTCCGGCGCCAGGATCGGATATTCCCCGCCGGTCGCCGCCTGCACCCCGCCCGCCGTCCATTGCGGGACACCAGAACTGTTTACTTTCTGCACGAAAATCCCGTTGCCCTGCTGCCACACGGCAATCAGGTCGCTGCCCGATTGAATCACCCTCGGCGCAGAACCGCTCACCGCCACCTGCACTCCGCCGGGCGGATTCCATAACGGATTGCCGGATGCATCCACGCGCTGAGCCCCGATGCCCCCGTCACTCCAGACAAAAAAACCGCCCCCCGCCCCGTCCGATGCCCCATCCACTGCCGTTTGCGTCCCCGCCGCCGTCGCCACCGCCGCCTCCGGAATCCAGACCCGCTCCCCATCCGCTCCATACCCCGGCCTTGCGATTCCGGTCAGAACCACCGCACCGCCCAACAGAAAAAGCACCGACAAAGCAACTGCACAATTTTTCCCGCACGTGTTTTGAAGTGGAACCATTTTCTTCTCCTTTGGGAACCGTAAGTTCCCGCTGAAACCGATTTTAGGATACACAGGATACAATCCTCGCCATACGCCTGCTCTTCATGCTCGACTTCGTGGATAACTTCGCCTAAATTTGCTGAAATGTCAGAATTTCTTGTTTCAAACCCTGATGATTTGTTCAAAAAGATTTTTCGAAAAAAGTTGCCTGCATCCAACTGGGTATAATACCGAATAAAAAAGGAATAGTCAAGAAAAATGAAGCAATTTTACCGGCGCCAATACCTCAATATCTGGGCCGCCCGAACCGCGGCCCCTCCTTCCTTCTCCCGTAAAGATTTACTTTTGGGATTCCCCGCCGCCGCTCCTTCCCGCCCCGATCACACCCCGCATCATCTCCGCCATCCGTTCCTGTCCCTATCTGGGTAGGGTGTGCGATCCCGGTATTCCCGGAATTGCACACGCGGTATTTCAATATAGTCCCTGTATATCATTCCCACTCCCGGTGGTCATTCCTGCTCAAGCAGGAATCCAGATTTTATTCGCCTTCGTATTGCCTGACGCAGCGACTAACAGGAGTGCCATTGGGTGAAATGCCCGCGTCGTGTTCGCTGCAGGCCGTGCCTGCCCCCCCTCATTTAGGATTCACCCGCACCATCACCACCCCATGCGCCGCCACCACCGCCGCAAAACCTCCGCCAAAGGTTCCCAGCTCCTTCTTCCGCCATATATCCCGAACCTTAGCTTCCAGCCGCTCCGCATATCCAATCTCCGCCCACCGCACGCCGATCTCCGCTTCCCGGCTGCTTCGATTAAACAGCACCACCGCTCTGCCGCCATCCTCCAGCTCCTTGCTCCATACCTCCAGCTCCCCCTCATCGCGTACCTTCACCCCCTGCCTGCCCAGCCGATCCTGATTCACCGCAATCGCCTCCCGATTCAGCAAAATCTCCATCACCTCCGGCGTCGCCTGCCGGATATCATTCCCCAGCATCAGCGGCGCCGCCAGCATGCACCACAGGCTAAAATGGGCCTTGTTCTCTTCATACGTCAGCTCCCCGTTCCCCACCTCCAGCATATCCGGATCATTCCAGTGCCCCGGCCCGGCATACCGCTCCAGCCCCACCTGCAAATCCAAAATCTTGGTAAACCCGATAAAATTCTCCACCTCCACCCCCTGGGACATCACCCGCTGCCCGCAGTCCCAGCAGGGCCGGATATCAAATGTCGTCCGCCACAGGTGCCCCACGCCTTTGCCCCACAGCCAGGGCTTATTCGTCCCCCATTCACAAATGCTGAACACCATCGGCCGGCCCGCCTTCTCCAGCGCCTCCCGCATCAGCTTATACGATTCCGGCGCACTTTGATTCTCCGTATTACACCAGTCGTACTTCAAATAGTCCACTCCCCAACCGGCATACATCCGCGCATCCTGATATTCATACCCCCGGCTGCCCGGAAACCCGCAGCACGTCTTCGTTCCCGCATCCGAATAAATCCCAAACTTCAGCCCCTTCCCGTGCACATAATCCGCCAGCGCCTTCATCCCCGACGGAAACTTCTCCGCATTCACCACGATATTCCCCTCCGCATCCCGGTCCACCTGCCACCCGTCATCAATCACAATATATTCATACCCCGCCTCCTTAAATCCCCGCTCCACAAACATATCGGCTATGTCCCGCACCAGCTTCTCATTGATATCCAGCCGGAAGGTGTTCCAACTGTTCCACCCCATCGGCGGCCTCTGTGCCAGCTCTTCCCAGCCGTCCCCGCCCGTCCGGCACCCCGACACCATCCAGCACGCCAGCACACCCATCAATACCGCCTTTGCACCCTTTTTCATAGCTTTTCAGCTCCTTTCTTTTAAAAAAAATCGCCCCTCCATAATAAGACCGATGTCCACAACTGCGCAAGGTTTTTTCCATTTTTTTTTAAAAAAACCGCCATAAACCCTTGTCAATCCTAAGCAAAATTTTTTTGCCTTGCGCAATTTTGGCCATCCGCCGTGGCCGTTTTCGCGCAATCTCCCCCCTGTACCGCCAGCCTCCGGCCGGCATCTTATATCTCTGCCTTCCCGCCCAGCCCTTCGGCCCGGCTTCGATGGAAAGATAACCCGTTACCGGTTTAGCATAAATGAACCGGACATCGTAATCGCTGTCACACGAGGCAAACCCCCACGCCCGGCTGCCCGACTCACAGGCATACAAAATCTCCACCCCCTTCTCCCGTTCGATATCCGCAAGCCCTTCCGCAATTCTTTGATTTATATTCACATCATCCATGGTTTCATCCTGACATTTTTCTGGTTTATCAGTGTATCTTATTCTTCTTGAGGCGGCCAGATGGGAAAGTCATCTGGATCGGGGATTTCCCTGGGGGAGGGATTCGGGCTGGGATGGAGTCGTATAGAATGAGCCGTTTCGCCACGGATGCCGTTTTCGTCGATATTGTTGGGACCTTTGCTGTAAAGAACAAATTTTTCCCCGGCAAGTTTATAAACAAAGGAATTGTTGTTCATAGGATCGATAAAAATTTTTGCCGGAACAGAATCCTTTAATATTTCCAGCAATTCGGGCCAATGGCCGGTTTGGTTTTTGTAATATTTGATCGCAATTAGGATTCTGCTGCTTTGAATCGACATGGTTGTTTCGTTAAATAAATCATGAACCAGATAAGAATCAGGATTATATACTTTGGCGATGAGTTCCATTAGAAAGCGGAAATTGGGCCTAATTGAAGTCAGAGAAAATCTTTCTGGTGTACTTTGCCAGTTGAAATCAGGTTCTGTCATGGCATAAAAACTTTCATAAACATTGTCGATAATGACAACTGTTTTTTGTGGAGTGGAGGGGGCAAGAATCCAGCTTAAAATAACCTTGGCTTTACTTATCTTTCTCGGCCAATAGTTATTATTCTCTTCTGTTTGAAAACTTGAATCTATGAATCCCGAAAGGATGAAATAAGACATAATATTAATTAGTATATTAGAATCCGGATCACGGTTGTATCTAATTTGACCTTTTTCGTTAGTTTGATAAAGTATGGCGCATATAGTATCTTTGAATAAAAGCTTTTCCCTGTCGAGGATTCTTTTAAAATCTATATTCCATTCATAATCAATACCTTGTAACGCATTGTCGAGAAGTAATAACTGTTCGTTAGTAGGATTTTTTGTTATGACCAAACTGTTTATTTGTTTGAGGATACGTCTCTCAAATGCCATACTCACTAGAAAATCCATAAGAGTAGGCTGCTGGTGGAGATATTTGGCCATTTGCAGGACCGTTATATATTTTTCAAGGGCTTGATCGTTGCGGGATTCGGCTACATCGTTATTGGCGGAATAAATTAACAATTCCCTCCAATGTCTCATGGGAGAGAGGCGTTTATATTGTAGGGATTGCCAGAAATCAGTGACTTCTTTAAGATTTTGGGGTAGTTGAAAGTTAGGATCATTGAGATCGGCAGCGATGGGAAATCGGCATTGTTCGAATTTGCCGGCGAGGATGAGCTGTTCGATGGTATTCTGGTTTTCAGCCAGCCAGGCGGCGGCATCGGGGTATTCGGTGGATGTCCAGAATTTAGTAAGAGATATACAAAAATTAGGATCGCCAACTATAAAATCTTTTTGAAATAAATCAGGATCATAGTTTTTCAGCAGTTGATTATAGATAACCGCCGCATTTTCTTCCGCTGGGATGGCGCGTTCCGCTTCCATGCTGACAAGCTCCTGATCAAACGTATAAGGTCGCCAGCCTTCATTGTCATCGGGCAGAAAGACCCAGACAACATAGATACCAATCAGGGCAACAGTCGATCGCCAGAACCATTTTTTTATGGCTTTTGGAGCGATGGCTTCCACCAGAAAAATTATAATTAATAGGGTACTGAGTTTCCATGGCGCCTGAAGAATCAGAGCGGCTATACATAACAATCCAAGGAAACCGCATCCCAGGATATGGAAAATCCTTTCTATCCGTTTTTGCATAGAAGATGGATTCGGGTGGGGCTTTGTATTCTTTTGCTCCGTCATTTGTCTATACCTTATTTTCCAATGAATCAGCCCTATTTCTTCCAGATTATACGGAGATATCTCCGAATCGGCATTAGCAGAAACAATAAAATTTTTGTGATTTATAATTCTTCGGACAATCGGCAAAAAACGGTGTCGCGAAATAAGATTTCTCAATACCGTAGGGTAATGTTTGTCCCTCCTCCTCTTTCACGGGGGGAAACCGGTGTTCCATGCACCCGAGCCGAAAAACACTTCCAACCAATCGTCCCACCCCTCCGACCTTGAGGTGGTGGGCCAGTCTTTTTCGTCCGGCCTGTCCGATTTGTCTGGTTTATCCGAAATTTTTGTTTTGAACTTTTCAATTTCAAATTTTGACCTTATTTAGAATTTCGATATTAGAATTTAGTATTTACCTCTCCCACCTATCTTACCATTGTTAATCCGGGAACCATAGGCAAGGTATTAAATGGCAATTTCCCGCCCCAACCTAATTGCCACGTGCCGATACAACTCACTTTTACCACACTTTCCCCCTGTTTTCCTCCTGTTTTACCCATGTTTTATATCACTTTATTCATCTTTTACTACACTTTATTCAACATTTACCAACTCAACTTAATCGTTAAATCTTACCAAATATCTTACCCAATCACTACAATCCCGACCAGTTATCGGACTATCATTTCCCACG
>CAZOMV010000154.1:0-8081 GCA_964580995.1 uncultured Pirellulales bacterium
CCGCTACCTTGAGGAAGGTTTGAAGCCGGACTACTGGTGGATGGATGCCGGCTGGTATATCTGCAAAGATACCGAGTGGATCAACACCGGCACCTGGGAAGTGGACCCCAAACGCTTCCCCAACGGCATCCGGGCGATCTCCGACCATGCCCACGCCAAAAATGTGGGGACGATTTTGTGGTTCGAGCCGGAACGCGTCACCGAAGGCTCCTGGCTCTGGGACAATCACCCCGAATGGCTCTTAGGCTCCCGCTATGTGCCCGATGAAACCTGGTGGTCCCGGCCCTGGAAGCTCTTGAACCTGGGTAATCCCCAGGCTTGGCAGTGGGTGACGGACCATGTGGATAAGCTCCTCACCGACCAGGGAATCGATGTCTATCGCGAGGATTTCAATATCGACCCGCTCTGGTTCTGGTGGGACGGCGACACCCCCGACCGCCAGGGCATTACCGAAATTCGTTTTATCGAAGGCTATCTGGCCTACTGGGATGAACTGCTCCGCCGCAATCCGAATCGGATCATCGACACCTGCGCCTCCGGCGGCCGCCGCAACGATGTCGAAACCCTCCGCCGCTCCGTCCCGTTTCTCCGCAGCGATTACAACCTTTCCGACTCGCTGGGCAACCAGTGCCTGGGTTACGGCATGGCCTTCTGGATTCCCTACTATGGCACCGGCCAGGTCCATATTGACGCCTACTATTTCTGGAGCATGAGCGGCGCCCATATGACACCCGCTTACGATGTCCGCATTAAAGACCTCAATTACGATCTGGCCCGGCGGCTCAAGAGCCAGTGGCAGCAGGTGTCCTCCTATTATTATCTGGGAGATTATTACCCGCTGACGCCCTACAGCCTCGACAAAACCGTCTGGCTGGCCTATCAATACGACCTGCCCGAAAAGGGCGAAGGCTTCGTCCTGGCCTTCCGCCGGCCCCATAGCTACACCTTCACCGCCGAGCTGCCCCTCCACGGCCTCGACCCGCAGGCAACCTATGAATTCACCGACCTGGACAAAAATACCACCCAAAAACTACCCGGCCAAACCCTCCTGGAATCTGGCCTCCGCATCTCCATCGAACCCCAGCCCGGTACCGCCGTCCTCCTCTATAAGAAACTATAATGGAAAAAGCGGACTTTTTCAGATGGTAAGGAATCAGGCAAATTCCTGAAATCGGCTCCTGCTATTTTTTATTTCGGTGGAACCATTGTCCAGCTTGGGTCTGGATCGAAAACTTTGATTTTCGGTCCCTTTTTTTCGGTCCCTTTTCCGAGATCTTTCTCGTAAATCACTCCCTCGTGGTTCACGAGGAAGGTCATAATGCCCGAGTTCCCGTATTCTGCCGGATAGGCCACGACGGCAAAGCCCCCGATCATTTTGCCGTTTACGATATAGTCAAACGCCCCGCCCGGCGCCTTCGCCCCTTGCGCCGTCAGGATCCGGTAGAAATAGCCATGAAAAGGCTGGGGGCCTTCGCCGGCTTCCTTTTCAAAATACCCTTCCTGTGTGGCTTGTGCCACGAGGTCGCCCAGCGGGCTGGGGGATTCGCCTTCCTGGCTCTGCCAATAAAGACCGTTCTTTTGCTGGGGATCGCTCCTGAACTGCTGAGCATATTCCAGCAGCCCGTCATCATTGCGGTCATTCATGGCGTATTCCCGCTGCGCATCGACAATCGCCAGCAGAACCTGAATGGTATTCAGCTCGTTGCGCCCGATGCGGCGGTTCAGAATTTCCTCCTTCCCGGCGGCCGTGTCGAAAATCCATTGCTGTTCCTGATGGATCAGGGGGATCGGGAAGGGCCAGTCTTGGCTGCCGATCGTCAGGATGACCTTGTCATCTTCCGTCTGCAGTTTATGCTGTTCGTCGTATAGTTTTAAAAACATCTCTTTTCTATTTTCATCCGCCACCTCATCGCCGGAATAAATCAGCTCGTCGGCGCCGGAACCCAAAATCGCCAACAATTCCTCATTGTTATTGGTCCTCATGGCTTCGACAAAGCCCTGGATGGCTTTGTCACCGGTGGCAAAGGCTTTGGGTTTGGATTGGGCGTGGGTACTGCAGCCTGCCGCCAGAGCCAGAACAATCAGCGTTAACGAAAATCGAACGCCGCACAGAACCAGCCGCTGTCGATTTAGAATGGGATAAAGTTGGGAAGGCATCATTTTATTCTCCAATAGGTGTTCTCTGAATACCCGGTGTTTATGTAATACGGATTGTATTCGATTCATAATTATCTCCTTCCTCTGCCGCCGCCGCGAAGGCCGCCCCCGCCACTGCCGCTCGGACGGGATACGCCCTGACGGCTGGCACTTCCTCGCTGGCTGTAGCTCCGTTCGGATCTGCCGCGCTCCATGCCCTGAAACGCATTGCTGCTGCGGCCGGACCCGCCGCGGTTCCCAAAATCACGCGACCCGGCCCCGGCGGGTGCCTGCCGGTCTGCTCGCTGGCCGGCATCCGGACGAGCCGTCGGTTGCCCGGCATCGCCGCGCTTCAGGTCCTGCCGTCCCTGCTCCGCACGGCCGCGGAATTGCTCACGAGACTGGACCGCATCCGGCGCGGCTGCCCGGTTATACTTTTGTGCCGTGGCCGAATCCCGGTAAGCGACCCCTTTGCGGTTCTCCGGATTATGCTGCCATTTCCCCTTGCCGTTTTGGTCGAGCTGCCCTCGATCCTGAAAATGCTGGGCCGATGGGTCATGGTGGATATCGTGGTTAATATCGATGTGACGGTCGATATCAATATCAATATCCCCGCCATGCCAGTTGCATCCGCCCCAGGCCCATCCCCAGGCAGCCCCTGCCGCAAATCCCATGCCAAAAGCTACGGCATTGGAACCGGCCACATATCCCGGCGGATAGTAATAATAAGGCGGATACGCCGGATACGGCCAGGCGCCGTAAACCACCACCGGATCGTAGGTGGGTACATAAATAACCTGCGGATCGGCAGGCTCGATGATGATAATATCCTGCTCCTCCTTGACAATTTGCTGTTCGGTCGTCTTGAGATTGGCTTGCTCCTTGGCCTTTTTTCGCAGTCGCTGAATGGTGGCCATCACCTCCTTCTGCTGCGCCAGAAAGGCATCCCCGAGTTTCTGCATCCAATCCAGCTTTTCACTCATCATGGTCAGTACCTCGGGAAAATTCACCAGCGACTTGACACTCGGATCCCAGGTTTCCTTTTCCAGTGCCGCGGTTAAAGCGGTACTGCTCAGTTTTTGGTTTTGCTTGGTCCAGCGTTCCGCCTGCACCACTTCCAGCGGATACGTCGAGGCCATCAAAATCTGGGATATCAGCGAATCCGGATACAGCGCAATTGGCGCCAGGATTTGCTCCAGCTCTTCCGCTTTAAAAACCGGACTTCCCGCCTGTTCCTCACAAACCGCCGGGGAAACCAATGCCCCCAAAAGAAACAGAATACACAAAATCGATTTTTGGACATTCTTTTCCATACGCTTACCCTTTCAATACCATCTATGGAATGGGTCTTTCTTTTGTCGTATTGTAATCTTCAACCATACAAAACTGCAAATACCTGTTTTTAATGACTTTATACCTGCTTTCCAAAATATGGCGACCCCAATAGTACCATACCCTGTAAATAGTTGCAACTGTTTTACGGTGGAAATAGTCGCCAGGCCAATGGAAATGGTAGGGCGAATCCAATCGGCCTTTTGGATCTTTACGGCTTCTCAGCTCTGGCGGGCGTCTCCCTCTGGCTTCCTTCAAACAGAACTTCCAGCACCGCCGCCGTCGTTTGCCGGTTTTTCGCCGCGATCTCACCGATGGTCTGCTCGATCCCTTCGATCTGCATCCCTTTCGCTTCCAGCCTTTGCCGGGCCTCTTCCGGCTTCTGCCGGACAACCTGGGCCGCCGCCGCCAAAGTACTCTGCGATAACGCCTCCGTGATCACCGATGACGGTCCTTCCGGTCTCCCATGCCTCTCGTGACTGCCCCCGATCGGCAGCAGCGTCAGGCCGATCAGCAGCAAAAAAACAATCAGAATCCCCCGCCCGACCGGCCGGGAAAAATACCGCACCGTCGCCTGCCAGTTCACAATCAGATGAAATACCGCGCCAATCACCAGCAGCCAGCTTAGCCATTCATGCACCGGCTTCACCATCCCATACTGCACCTTAAAAAACAGCAGCACGCCGGTAAGGGCGATTAACCCAAAAGCCCCGATGGTTACCGGCGTCGCCCATTCCCGCATTTTATTGGAATGGTTCATACTTTCGTCCTTTCTTTTCACTGGCCAACGTCCTGGTACTATTCCAACACCCCGGAATCTAGCCAAACGGCTGCCCTTTGTCAAGCAGGCATTTTTTCTTTCCTGCCCCCCGTCGGCTTGATTTTGTGATTGCGTTGAGCCAGCAAACGCTGTATAAGCATATTGCTTTTTAAACATGGATTTTTATGATTTGTAAAATGGAGAAATTGGGAAAGGAAATTCCTATGAACAGTCGGTCCCTGCGCAAAATAACCTGGATGGGTGTCGTTTTGTTGGCCTTATCATCGGCAGCCTCCGCCTCTATCTCCGCGGTAACTCCCCAGGAAGGTACCATCGGCACTGCGCTCACGATTACCGGATCCGGTTTCGGCGAAAAAAAGGGAGCAGTGGCTCTTGGTAAAAAATCTTGCCAGGTACTCACCTGGAGCGATACCAGCATCGAATGCTCTATCAAATCGCCCCTGTCGCCCGGTGCCTATGACCTGGTGGTGAAGCCGCGCAGCGGCTCTTCCGAAATCCTCTCGAATGCTTTTTCCGTCATGCCGCCCAGCCCCAACCTGCCCCCATCCCATCCCCAGTTTGTTACCGCCGGGGAAACCTTCACCATCACGGGCGATTTCCTGGGTGGCAAAAGCAGTCTCAAAAAAATCGTGATCGAAGATCTGAAGGGGAAAAAGAAACATTGCAAGATTCTGAGCGACACGATGGACTCTGTCACGTTCCAGCTCCCCAAAGGGCTTGCCGGCATTTTCAGCCTCCGGTACTCCAACGGCGTAAGTACCGTCGTCCAGCCGTTTTGGGGCACCTTCCAGGAACTGCCCGATTATCCTCTTTTAATGGGTTCGGCTCACAGCGGCGCCGAGTCACAGGACTGTGCCTCCGCCGTAATATTCCTGAATAAAATGTGGGTTTTCTGGCCGGACAAAGATAAAGACAGCAACCATGTGCAATACCAGATCTGGAATGGCTCTACCTGGTCCGATACCGCGGAGATTAAGTTCTCCAATGGTGCTATTCTGAAAAGCAAAGCCCCGCTCACCCCGGTGGTGGCCAATGGCATTCTCTACCTCTTCCTCACCTCGACCGACGGCATTCTGGAATATCTCACCTACAATCCCAAATCCACTTCGACCAGCAAATGGACCGACGGCGTGTACATCATCTACGATAAGATGGGTTACAAAAATGCCACGGTGTATCAAACCAACGGACGGTTCGCCGCCGCCAATAATTTCGTCAACAATACGATTGAGGTGTACTGGACCCCGGATAACCAGCGCATCTATATGGCCATCATGGACCTGGACCAGAAAGGACAAATCTTCGAGCAAAAGGAAGTGGTATTTCAGAAAAACGCTTCCTACCCTACCCTCGCTCCCTATCTCACGGCGGTTTTCAACCAAAATGAGGAAAACGAGTATGTCACCTACCTGAGCTGGGACGATACCTATGCCGGCGCCGTGAGTGAATTAAAAGACGGTGTCGAGCTTTACCAGTCCCGGCTGTGGTACTGGAGCGCGGCCAACGACAATCGCGGGCCTAGCTTGGTGGACCTGGGCGAAGACTATCTGGCGGTGATGTACAATCACCTGGGCGATCAGGCCTCCTACCAAAAATACGACAAAAACCTGCATACCATCGTCGGCTGCGCGGGTCAGCAATGTGATGTCGAAGTGGACCTGAATTCCCAGGAGGATGGCGGCTGGGCTCCCAACGGCGTTACCTTTTCCCTCAAGGTGGCCGACGGCAACTCTCCCACCGGCTATCGCATGAACAGCTATCTCTTTGCCTTTGTGGAAAACAATCCGGTGTTCGATGAGGCCAATTGGGAAATGATCCAGGCCGAATTCCTGGGTTTCTGGTTGCCGGTGGACGAGCCTGTCTATGTGGATTTTCTGGGCAGTGACCTGTCAGATCCCGAGGAGATAAACGAAAGGCTCTCCGACACCTTCCCCCTCTGGCCGATTCTCGGCATCGTCGATATGCCCCCCTATGTGCTCAACGGCAATGAAGAATGCGATGATTGCACCCGCTGCTGCACCAGCGTCGAACTGGAATTCTCCTCCGGAATAGAACAGGGGCTGGCCGGTGAATATTCCGCCGGCGCTTATGTGGAAACCGGCAAAAAATCCCCCGTTACCCTGGATGTGAGTGCCGGCTATACCGGCGGCTTTGACAAAAGCACATCCTTTACCTACATCCATACCGACAGCATGGAAAGCAATCAGGAAGGCCGAATCTTCGCCTACTACCTGGCGCCCTCCTTCAATGTGTACACCCTGGAGTGGTTCAATACCATGGGCGAGGGTTCAGGCGTTTACATGCAGTCCGTGGAAGTGGTCGGCGCCGAAATCCGGAAGGAAACCTTCGAACCGACCGCCGGCCCCGTGATGTCCACCATCGCTACGCCGTACCTGGACCCGGCTGTGTTCCCCGTTCATGCCTCCCAGAACGATCACCAGCGGCTCCTCTCCTACGACATCGATCCGACCGCCTCTCCTTATAACTTCACGTCCATTGCCTCCGATCAGGGAAGCACCAGCCAGTGGGCCGTCGATTCTTCCGGCGGTTTTGGCTGGATCATCGATCAAACGCATTCCGTGGACAATGGCGGTTATATCGAAATGAAAATCGGCGCGGAACTGGCCCACAAAATCGGCTTCGGGGTCGAAGGATCCTTTGAGATCCATGTGCAGACCACGACCCAATACGGTGTGGAAGCGATAACCGCCTTAAAGAACCAGTCTCCAGCCGATGATACCGACCCCAACCGCGTCGATGAATTCAGTGTTGACGGGTACTGGTTAAAGCCCAGTTCCGCCGGTTACTGGGTTCCGGAGTATCGCCAGGATTTGGGCGATGCGCCCTGGTTCATCACCTTCCGGGTAACCGATTTCTGGCCGTTGACCGATGAATCCGCCGCTCTCACCGGGCAATAAAAGAGCTGGATAGCCTGTACCTCCCCTTCTGGATGGCCGCTTGACCAGCCCGGTAGAAAATAGGAAACGACCGGACTTGCGATGGTATGCTCCGCATACCATCTTTTTTTGTTGTTCTCATACTATGTCCTCATATAATGATCCCCTGGCCCGATGGTCATTCCTGCGTAAGCCCCCAACTTTATGTTGGGGGTTAAAAACCCATCATCGATGTACCGCCCCTTAATTCCAACGGGGGCGGGAATCCCTCTTCTCTTCCGTTTTGAGTTCAGCCTTCAGGCTGCCTCTTCCTCATCCCAACCCCAACAACCTATCTAACCCCGACAACTTTTCCTAGCCCCGACCGTGAGGAAGGGGGTAATCTACGTCGTCTTCGTTTTTGCATGTCAAATAATTAGGAATTCCCAAACGCATTACTCATGACTTTTTTGTATTGGTTTTTTCCTGCCTGTGAAAAGAAAATAGAGACCAATCACCCCGCTGCCTAGCAGCAGGCTGAAACTGATTGCTCCCAGGTAAGAAACAATATGATTCTAAAGAGTAAGATCATAAAACTCTTTATCATACCTTTTCGAAACCCAAACCCGGTAAATGAATCGGGCCAGGGGATCCATAATCAGAAACCCCAGCCAGCCGCTGCCAAACGATAACAGAACCAGCCATTTCTTCCCGTTCATTGGTTTTCTTCCTTTACGGACTACTCATTTAGCGGCATCGTCCAAAATTCCATTTTTGCGTGAAACTTTTCTTTCGCTTCTTGCGGCTCTTGCTCTTTAATCCGTGCAATCCGTGTAATCCGTGGTTTCGTTTATTCTTTCAGCAAGGTAGGGTATGTTCTGCATACCATCTTCCTTTTTGCCCTTTGCTCCCTTCGTTATCTTTTGTAAATATATCTTTTGAATCTTATCCTGTCA
>CAZOMV010000155.1:0-7942 GCA_964580995.1 uncultured Pirellulales bacterium
AATCTTACCCAATCGTTACAATCGTTATAATCCCTACTTTATTATCGGACTATACATTTTAACGCAAAATAAACACTTACATCATTTTCCCAAAACCAAATATAAGCACTTACATCAATTTTCAATAATCAAAAATAAGAACTTATAGAAACCCGAAGCGACCAGCGGGAGCGTCGCCAGGTAAAATGCCCGCGGTAATAGAACCATATATTCTAACTATGGTTATGCAAAATGGTAATGATTATGAGACGTAAATTGGCAAATCAGTAAGTTTTCCTTCCGATTTAGATTCAATTTCCCCTCTGGTAACACTGATAATTCATAACTCTTGCAAATACAAGGTTTAGTCCTTAAGCCAATTCCCCTGAAGGGCGATAACGGGCAATAGAGAGAAGATATGCTTGTTCGACAGATTCGCTCTGTCCGAAAGAACGTAAGTACAATAAAATCATGAAGTTAATAAAAAAACATTGGAATCTCTGGAAAGCCCGGCATCGCCATATTCAGACAGCCTTTTCCATAATAGAACTGGCAGCCGTTGTTTTCATCCTCTCCGTCATTGCCTTCACCATACTGCCTCACCTGGCAAGGGGAACAACCGCCAAAACTCCTTTGGAATCAGAGGCTTACCGAATAACTGCCCTGATTCAGCAGGCACAAAACCTCTCTCTCGCCACCAGCCGGATGCATGTCCTGCATTTCGATATCCATAATAATACCTGCTGGCTCACCTCAGTGCCGGACACCCATTCCCCAGCTTTCACCCAAACCAACTCTCAGCCGACCGCCTTAGCGCCGGGAATCCAAATCAAGGATATACAAACACTTAACGCAGAATATAACCACGAGAATGATGTTGCCATTCGCTTCTCCCCCCAGGGTTGGTCTGATGCCGCCGCCATTCACCTACATAACGATGAAGGAAATATCGTAACCATACATATTGAGGATCTTTCCGGGAAAGCATCCGTTCAAAATTCATACTGGAATATGAGAAATTCACCCTGGACGAGGTACCAATAAAATCTACATAACACCTTGTGGATAAGCAGTTTACAAATGGAGCCTATGAGGATCGAACTCACGACCTCTTGCATGCCATGCAAGCGCTCTCCCAGCTGAGCTAAGGCCCCTAACACTGGCACGGAAAAGATTCTACCAAAAGCAGGTGGGGATTTCCAGTGGGAAATTATAAAAAAAGAAGGTATTTTCAGCAGTATTGCGATTTCATGAGATTTTCCGCCCGCCCCACAACCACCGTGCCTGTATTCTTTTATGGCGAACCCAGACAACTGCCATCCTGCGGATCATTGCAGTTTAGCCAGTCGCCCACCAGAATGGCTGTATCCTGAAGATCGATTCTGCAATCCTGATTCAAATCCGCGGCTGTGGCGGCTGGATCACCGCAATTCAAAACACCTTGGGAAATAAGGACATACAGAGGAGTGTTGTCCGCGCCATAATCTCCACTGGGGCCAACCACGAAATCGAGGGTGGTTCCAATGCTTACAGAAACGGTTACATCGAAGAAGATATCGGCACTGGCCGAAAGTTGGCTGAAGAGCGGCTGGGCGGCATTGCCGTTTTTGATGATCCATACATCCACAGCCCCGTCATGGCCGGCGGCAAATTTCCCGGTAATATGGACCGTTTCACTGACGGGAGAAGTCCAGCGCACCTTGGCTAGGTCCGGCACCGAGCCGGGCGGGGCCGGGTGAACCGAAACTTCGTTGGTATTTACGCCATACGCCCAGGTGCCGAAATTCTTCCAAAGAATCGGAAAACCAGAAACACTGGCACTGCTCAGCGTCCAGGAGTTGGCCGTGGTGTCCTGCGTTAATTTATTGAAGGCCGAAAAATCATTCAATTCGCTGCCGGCCCCGTAGGTCCAGTTCCGGTACGGATTTTGCCCCGGACTGCCGAGCTGGGCCGGATTGTAGTCCTGCTGGAAGTCCCAACCGGTTTCCCCCCAGAGCAGCCAGCTTGCCGCTATCTCCGTCAGGTCTGCTGTATCCACATGGCAGTCCCGGTTGATATCCCCCGTCATCCCCCGGCCGATCTCCCAGATATCAGCGCAGCTATCCACCGCCATCGCCGGGCGGCTGGTATCATGATGCACCAGATAGCTGTTCCCATCCCGGATCGCCGCCTGCACGTAAATCTTGCGGTTCAGATAATCCTCCGGCAGAGCCGAGGTCCAGACAAAATGCCGGTTTTCTGCCGGCAGGTTTTGCCCGCCGGGAATGGGTATCATGTACTCCCATGCCAAATCCGACCAATAGAGATCCACCGTACAGGCATCCCCTTCCGCATCGCTGTAATCCCAGGTGATATCGATGGTGTTGTTATTAATGATCGGCACATCCATCTGAATCAGCGGATTGCGGTTGGCCGGAAGGGTAAAGGTTTTCCCCGCCAGCCAGGTTTTCAGCCAGGCATTCCGCGAGGCAAACAGGGATTTAATGCTTTCTTTCTGATTGTAATCCCGCACAAACGGACCCCAGTCACCATAGCCCAGTGCCAGTTCCTCATTGATGTCCGTCTGATATTTTGCATAGGTTTCATCCATGATGGTGAACAGCTTTTCCACGATATGATAGTTCTGTACAATATCATTCAGAATTACCAGATTCCGATTCTCAAATTCCGAACTATACAAACTCGAACTGCTCACACACCGCTCCATCCATTTGTTCGGGCTGTAATAGGGATCCAGTGACGCTCCACCGACATCGCCGTAATAGTGGGAATAATCATAGGAGATCCATTGCCATTTTTTGTCTGGCTCCGCCGGATGAATGAGAATGAAATTATTGCGCGAAATATCAAAATTCGGCCCGCAGTTATTGAGGGCCCACCGATAGAACCATTCGTCCAGTTCCACCTCCTCCAGCATGGCATTCAGAATCTGATTCGAGGGGGTATTGGTAATCAGATTGGATATATCCATCAGGCTCTGAAACGAGCCGAAGGGATCGCTTTTCTTTTCGTAAACTTGGGGATATGACGCCGGATCCGTATAATAATTCAGGTCGTTGTAGGGATAGGCATCCGGATGAAATACCTCCCCACTGTCATCCAGCCCCCGGCGCTTCAACGTGGCTGAATTCAGCGATTCTTCCGCCAGAAACAATCCATAAAAGGCGCCATTGATATGGAACCGGACCACTTCGCAGGCCAGATTCCCATGTCCCAGCGACCAGAACAGATCATGTGCCACTTTCTGCTCCACCGGCCGGTGCATCGCCAGATCCAGCTTGTTCATATCCCGGAAATATTCCCCCTTATTGAAAGAAAGTTTCCATCCTTTCTTCGGCTGGTGACGCCACCCCTGGCCGCGCAGGTGAATTCCCACATGGTCATACACAATTCCCTCGATGACCACCGCACAATCCACATATTCATGGCTCCAGATATTGTCCAGCAGAAAATCCAGATTCTCCTGCGGGGCAATCAAAAAGTAGGTTTGGGCCTGGCTGTCGATATCCCCATTATCATACACAAAATAGGCCCGGTTGGGATTCGGTTCGCACTCATCCGGATAGCTCCAGCTTTGTGCGGCTGTGTCTGTAACTGTGATTCGATACCGAACCAGAGTTTGGGAGGCTTTTACAGGAATCGTCGCGCCGTAGATCCCATCGTTGGCTGACCCGTCGCCTGACAAACCGTCATCCAGCATGGCAATATCCTGAGTCTGCACCACAATCTGATACGGTTTGGTAAATACTTCATAATGCAGACTTACATTGGTGGCCGGATAATCCGTCGGAGTCACTTTTGCCGTGATAATGACCGGATCGGAGGAGGTGGGCTTCCGAGGTGTATGCTGAATTTCCTCGACATCGATAAACGGCGGCAGCCCGGCGGACCATACCGAATTGACCTGCCCCGGTGTTCCCCGATTCAGAAAAATCTCATTTCCCACCGCCGGATTCGGAGGATAGATCCCTTCCAGACCCGCTGCCGTAACCGTTTTGAAAATTCCGGTTGAAGTAGAACTTCCCGAAAGCCGGAACGTCAGCGTTTCATGCCCGATCAGATATTTCAGCCGGCAGGAAATCGTATAACTTTGATTTACCGTCATCCCCGTAATACTCGTGCGATATAAACTATTGGCGGAACTGCCTCCGACACCCGTGGAAACCATGTGTTCCGAGCCACTGCCGTCGTAATAATCCGCGGTGGTTCGATAGGTCGAGGCATGATTGCCGGACTTCAGCCACCCAGCGTCATCCGGATCGAAGGATCCGTTGGTCAAAACATTTGCCCCTCCCCCGGCGGGCCGGATGGTGATCTGATCCACAAGCCATTCGCCAATCCCATTGATGTAGAAATACAGGGTTTGCGAGGTCGCATTACCCGTCACCTCCACATATTGCCACTCATGGGTAGCTTGCGGCTCCGCTTCCTCCTCCAGACGGTATGTTCGCCAATTTTCCGCTTCGCTGTTATCACCAAACGGGTCCATACATTCCAGTGCCGATCCTATCTGATCCGGCGCCAGCGGCCAGGGTGATGTATCGTTATAACGGACACTATCAATGACCTGATCGTGAGCATTCAGTACCGTAATCCGCTCTCCACCATTGGCGAGCCGGTCACCCGCCGTAAGAAAATCCCCCACGACATGGGAGATTCCGTAACGTTCGGAAATGGCCGCCGCATCCGAACATACTGTCATATAGGATCCCGGATTCAAAACCATACTCGAATCAAACGCAAACAGCAGGCCTTCTTCATCTGTTAATTTCCAGCCATTCAGATCGATCGGTTCGGCCCCACGATTGAACAGTTCGATATATTCCCCCGTCGGATCATCCCCCTCATTCCACTGATATGGATTGCTGCTCCAGAAGGGATTCAGGGTATAGACATACCGTTTTTTCAGCGGTTTATACATAATTTCCGTAATGACCACATCCCCGCCGCCCGGTGCCAGCGGATTATTGGCCATACCGGGACTAAAAAATTGACCCAGCCCCCAGCTCGTGGCGTTGTTGTTATCCTCATCCGGTGATATCAGTTCCAGCGATGGCCCCTCACCATCCGCCTCCACCGGCCAGGGGGCATTGTCGTCATAATTCACTTCATCAATGACTGTCCAGCTGGCATTTTTCAACTGGATATGCTCACCGCCGTTATCCAGCTTGCCCGCATACGGCCCGAACGATTTGGAAGGAACCAGTCCATAACATTCCACCGCATTGGCATCATTATAAAACACCAGGTACTCCCCGCCGTTCAGCATGGTATTGGCCGGCAGCGTGTATATAATCTGCTGCTCATCCTGCAACTGCCATCCGCCCACGTTCACCACATCAACACCCCGGTTGTAGATCTCCAGAAACTCCCCGCACAGATTCTCATTGCTGGGATGATACATGATCTCATTGATAACGATATCAAACTGGCCTGCATCAGAAGATGGAATCGGCATACAAGCGGCAAAGAGCATGCACATCAGGAAAAATGGGCGGCCCAATGAAATATTAATGATTTGCTTTGTCTTTAACACGGAAGATTTCATATACGCTACCACTTATGAAATTACGCGGTTTCGTCATAACTAACTCGTTTTCATTATATCAAATACGTCGGATAAATAGGGTCAAAAATTCGCAAAAATGATACGAAATATGCATCTTTGCCCTATTTTTATATATTAAAAAACACTACTGTCCGGTTATAAGTCGAATAAAGACAACTGTTTATAGTTTTGAAAATCTTCATTTTTCATAGGAATTTCCATAAGTACTTGTTGTAGCGGAACTTGCTCGAAAATGGAAACGCTGAGAATTTGCAGGATTTCGGCCAAACTTTGCGGAAGCCGCAGTTCTTTTTTGATGATGGCGATCAGGACGTAGACACTGACGGCAATCCATATTTGTGTCTTGACGGCATTTTCTGATGTGCCGAAAAACGCTTTGATGTGCAGATTTTGTTTGATCCATTTGAAGAACAGTTCGATCTGCCAGCGGCACTTGTAAAGTTTGGTAAGCGTTCGGTGAAGCCCCTCTTGTTTTCTTTTTCCAGGAGTCGTATGTTTTGCTCATGGTTACTTTTTGGAGACGATCATGAGCACGAAATCAAAAACAAGGGCATCGGAAGTGGAGGAACGGCAGTTCTGGCAGATGGTATGGGAGGCGTACCAGGCCAGTGGGCTTACCGTAAAGCAGTTCTGTCAGAACGAAGGCCTGGCAGAATGGTCTTTCTATCACTGGAAGAAAAAACTCCGGCCGGCCGCTGCGAATCCTTCCTGTCGCCCCCCATCCAGGGGGGATTCTCCGCCGCCGGTGGACCTTGCCCGGCCTTCCTTTTTGCAGATCGGCGGCTGGTCCTCGTCCCAGGCGGAGTTACGGATTGCGTTCCCTGCGGGGATCCAGCTCCATATCCCGCCGGGCTGTGACAAACAATTACTTCTCGAAGCTCTTCAGATTCTCTGGGATTGCCTATGCTCCGGTTCCCGTCCGCAGTAAAAGTATTTCTCTGTATCGAACCGGCGGACCTGCGGAAGAGTTTCGACCGTCTGGCCGTCCTGGTCCGGGACCTCCTGCACGAGGATCCCCTGAGCGGGCATGTGTTTGTCTTCCGGAATCGCCGGGGGGACCGGTTGAAGCTGTTGTATTGGGACCGGGACGGCTTCGCCCTCTGGTATAAACGCCTGGAAAAAGGGACATTCGTTATTCCGGAGGTGCCGGCCGTTTCCGGTTTGCTTGATCCCCGGCAGTTGAGTCTGATGCTGGAAGGGGTGGATCTCGCGTCGGTGCATTTCCAAAAACGATTTCAGCTAAAAAAATAATACGATTTTCTGATTTTCTGATTGACAGGTTTACCGGTTTTTCGTATAAGAAACGCATGGAAAGCACGGATGCGAGCCTACCCCTGCCGAATACTCTTATGCAATGCCATCAGGTAATCAACGATCTGCTGGATTCCCTTCACAAGTACCAGCACACGATTTCCGCCCTGGAACATCGGTTGGATTTATTACTGCGCAGCCGGTATGGCCGTCACTCCGAACAAATCGATCCGGAGGAATTGCTGCCGGCCTTACGGGATTTGTATGAACCGAAGGAAGAAGAAACCACTTCCCCGGAACCGGTTGCCACGCAGAAAATCACGTATGAAAGAAAAGTCCGTGGGCATGGCCGCAATGAAATCCCGGCCCACCTGCCCCGCCAGCAGAAGATTTACGATCTGGAGGAATCCGAGAAGTTCTGTTCCTGCTGCGGCGAGCCGCTGCAGCGGATCGGAGAGGAGAAAACCGAGCAGTTGAATTATCAGCCGGCCAGTTTGTATGTGACCGAGCATATCCGCTACAAGTATGCCTGCAAGCATTGTCAGGAAACGATCGTTACGGCAGATAAGAATACCTATGAGCCGATCGAAAAAGGGCTGGCCGGGGCCGGCTTGCTGGCCCAGGTGGTGGTCAGCAAATATTCGGACCACTGCCCGCTCTACCGGATGGAGGATATCTTCAGCCGGGAAGGAGTCAAAATAGCCCGTTCCACGATGTGCGACTGGATGGCGCAGAGTGCCGCCCTGGTACAACCTTTGTACGATTTGATGAAGCAGCGGGTCCTGGCCTCCAAAGTAATCCACACGGACGACACCCCCGTGCGGGTGCAGGATAAAGACAGCAACCAAACCCGGCAGGGCCGCTTGTGGATTTACCGGGGCGATCACGATCATCCGTACAATGTCTATGATTACACGCCCAGCCGGGCCCGGGCCGGCCCGGATGAATTCTTGAACGGCTTTACCGGCTATTTACAGGCGGATGCCTTTGGCGGCTATGATGGGATTTATTTGACCAAACCGGTGATTGAGGTTTTGTGCAATGCCCATGCCCGGCGGAAGTTTTACGAGGCCCGCCAGGTCGATCCTCTGCTCAGCCATACGGCCCTGGCGTACTATAAGCGGTTGTATGCCATCGAACGGG
>CAZOMV010000156.1:0-7499 GCA_964580995.1 uncultured Pirellulales bacterium
AATGCCTGCCTGTAATGTGGAATTAGGCGGTTGAGAACTTATGACTGTCGAGTAATGATAAAGAGCATTATCCGGCCCTAACTCAAGCAACCGATTAGACGGCTCCCATTTGATCTGGGAATCAACTGGCAAATCCGGCTGAAAGAACTCACTGGCAAGCTGGTAGAGAAAATATTCATTTTCAGGATATTCCATAACATAGCGAGCCAGCAAATTAAATTCTGCATCTCGATCCCCGCGATAAAAGATGATTTCCACCATAGCAGCCGCCTCCGAATCAACTGCCTTATCCTTCGCCGACAGGACCGGGCGAGTTTCCTTACTCTGCAGATCATAACGCAATTCGAATAGATACTCGCAAACCACCCGAACCAGATTTTCCCCCTGCCATACCGCCAAACCGAAACCACCCGCAACTACCAAAACCCAATACCAGACCCTCGCTTTCATCTTGTATTCCTTTCATCAATCAAATCTTACCCTTGAAACCATCTCAATACCAGATTATACATCTGTCCAGGAAGAACGGCTAGATCACAAAAAGAAACAAATTACCGAGATTGTTCATGAAAGATCGCGTGTGCAACAAGTTGCACATCCCAAGCAGACTTGGATAATCACTCGGGGGACTGGATAATCTGGCTAGGTGGGAGGGTTATTTGCAGGCCGAAAGGTTTTGAGTTGCTTTTTGAGGGGATTTCGGGCAATAATATGGATCAGATGAATAAAATGAAATGGAAGCCGGTACAGGTTCTTGGGTATGCTGTTTTTGCGGCGGTATTGCTTGGTACATTCTGGTTTGGGCGTTTTCTCCTGCAAAATGGTCCGCCTCCGGAAAAAAGCGAAACCATTGGTTCGAAAACCCCTCCCCCCCCTACCGTGAATGCCAACTGGCCCATGTACCGGGGAAACCCGGCCCTGACGGGGATCGCGGCGGCGATTCTGCCGGAGCAGTTGACGCTCTTATGGAAATATAAGACGGGGGCAGCGATTAAATCCTCAGCGGCGATTGAGAATGGGCAGGTTTACATCGGGTCGGATGACAAGCAGATATATTCCCTGACGCTGGACAGCGGGCTGCTTAACTGGGCCTTCCCTACCCAGGGAGCGGTGGAGTCCTCGCCCTGTGTTTTGGCGGGGCGGGTGTATGCCGGGTCCTCCGACCGGTATTTATATGCGATAGACTGGCAGAGCGGCCAGATGATCTGGAAGTACAAGACAGAAGGAAAGATTCCGGGGGGAGTGAATTATTACCAGAAGGAGGGGGAATCCCATCCGTGGGTGCTGGTCGGCAGTTACGACAATATCCTGCACTGCGTGGATGCGGTGACGGGAGATAAGGTCTGGAGCTATGAGTCGGGCTATTATATTAATGGAACACCGGCGGTTATGGATGACAAGGTGGTTTTCGGCGGCTGCGATGCGGTGATACACGTGATTTCCGCCGTGGATGGGACCGCGATCCATGAGATTGACGCCGGTTCCTACATCGCCGGTTCGGCGGCCCTGGCGGACGGGCAGGCCTTCGTGGGCAATTATGATTATGTTTTTATGTGCGCGGACATGAAATCAGGCCAGATCGTCTGGCGGTATCAGGACCAGGAATTTCCGTTTATTTCCACGGCGGCAGTGACGCAGGACCGGGTGCTTTTCGGTTCGCGCGACCAGCGGCTGCACTGTGTGCAGCGCGGCAGCGGACAAACGCTCTGGAGTTTTGCCACACAGGGTGAGGTGGACAGTTCACCGATCGTCTGCGGCGATAAGGTGCTGGTCGGCTCATCAGACGGACGTTTGTACATGGTCCAACTGGCCGATGGCCAGGAATTGTGGTCGTATGAAATCGGGGCAGCCATTACCGCCTCACCGGCCATTGCCGGGGGGATTGTGGTAGTGGGCGCGGAAGATGGTTATGTCTATGCGTTTGCTGGCCAAAACTCCAGATAGAATTTAAAAAGGACAGAACCTATGCGAATCATACAAGTCACGCCCGGATCCGGTGATAATTTTTATTGCGAAAACTGCATTCGGGACATCGCCATTACGAAAGAGTTGAAACGGCAGGGGCTGGATGTCGTCATGGTGCCGCTGTACCTGCCGCCCCGGCTGGATGTGGGAGAAACCCTGCGGGATGCGCCCCTGTTCTTTGGGGGGATCAATGTCTATTTACAGCAGAAATTCGCGTTCTTTCGCCGGACGCCGAGGTGGGTGGACAAATGGTTCGATTCCGCCCGGCTGCTGGGATGGGCGGCGAAAAAGGCGGGGATGACGACCGCCCGGGAACTGGGAGAAACCACGATTTCGATGCTGCGCGGCGAACACGGGCGCCAGGCGAAAGAGTTGCAAAAGCTGCTTGACTGGCTGAAGGAGTATTCGCCGGATATTTTGTGCCTCTCGAATATCCTGCTGGCGGGCCTGGTGCCGCAAATCAAAGAGCAGTTAAAAATTCCGGTCATTTGCCTGCTTCAGGATGAAGATGGTTTTCTCGATTCGCTGCCCGATCCGCTGCGGCAGCAGGCGTGGGAACTGGTCCGGCAGCGGGCGACGGAGATCGAGGCCTTCATCGCCGTCAGCAGCTATTTTGCCCGGATCATGCGGGAGAGGTTGGCGATTCCCGCCGGGCGGATGTTCACGGTCTATTCGGGCATTACCACGGAGAAATATACCCCGGCTGTCATGCCGGTCGATCCGCCGGTCATCGGTTTTTTATCGCGGATGTGTTATACGAAAGGGCTGGATATTCTGGCCGATGCCTTCATCCGCCTCAAGAAGCACGAATCGCTGCGTACGGTCCGGCTGCGGATCTCGGGCGGGCAAACCTCCGCGGACCAGCCGTTTATCAATACGATACGACAGCGGCTGGAGAAGAACGGATGCCTGGCTGATGTGGAATTTCATCCGCCCTTTGACCAGCAATCCCGCATTGAGTTTCTGCAATCGCTGTCGGTAGTGTGTGTGCCGGAAAGGCAGGGTGAGGCCTGCGGACTGTATCTGATGGAGGCCCTGGCGGCGGGCGTGCCTTTTGTGCAGCCGGACAATGGGGTTTCGCCGGAGCTGCGGGACAGAACCGGCGGAGGCATCCTGTATGCACCGAATGACGCGGATACGCTGGCGGCGCAACTGCATGAAATCCTGACGAATCCCCAGCAGCGGCTGCAACTGGCCCGGCAGGGCAGAAAAGCGGCCGTTGAACTTTTCAGCATTGAACGCACGGCCCGCGAATTGCTGAACATCTATCAAAACGCCGTAACCCATTATCATGGAAGCTGAATCATGAATTCCCATTTTCTGCTGGAACTGGAACATGTCGCCAAACGCTATGACCAGCCGGTGCTCAAGGACATTACCCTGCAGGTGCGGCCGGGTGAGACGCTGGCGCTGCTGGGGCCGTCCGGGTCGGGGAAAAGCACACTGCTGAATATGATCGGGACGCTGGAGAGACCCAGTGCGGGAACCGTGCATCTGGAGGGAGAGGATATCGCGAAACGGACGGATCAGGAGCTGGCCGTCATACGGAATCGGAAAATCGGTTTTGTGTTTCAGGAGCATCATCTGCTGCCGCAGTGTACGGTGCTGGAAAATGCGTTGATCCCCACCCTGGCGTGCAAAAATCCCGCCGGCGGTGAAAACCCGGAGAGCCGGGCCAGAGAGCTGCTGCGGGAAGTAGGGCTGGAGCAGCGGCTTGGCTATTATCCCGGGCAACTCTCCGGCGGCGAGAAACAGCGGGCGGCGGTGGTGCGGGCGCTGATAAATCAGCCCAGGCTGGTACTGGCGGATGAACCGACCGGTTCGCTGGACCGGGTCTCGTCCGAAAAGCTGGTCGATCTGCTGGTGGACCTGAACCGCAGCCGCGGCATTACGCTAATTATGGTAACGCATTCCCAGACACTGGCGGGACGGATGAACCGGATACTGGAGCTAAGCGAGGGAATGCTCATCCCGTGGAGCGGTGCGAAATGAGCCTTGGGCGGCTGATATGGCGGAGCCTCTACTATTACCGGCGGACCCATGTGTGGGTACTGCTGGGGGCGGCTCTGAGTACGGCCATCATTATCGGGGCGCTGCTGGTGGGCGATTCGCTGCAATATAGCCTGCAACAGCAGGCCCTGGAACGGCTGGGCAAGACAAAATTCGCTTTAATCGGCGCGGACCGGTTTTTCCGCAGCGAGCTGGCGGGTGAAATCAGCGTGGCAACGGGTGCCCCAGCCGCCGGCGTTTTACAATTGCCCGCCATCGTAACCAATAGCGACGGCACAGCCCGTGCGAATCAGACCCAGGTCGTGGGCGTGGACGATACTTTCTGGCAAATGGCCTCCGGGGCCATGCCGCCCCCCCACCTGGCCGCCGATGAAATTCTGATCAATGAACCGCTGGCCCGGCATCTGGCCGTCGGACCGGGCGATGAACTGGTGGTTCGCATCCCGAATCCATCCCTGATTTCCCGCGATATTCCCCTCTCGACAGAATCCGATCTTTCGAGCGCGGCGCGTCTGAAGGTGAAGCAAATCGTAAGGGAAACCGAGATGGGGCGTTTCAGCCTGCAAGCCAATCATATCGCACCGTACAATGTTTTCCTTGCCAGGGAATGGCTGGCGGAAAAGAGTAAACTACCCGGCCGGTGCAATCTGCTGCTGCTGGGGGAAAATCCGGCCGCCGAGCTTACCTTGGAAAAAGTAAACAACGAAATAAAAAACCATTGGCATCTGGCCGATGCAGCGCTGGAACTGCGCGAAATCCCCCGGCTTTCCGCGTTGGAACTGCGCTCCAGCCGCATATTTATCGATCCGGCGGTAGCGCAGGCAGCCAAAGAGATTCCGGAAAAGGCCCAGCCCATACTAACCTATTTCGTGAATGAACTGCAGTGCGGCGATCGTACGGCTCCGTACTCGATGGTCACAGCCACCGACGGCGACTGGCTCCCGGCGGATATGGCGGAGGATGAAATAATCATCAATACCTGGCTGGCGGATGACCTCAAGGCCCAGACCGGTGATACGCTGGTAATGCGGTATTATGTTTTGGGTACGATGCGAAAACTGGAGGAACGGACCAGCCGGTTCCGGATTCGCTCGGTGATCCCGATGGCAGGACCGGCGGCGGACCCGGCGCTGATGCCGGATTTCCCCGGAATCAGCGATGCAGAAAGCTGTTGCGACTGGCAGAGCGGCCTTCCCATCAATCTGGACCGCATTCGTCCCCAGGATGAAAAATACTGGGACGACTACCGGGGCACGCCCAAGGCCTTTATTACTCTATCAGCGGGCCAATCCCTATGGAAAAACCGCTACGGCGACCTGACAGCCATTCGCTTTCCTTTGACGGAAACTTCCGAGGCCGCCATTCGTGACACCCTGCGGGAGCATTTGAATCCGGCGGCGGTGGGTTTATACTTCCAGCCGGTACGGGAAACCGCCCGGAAGGCCGGCGGCGAGGCGCTGAATTTCGGCCAGTTGTTTATCGGTTTCAGCTTTTTCCTGATTATCGCGGCCCTGCTGCTGGTGGCATTGTTATTCCGCCTGGCCATCGAACAGCGAAATCCGCAGGCCGGGCTGCTGCTGGCGCTGGGATGGCCGCCGAAAATGGTCAAACATCTTTTTCTTCTGGAAGGCGGCGTATTGATCGTGCTGGGCGGGCTTTTGGGTATTGTCGGCGGCATGGCCTATACCCAGGTCATGATGTACGCCCTGAGCACCATCTGGCAGAATGCGGTTTCGGCCGCAACGATCCGGTTTCACGCCGAACCGGTTACCATTCTCATGGGACTCATAAGCAGTTGTCTGGTCAGCTTTTTTGCGATCTGGCTGGTGGCACGCCGCCACGGCTCCCGGCCGGCGCGGGAACTGCTCAGCGGCCTGAGCGAAGCGGCCTTTCTGCCGGGCCGGAACCGATTCGGAGTGAGCTTCTGGATTGCGGTCCTGTCCACAATAGCGATAGTCATTTTATTACTCTGGTCACTCGTTTCGCCGCCGAAACAGGCGGCGGGACTCTTTTTCGGCATGGGTACGATTTTACTGATCGGTTCGCTTTCCGCCGGCCATATCCTGCTGCAGCGAGTATGCCGGGTCTCAGCCGGACTGCGCATGACGTTCTGGAACCTGGGCCTGCGGAACATGAGCCGTAAAATAGGCCGGAGCATGGCGATCATGGTCCTGCTGGCCTGCGGGTGTTTTCTGGTAGTCGCCATCGGCGCCAATCGCCACAATCCGCTGCAAAATGCCAATCTGCGTAGTTCGGGGACAGGCGGCTTTTCGCTCTATGGCCGGGCCACGCTGCCGGTGTATCGCGATCTGAACACAACAGAAACGCAAAAGTTTTACGGCTTGAATCCTGGTGATATGACCGGGGTCCGGGCAATTCCGCTTCGGCTGCGGGAAGGCGACGACGCCAGCTGCCTGAACCTGAACCGGCCCCAGCATCCGCCGCTGCTGGGAGTTTCGCCGGCAGCGATGGAGTCGGTCCAGCCGTTCACATTTGCCGGGCTGGCGGATGCGGCTTACCAATCCAACCCGTGGCGGATCCTGGAGAAAAACTATGGTGCAAATGTCATCCCCGCGATTGCGGATGCCGATACGATTCAATGGGCATTGGGCAAAGCGGTGGGCGATACGATCGATTATACCGATGAACAAGGCCGGCATTTTCAAATCCTGCTGGCGGGTGCGATTCAAAAAACCATGCTGCAGGGCAGCCTGATTATTTCCGAAAACAACTTCACCGCCCGCTTCCCCGCCGCCCAGGGCTATCAGGTTTTCCTGATCGATACCCCCCCTGCCGCCGCGGCCGCGACCGCAAAATCGCTGACACGGGCCTTGCGCGATTTTGGCCTGGAACTAACGCCCGCCGCCCAGCGGCTGGCCCTGTTTCTCAGCGTCGAGAATTCCTATCTCTCGATCTTCCTGCTGCTGGGCGGGCTGGGGATCTTGCTGGGCAGTATCGGGATAGGCGTGATCGTGATGCGCAATGTGCTCGAACGGCGGAAAGAACTGGCTTTGCTTGGCGCTCTCGGGTTTGAAAAGCCGGCCCTGTACCGGCTGATCCTCAGCGAACATGCCGGCCTGCTGGTGCTGGGGCTGGCAGCCGGAACATTCTCCGCCCTGCTGGCCTTGATCCCCAATCTGCTCTCGACCACCGCCGAATTGCCGCTCGCATCGCTGGCCGGGACGCTGCTGTTGATTCTGTTTAGCGGGATCGTGTGGATCTGGCTCGCCGCCCATCTGGCCCTGCGCAGCGACCTGCTACCCGCCCTGCGCAGCGAATAAGATCCGCTGCCCAATAACCCGCTAAACACACGGGGTGGGCCATTTTCGTGCAATTTCTCCATCCGATAACCGATCCCTGATGCAATCTTCAGCGGCCGTCCAGCCAGTGCCCGCACAATTCAACCAGGTCTTCCACGTCGAAGACACCTTCGCTGGCCCCGGTGTTCACGAAACCGCAGGCCGGATTCCATTGGGAATTGCCCTCCTCCCTGCCCCACCGTGAGGCACAAACGCCTAAATACC
>CAZOMV010000157.1:0-7114 GCA_964580995.1 uncultured Pirellulales bacterium
AGCGGCACATAGGCACGCCCCCCCTTGGACGTCTGATACGTGTGACGCTCCACCTGGACCGGCCCGTAGGGCGTTTCATAGCTCTGGGGGGCATAGTCTTTGACGGTGTGTTTGACGCCATTGACACGGATGGGTTCACCGTGAGTGTCGAACTGCTTGAGCATCGGGATCATCGCTACTTGCCCAGCCTCATTCAGAGATTGCTGCAAAAATTGCTCATCGTGGAGCATTTGGCCGGTTAATTCGACTGTAAACTGAATGGCCAACGTGTTATTATTATGTTCGATTAGCTTTGCCGGCATGGTAATAGTCCTTCAAAATATTGTGTAAACCATGCTGGAGTTATCGGACATACACAAGAAAAAACCTTAAAATATGACACTATTTTAAGCGAACACCCCTTTGTTAGTTGAATAGTTATAATTGTCTATAAATAAACGACATACAAATACTTGGAGTCGTTTTTTTTAAATTGGTAAGATATTTTTTCCAATTAACTGGAAGATTCCTTTACCGGTTATGGTATTTTGGCTATTCCAGTTTTATGTTCCTTCCAGCCGGTGTTGTGGCGGCGGGTGGGCTGGTATTTTTCATAAGCGGGCGCGGCTTATAAAGGGATGATCTGGTGTTCCATTGTATCGAGGTTCAGGAGCACGACGTGGCCGCGGCCGGTCAGCCAATCGGTGGATTCGCCGGGGTTGATGATGAGGGTTTTGCCTTCCCGGCGGATGTCCTGGTTGTGGGTGTGGCCGTAAATGACCAGGTCGTAGGTCTGGCTGAGGATCGCTTCCTCGATATAGTGCGGGGTGTGCGTCATGAAGATCCGGCGGTTGGCGATGGTGCCTTTGTAGCAGTATTCGTGAATCTCGCCGCCCCCCTTTTCCACGGTGCCTTTGAGAAACAGTTTTTCCCCATCGTTGTTGCCATAGACGGCGATGAGTCTGGCGGATTTTACCTCCTGGAATATTTTGGCGGAAAAGGGCGAAACGATATCGCCGCCGTGCAGGATGTAGGAAACCTGATGTTCGTTGAAAATCGCGACCGCTTTTTGCAAAGACTCCCGATGATCGTGACTGTCTGAAATAATGCCGATTAACATACTATCAACCTGTTCTTCCAACGTACTATCCTAATCTCAGATACACCACGGGCATTATAGGGAATTCCCGGAGCGAAGGATAGTTTTTTTCGCATTCCGATTCGTTCTTCGGTTTTGCAGAACTTCCGTTAGTTCTTTTGATACACAATGATCACCGAACCTGGCTGGGCGGAGATCGCGACCGGCAGGCCGGGGTTCATCAGGCTGCTGCCGGTTTCCGTGGTCACGGCGGCGGTGTCCAGATTGGTCAGGGTATAAACGGCATTCCATTCCAGGCCCTGGAGTTTCAACTGCATGGAACCGGTGGTACTCTGGGGACGGCGGAAGGCCTGCATCATGCCCCGGCCCTGGCTGGGGTCGTAATACTGCCAGGCGATCCAGGCATTATCGGAAGCACTATAGTCGGTCAGGGGATAAAAATCGCCGCGGTAGAGGTCACTGATCGAGCGATACTGGTTCAGCATGGTTGTTGCGGGTGCCCAGATACCCGGATCGTTGTGATTCAGCGCGGTAACGAAGGAATTGCCCATGCCGCTGCGGAAATCATAGGGATTCAGAGAGACCGTGCCCAGGCCGGTCAGGGGAATCCAGAAGGACAGGGCGTACTGCATACTCTGGGCACTGTCGGAATACCACAGGTAATCTGATCGGGTCAGCACCAGAGAGCGGCGGAGCATTTCGAAGTCGATCCGCCGGCCGCCGCTGGCACAGTCGTCGATAATCAGGTTCGGATGGTCGGCTTGCAGCGTATCGAAATAATCGTACAAGCCCATCACGTAGCGGATTTCGTTCATGCCCTGCCGGTCGGCCGCTTCGCCGGTCCGCCAGTAATAGACCGGGTGCATGTTAAAGTCGTTGCGATAGGCATCAATACCGATATCGCCGATCATGCCGCTAAACTTGGCCTTGGCCCAGGCCAGGGCGGCCGGGTTACCCAGATTCAAGAGCCGCCATCCATCGTTCTGCTGGTAGGCAACCGCCGGCGGCATATTGGAAGGGGTCAACAGCCATTCGGGATGGTTGGTATAGAGCCAGGAGCCGGGCATGACCCGTTCCGGCTCGAACCAGAGCAGGAATTTCCGGCCGGCATTGTGTACGGCATCGGCAACCGGGTCCATGCCGTGGGGATACCGCACAGGATCCGGCTCCCAGGTGCCGGTGTATTCCCACATGCCGGTTCCATAATCGTCGTACCAGCCGGCGTCGATCCAGACATAATCAACCGGCATATCATGCGTTGCGATACTATTTACAAAATCAAGCATGTTCTGTTCGGTGGTATTGTTGAAACCAATATATCCATGCGGGCTGGCACCCACGAACGGTTCGGCCAGCATACCACACGGTCGAGGGGAATAATGAGCCAGCAGGAAACGCCGGAGCTGGTTGTGGCCCCGCTGCCGGTCGCCGCCCCAAAAAAGGAGCATGACGGAGGGCATGCGAATCTGTTCGCCGGGATACAGCCGCAGACGGGCCAGTTCCAGACCGGTCTGGAAATTCAGGCTGGCGGCACTATATTTGTGGAAGGACGCGGCCCATTGCCCGGTCCAGCCGATGGCGAGCATGGTTCCGGTCTGGTCCGGTTTTTCCAGATTGAAGAAAGGCAAAACCCCATCGGAGGACCGACCGCCAAAGGGGGTAAAACTCCGGCTGGCGCCGGTGGCGAGGGTTAGTTGCTGGGGCTGGAAATCCGTAGCAATCGCGGTGCTGCCGTCGGCATAATACAGGGTGAAATTCCCGGCGGCGCCACTGGGGCAATCGAAATCGGCGGACTGCATATCCTCTACGATGGGGGTGTTCTGACTGCCGGTGTTTTGGTAATAGACCACCCACTCGACCGCCGGGTAATCGTGGTATTCGGTGGCCACGCATTTGACTTTCAGGCCGGTTGCCGGGTCCAGATAGGTCAGGGTATGCTGCGTTCTTTGCGAATCCAGAACCACGGACTGCTGCGTTTTCTGCCAGTTGGCCAGCAGGCTGAGGGAGGATACACCATTATACACGAAGGAAACCGGAGGCACGGGATGGTCGGAAGCAAACTTGTCCTGAACCCATTGCCAAGCCCTGGCCATTTCCTCGGCAGCAATGATGTCCTCAATATTCTCACACGTGTCATTGGCGGCATCGTAACAGAGCAGCCAGTTTTGCGCAAAAATCACAAAATCCTGCAGGTCGATATAACAGTCATGGTTAAAATCCTGCGGCAGGTAGGGACTGCAATCCGGCTCCGCTTCCGTCAGCTCAAAACCATTGACACAGCTTAGGCCGATTCCATAATCATCCTGCGCCAAATCGATGATGATCCGGCCGTTAGCATCGGCAACAATCCCCTGGAGAATTCCCTCGTTCGCCACCCCCATACTCAGGTTCAGCGGTCCCACCCCATTAGCCATCCAGATGGCACCCAGGCCATCATGGCCGTTATTGCCGTAGCCGGCCAGATTATAGGACTGGCTGGGAACCAGACCGCTGATGGTGATGGTGGCGTGCGGACTGGCAGGACCCAGAATATAGTCCCGCGTGACGTGGTTGCCCACATCCGGATCAAACCAGTCCGAACTGATAAATCCGTTTAGGGTCACGGAAATATTCGAATTGGTCTGGCCGTCTTCATAGTAAAGGGTGGGAGCCGGGCCGGGAAAGTATAATCCGATGGTATTGGGCGTCGCGGAGGAAACTTCCAGGCCATTCCAGAAGTTTCCCGAACCAAACAGCCCCTGGTCCGCGGTCGTGGCCTGGGCATTGTCCACGCGGCCATTGCCGGGGTTATCCTCCGTACTGTTATATCCGTTGAAGTCCACCCGCAAAACCGCGGCATGGGTGGAAAACGATAAGCCCCAAAGGAAAAGAAGGATGGCAAAAACAAGGTGTTTGGTGGGGTTCATTCTACAACTCCTTTTTGGCAAATAAGTTATATTAAGGCTAGCGAAGGTTATGCCTTCATGTCATCTCTAATTATAGCATTATTTCCCGAAAATGTCAATGCGTATTCTCGCCCTGGTTCTCGCCCCGGCAAAACCCAGCCGCCGCTTCAGGAGAAACGGTGTTGATGTAGATATACTTCCAGCAGCGAAACCATCAGGCCGTTCGCCGGGCACGCCGCCGGTGATAGGCATGATTCAGCGCCGGCAGAAAGAACTGCTGGCAAACCGAATCCCAGTTTATTTTCGCGGCAAACTCCAAACCCCAGGCAATCCGGGACCGAAGTTCGTCCTCGGATCGGGGCAGACGCTCCAAAATCAACCGCGCCACGTGCCCGCTGACGGCATGTTCGACGAGATCGCGCCCGCCCTGGTCAATGGCCAGAATGCTTTCCAGGCTTTCCATGGCGTTGTCCGGATGGTTTCGTTCGGTGTAATCCGCGACAATAACCGAATCCGGGAGTTTCCCCCCCGCTATCTTTTCTATCAGTTCCAGAGAACCGCAGATCCGGTTGCATACCACCAGGCTGCCGTTGGCCAGGGCTTCCAGAGTGGTTCGGCCAAACGGCTCATAAATACTCTGCCCGAATTCCACATCGCTGCCGCGCCGAATATCGCAGACATCGATCTCCATACGCAGCGTTTTCCCGCTGGCGGTGTTATAAAAACCCAGGGGATCGACCAATATGACCTGGATGTTTTTAGCCTGGGTATTGAACGCCTGCACGCCGGCGTAAAAGGCCGCTTCACTGTCGGGCAACTGGTTGTTCCGATCCAGAAAATCCACCGGCCATTTCCAGTTATTGCCCATATAATCCGCATTTCCCAGATTCTTGCTGCAAGGGACGGTATTGAGTAAAAAGAGCAGCCCGTGTTGGCCCTGCTTCTGATATTCCTGATCCAGATGCTCCAGAACCCGCAGATCGCGCCACAGTCCTTTTCGCAGGCCCATGTGCGAAATATGGGTGAATATCGTATCGGGGGTAAAGCCGAGCCGTTTTTGGGCATAGTCCTGCAACTTTCGCTTGGCGGCTATTTTGTACTCTAGTTTGCAGGTTTGGGCCGGCAATCCGTAATAGCTGACATCGATATCGATATCCTGAAAAGCAGGCCCCAAAAACCGCAATTCCCCCGCCACCTGTTCGCTGGCGGCGATAATACTATCGCAATAGCGGGCCGCGTTAATCAGGGTATTTTGAAAAAAGAAATCCTGCGGGCCAAAGACATCGCTCAGATAGTAGTCTCTCATCCGGGAACAGTTCAGGGCGGTATAAAACATCGTGTCGTGGCCGGGATAATTCTCCACAATGCGCCGGGCCGTAGCTTCCTGATGGGCATAAAAGACCGTCTTATAGGAACCCAGCGGGTCCATCACCGCCGCCAGGATCGTGGGCAATCCCATATAATCATGGGCGATTAATACTCCGGGATCCGAAGGATCCGCCACCCCGATCGCCCGCAGAGCCGCCAGGGCCGCCGGCGCAAATTTCACATACGTTTCATATTCCCGGTTCTTCTCGTAGCGAATGCTTTCAATACCGAATTCCTCGTACAGCCAGGCCTTCAGCGCATTGACCGAAAGCAAATCGGCTTTGCCGGCATCGATCAGCAGGATTTCCGAAAATCGTTTCTCCTCCGGTTTGGCGCCGCGCAGCGGCTGATGCGCATACACCAGCGAAACACCGTACTTCCGCTCCACTTCCAGCAGGCCTTTTCCATACGGATGCCGGGCGATGTCCGTGTGCGAGGAATAGAGAATCGCTCCATCCCGCTGGATCCATTCCATCATGGTATCATTCCCGCTGGCCATAGGACCGATAATGACCGATCGCTTTACCGCCTTCAGATAAACCTCGCTGCCCAGCAATCCTTCTATAAATTGTCCAATTTCCCCCTGCACCGGCATGTTCTCCGGAACCACATGAATCACTTTTTTCTGATACAAAATCTACCTCCTGGTTACTTACCAGTATTTTTTCCTACATCCTATTATAAACTCTAAATGGCCCCTATGCCAAATCAACTTACTATTTTTTTTAAAAAGATTTTTTCGTAACATCCCTATAATTTGCAACTTAACCAAGTTGCCACAGTTATCTGACGTTTGCGGTAAATTGTCGACAGAATAGTCTGTTTCTTTTATTCGATAATAGGATATAATCCGCTTTTGACGATTACATGAATGGGAAACTATGACAAGAAAAACAGACCATACCAATAAAGCCGCCGGCAAAGCAGCCGGCAAATTCACTCCGACGATTGCCAATAAAAAGGCCCGTTTTGAATACGAACTGATCGAAAAATTTGAGGCGGGACTGGTCCTGGTCGGAACCGAGGTCAAAAGCCTTCGGCAGGGCCGGGCCAACCTGGAAGAGGCCTTCGCCCGGACCCGCGGCGAGGAACTCTATCTGATGGGCTGTAACATCCCCCTTTATGAATACGGCAATATCGCCAACCACGACCCGCTCCGACCCCGAAAACTACTGGTTCATCGCCGGGAAATGAAAAAAATCCAGGCGAAATTGACCCAAAAAGGCCTGACCCTGGTCCCCCTGCGGATTTATTTTTCCCACGGCCTGGCCAAAATCGAGATCGCCCTGGCCCAGGGAAAAAGCCACGGGGATAAACGCCAAAAAGTCAAAGACCGGGAAATGTCCCGTGACATCAGCCGGGCCATGCAGAAGAAATTCCGGCGGTAAAGACTGGGGCAAATTCCCCTTTTTTATCATAACCGCCTGTAAAATATAATCTAAAAATGACGCCAGCGTCAAAAACTCGTCGTCCCCTTGTTATTGGGGAGCCAGAGTGCGTTTTTGGAAGTCGATATTGACTTTTGGCGTTTCCGTCAAAAATACTTGACAGCCGCCGCCTTTTTTGCTAGATATACCGCACCGCGTTTCGGGTGTAGCTTAATGGTAAAGCTCCAGCCTTCCAAGCTGGCCATTTGGGTTCGATTCCCAACGCCCGCATTTTCCTGTGGAAACACCTAAAACCCCCCACGTTCCAATGTACCTCTTTACCCCACCTCCCACACCAAGCCCGTTTCCCCCCCCCCCCATCAAAGTCCCCCACCCTCCCCCCACCACCCAGCCAC
>CAZOMV010000158.1:0-6642 GCA_964580995.1 uncultured Pirellulales bacterium
TAAACAGAATCGCTTCCTTACTCAGTGCGGTGTTAAAAACCGCTACTTCATCTATCGCACCTTTAAAATAACGGCCTAAAGGTACACTCGCACCAATACTAAAATCCACAGAATTTGTGGAGGCAGGCCCTGGACTCATAGGAACAAATACACCCTCCAGCATACCATCGACATAGGTTTGAATTCCTGTTCCATCCTGGGTTACCGCAATCTGATGCCAATTCCCATCCTCTAAATTAGTCGGACTGGGATCGGCCAGCGTTACCGGGAGGCCTTCCTCGATCAGTTCGCGGCCGGAATGTTGACTCGTTGTCTCCGTGCCGAGGTTCTTCACTTCGTACTTGGCATCGGCATCCAGGCTTCGCAGTTTAATGTGTTGGGAGTCTACCCCGCTTTCGGAACGACGGAAGACTTGAACCACACCTTCATCCCTTTCAGGCCGATGGAACTGCCAGGCGGACCAAACGTTCATAGCACGGCTGTCCTCAGTCAATGGATAAAATTGGCACGACGGCTCGCCAGAACCCAGTAACAGACGGCGATAGGCCGGATCGAGGCCCGCTTGCATTTGAAATGCTTTTATAAACTCCGCAGCAGGACCATCGCCTTTGGAGATGAGATTGTCAATACACCGATTGTCCACGGAGTTTCTTGCCCCGCGGCTCATGGGATATGCGCTATGGTAGACAATGTTACCTTCAAAGTGGTAGCCTGCGCACCCATGCGGCATCCCGACCGTGTCCAGGTATATGCCCAAGCCATTACCGGTGTCATGCATCAAGTTGCCGCGAATCAGAGCGCCCCGATCGGCTTGGGGAAAACTGACGTAGATCGCTGCCCTGTCCGCCGCCACCTGCATCACGTGGTAAATGTGGTTGTACTCCACCGTGTTGTTTTTGGCTAAGTAGGGCGATTCAGGGGTTTCGTTACCATTGACAACGATTCCCGTATAGGCGATGTCGTGGATCAGGTTGTGGGCGACAACCGCCTCCTGGGTCAGAGATACAAAGATGCCGACAGCGTCATAGTAGTCCATGCCACAATCGTAGATGTGATTATTGGCAATGCGGTAATTCTTGTGGTCATCCTGATCCAACGGATCGGCCCACTGCCAGGTGTTTCGGTTTCTTATTACACCCGCCGTGATTCCCCCGCCTCCCAGATCATGGATATCATTACCTTCAATTACGTTCCCCGCACAGCCCTTGAGCATACTGATACCAATACCACCAGTGTGCTCAACAGCCCCACCAATGAAATTGCAGCTACGGGCGTACTTGAAGCTAACGGCAGCGTCGATCCAGTACATCTTCCAAGAGCCTTTTGGCTCATTCTGCTCTACCAGCTGGAGACAACCAAACAGACCCGTGAAGCCGTAGGGCGGCAGCGGCCAGTCCACGTAAGCCACACGAATGCCCTGAAAATGGAGATTCTGCACAGGCCGATCACGCGTACCCTGAACAGCCAGGAGCGTATTCTGAACCAGCGGCGCCACCACCTCGGCTTTCGTCAAATCCTCACCTTCCCGCGGCCAGTAGGAAAGGACACCCGTCTGGCGATCCAGGTACCACTCGCCCGGCTGGTCGAGCATCTCCAGGGCATTCTCGAAATAACAGCCGAAATTTCTATCGGGAAAGCTAATATTGTATTCACCGGTAAAACCGTGCGGCCACATGTGCGGCGGCGGCAGGGTAAAGGTGTTTTCGGTTTTATTCACACTTCCCAAGCGTTTCCGTGTCGCCGCATTGTTGCAGAGCCAAATCACTTCGACGTCAGTGATGTTCCTCCACGCCTTAATCATGGGCTGATCCACACCCAAGGTGATTGTCGTATCATGCGCATCGCTGTTATTGGCATCGGGTTTTATATTCAACCCCAACGGCCACTCTCCTACCCCTGCATTCGGCGTTCTCGCCCGCATGGTCCGCTGGCCATCGATAAACAACTGGCGGAAGTACGACTTGCCCGCCTTGACCTCCGGCAATTCGGCCGTCCAGATTTCTCCTTCCCCTTTTTTCCAGCCGGTAATTGTCCGCCCGCCGCTCAGAACCACTTTCTCACCGGACGCGGCTGCGTAGGTGATCGAATACTTTTCGGTACCGGAATCATCCGGGCCGAAAACTAAAGTTTCGGTCTGTGGATAGATACCGCCGCGGATCGACACTACCACATCGTGATCCAGACCAGCAGAAATCTTTTGACGGACCGCATCCCGCGCTCTGGCCACACTGGCAAAAGGTTCAGCGGCTGTGCCGGAATTGGTGTCCTTGCCGTCGGGTGCGACGTAGAGGTCAGCCTTGGCTACCGTGAATCGGGACGAAAAGAATGCCAACATCGCTGCAATACCAATAGTTACTACCATTCGTTTCAATATTGCGTGCCTCCTATAAACTGGATGAAATGCACTAATTTATTTTACCATTTCATAGGTAATAACCAATGCCGCCGGTTTTTCCTTCGCTGTTAGTACCAATCCTTTTCCCATAAGGTCACGGCCGGTGTGTTTTTGGGGCTGGTTCACATCCAGATCAGTAACAATATAATCAGCGCCGGGATTGAGACCTTGCAGTTTGTAAGTTTGGGATTCTTCACCGTTATCCGCTCGACGGAAAGCCTGGACCATTCCCTTGCCTACTTCCGGTCGATCAAACTGCCAGGCCATCCAGACGTTGTTGGCAGGGCTGTAGGGAGTGAGGGGATAAAAATCCCCCCAATAGTTGGGGGCAATCTGGCGCCACTGGTCATACATTATTTTTGCCAGGGTATAATCCTGGTCTTCGCGGCGCATATCATAACAAGCTGTGATATGGGGGAACATGCAACTTCTAAAGCCATATGAATCGAACTGATTAATGCCCGAGCCAAAGAACGGTATCCAGAAAGCCATCCCGTAGGTATGGTTCTGCTGGCCAACCGGTTCCAGGATATAATCGCTGCGGAGCAGGGGCACGGCGCGGCGCAAGGTTTCCAGATCATTCCGGCGGCCGCCGCTGGCACAGGTATCGATGAGCATATTCGGGCGGCGCTGGAGCATATCATCCCAGAATTTCAGATACCCCTCGACATAGCGGATTTCGGTAATGCCCCGGCGGTCGGGCGTATCCTTCGCCTGCCAGAAGAGGAGCGGTTCAATATTGAAGTCCTGCCGATAGACATCAATACCTTCCTCATCCATCAATTTGACAAAGTGATCGGTTACCCACTGGCGAGCCAGGGGATTGCCGAGGTCTAGCACGGTTCTTCCGCCAATCGGCTGCCCCTGGTTAGCTTGATTTTTGATACCGGGGATATCCGGGGGGAACAGCAGCCAATCCTGATGATTGTCATAGAGCCAGGTTCCCGGCCAGACATGTTCCGGTTCAAACCAGAGGATGGTGCCCACGCCTTTCTGGTGGGCATAATCGCTGATGGCACGAAGGCCGTTGGGAAAACGGATTTTATCGACTTCCCAGGTACCGGCGATGGTACAGGCGTGGATGAACCAGCCGCAATCCATCCACCAATAATCCAGATCGAGGCCCCGTTTCAAATAACCATCGATAAACATTTTTTGATTTTCTTCATTGGCATTGGTCATCTCCCCATACTGGTGCGAACTGCAGGCGGCCATTTGCGGGTGCAAGGGTTTACCGCCCGGCTGGGGCAGATTGTGAGCGAACATCCAGCGGCGCCAGATGTTTTGAGCCCGGATCCAGTCTCCTTCGTAAAACTGCATGACAGACAGCGGGGTGCGAACTTCTTCATCCGGATGGAGGGTAAAATGGGTCTGTTCCTGCCCGCCAGAAATTCGCAGACGATTTTCGGCATCACGAACAAAGAAAGCATCCCATTGACCGGGCCAGCCGATGACGACGATTACCCCACCACCATCCCACTCGATATTAAAATTCGGGAGATTGCTGTTGGTCGGGCGGCCGCCTGAGGTGGATATTTTTTTGAGGGAACTGGGATTCATTTCCAGCTCGTGAGGGGCATAATCGACCGGACCGGAAGGCGCACCGGTAAAATGATGCAGGAGGAATTCCCGGTTTTCTTTCCGCTGGAGAATTGTGTCAATAGAGCGGATTTCCGAAAGAATGGGTGTATCTTCCTTTCCGGTGTTTTTAAAATGGAGTGTCCATTCCACGGTAGGGAAATCCTGGTATTCGATCCGTTCACATCGAACCACCAATCCCGTTTGGGGATCGGTATAGGTCTGGATGCACCGGGTTCGCCGGTCATCAATCTTGTTTTTGGTTTCCGAAAATTCCCACGAGGCCAGTAGTTCATCGGAGGATTTATCCCCATAGCGGAACGAGAAAGGCGGCTGGGCGGCGGCTCGCTCCTGCGGGGCAGTCACATCTTCGATAAAATTCAGTTCATCCAGCCAAAGCTCCGTTCCGTCAGCCAATACTACCTTTGCATCGGCCCAGGTGACCTGGTCGCCGCCGATGCCATCCCCTCCATCACCGATCTCCAATGTAAACTCTTTTGCATCCTGCAAATTCACGCGGACGGGCAAAGCGGGCATTTCCTTTTTGAAAACGCCGGAATTCAAGACCTCAGTTTCCGCCACTTTCACGGCAAACACGACCGCCCCACCGCCCGCCCGTTTATCCAGTCCGGCCAGGGCGGTAAATTCCCGGCCGCGAGCAGGCAGCCGAACCAGAATATTGCTGTACGCATGACAATACAAACCTCGTTTATATTCGGTTTCTCCTATGGTTAAAGGCTGGCCGTCGCGGAAATTCTTTTGCACCGGATCGTTGTTGGCCCGGACCAGCAGACCCGCCGGAGCCGCAGCGGTCCCAGCCGGTTTCAAGGAGCAGGTTTTCTGCACGTGTTGAAAATTTTCCTTCACCCACAAATCCCGTTTTTTCATTTCGGAACCGGCGGGAGAACCTCCATAAGCAACCTTCTTAGGATGCTTAGCCATTAAACAAGAAACCAACCCAAGAACCAGGAATACTAACGCTAATGAATATAAAATCTGCAATTTTTTCAACATCACAATTCCTTCTATACTGCTTTATGATTCTGTAAACGGCCAAACACCATTCATAAAACGACAGCTTCTTTTCAAAAGTAAATACTTACCCTGACGGTTCTTTTGTCTACAAATGTAAGGGAATATTGAAAAAGACCTTATCGGTATTTCTTCCCTGATTTCCAAAAATTGTACCGAATTCCTATTTAGCTCCTATTTGTTGGAAGGTTTTTCTACTTCATCCTTTTCAGACCTGATACCAAGGGTAAATTCGAGAATCGCTCGGGCATCATCATATAATGTGCCGTGCCCTACTTCTTCCCGGTAAATATACAAAACTTTTCGTTTCATCTTTTTCAGTATATTTGCCAGCCGGGTAACACTATGTGGCGGAACGGCTGTATCCTGGCCGCCCACACTAAGTCCGATGGGCATGATAATCTGCTCAGGCCAATATTCCGCACTGCGATTTTTATACTCAAGAGGTATCTCAGCCTTGGTACTGCCAAAACCTTTCTGGATATATTCCTGATAATTCTCATATTCCAGATAATTGGCAGTCCCATTCATACTCATAACACCATCGAAAAGGTACGGATGGCGAACCGCCAGAGTCAGAACGGCTGATCCGCCCATCGAACCTCCACCGATAAAAACCTTATTGATTCGGTATTTTTGTTTCAGGTCCACAAGAATCTGCAATGTATCTGCTTCCCCTTTAGGCCCCATCCATTGATCGATCCGGTAATCGGGAGTTATTACGATTAGTTGATTTTCAATGATCACATCCATCATCGCTCGACATTGTTGTTCGGTATCCTGCAGATTAAACAGCTGCCAACGGTCTCCGCCCATCCCGTGAAAAACTATCAGCAAATTATATCGCTTTTCCGGATTAAAATTTTCCGGCAGCAATATAGCATAACGTTGCTCTGTCCCATCGCATTTGGCTGTGAAAGAGACCTCTTGCCAGTGTGATTTATCACGACCCCAGATAATTTTATCTTGCGCTGTTACATTATTAAAATGATATAAAATCACGAAGCCTATAAGAATTAAAGCTTTTTTCATAACGGTCCTCCATACAGGATGAATTTTCTGGGATTTCTCATATAACATAGTATATCCTTACTCAGCTACACCGCTGAGCCTTATTTATAATAGAATATCAAATCTGTCTCCAAAAAACCAGATTTTAAAACTTCTTTGGAAAATATTTCAGCCACCATCTTAGTAAAAATACGAATTGGTTATCTGATTATTGTTTCTTTGATATACCTCAATCCGTGTCCTTGCCTGAAAATCAAGTTTGGCAGCAACTCTTGGCATTAATAGTCCAATCCCGGGAGATAGTATTTTGTTTGATTTTCCTACTCCCACCTACCCTTCAGCTAGCATTATTTCCCGCCCGCACCGGGGACAATGCCCAATTCCATCAGCGGGATTCATATCTTCCCGTACCAGCCCATACGACCGCCATTCACTGCCCAGCATCGCTTTGACCATGGCTTGTCCTTGTTCCGAACGGAAAGATATCCGAACCTGCCCGTTCGGGAATTCCCGGAACTGCCGGTTTTCGATATCCACGAGATATTGTATCCCGTGATATTCGGTTATGGGCAATAACCTCGATTCATTTTCCTGTTTCATGTTTCCATCCTCCGACCGAATCACCC
>CAZOMV010000159.1:0-6305 GCA_964580995.1 uncultured Pirellulales bacterium
TGGCGCGCTTGAACGTCTTATTCGTTATAATATGCAGTTCCCGATGGCTGCCGACCTGCACTAAAGTACAATCCGGACACTGACCGCAGGGGTCTTCAAATTTCTCTATTTTAGTACCGGGTGGTCTGTCCGCCGGCCAATCCAAACGCTGAACATTCGAACAAAGTAGCAATTTACTCCATTGCCGGGCGATCAACCCTTTGCCGACCCCCTCCGGGCCATAAAAAATATAGCTGTGCGGCACCCGCTGCGATTGACGAGCTTTCTGCAGAAAGTATATAGCTTGATCCTGGCCGACCGCTTCAAGAAGAGACATACGTTGTAAGTACCTCATAAATACGGGAATGGACCTGCTCCACCGTCCCGGAACCATCTATCACCCGAAAATCATCCCGGCTTTGGGCCAGTTCCAGAAACGCCTCACGAACTTTTTGATGAAATGCGGCCCCCTTACCTTCCATTCGATCAGGCCGATCTCCGACCCGCCCCAATCCGACGGCGGAGGGAATGTCAATAATAAGCGTCAGATCCGGCCAGGTTCGCTCCAGGGTCGTTTCTGCCAAATGCAGTACCACCTGCGGCCCGATTTTGCCCGCAACCGCCTGATAGGCATAGGTACTGGAAACCCATCGGTCACACAAAACACAATTACCCTCGGTCAGAGCCGGACTTATGCACTGGCTGAAAAGCTGGGCCCGGCTGGCCATGTAAAGCAACGCCTCACAACGCACTGACATCTCACCATGGGCGTTATCCAGTAAAATTTGACGGATTTTCTCCCCGATTGCGGTTCCGCCAGGGTCTCGAACTGTGAGGACATCGATTTGTTTTTTTTTGATAACTTCGGATAGCAAAAGAATTTGTGTACTTTTCCCAGCCCCGTCCGGGCCGTCCATCACGATAAATTTTCCCTTGAGCTTATTCCAATTCATTCGGTGATGATACGCCCTGAAACCAGATCTGTCAACGGGCAGACAAAAGTAGTTCTATCCTATGGGACTTAAGTCTATGGGTGCCCTTTGCCGCGTTCGGGTTTAATTAACTCTTTTTTCAATTCACAAAACTGTTGATAGGACAGTTTGGGAGTGAGATCCTTTTTTACCAATCCGCCGTTTTGCATGATCCCCGCTTCACAATCAGCCAGATCCTGCCAGGTAATCGTATCGATATAGGGTTTACTCAAAGCAATTCGATACACATTTCTCAGCCATTCCGCCTGTACCTCTTCGGACCAGGGGCCATGCCAAAAACCTGCTTCACAATTTTTATCCGTCTTATCCGGCAGTTTTTCTGCATCGCTGGGGACCTGCACGCTGGCCAGATGAACCTGTTTGCCAAAATTGGCAAACCGGTCCAGCAGGCTGGATATCTCCAGCAGATCTCGGCTGCGGCAGCCGGAGCCGGGATGACCAAAACGAATTTTAAGGCCGAATCCGTCAAATACAATCCCGCTCTGACAAACCATATCCGCGTAAATCAGCGGCGGTACCGTTCGCTGATTCAAAGCATAATACTCGCCCCACGGCTCAACCAGCTCAATCAGTACCAAACTGCGGGTCGAAGACCGTTTGGCCGCCAAGGCCGCCGAACGGGTCATCTCGATAATCTGCTCGAAACTGAAATTGAAGCAATTGTAGGCATTTAAACCGCTGATCACATCCCAGGCCTGCACTTTTTTGCTATACCGCTCGACGACTTTGGAAATAAATTCATAGGCCATCTCGCGAACCTGTTCAAAATCGTTCTCCCAGATATAGAGCCAATCCGGAATCATTGCAGGCGAAAAACTTACCAATGGCCCCACTTTTACCGCAATCCGATTGTGAACCAGTTGGCTGACACATTCGTCAAGCAGTTCGAAATTCTGCTCTTGTTCCTTCGGTTCAATTTCCCGCCAGCAGACCGGCACCGTCACAAAATGGAAATTCGCCTTGATATAGTTCATATAGGCATGGTCTTTGATCCGCAGGGGATCAATGCTGCAGCCGAAACTGTGCCGCCCGAAACCCTGCGTGCTAGTTCGCCGCTGCAAAAAAACCTCGGCATGGAATTGCGCCATTTTTTCACCGGCCTGCATCGACAGGGCCAGAGACTCATCCGCAAATTTGGAAGCTATTTCCGGTTCGTCCAGATGGCATAAAGCAGCGACAAATTTATCCAGGGCATCATCAATTAATTGATGGTGCTCCTCCGCCAGCTCCAGGTCCGTCATACCCCATTCTTCCCGTTTCTGACTGATTTTCAACAAGCGAGAGCGGGCTATTTCCACATTCAGGTTATAGGGCCGATTCCGGATCGGAAGACGGGTTGTCTGCAGGGATATCTTGCCGAAACCCTCCACCTCCCACAACAGCGAGAGTCCCACGGCGCTTTCGCTGTTTCGCAGGCCGATTAGCTGGCCCTCAGCAAAATTTAACTGCGCCCGCACCGGGATATCATCCTGCCCGAACAGGTGCGCCCCCGCCAGCGACATCTGCTGCACCGCCTTGCCATGACTAAAAACCAGAAATCGAATCATCCACTATCCTATTCGCAAACTTCCTTATTATATCTTCTTATATACAAATAACTTAAAAATACAAACAGCCATGTCCATCGTCACGACCAATCCAATACCATGTTTGTTCAAACCCCTAGGGAGTTAATAGTAAGTGAAACTATGAGGGCAGTGCAAAAAAATCAAAAAGATTATAAAATACTATGAAAAATATATTTATGAAGGATTTATAATAGCACTTACTATTTTCTGCCTCTTAGCTTCTCCACTTTCCGGCTACCCCGAGCCTGACTTATTCATTCCTTATTAGTAAAAAATCATATAACACCCATACACTGTCTATTAGTATAATTGATTTTAACCCCCGTGAAAAGTAGTTGTCTGAACAGAAAATTCTTCTTGTCCAACAACTTTCGACTTATCCTATTTATTTATAACGTTTTATAGAATTTTTCACCGCTCCTCGAAACCTGTTATTTTTTTGGATTTTGCCCCCGGCTCGTATAAATACGCATTACATTTTCAGCCGCATCCGCCAGTAAGGCCTCCCCCTGACACATCGCCTGAGCCAGACTCATCGGCCCCCGGCATATCCCCACAATCGCAACCACCCCCACTTCATATACATTATGTGCATCCTTGCCAATCGAACCGGCTAGGGCGATTACCGGTATTGCCTGCTTTTTCGCCTCAGCGGCTATCCCGGCGATGGTCTTGCCATATGCGGTCGAGCCGTCCACTTGCCCTTCCCCGGTAATAATCAAATCCGCGTCTTTTATCTTCTCTGCAAATCCCACCTGCCGCAAAACAATCTCAATCCCCCGCTCCAGCCGTGCCCCAGCAAACGCCATCAGCCCACACGCCAGCCCCCCTGCCGCCCCCGCTCCCGGAATATTCCGAAACTCCCGTCCAGCCTCCAGTTCGATCACCTCGATTATCCGCTCCATATTCCGCTCCAGCAGCTCGGTATCTGCCGAACTGGCCCCCTTCTGCGGGCTATAGATCCGGCTGGCACCTGCCGCACCCAGCAGCGGATTGGTCACGTCGCACGCCACACGAAAGTTACAATCCTGCAAGCACTTATGCACCATGCCGCGATCCACTCGCAACACCTCACCCATCCGCCGTCCCGTCATCCGCTCCCGGATTTCCCGACCTCCCCTATCGAAAAACTTCACGCCCAGTGCCTGGGCCATCCCCGTGCCGCAATCGTTGGTCGCCGAACCGCCCACCCCGATTAAAAACTCACGGGAACCATCCCGCCAGGCGGCCATGATTAAGTCACCGACTCCATAAGTCGTTGTATCCAAGGGATTTCGCTGCTTCGGCGGAACCAGCGGCAAGCCCGCCGCCACCGCTATCTCTATCACGGCTGTTTGACTACCGCCCAGCACACCATATTTTGCCTGCACCGTCTCTCCCAGCGGCCCGCATACTTCCGCCTGCCGTATCTCTCCCCCCGTCGCCAGTACCAGTGCTTCTACCGTACCCTCTCCGCCGTCAGCCATCGGCAGCATAACAAGTTGCGCGTCCGGCGCCGCGCGCCGTACCCCCGCCGCTATCGCGTCCGCTGCCCGGATTGCACTGACCGAACCCTTAAACGAATCGGGTGCTATTATAATCTTCATGATGCCACGTTTCTTTCTTAGGGAAATTGTCATAAACCAATTGTAATTCAATACTTTCTCCCGTCAAACAGTAAACCGCCAGGCCATTTTCCGATCCCCCCTATCCCATCCTTTACAACGGATGACCAATCCGCTATATTCCCTTTTGAAATGTAACTCACAAATAGCATACGCTTTACATAAAGGACGGCTGCATGGCTCAGGATGAACAGGTATTGGTAATTGAACGCAAGGTAATCGATAAGTTGGGAATATTTAATGGTTTGCAATTCGATGTGGAACGGTATCGCCGCGAAATTTTTGTCCCCGGCGTGCCTCGATTCCTGCCGCGGGCACAGGTTGAAAAAGACCCAACTTACAAGCAGCTAATACCTTACGTCATTATGAGCCACAACGGCAAGTACCTTAGCTATGTTCGCGGCAAACGGGCTGGGGAAACCCGACTGGTTGGTTTACGCTCCATCGGGATCGGGGGCCATATCAATCCGGTGGACAATATGTCGTTATTTGACAATGACTTCTATGAAACTTACCTGACCGCGGTGGATCGGGAGGTGGCTGAGGAGGTCGCGGTCGAAACCAATCATACCAATGAAATCGTGGCCCTGCTCAACGACGAATCCAACGAGGTTGGCAGCGTTCACCTGGGGATTGTCCACCACTGGGTACTCGATGAACCCGCTGTAAGTCGCCGTGAACAAATGATTACCCAAATGTCCTTCCTCAGTCCGGCGGAACTGTATGAGATGAAGGACACGCTGGAAACCTGGTCCGCTTTGTGCGTGGAATACCTGCTGAAAATACAAAATTCTTAATGCCACCTGCCATTCGATTTTCTTCCCAATATGCAGGTTTTTGCAGATTTTTGGGAAAATGGGATGTCTGGGGTGAGTTGGTAAATGTTGAAGAAAGTATAGCAAAAGATGAAGAAAATGATGTAAAAGTATAGTAAAAGGCGCGCAAAGTTGAGTAAAAGTGTGGTAAAAATGGATGATATTTGCACGTGGCATAAATAGTTATCAGTTAATGGTTATCAGTTATCGGTGAAGAGGGGAATTTAGAGGGAGGAACATTAACTATATTATCCAAGTTGACAATGATAAGATGGGGTGAGGAGGTAAATTCTAAATTCTAATTTCGAAATTCTAGACAATGTCAAATTTTCAAAATTTGAATTTCAAAACAAAGAAAAATGACAGAGCAAAAATCAAAATTTGGAAGAGGGGGAGATTTTGACAAAAGTTGGGGCAAGGAAGTGCGAAAAGTTTAAAAGGTGCGAAAAGGGGGCAAATGAAAGATTTTGAACCGCGAATGAACGCGAATTTACGCGAATAGGAAGGGAGAAGAATTTTCACCACGAAGCTGGGGAAGGGCACGAAGGGGGGGGAAGAAAATTACGAATTATGAATTACGAATTAAAAAATGGTTATCAGTTATCGGTTATCGGTTATCGGTTATCAGTTCAGACAAATCAGACAGGCCGGGAGGGGAGGGGGGAAGAAAATTACGAGTTATGAATTACGAATTACAAGAATAGTTAATGGTGGGAAGAAGACTGGCTCACCGCCTCCTGGGATTGGAGGGATGGACGGTTTATAGGAGGTTTCGGCTCGGACGCATGGAATGCCGGTTTCCCCCCGTAAAAGAACAGGCAGAGATTGGCTGGACCATTTCGACGCGGGTGCGAATGGAATATGACGGGTTCATCGGTTACGGCCTGGATCGCGGCAGGGGGAATGGTGGATGGCCGAATAATAGTGATTTTGGGTAGATTGATTTAAGATATTTTATGGCAGGTATTTATGTGAAATTTTATAAATAAATATGTTTATTTATAAACAAATTATATATTATATTTGACTTATATATAATATGTGGTATAATTAATTGGGGGAAGGTGTAGAAAGATTGGGATTGCAGAGGGATGGGAAGGGTGGTATAATGGGCAAAGTCGCAGGAAGAATGGGTTGTTTCGTGATTTGTTATGGATGGCAGTCCGGTCAGGAAGACTTGTTGGATAATAGGTTTATTTGCTTTGATGGTAAAGGATTAATTGGCGGGAATTTATGGTGATTTTGGGAGAAAAAAAGCCTGAATCCGGGGCCTTGGCGGAAAGGTCGGGAATGGGTTGGGAAATAAAGAGTTAGATTAAGATTGGAGGTTACGATGAAAGATTTGGG
>CAZOMV010000160.1:0-6158 GCA_964580995.1 uncultured Pirellulales bacterium
ACTGGAAAGCCGAAAGGAAGGGCGCATAGCTTGCCACTAAATAAACTCGCTCACGCCACAATTTGCCGGGAAATTTCTGCTGGAAATAAATACGTCTGTCCGTTACACTCTGTTTTCATTAGAAACCTCCTGGTTTTGGTTTTAACTTCCTTGTCATAAAATAGTTATACCAGAACAAAGAGGTTTTTCAACTACTATGGTGAGAAATGCGGGTTAGCTTTTAAAGTCATCAAATCCGTTCCCACCATCATCCATAGGAATGAACTGTTCCATGGATGAATCGCTTTTTTTAGCGGTTTTTTTCTTTTGGCTGGCACCTGCAATATGGTGAAAGGCTTTGTCGGTATGCGACAAGGCGGCTTTCGATTTCAGGCCGGGTTTGGAAACGGTAGTATTCAGGGTGGCGGAGGAGCCGCGGAGCAATTCCTGGAGCACCTGGACCTGCGAATTCACCTCTTCGGCGGCGGAGGCGGACTCTTCGGCGTTGGCGGCATTGGACTGGGTCACTTTATCCATCTGCGACATGGCGAGATTCACCTGGTTGATCCCCTGGGCCTGCTCCTGGCTGGCCGCGGCGATTTCGCTGATCAGTTCGGTCGTCTTGGTAATTCCCGCCGCAATTTCTTCCAGCCCCTTGGCCACTTCTTTGGTGATTTCCACCCCGTTCTCGGAGTTTTTCACCGACGCCTCAATCATCGACGAGGTATTCTTGGCCGCTTCGGCACTCCGCATCGCCAGGTTCCGCACTTCTTCGGCCACAACGGCAAAGCCTTTGCCCGCTTCGCCCGCCCGGGCCGCTTCCACCGCCGCGTTTAATGCCAGCAGATTGGTTTGAAATGCGATTTCGTCGATGACCTTGATGATTTTGGCCGTTTCCTGCGAGGAGGTCTGGATTTCATTAATGGCCTGGCTCATGCGGGTCATGGAAGTATTCCCCATTTCAATCGCCTGCTGGACCCGGCTGGCCAGCGTATTGGCCTGCTGGGCGTTGTCGGCGTTTTTCTGGGTCATGCTCGACATCTCTTCCATGCTGCTGCTGGTTTCCTCGATGCTGGCCGCCTGTTCCGTGGCCCCTTCCGCCAGCGACTGGGAGGACTGCGAGACCTGATCGACCCCCTGGCCGATCGTATCGATTACTTCATTGAACGTGGCGCTGGTCTCGGTCAATTCACTGGTGCTGAAGGTCTTCAAACCTTTAAATATATTCTGGAAGGGTTTGGTAATGCCGCGTGTCAGAAGGAGTGCGGCGAAAACGCCTATGATAACCGCTACGGAAGCGGCGACGATCATCAGCGTGTTGGACTGGGCAACGGTAGCCTTCATTCGTTCTTTTTGAACGGACCCTAGCTCCTCGCAAATTTTGGTAAACTCACGCGCATTTTCCACCATACGGGTCTCCGCGGTTGTTTGCTGATCCCATAATGCGACCCAGTTGCCAAAACCTTCCTGGTATTTCTCCGCATATAGTTTGACCTGGGCAATCAGGTCTTTGTTGGCCTGCTGAGCAAATTTGCCGGCCAACTCCTCGCATAGAGAAACAATCTGCCGCATCGTTGCCTGGTTTTCTTCCTGATATTTCCGGTCGCTGCGGATCCTAAAGTTCATTTCCTGAATTCGCCCGTCTTTGGCCCATTTCAGCAATTGATTCGCCGCATCCGCTTTTCCTAATTTGTCAGCGGCTTTGGCGTTAATAATCTCTTTCAGTTCCGCAAAAGAATTAAGATTATGTTCCAGCAGGGGTTTGGTTTTTTCCTGAAATACCGCCAGCGAAGTATCGGAATCGGCTTTCCGGGCGTTTTGGATTTCCACGGCGGTGGCATGGAGCTCCAGGTGCTTTTGCTTGATATCGCTGATAATCTGAACAAATTGTTGACCGCATAGATCCGCCTGTTTGGCAAATTCGTCGCTTTCAATCCAGGTGCCGAAAGCACATTTGTGTCCGTCCGTCTGCACATCCAGAGTCGCGGTTTTATCGGTCAGAAAATCCTTGACCTTGCCGGCCCAGATCAGATGGGCCAGGCCCCCATCCGCGATTTTATTCTGTATATCCTGAACGGCGGTGAATTCCGCGTCCTGATCGCCGTGCAATTTTTCGCATTCCCCCATAAAGGCCATCGCATTATCGGCCATCACCTGTTCCGCTATTTTCTGCTGGTCCCATAGCTGGACCCAGTTGTCAAAATTGGCTTGATACGCCTTCGCGCTGCTTTCCACTTTCGCCAGCCCGTCGCGATCCGCCTGCACTTGGAACTTGGCCATCGTCAGGGTAATCTGTTCATAAATTTTCCCCATGGTTTCATGGAGTTGATCCACATATTTCTTGTCGCCGCGCAGGATAAAATTCTTTTCCTGCTGGCGGCAGTCTTTGGCATAGTTGACGAGTTGATTGACATCCCCCACTTTGTCGTTAATGGCAACAATTTTCTTTTGGGAATTGAATCCGATATACCCAATCAAGGCGGTTAAAAATAGAACCGTAAGGAAACCGCCCATAATTTTGCTTCTGAGTTTGATGTTTTTAAACATTTTTTCACCTTTCCAAAACAATACTATTTTTACTTATTACACGAGACCCATGTAACATAAATGCAGGTTACGATACCACACCGATATCCTCTCCTGGCGCACTATTGATAGGAATCCATCTATTTCCCATATAGTACCGATGCAAATGCCAGGTTCTGTTGTTTCCGATTATATGCTCTTTCAAATACAATTTAATTTCTGAATCTGATGTCTTTCATCGAAATAATCAGGGATATAATTAATCATAAATTGTTATCCTGTCCTTGAAATCATTTATTTATCTATTAATAAAGGACTTATAGATTTGATAAATCATGAGCCGTATAGGGGTATTGCCGATAACCAAAGGAACTGACCGAAATAAAGCCATTTCGATATTATTGGCTGGACGATATATTACTTATAAATCACAGGTATGGCATCGATTTGAATTGCTCTTTTTTCTGCCGTATTTAATTCTCAGGGACGGAAGAACCGGCGGGGAAAAAGTGACAATAAAAAAAACCCGAAGAACAATCTCTTCGGGCTTGGATAAGCTTTCAGATGCAAGCAGACTTTTCCGGTTCTTGCTTTAGTAAACGCCGTATAAATTATCGGTTTAAAACCATTATTGACGGAACCGCCAAAAGTCAATATTGACTTCAAAAAGCAGCTCTGGTTCCCCAATAACAAGGGGACGATGAGCTTTTGACGCTGGCGTCATTATTCGATCGGCGTTTCTTCAGCGCTTTGTGCGATGCCGAGTACATCGACACTGCTGAGCACCTTGTCAATATCGAGCAGAATCTTGACGGATTTGCCGATCTTGCCCATGCCCAGAATGAAATTCGTATTGACATTGGCGCCAAATTCCGGCGCATCTTCGATACTTTCCGCAGAGATGTCCAGAACTTCCTGCACCTTGTCCACCACGATCCCGGTACTGATATTGCGATCATTCTTGGGAATTTCCACTACGATGATGCAGGTTTGTTCGGTGGCTTCGGCGGATTTCATGCCGAATTTCGCACGCAGATCCACCACGGGAATCACCTGGCCCCGCAAATTGATCACACCCTTGACATAGCCCGGGGTTTGCGGAACGGCGGTAACATCGATATAACCGATGATTTCCCGCACCTTCAGGATCTCCAGCCCATACTCTTCCTGCCCCAGCGCGAAAGTCAGATATTTGCCTTCCTGCGCCTTCAACTGGGAACGATTTTTTTGCATTGCAACTGCTTCAGCCATAATACTATCTCCAATAAAGGGTAATTCAATTTATACCGCATCCGGAGTATCGTCTGGAGCGGAAGCGGGATGAAGGGAAAAAACAACACCCGGAAAAACGGCACAGGAGAATCCCCCCGGAGCAACCTTTAAACCTTGTACTCACAGGCAAATAGATAGAAACAGGGATCAGAAGTTATCGGGCTTGCCTCTCTGAAAATAACCGATCCGGTGCCGATAATAATTCGCCAAGGAATCAATTGACGCAGACGGGTATTTTGGTACTATGGGCAAACTGTTTGGGAATTTGGATAAAAACTAACGTATCGATAAATCAGAAAGGAATCCATGAAAGTTCCATTGCTGGATTTGACGGTTCAATATAAAACGATTAAGGCGGAAATCGAGGCGGCGGTTATCAAAGTCATGGACAACCAGACCTTTATTTTAGGTCCCGCCGTGGCCGCGTTTGAAGAGCATATCGCCCAATACTGCCGGTGCAAACACGCCGTGGGTGTCAGCAGCGGCACCGATGCCCTCCTGTGTTCCCTGATGGCCCTGAATATCGAGCCGGGAGACGAGGTGATCGTTCCGGTTTTTACCTTCTTCGGTTCTGCCGGCGCTGTGGCCCGTACCGGTGCCAAACCGGTCTTCGTGGACATCGACCCGGACACCTTCAATATCGATGTAAAACAGATCGAAAACGCCATTACCCCTAAAACCCGCGCCATCATGCCGGTCCATTTATTCGGCCAGATGGCCCCCATGGATGCCATCCTGGAAATCGCCGCCCGCCACGACCTGGCCGTCATCGAAGATGCCTGCCAGGCCATCGGCAGCTCGCAAAACGGCCATATGACGGGGGAATTGAGCACCTGTGCCTGCCTGAGCTTCTACCCCAGCAAAAACCTGGCCGGTTTCGGAGATGGCGGCCTGATCTTATGCCAGGATGACTCCTTCGACCAAACCAGCCGTTATCTGCGGATGCATGGGGAGAGCAAGCGGTATTATCACAGTATGATCGGCGGGAATTTCCGCCTGGACGCCCTCCAGGCGGTCGTATTGGACATTAAACTGAAATATCTGGACGGTTGGGTCGCTAAACGCCGTAAAAATGCCGATTTGTATAACGAACTCTTAAGCTCGCCCGTCCAAAAGCCGAAAATAGATACTGGTAATACCAGTGTGTACAACCAATATGTGATTCGCGCCGAGCGACGGGACGAGTTGCAGCGATTTCTGGGCGAAAAAGGAATCGGTTCGGCTATATATTATCCCGTGCCCCTGCATTTGCAGGAATGTTTCGAGTATCTGGGCGGCAGGCCGGGCCAGTTTCCCGTATCGGAACAGGCCTGTAAAGAAGTGCTGGCCCTGCCGGTCTATCCCGAACTCAGCGAAGAACAGATTGCGTTTGTCGCCGATACGATTAACGAATTTTATAAGGGAAGTAAGTAACATGGCGAAAACAAAGAAAAGTGTCGCGAAAAAAGCGTGGGTTGGAATTGTGGGCATGGGGTATGTGGGCTTGCCCCTGGCACGTGAATTTTGTGCCGGCGGGGCGCGGGTGCTGGGTTTCGATGTCCTCTCGGACCGGATAAAAAAACTCAACCAGGGCATCAGCCCGATCAAGCATGTACCCCACAAACAATTGCAGGATATGGTCAAATCCGGCCGCTTCCGCGCGACCGATAAGATGGCGGAACTGTCGAAAGTGGACGCCATCCTGATCTGCGTCCCCACGCCCCTGACCGAAAACCGCGAGCCGGACATGCAGTATGTCGAACAGACCTGCCGCACCATCGCCCGCTATCTGCGTAAGGGCCAGCTCGTCGTCCTCGAAAGCACCACCTATCCCGGCACTACCCGCGACCTGATGCTCCCCATCCTGGAAACCTCCGGACTAAAAGTGGGACGCGATTTCCTCCTGGCCTTCTCGCCCGAACGGGAAGACCCCGGCAACAAGCATTTCCAGACCTGCACCATTCCCAAAGTCGTCGGCGGCTACAACAAGGCCAGCCTCGAGCGGGCCCTGGAAATCTACCGCATTGCCATTAAGCAACTGGTTCCCGTCAGCTCCTGCGAAGTCGCCGAATCCGCCAAAATCCTCGAAAACATGTACCGCTGCGTCAATATCGCCATGGTCAACGAACTAAAAATGCTGTTTGAACGCATGGGCATCGATGTCTGGGAGGTCATCAAGGCCGCCAGCACCAAACCTTTTGGTTTCCAGGCCTTTTATCCCGGCCCCGGACTCGGCGGCCACTGCATCCCCATCGACCCGTTCTACCTCACCTGGAAGGCCCGCCAGTATCACATGCCCACCCGCTTCATCGAGCTGGCCGGCGAGATCAATATCCAGATGCCCCGCGTCGTCGTGCAAAGTACACTCAAACCCCTTTCCGACCGCCCCAAATCCCTCAACA
>CAZOMV010000161.1:0-6074 GCA_964580995.1 uncultured Pirellulales bacterium
CAACATAATAACGCCCGGAAATGGTAAATGTGTTTTGCTCCAGACCATTAACACCCACTTGATCTTCATTCCATTCTTCCGGTTCCGAATCATATATCCATTCGGTTGTCTCATAGGTTCCGGTAATCTGACAGCCACCCTTGATCTTCAGGCTTAAAACATCACCTTTCCGGGTCACCTTGCCGCTAAAGACGCCGGACGCCGCCAGAGTCGATTCATGCAAGATGTCACCATCATCCAGATCGACCACATCGCGCGTAAACCACTCTTTCAGGGATTCCGGATCGACGGCAAGAGTGACTTTCCCTTTGGCATCACAGTCCCAGGTCCCTGCGAACAACTCCGTCCCGGAATCATCCTCAATCTCGTCCACATTAAAGGTGTGATCCGCATGAAACGTGAGAAAAAGCAGGTCGTCGATGGAGTCCTTTCCCTTGCCGTCAGCATCCACCCATTTACAACTGCCCGCGGCATGAACATACCACAGCGTATCGTCCAGTACCGCGGCATCAAACGCGGCCGCCCCCCAACAACTGGCCGACCACCCCATGAGAATCCCCAGAGCCAACAACCACAATCGCTTCATCATCCCAAAACCTCCGAAGGTAAAAACAATAAAACCAGTGACATTCCAATACGAGGAACATCTGAACCCTATTTATTGTACGCATACCCTCCCCCTTGTCCAGAATTATTTTTCGGCAGCAGGGCGGAAAAACGGATTGGCATATTTCTCCGCAGCCACCGTGGTCATGGGGCCGTGGGCGGGAAAAATGAAAGTCCGGTCCGGCAGAGTGAAGATATTTTTACGGACCTGTTCGATCTGGAGCCGGGCCGCGGCCGCCGTATCCGTCCCCCCTACCGACCCGCAGAACAGGGCATCGCCGGTAAAGACCCGGTCCAGGCAATAGTAGGAAATCCCGCCCGGCGTGTGGCCCGGCGTCAAAAGAGCGGTAAAGCGCAGCCGGCCGATCTCGATGGTCTCCCCGCCGCACAGGATATGGCTGGCGGCCCGCACCTCATCCCTGCCGGCGTAACACTGGACCGAATAGCGATTCATAAAATCAGGCAAACCTTCAGTATGGTCCGCATGGCCGTGCGTAAAAAAGATATGGCGCAGAGAAATCGAATTTTCCTCGACATAGGCGGCAATCTCCTCGTGAAATCCGCCCGGATCGATGAAAACCCCGATATGCGTTTCCGCATCTGCCACCAGATACCCATTGATCGGATAAGATCCCACCGTAAACCGCCGGAATATCATCCCGCTGCCGATCATAACTTCACCCCCTGTATGCCGCTCAGGTTGGCGGCCTGCCCAAGATCGGTATCTTCAAAGGTGGTATTTTCAAACTGCGCGTTTTCAAAAACGGCTTCCGGCAACTGGCAGGACACCAGCCGGCAGTCGATAAACCTGGCCCGGCGAAAGATCGCCTTGCGGAGCATACAGCGGCTAAAAACCGTGCGAATAAAAATCGCCGACGGAAACCGCACAAAAAAATAGTCCTCATCTTCCAGAACGCAGTCCCGCCACACCGACCCGATAAAGGAAACCTCACTCATCCGCGAATGGCGGAACACCGTCTCCTCAAACACGCACAATCCAAAGGTATTCAAACCGATGCCGCTGTGGGAAAACGAGCATCCGCTGAAATGCCCGGCGGTAAAAAAGGAACTGGTCGCGGAAAATTTCTCCCACTGGCAGCGGCTATAACTGCCATGCTCGCATAAACAATGGTCAAACGACAAGCCCTCCAGCCGGCAGCCGTCCGACCAGCAATAGTTGAACCGGCTCTCGATGAGCTTCAGGCCCGAAACGCGGCTATCCCACAAACGCCACCCCGACAGGTCGCTGCGCCGGGCCTCGAGATTTCGCAATTCCTCATGCGCCACCACCTGATCGGAAAAAACCTGTTCCACCAGTTGCCTGTCAGACGATTTCATACACATCCTCGCGATTGAGAAGCGGGAGAATAACGATTCGCTTTTCTCACATAAATAGAATATACTGGCTTGCCGCTATGAATCAAGAAAAGACCGGCATCTGGAATCGAAAAAACCTGAAAAATCCGCACGGCACAGCCGACAAGGCCCAGCGGGTCCAGCAGATGTTTTCCGGCATTGCCGCCCATTATGACCGGTTAAATCACCTCTTAAGTCTGAATCAGGACCGCCGCTGGCGAAAAAAAGCGGTCCAATCAGCCGCCATCGTACCGGGCCAGACATTATTGGACCTCTGCTGCGGCACCGGCGATCTGGCCCTGGCCTTCGCGGAAATGGAACCCAGGCTCAGCCAGATCACCGGCCTGGATTTTTCCGAGCCGATGCTGGCCCTGGCCCGCATAAAACAGGACACATTTCTTTCGCAAAACGAAAGTGACGCACACAACCAAATAAAATTCAATTGGTTATGCGCTGACGTCCAAAACCTGCCCTTTCCGCCAGCCAGCTTCGATCGGGTGAGCTGCGCCTTTGGAATACGGAACTTACAGAATTTGCCGCGGGGACTGGACGAAATGTTCCGGGTGCTCAAACCGGGCGGCAAGGCAGTACTGCTGGAATTCTCCCTGCCCGAAAATCCGATCCTGGCCTGGCTGTATAAACTGTATTTTAGACTTGTTATCCCGCTGGCAGGCAGTATCATTTCAGGAGATTGCAGCGGCGCTTATCACTATCTGCCCCAATCGGTCCTCCGGTTTCTGAATCGGCCCCAGTTGGAACAATCGCTGATTCAGGCGGGCTTTGCTGCCGTGCACACGGAATTACTCACCGGCGGCCTGGTGCTGCTGATAGTTGCGGATAAAGAATGATTGGTAAAAATAAAGGCAAACAAAAGGAAAGTTTGAATCATTTGGCCCGGCCAACTCCCCCCCCACCCAGAACCGGAGGAGACTCATCCGGCCCGGAATCCACCCGCCAGAAATGGTTTACTGACGGCGCGACAATGGACTATCCGCCGCTGGCACGCACGATCTACTGGCTGATTAACCTGCTGCTGTTCGTGCTGTTGAATATTTTTTATCTGCGGCTGCGAACCGGCTCCCTCTGGCCCTTCGAAGGCCCCTATGAATCGCAGTTTTTTATCCCGGAATTACTCGCCCCACTAAATATTTTCCAATTCCCCACGTATATCCTGATCATCGCGCTGATTACCGCCCTGATTTGTACGGTCCCCATTCTCACGGCCCAACTGTACAACCTGCTCTTCAGCCTCCCCTTTATCCTGATCGTATTTTTCCTGGGACACAATCCGGTCCTGAGCCTGTGCCTGTTTGTCAGTTGCACGGTCGCCGGTTTCCGCCCGCTGCGGTTTAAGTCCAAATTTGTCGCCGCTCTGGTTTGCCTGATCCCCGAACTTTTGTATTGCATCCTGTTTAGCGGCACGAATCCCCAGCAGGATATTCTCCGCTGGGCGGTGCTCTATTCCCCTTGGGCGCTGGCGTTCATTTTCGGCATTGTGATTTTTGCCGTGGTTTTGTCGATTGGGCATTTTCTTCGCTATCGGCCCGGCATCCTCATGCCGTTTTTTGCCCTGCTGCTGGCGGGAACGGTGGCGTTATTCAGCGAATCCATTGGCATGACGGAACGGGATTTTCAGGATCAGGTCAGCCGGTTCAATCCGGCCAGGATTCCCGAATTCCAGAATCGCAGCATCGTTCCGCTGCTGGAGGAAGAGGCGGCCCAGTGTATCAGCCGGGAACCGTATCTGAATCCCGAGGGAGTTATGTCACGTCTGCGGATGTCATGGCGATGGGCCTATCGAATCGGTTCTTTACCGGACTTGGCCAATCCGATTTCGCTGGCCAACCGCGAAGTCACCCGCTTTTACCAGGCCAAGCTGAACGCCGTGGATCATATCGACAAATTCATCCAGAAATATCCGCAGGAAAAACGCGTCGCGGACGCTCTCTACTACAAGGCCCTGATCATTGATCTCAATGTCGATCTGCGGGCCTTACGGTATGAAGATACCTTGAAATTTTACACGGATATCCCCTCGGCCGACGCCAAAAATGTCTGGCAGGAAATCCTGGACCGGTTCGGAGAATCGGATACCGCCATTGAGGCCCGCTGGCGGCTGGCCCGGCTGCTAGCCGGACAAAAACCGGCCAATGAGTCAGAGAGTTATCCATTCGACCAGGCCCTGAAACTGCTGCAAGAAGCAGGCACACTCTGCGCTGAGCGGCTGGAAAAGCGGAAGAAAAGCTCGGAAAAACAGGGGTTCTGGAATTCGCGGCTGGACATGATTTTTACCTCCCCGGAAAAAACAATAACCGATCAGAAGTTGAATTCCCTGCAAAAGCGGATCGCGGAGTTGACGATTTTAATCGGCAGCGATAACCGCACGGGGCATTTGCGGCATGAAGAACGGCTGGCAAGCTTTGCCGCCTTGAACCCGTATCAGCTCAATTATGAAGAACAGCTCAAGACGCTGCAATTCGACGCCGCCCAGCCGGACCCGCTTCTGGATAATATCGAGCTGGCCCTGATCCTGCTGATTCCGGATCCCCAGCAAAAGATTCAGCGGCTGACGGACCTGATCACGCAGTATCCGCAAAGCGACGCGGCCATCGAAGCACGGCTGGAACTGGCCCTGGCCCTGCTGGACCAGAAAAGTCGCAGCGAATTTCAGGCAGACCAGGGGGTTCTGTTGATACGAAGCAGGGAATATCTGCAGCAGATCATGAACCTGCGGCCCGATACCTTTTGGGCGGAGTCCGCCCGCACCCTCCTGCAAAATAATCCGGTTGAATAATCCCGCCTACCCGCCATAATATAAGCCTATGAAGAATCAAACCGAACCAAAATGGTATGCCGGCGGCCTGGCCTTCGCGTGCCGGGGCTGCGGAAATTGCTGCGCCGGCCCGGAGGAGGGCTACGTCTGGGCCGACAAACAGGAGATCGAGGCGATGGCCCGGCATCTGGGCATCACCACGGAACAGTTTGTGCGGCAATACACCCGCCGCATCGGTGTTCGCTACAGCCTCATTGAAAAACAGCCGGGCAAGGACTGCATCTTCCTGTCGAAAACCCCAGCCGGAAAAGGCTGCGACGTCTATCCCGTCCGGCCCCGCCAATGCCGAACCTGGCCCTTCTGGAACGAGAATCTCCGCTCACACGAAAACTGGCAGCAGGCCGCCCAGCACTGCCCGGGCATCAATCAGGACCAGTGGTATGACCTGGAAACCATCGAGGCCATTCGCGACGGAAATGAATTGACGCATTCGCCGTCCCGCACCCCGTTTGAGGCCGCCGCCCAGTGGATCTATACCCATACGAAAAACACCCCCTGCCTGCGGGCCATGCAGGAGCTTTACGCCAGCCTCGACCAGACCCTCGCCGCCGCCAATCCGAGCTGTGCCAACTGCGGAGATTGCTGCGACTTCCAGCACTACGGCCACCGCCTCTACGTCACCACCCTGGAAATGCTCTATTTTCTGCACGGCCTGCAAAAAACCCAATCTCCCCCGAAAATCAGCCGCAACGGCCGCTGCCCCTGGCAGAACAAATCCGGCTGCACCCAGCGATCCGCCCGGCCCGCCACCTGCCGCATCTTCTACTGCCGCGGCCTCTCCACCGATTTCCAATCCGAACTCACCGAAAATATCCTCCTCGAACTCCGCTCCCTCCACCAGCAATTCTCCACCCCCTACTACTACGCCGACCTCCTCGACTGGCTCCCCCACCTCCCCCAAATCCCATAACCAATAACGGATAACCATTTTTGCTAATTCATATTTCGTAATTTTCTTTCTTCCCCAATCGTGCCACGGCCATGTTGGCTGTGCTCTTCTATCTCATCTATTAATCGCCCCCCATATCTGATCTGCCAATTATTTTTCATAAAATGAGATTATCCTATTTCCATTTTCTAAAAGTTGATCATAAGAAATAATATCAATATCATGCAAGCTGGAATTTAAAAAATGAAAAGCTTCGTTTTCTTCTTTGTTAAAATTCTTTGTCCTACCAATAATAAGCCTGATTCTTGGTCTAAGGGTCTGTAAATAAATAACCACTACCGATAGTGGGGTTTAATGGTGTAGTTCCAGTCACCATGAAAGCGGTCGGGA
>CAZOMV010000162.1:0-5578 GCA_964580995.1 uncultured Pirellulales bacterium
AGGGGGCAAAAGAAAGAGTTTGGTGGATAACGGTGGTCCTAACCAACAAGCGGCTCATAACGTATTGTCTGAACTATGGCAAGGTTATACTCTTGCAAGAAAGGTAAAAATGGCTACTTATCGGCTTAGGTTTATTTTTTTGACGTTCGTACTATCTTCATTGTCAGTACCTGTAATTTTGAAGGCAGATACGTCCGTCGTCTCTGAACTGCCCCCCAGTATAGCTGGCGAACGGGATACGATCAGGAATCTACTCCATGACGTTCAATCGCATTGGCAGGAAAGAGGGTTATGGAACGGGGAAAGGCAGCAACTATTTGACCAGTTTGAAACGAGATTGTCCGATAGCCGGCTTCATTTTGAGATCTTGAATTCGGTTCGCAAGCAGCTTGGTGAGGTGGCAGGCCAGGCGGCATCCCAATACTTCGAAAAGGATGTTTTTGTAGTTTGGACACGGAACCGCTGGGCGGATGTTGGACCTCACGATTGGCCTGCCAAGGATGCTATATTTTCAGAGTACAAATTATACGTCAACATGGCTTGCCAGGCGTATGGTTCGCAATCGATACTGGTGACCAATACGCAAAACAAACCGGTTTGTATTGCTGTAAACCAAAACCCTCCGGATGGCTGCCCATCTATTACCATTAGAAGAGGGGTGCATTTTGCCTGTCCCGACCGTAAGTACCGTGCCGATGCCCTGGTTCTTCTGACCGGTAATCAATTGGACCTTGCTCCGGGGGAGACTACCTGTTTGTGGATGCAATTGGACAGTCATGGAGCTAATATTGGTGAGTATAGGGTTCCTGTTATTTTAACTTCTGAAAATACCACGGTGACAGTAGAACTGAATATTGAAGTATTCAATGTTCAGATGCCGGAGGTGTTGGATTGTTATTTATTTAACTATGCGTATTTGCATGAATTCCCCTTAACGAAAGATATAGTACCGGAGGCACTCTCGGATTTAAAAAAACATTATACGAATACCTACATACTCACGGGTGCTATTCCGAAAGCAAAGGCCGATGCCGAGGGAAACCTGGTGGGGCCTATCGATTTTTCTGCCGTCGATAAGCAAGTCAAGACCTATGCAACAGATGGTTCGATGTTTGGGTTTTATTGGGGAGGATTCGTATCGACAAGCCTGGGAAATATCGTATTCCCGGAATTGGAATTTCTCAGTGAACCCTGGCGTAAAGCCGTAAAAACCTGGTACCCGGCCTACCTGAAACATCTGCATGAGGATCTCGGTTTGGATCCCAGCCGGTACTTCATGTATATCTATGATGAAAAGACCAGCAAAGAAGTGCAGGAGGTTTATGCCTTTATAAAAAGCCTGGCACCGGAGGTTAAGCTGATGATTACTCCCACGGGGGAATATAACCTCGATGAGCTCAAATCGCTGGCGGAATCTGTGGATATATGGGCGCCCAATTACGAGAGCCTGGTGGGGCCACATCCTGAGGATTTAGAATTTTTAAAGTCAACCGGTAAAACGGTGTGGATGTATTCCTGTGTGAACGGGGCGAATATGCCCGTTTACCCATATTATCTCCGACGCCATTGGGAAGCATGGAACTTCGGGGTGACAGGTCTTGCTTTTTGGGCCTATGCGGACCATTACGGCAGTTCCAACAGCTGGGAATGGGTTTTAGGGGCATTCAATGTTATTTATACGAAAGAGCAGGCTCCTGCAGAGTACCATGTTACGGAAAATATTGTGCCCAGCAAGAGGTGGGACGCCTGGAGAGAAGGGGCTCAAGACTATCAATTATTAAACATATTACGTCAAAAAATTTCGTCTGCTTCCCTTACGGATTCACAAACGCTGCAGAAAAAGCTAGAGGAGGCTTTGAACCTGGTAATCAAACAACCGGAAGATTTAGAAGCTGCCGATCGGGGGCGGGAAATCGTTCTGAAGGCCTTAACAGGATCGAGCAATTAGTCTGCCCATTGAGTACAGCCGAAGACAACTTACTTTTATTCTTTATAGAGAACGGAATCGGACGGATCGAACGGGGAATAAAAAGAAGTGGGAAAGTGGGAAGGTAAAAGAGAAGAAGCAGGAACCAGGAAGACAACCTGAAGGTTGAACTCAGAACGGAAGAGAAGATGGATTCCCGCCTGCGCGGGAATGACAGGCGGACGATCAATCGTTTTGTATTTCCGTTTTGTTTATAAGGGACGATAAAATTGGTGGGTTAAGAACCCACCCTACCAGAATGACCATCGGGTGCGGGAATGACATTTGGGGCAGGAATAGTAAGGCGGCGGGTGGAAGAACACGGCTGGCACAGCCGTGGCACGATTGGGGGAGGCAGGGAGGGCTGGTGAGGGGGATTTTTTTGTTGAAAAAAGGGGGGAGAGGGTAAGAATAGAGGAGGAGAGCAAAGGTATGGTTACAGGAAAGAATCAGAACATGCGGGTTTTTTGTGGTGGAGTGGGGTTGCTGTGTTTGATGCTGGCGGGCTGCAAGGGTGAGAAGGGGCAGGTTCCTGCCGTTTCGCCGCCGGAGAAAGGAGCTGAACCGATGGGTTTTGCGATACAAAGCAGTGCCTTTACTGCCAATACGGTTATTCCGAAACGATACACCGAAGATGGTGCGGATGTTTCGCCGGCCCTGGCGTGGGTGGGCGGCCCGGCGGAGGTGCGGGAATACGCCTTGATTGTGGACGATCCGGATGCCCCGACGGCCCAGCCGTGGGTGCATTGGGTTCTGTATAAGATTCCCGCGGCGGCGGCCGCTCTGCCGGAAGGGATGCCGAAGGACAAACGGTTGACGGGGCCGATCCAGGCGCTGCAGGGCTTGAATTCGTGGAATAGCGTGGGGTATCGCGGTCCGGCGCCGCCGCGGGGGCATGGGATCCATCATTATCATTTTCGGCTGTATGCGCTGGATGCCCAGTTGGAGCTGGCGGCTGGGCTGGATAAAGCATCCCTGCTGCGGGCGATGGAAGGGCATATTCTGGCGCAAACGGAATTGATTGGTACGTACCAGAGGTAAGCCGTGCCTGACAAGCGAACACACCGCGGAGCCCATCCGGAAGACCATCGGCTCTTTGCCCCCGCCGCCTGGCCCGATTTGCAGCGGGCGGTGCGGGATTTTTCCTGGCTGCTGAGCAATGGGTATGCGGACAAGTCATCGCTGAAGCTGGTGGGGGATCGCTATAGACTTACCGAGCGGCAGCGGATGGCGATTATGCGGTGCGGGTGTTCGGATGAGGCCGTGCAGAGGCGGGCGGCCCATAGGGTGGCGGCGGCGGAGCTGCGGGGGAAGGAGCTATGGCTGGACGGATACAATATTTTGACCACGATCGAGGCGGCGCTGGGGGGCGGTGTCCTATTGCATGGGCGCGACGATACCTTTCGGGACCTGGCGGGGATGCACGGGACCTATCGGAAAGTGGAGGAAACGGATCCGGCGCTGGAGCTGATTGCGGATTTTGCCAGCCGGCGGGGTGTGCGTGCCTGTCACTGGTATTTGGATTCCCCGGTATCCAACAGCGGCCGGCTCAAAACAAGTATCGAGCAAAGGGCGAGGGAGCGAAACTGGAACTGGCAGGTGGAGCTGGTTTTGAATCCCGATCCGATTCTTTCCCGGTTGGAGGAGATCGTGGTTTCCAGCGACAGCGAAATTCTCAACCACTGCTGGCAATGGTATAATCTGGCCGGGGAACTGATTGCGGCCCAGATACCCGGCGCCCACATTATCCCTCTCTTCTTTGATACCGCAATCTGAATTACTGTCCCGCGTAATATACTTTCAGGACCATTACCGTCAGGGGCAGGGTGTTGAAGAAGGCGTGGGTGAAGATGGGGATCAGCAGGTTGCCGTGGCGCTGGTAGCTGTAGCCTAAGACCAGCGAAAGCACGAACAGGGCGGGCCACTGCTGCCACTGGGCGTGGAAAACCGCGAAGATGAGGGAGGTTGCCAGAATGCCCAGCCAGCGGGCGTTTCGGGGGATTGGAACGTCGCTGCCTTCCGGGGGGAGCATACTCTCCGATGACGGGTTTTGGCTGGGGAGGGGGTGGATTGGGGCTGTGCCGTAGCTGAACGAGAACAGGCGGATCAGGAAATTTTGCAGCAGGCCGCGGAACAGGAGTTCTTCGGCGATGGGAGCGGCGATGGCAGGCAGAAAAAACAGAATCAGGAGGCTGGCGAGGGGCGGTTTTTTTTCGAGCAGCTCCAGAATATCGTGCATCTGAATTTTGTCGTAGCCGGCCAGTTGGCAAATCTGCACGGTGAGGAAAAGGGTAAGCAGCGTGAGGCCGCCGCCGACCACAAAATAGCCGAAGCCGGAGCAGAGGGTTTTGCCGAGTTGTTTTCCTGTTATCCCCAGTCCCGGCAGTCCTGCTTCGAATCGATATTTCCCTATAAAAAGGATGGCGGCGGCAATAACGGCGTAACCTGCCAGGGTGACCAGCAAAACCAGGTTTTTTTGGTGCCAGGTTGCCTGGGAATCCTCGGACGGGGAAATGGCTGAAGCGGCCGCCGCGAGCATCAGATACAGAAAAAACACGAACACTAAATCGATTACCTGAAGGGAATGTTTTTTGAGGGGAATGCCGGCCAGGCTGCGGCGGCCCCAGCCGGTCTGGAACAGCCAGCGGATGAATAACATTGCACTGAAGAGATACCAGCCGATTTCCAATAAGCTGACCGATTCGTTTTCCAATTTATCTCCCCAGCTCGCGGCTTCGTTCTTTTGCCCGGGCAATGGTCCGTTCGATCACCGCCCGCACATCAGAGGATTCCAGAATCTCCCTCCCTGCCACGGTGGTTCCGTTGGGGGAGGAAACCATCCGGATCAGTTCCTCCGGCGGCATGTTCCATTCGTGCAGCAAGCGGGCGGTTCCGCTGAAGGTCTGCAAAGTGAGCTTCCGGGCGACCTCTTTGTCCAGCCCGGCGTTCACACCGGCGGTGATGAAGCTCTCGATCAGGTACGCCACGAAGGCTGGGCCGGATCCGCTCAAACCCGTTACGGCGTCCAGTTCTTCTTCGCTGACCTGCACCGCTGAGCCGGCGCAGCTGAGGATTTCCTGAACGATCTTTACGTCCTCATTGGTTACGTCCGCCGCGGCGGCAAAACCGGCGGCCATCTGGCCCACCAGGCATCCGGTATTGGGCATTACCCGGATCACGCGTCCGGGCAGGTAATTGCGAATTTTATCGATCCGGACACCCGCTAAAATGGAGATGACGATTTGCTCGGGGCGGATCCGGTTTTGGAGGTTTTCCACGGCCTGGGGAAAATTCTGCGGCTTGAAGCCCAGCACCACAATGTCCGATCTGGCAAGCACTTGCGAATTATCGCCGGTAATTTGCACCCCATATTCCTTTTGGACCTTATCCAGTTGATCGGGGGAGACATCGGAACAAATGATATATTTTGCCTCGGTCAGCCGGCTGCGCAGGATGGCGCAGATCAGGGCGGAGGACATCTTGCCGGAGCCGATAAAGCCGATTCTGTACATGCCGAAAAACTCCTTAAAACGCTGAAGGGAACCTCTAAAAACAAGATATACAAACGTAAAACAGCGTTTTTGACCCCCTCCCTCACGGTCGGGGCTTGGA
>CAZOMV010000163.1:0-5565 GCA_964580995.1 uncultured Pirellulales bacterium
ATTGCATTTTCCCACCCCTGACCAGCCCCTTGGTTGCGGCTCGACCGCCCCAAGCTCTCCGAGGCAGGCACCGGCCTGCAGCGAACTAAAGATGGCGGTTTACCCTTTCGGCGCTCTCGTTGCTCGCTACTCTAGCCAATTCGCATGTAATGCTGGTAAATAATCACAATCATCGAACCAACCGTCCCATTTTACATTCATAATTCGTAATTTCTCCTTGCTGATAACTAAGATAATCTGGGAAAAATAGATAACTTTCCTCTCTCTTAAATTCCAGTATTCACCGATAACCGATCATGGATAACCATCAACTTTCTACTATGTTTTGCTCTACTTTTCACCTGTTTTACCCATGTTTTATATCATTTCCTTCATCTTTTGTTATACTTTGTTCAACTTTTGCCCATCTTACCCAATCAGTAAATTTTAACAGGAAAGACCAATAACTATGCCCCAATAGAAAATAAGTACTTGACAAAAATGGATTTGCCGATATAAACTTACAGATTGGAAATATATGGCTGACGTGGGGCAGTTGTTTCGCGGCGGCTTTTTTTAAAGTTGTTACATATTAGTTAGTTATATTATTGCGGCACAGATTTCATGGAAACAACGCGAACCTTGTAAACAGTTGCTCTGTACGTACTAAACTATATAAGTACGCCGGAGTTAGCGTTGTTGATGGTGAAATCGGGCCGTTTTTTTATGGCTTCAAAACCAAACGGAAAAAACGCATAAAACAAGATAACATGGTCTCGAGGTTAACTATATGGTACAAATAACGTTACCAGATAACAGTGTCCGGCAGCATGACGGTGCTGTGACCGGTTTGGCCATCGCCCAGCAGATCAGCCCCCGCCTGGCAAAGGATGCCTTGGCCGTCCGGGTCAACGGGGAACTGCGGGATCTGACCGCGCCCATCGAAACCGACGCAAATATCGATATTATCACTACTAAGAACGACCCCCAGACCAGTCTGGAATTGATCCGCCATAGCTGTGCCCACGTGATGGCGGAGGCCATCTGCCAGCTCTATCCTGATGCCAAACTGGTTTATGGCCCAACCGTCGAAAACGGCTTTTACTACGATATCGACCTGGACCGTCCCATCAGTACGGATGATTTCGGGGCGATTGAGGCAAAAATGGCGGAGATCGTGGCCGCCGATAAACCCTTTGTGCGGTATGAGTTACCGCTCGATGAGGCGATGGAGAAGCTGCGGGCGGAGGGAAACCGCTATAAAATTGAGAACGCCAAACATGCAAAGGGCGATAAGATAAGCTTTTATACCACGGGCCAGCGCGGGGCGGGCAGCTTTGAAGATTTATGCCTGGGCCCGCACATCCCCAGCACCGGCAAGATCGGCGGCTTCAAGATTATGAGCGTGGCGGGTGCGTATTTTCACGGCGATGCCCGGGAGAAAATGCTACAAAGGGTTTATGGGACCGCATTTGCGGATAAGAAGGAACTGGTGCAGTATCTGGAACGGCTGGAGGAGGCGAAGAAGCGGGACCACCGGCTGCTGGGCCGGCAACTGGATTTGTTCAGTTTTCACGATGAAGGGCCTGGTTTTGCCTTTTATCACCCCAAAGGGATGGTGGTCTGGAACGAAATGCTCAAATACTGGCGAGAAGTGCATGAAAAGGACGGGTATTGCGAGATCAGCACGCCCATCATTCTGAATGAGAAACTCTGGCATCAGAGCGGGCACTGGGATAACTATAAGGAAAATATGTACTTCGTGCATATTGACGAGTCGGACTACGCGGTGAAGCCGATGAACTGTCCGGGCGGGTGCCTGATTTACAAGAGCCGACCGCATTCATACCGGGAACTGCCGATGAAGATGGCGGAATTGGGGCTGGTACACCGGCATGAGGCCAGCGGGGTGCTGCACGGACTGTTCCGGGTGCGGCGGTTCACACAGGATGATGCCCATATTTACTGTACGCCGGAACAGATTCGGGACGAGATAATCGGCGTAATTAATTTGGCATTCGATATTTATAAGACTTTCGGTCTGACGGAGGTATCACTGGAATTATCCACGATGCCGGAAAAGCATATCGGGTCGGTGGAGATTTGGGACCGGGCAACGGATGCCTTGAAGGATGCCCTGGCGGCCAAGACGATCAATTATGTTTTAAATCCCGGTGATGGCGCGTTTTACGGACCGAAAATCGATTTTCATGTGCGGGATTGTCTGGGTCGGTCATGGCAGATCGGGACGATTCAACTGGATTTTTCCATGCCGGAGCGGTTTGACATGACCTATGTGGACCGCAGCAACCGGGAAGAGCGGCCGGTGATGATCCATCGGGCGATCCTGGGGTCGCTGGACCGGTTTTTCGGGATATTGATCGAGCAATATGCCGGTGCGTTCCCGGTTTGGCTGGCACCGGAGCAGGTGCGGGTGCTGCCGATTAGCGAAAAAACCAACGATTTTGCCGATAAAGTATATAATCGTTTAAAAGCGGCAAATTTACGTTGCGAAATGGATAAGGCGGATGATAAAATAAACGCGAAGATAAAACGGGCTCACGAAATGAAGGTACCGTATATGCTGGTCGTGGGTCCCAAAGAGATGGAGACGGATACCGTAACGGTGCGAATTCGAAATCAGAGTGAACAGAAAAGCCTGCCAGTGGATGGTTTTATTGCCTCGGCCCATCAAGTGATAGCCCAGCGGAGTCTGAGCCTGGAATTTGCAGGATTGTAATCCGTGGGTGCTAAAGGTTTTATATTGAAAGGAAGGTGATTGCCTATTTCAACCAAGAATTTACGAACAAACGAACAGATTCGGATACCTCAGATTCGATTGATCGATCATGATAACAACCAGATTGGGGTACTGAGTACCATTGAAGCGATCCGGATGGCCCGGGAGTCGGGAATGGATCTGGTGGAAGTGGCACCAAACAATTCGCCGCCGGTGTGCCGGATTATGGACTACGGGAAATGGAAGTATAATCAGAAGAAAAAGGACCATAAGGCGAAGGTGAAGCAGCACCAGGTGGTGCTGAAAGAAGTTCGTTTGCGTCCAAAGATCGATCCGCACGATCAGGATGTCAAGGTGAAGAAAGCACGTGAGTTTCTGGAGAAAGGCAATAAAGTGCAATTTACGATGCTTTTCCGGGGCCGGGAAATGGCTCATGTGAATCTGGCGGCAGGGATCTTTAATGGAATTGTGGAAGAGTTGCAGGATGTGGGAAAAGTGGAAATGCCTGCCCGTCAGCAGGGAAAGCGGATGGCGATGGTGATGACGCCGGAGCACAAGACGGTAAGCGTAAAACCGGCTCAAACGGATGAAGCGTCCGTTTGACGAAGAATGAAAAAGCAAAATTGAGGAAACAGGATTTTTTTGAATTAGAAAGAGAACAATGCCCAAACTAAAGACACATAAAGGTTTATCCAAGAGAGTAAAAGTAACCGCCACGGGGAAAGTGAAGAGGAAACGCGCTTGTGGCGGTCATCTCATGAGTTCCAAGAGCGGTAACCGTTGCCGGACGATCGGGAAGGCGTCGATAATGAATGCGACGATGGGCCGAAAGGCTAAAGCGGCGTTGGGAAAATAATGAGCAAAACGCTATTTACAAAATGGGATTTTTTTGTATAGTAGCGTGATGTACCTTGCTTCTCGGCTTCAGCTGCCGCCAGCAAGATGTAAATACTTTATTTACATGCGTTTATGTCGCATTAAAAAGAAAAGAAAGGAAAGCTGACATGCCTAGAGTGCAAAAAGGTGCCGCCCGGCATCAAGCCAAAAAGCGTTTATTTAAAGCAGTGAGGGGATTCCGCGGACCGCGCAGCAAGAATTTGCGTCTTGCCAAGGAAGCGTTGGTAGGTGCCCTTGTGAATGCGACGATCGGTCGCCGGCAGAAGAAACGGCATTTTCGGGGTTTGTGGATAACCCGTCTTAGTGCAGCATGTACGAGCCGGGATATCAGGTACAGTCAATTCATATTCGGGCTGAAGCTGGCACAGATCAGTATCAACCGGAAGATGCTTTCTGAGATGGCGATCCATGATCCGGAGGCATTTGACAAGGTTGTGGAAGTGGTTCGAAAAGCCATCGAAGCGGCGTGATTTAGATAATTACTTTTGAAAGTCCCTTGGCATAGCAGGAACGATGTCTGAGATTCTGGAACAGTTCAAGGCGGTGGGAAGCAAGGCTCTGGAAGATCTGAAGCAGATTAAGAGCATGGAGGGTTTGGAGCAGTTCCGGATTAAATATCTGTCGCGGAAGGGGGAAGTGACGGAACTGCTGGGGCAGTTGGGGCAGCTTCCGAAGGAACTTAAGCCGCAAGCGGGGCAATTGGCCAACCAGATCAAGAATCAGGTAAAAGAGGCTTTCGATCAATATCAGCTCAAATTGCAATCTGCCACAAAGTCGAAGGACAAGCCGTTTTTTGATGTTACGCTGCCGGGCACAGCGATGCGGCTGGGCAAGTCGCATGTGATCAGCCAGACGATCAGCGAACTGCTGGAATTGTTCGGGCGGATGGGTTTTGAAGTGGGGTATGGCCCGGAAATAGAGGATGAATTTCATAATTTTATTGCCTTGAACATTGAAGAATCGCATCCGGCGCGGGATCCGCTGGATAATTTTTATATTGACGATAAGGCGCTGCTGCGAAGCCAGACTTCCACGATGCAGATCCGGGTGATGGAGAGCCGGAAGCCGCCGATCCGGATTGTGGCGCCGGGACGGGTGTTTCGGCCCGACAGCGTGGATGCGACACATATGTTTATGTTCCATCAACTGGAGGCGCTGGTGGTGGATGAAGGGGTGAGCATGGTCGATCTGAAGACCACAATCGATCAGTTTATCCATGCGTTTTTCGGAGCGGATACTATCTGGCGTTTTCGGCCAAGTTTTTTCCCGTTCACCGAGCCGTCGGGCGAGGTGGATCTGCTGCTGCGGGATAGCAAAGGCAACGAGCGATGGGTGGAGATGGGCGGCTGCGGGATGGTCGATCCGAATGTTTTTAAGGCAGTCGGTTACGATCCGGAAAAATATACGGGTTGGGCGTTCGGGTTCGGGATCGAACGGCTGGCGATGCGTAAATACGGCATTACGGATATCCGGCTGTTATTCGAGAATGATCTTCGCTTTTTACGGCAATTCTAATCCTGGCTGCGATACGGTTATAGCGGATTTCCGGCTTTTAAGGATTGGCCCGACCAGGGAACAGACAGGTGGGAGTACCATTTTCATTTTCCAGATGGTGGACTTGGTTTGGCGGTGGAAATATTGCGTAGGGCAGCATTTTTAGGGCGGAATTTGGCTTATTGCTTTTTTGGGTGTATAATAAATTATAGAGGTTTATAAATATGGGAGCCTGATTCGGCTTGGTCAGGCAGATTGTATGAGCCATGCCGGAAGTAGAAGGCGGAAGAAATTGGGAAAAGATAGTTTTCGCGGCGGTATGGCAAAGCGGAACAAGCCGAGACCCGCTGATCCGAACGAGAGATCAGCGGGCTTTTTTTATAGGCAAGGGAGATTTGTACGGTAAGGTCTCGGCCAAGTGCATCTTGCGGGAATTGGTGAAAGGTTGATAATCG
>CAZOMV010000164.1:0-5286 GCA_964580995.1 uncultured Pirellulales bacterium
AACTACACCATTAAACCCCACTATCGGTAGCGGTTATTTATTTACAGACCCTTAGTGGACGATATAGACGATATGGACGGAATGGAGAAAGTGGAAAAGTGCGAAAGAATATAAGAATTTGAAATTTGAGATTTGAGAGGAAGAAAAAAAAGGAAAGATGGATTCTGTCGGCGTGGAAATGACAATTGAAGGCGGGGATGGTTTTAAGCCGGATGAGCAGGGAGGATAGATGATGAAACGGTTTTTGGTGTGGGCGGTGTATGCCGATTCGCTGGTGCATATTTACGGGGAGGAGATCCATTCGGGAGAAAGGGGTTTTGCGGGAATTCGAGGTACATAAGGGCCGAAATTTGTAACGAAAGTGAGATTTCCTCCACGAACATTCGTGCTGCCCAGCCAAGGAGAGTAGAATAGTTGAGCGGGAGAAAAAAAGATGGATACCCGTTTTCACGGGAATGACAGGAGAAATACTGGATTCCTGCTTTCGCAGGAATGACCATCGGGCGGTCGGCCGATATGTGGGACATGGTATGAGAGCGGAGAAAGAGAAGATGAATTCCCGTACAAGAAATTACGAGTTACGAATTACGAATTAAAGAGAGAAGAGAAGAGAAGAGAAGAGAAGATGGATTCCCGCCTGCGCGGGAATGACAGACGGGCGATCGGATTGTATATGAGGAATGAATGAGAAGACCGCGTGTGCAGCAAGCTGCACACCCTACCTAAGAATGATCCTCGGGCGAAGGGGTGATAAATATGGGGACGGATATGATGGAATGGTATGCAGAGCATACCCTACCGGCTATTCAGAGCGGAGGGCCGGAAGAAAAGAATGGGACTTATAGGGCTTATAGGACATATGGGACCTATAGGACGGGAAGGCAGGCACAGCCTGGACGAGTACGCCGCGGTCATGGTGGGCAAGCAGACGGTGCTACCGCACGGGAGACCGCCGCGAGCGTGAATGGAATATGACGCTCCCGATGGTCGCTGCGACAGACAATCAGGAGGTGAATAGAATCCTGGATTCCTGCTTTTCGCAGGAATGACCACGGGCGGTTGGCCGGTATTTGGGATATGATATGAGAACGGAGAAAGAGAAGATGGATTCCCGCCCCCGATCGGGTCGAGGGCAGGCTCTGCGCGGGAATGACATTCGGGTGGGGGAATGGTATATGGGGATGATGAATAGACGGGACGAAAGAGCACGGCCAAGATGGCCGTGGCACAATTGAAGAACACCTCCGGCGCCTGCGGCAGGAAGGTGGTACCCGGCGGAAGAGTAAGACAGCCTAAAGGCTGAACTCAGAACGGGAATGACAGAAACTATAATTTGGCGGGGGGTGTAAGTATTTTGGATATTGTGATCCAGGTCACATATTATTGGTAATCGGGCGGGTATATTTCTTTTTATTTGACGGGATAATTAACGACTGGATAGTTTGTTACTTATTGACCAAGGTTGCAAAATGGAGGTTAGGCATACTTGGGAAAGAAAAAAAAGTCATTCTTCTTTTTTTCTTTCCAAACGCTAACGTACTAATATATCCATACTTACAAATTATTTCTCGAAAATCTTTGGGGAGATTTTCGGAAATAATATATGCCTAACCTCCATTTTGCAAAAATTCAGTTATTGGTATAAATAGAATTATATAAAACAGGAGAGATAAATGGTATCCGAAGCGATCAGTGGGCTGGAGCGGGTGAAGAAGGCGATACGATGTGAGGAGGTGGACCGGGTGCCGTGGGTGCCGTTTGTGGGCAGCCATGCGGCGTATTTGCTGGGGATGGGGGCCCAGGAGTATTTCGGGTCGGCGGAAAATATAGTGAAAGGGGTGCAGAAGGCGATTGGGCGGTATCGGCCGGATGGGATTCCGGTGGTGTTTGACTTGCAGATTGAGGCGGAGGTGCTGGGCTGCCAGTTGGTGTGGGCCCAGGAGAATCCGCCGGCGGTGGTGAGCCATCCGCTGGCCAATGGGACGAAGCTGGAAGATTTGCAGGTGCCGGGTCCGGAGGTGGGGCGGATTGGGGTCTCGCTGGCGGCGGCGAAGCGGCTGCGGCAGGCGAATCCGGATATTGCCCTGTACGGACTGATTACCGGGCCGTTCACGCTGGCGCTGCATTTAATGGGGACGGATATATTCATGAAGATGTTTGACGACGCCTCGTATGTGCACCGGGTGCTGGGGTTTTGCCGGAAGGTGTGCCTGGCCCTGTCGGATTATTATGTGGAAGCCGGCTGCGATGTGATTGCGGTGGTGGATCCGATGACCAGCCAGATCGGGCCGGATCCGTTCCGGGAGTTTGTCAGTCCCTGTATCAAGCCGGTTTTTGAGCGGATTCGCCAGCAGGGGGGGCTGAGTTCGTTTTTTGTCTGCGGCCATGCGGAGCAGAATATGAAGGAGATGTGCGACTGCCGGCCGGACAATGTTTCCATCGATGAGAATATTCCGCTGGAATATGTGCGGGATGTGTGTCTGGAGCGGCAGATCAGTTTTGGCGGGAACTTGCAGTTGACCTCGGTGCTGCTGCTGGGGACGCCGGCGGATGCCCAGCGGAACGCGGTGGCCTGCCTGGAAACCGGCGGCGAACGGGGCTTTATTCTGGCACCGGGCTGCGACTTGCCGTATTCGACGCCGCCTGCGAATCTGGAAGCGATTAACGCGGTGGTGGAAGATCCGTATCAGCGAGATGTGATTAAGTCTATGGCAAAGGAGCAGGTCGATGAAGACCGGCTGGACATGCGGGAATACGGCCAGTTTCGCAAAGTGATTGTGGATATTATTACACTGGACAGTGAGGCGTGTGCCCCGTGCCAGTATATGGTCGATGCAGTGAAGAAGGTGGCGCCGGAATTTGAGGGGATTGTCGAGTGGCGGGAGCACAAGATTAAATACCGGGAGTCGCTGGTGTTTATGACCTCGCTGATGGTGCGGAATGTGCCGACGATCTGCATCGACGGGCAGATTACCTTTGTGTCCCGCATCCCGCCGCGGGACGAACTGATTGCGGCGATTCAGAAGCGGATCAACGAGAAGTTCCGGATGAAGATTCAGCGGCGGAAGGCGTCCCTGTATATATTGGGCCGCCCGGATGATCCAGAGACCGCGGCACTGCAGGAAAATATCGAGCAGGCCAATATGGAGCTGGGTTCGGATGTGAATGTGGAAGTGATTACGGACCCGGAAAAAATCGCCGGGTTCGGAGTGGCGGCGGTGCAGTTGCCGGCGGTGGTGATGGCCCGGTATCAGTTGAAGGCCACCCGCCGGATTCCGGATGTGGATATTGTGAAGGAATGGATCAAGGACCTGTAATGGAACCGATCGAGATTATTCTGATTACGGGATTTCTGGGAGCCGGAAAAACGACGCTGGTGAACCATCTGCTGCGCCAGGGCCGGTTTACGCAGTGGGAAACGGCGCTGGTGATTAACGAGTTTGGCACGATGGGGATCGACGGGCGGCTGGTGGAGGCCGGTTCCCGGCGCCAGTATGAAATCAACAAGGGGAGTTTGTTCTGTATCTGCACGAAAGTGGAATTTATGAATACCCTGGCGGCAATAAAAAGGGACGTGAATCCTGCCTGTGTGCTTGTGGAAGCCACGGGAATGGCCGAAACCGGTGATCTGGAGGGCATTTTAGAGGAGCCGGTCCTGGCGGGACACTATCGCATAGCCGCCAATCTCTGTGTAGCGGACGGGCTGAATGTGTCGAAGGTTTTGCCGGTTATGCAGGCGGTGCGGATGCAGGTGGAATGCGCCGATGGGATGATTATCAATAAGGCGGATTTGCTGACGGCGGAAGGCCTGGAGCGGGTGAAAGAATTGCTGGCCGGGATCAATCCGCGCGGCCGGCAGATCGTGGTTTCGCACGGCCAGATCCCGGTGGATTTTCTGCTGGGGCTGAAGCATCAGAAGAGTCAGCGGGGGCAGCGCGAGAACCCTCCGGCGGATGTGGTTTCCTGTTCGTTTGCGACGGATCAGAGGGTGAGCCGGGAGCGATTTCAGGAAGCGGTGAAACAGTTGGGCCGGAAAATTCTGCGGCTGAAGGGGAATGTGAATTTTGAGGAGGGACGGCGGTTTGTGGAAATCATCTATGATCAATATCTGGAAAGGGAGGCGGTGTCAGGTTTTACAGAAGCCACCACGTTTACGGTCATCGGGTGGAAAATCAGCCGGGAAGAACTGGAAAAAATATTTTTTCTCAGGTGCTTGCCGGCGGAAGGATAATCGTGTAAGTCATTTCTTGACAAATACATGTATAAATAAAAAAAGGTATGACCAGCAGAGAGAGCCGGGCAGGCAAGAGGGGATGGATTTTGACTCTAGCGTAAACCAGGGAATTAAATTTTTATAGAAAGATGCCGGTTTCCCCCAAAAAACGAAAAATATATTCATTTATAAATATTGTAATAGCAATTAGTTGTAAATATTATTATAAATTGATGAAATTTTTTAGAATACATCTTGACGGTGGCAGAGAAGCTTGTTATAAATCCTCTCTCGATTGAAATAATCAGAATGAAATTTCGGTCGAGTGAATTTTAATTTATTTTCTTTCTTGACGCAGTCGAGAGAAGAGGGTAGATTCAAATTTTACCACCTGAGTGGCGACACTTTAGTGGTAATTTTTTTCGGCGGCGATTCTGGCCGCCCAAGCTCTTTGACAAGTAAACAGTTGTATGACGTAACGAGAATGTGTGTTGTATCGGTTCCTGTTCGAACCGGTATATCGTAAATACGGGCCTCTCATGGGCCTGTAGGTGTGAAAAAGTGCTCGCGAGAGCACATTTCAACATTCTCGTGAACAGACGTGAGTGTTGAGCCAATTCGAATGCCAACGGCAGCGGGAGCAATCCGGTTGCCGGCAAACGATAAAAATTGAAGAGTTTGATCCTGGCTCAGAACGAACGCTGACGGCGTGGCTAAGACATGCAAGTCGTACGGACTATTCGATTGAGTAATCGAGAGGATAGTTAGTGGCGAAAGGGTGAGTAAAGCATAGGTAACGTACCCCTAGCTTCGGGATAGCTGCGTTCCGCAAGGAACTTTAGCGAAAGTGCAGGTAACACCGGATGAAATCTTCGAGCCGCATGGTTTGAAGATCAAAAGGCTTAGGTACTGGCAAGGGAGGAGCCTGCGTCCTATCAGCTAGTTGGTGAGGTAACGGCCCACCAAGGCGACGACGGGTAGCCGGACTGAGAGGTTGACCCGCCACATTGGGACTGAGACACTGCCCAGACCCCCACGGGGGGCTGCAGTAACGAATATTGCGCAATGGACGA
>CAZOMV010000165.1:0-5255 GCA_964580995.1 uncultured Pirellulales bacterium
CGCGTTATTACGCTAAAATCAACGTTTTTCACCCCTAACTGCGGAACTTGGGCTAGTAGTCTGTCAATATTGAACCTGTGGGTATAATCGCTTCAGTTTAATTCTGGCATCGGCGGTAGTGAACTGCCAGTCTGACACCCTTTTGCAATTTGTTCCGTTCCACATTCCACGCCTCACACTCCGATGCCAAATGCCCAATCCTTTCAATACGCCTGTCGAGACATTGTCGGCCTAACACGCTCAATTCAGATTCAGCAATATTGAGCCAATTGCCGTGTTTGGGGGTATATCGCCTTTCCGGATGTGTTTTTCATTCCCAGTCAGGGCACCAGCGTCACTTCATCCCGGATGGCATGGCCATTGGTCGTGTTCTTGTCCCCGCCCAGTTCGCTCATCGCCTCGCTGACCGATTCGCCAAACCGCACGCGAATCCGAACGATCCGGCAACTGCCGTCCATCGTCCAGGCCATAATCTGGATCCCTCCAAAAAGCTCCTACCCGAAATCCAGCAGAATCGCCGGGGCAGCGCCGTTGTTCCGCAAGACACAGGGGATATGGGAATCGAGCGCAACCTGCCCGCTGCGCACTTCCAGCAGCGTCTGGGGATTTTCGACTGCCTGCTTGTCTCCGGTGGATTGCCAGGCGATCCGTTTGGGCATTACGTATTTTCGGTCGCGGGGATCGTCCTTGGATCTGTTTTTCAGCTTCGGATCGTTCAGAGGACTGGGTATTTCCGCTGCCATAATTACCGTTTGCATGAACATGAGTAGCACCACTCCTGAGCGATTCACCAAAAAATGTCTCATATCGGCTCCTGTCGCGGGCAACCGATCCGTTCTGCGATCCAGGCGGATCGAATGCCAATTTACTTGAAAATATAGAATACTCTTATATTATCCTTACTAACTGATTTCAACTGGAGCCTGAAATGGAAAAGCATTTTTTTGATCGAAAGATACGCGGGGCCATTTTTCCGACAATTCCCTGCCTGCTTTTGCTATCCCTGAGGCTGGTGGCAGCAGATATCCCCGTACCTGCCGAGTGGTCCTACTGGCGCGGGCCGGGGTATAACGGGATTACCAGCGAAGCTCTGGGGCGGACGGCCTGGCCCCAGGGAGAACCCGCAAAATGTTGGCAAGTATCAATACATCCCGGATATACCCCCTTGGTTATCAGCGAGAACCGTATTTATACTTTGGGCAACCGGGAAGAACAGGACCTGGTTTCCTGTCTGGACTGCCTGAGTGGGCAGGTCATCTGGCAATATGCCTATCCCGAACCGTATGACTCTCGAAATTTCGCCGGCGGCCCTTTTGCCCCGCCCACCGTGGATGGCAACCGGTTATATACTGTCAGCCGCCGGGGCAATCTGTTCTGTTTTGATAAAACCAAGGGAACCATCCTATGGTCGAAAAAACTCCTTGAGGATTTTCGTCTGGAACTCCCCGAATGGGGTTTCACCGGCGCCCCGCTGGTCCTTAATGAACTTCTCATCCTCAATGCCGGTACCGCCGGAATGGCTTTAAATAAAGAAACGGGTGAACTGGTCTGGCTGACGGGTACGAAACTGGCAGGCTACTCTCCTCCCGTACCTTTTTTATGGAAAGAGAGCATCTATCTGGCGGTTTTTACCGCCGAATCGCTGGCGGTTGTCAATAGTAACGATGGCAAAATTCTCTGGGAATATCCCTGGAAAACGCCTTACAAAGTGAATGTCGCCGATCCGATCGTCACCGGCGATAAAATTTTTATTTCCTCCGGTTATGGCAAAGGCTGTGCCCTGCTGCAGATGACCGATTCCAATCCCCAGGTCCTCTGGCAGCATAAGAAAATGCGAAACCACTTTACCACCAGCGTTTTATGGAACGGCTGCATATATGGTTTCGATGGCAACATCCCTGGCGGTGATCCCAGCTACACCTCCTCCAACATTTTTTTCCGATGCTTGGACGTGCAGACGGGGGAAGTTTTATGGTCCGATCAAAGTCTCGGCGTCGGTTCGGTCATCATCACCGATGGTAAGCTCCTTATCCTGACAGATAAGGGGGAGTTGGTGATTGCCCCGACCTCCCGCGAATCATTCCAGCCCATCAGCCGCACCAAAATTCTGGAGCCGGTCTGCTGGACACCCCCGGTTCTTTTTCATGGCCGGCTGTATGCCCGCAATCATCTGGGCGATCTGGTCTGTCTGGATGTCAGCCGCTCCGTCACCGCGCCGGGGGCCAAACTGGAAAAACTTATCGATAACCGCTTCGGCTTTTCGGAAGGTCCGGTTTTTGATGGTGACAACACCTACTATTTTACCGATTTCCGCAATAACCTTATTTATACTTGGACTCTGGATGGTCAATTGTCCGTTTTTCGAGAAAATTCCGGCGGGGCCAATGGACTGGCTTTCGACTCGCAGGGCAATCTGCTAGTCTGCGAAATGGCAAGCGGGCGGCTGGTCTCCCTTGACCAGCAGGGTAATCTAACGGTGCTGGCAGAGACCTATAATAATGCTCGTCTCAATAGTCCCAATGACTTGTGGCTCGATCCCAAGGGCGGCATCTACTTCACCGATCCGCGTTACGGCCGGGAGGATGGTTATCAACAGGACCGGCAGGGCGTTTATTATCTAAGCCCTGATCGCAGCCGACTCATCCGGGTCAATGATGAGATGGATGTCCCCAACGGCATCATCGGCTCACCAGACGGCCGGTACCTTTATGTCGCCGATTCTGGAAAAAATGAAACCTTTGTCTTTGATATCAAAGAAGATGGAACTCTCTCTGGAAAACGCCTGTTCGCCCCGGAAGGCATCGACGGGATGGCGGTGGATTATGAAGGAAACATCTATATTACTACCAGCCATATCCATGTTTATGACCCAACCGGCAAAAAAATACAGACTATCGAAGTTCCCGAACAGCCCGGTAACATCTGTTTTGGGGGAAAAGACAAAAAAACACTTTTTATTACCGGAACCACCTCTTTGTATTCTATCCAAATGCAGGTAAGTGGTTTTTGAATCGAATCTTATAGGTCTTATACCATTTGTGTGATTATTAGCTACGCTTTGTATACGGAACTCGACAAACGGATTGGATTCGTAGGGGATTTCCCCATGTTTGCTCAACCATATAGAATTTCCGCTGACGGATGATCCAGTCCGCCGCCGCCTGCATTCGGACTCTGTTCCGTTGGAACCACTCCTTGTCGCCTGTCAGGAAATAACGTTCTGCCATGCCAAATAGGAGTCGGCCCGTCGAGGCGTGCGTGCCGTCATGGGCATAACCATGGCTCGGCGAAGTTTGTGGAGCCATGCCCATGCGGTTCTGTAGCTACCCAAACCAAGGATATTCTTCAAGCCCAGGGCACTGGCTCCGTTCTTTTGCCCCACCAACCACCAAATCGCGCGAAACCAAATCGTTAGGGACTTATGCGTCCCGTGGAAAATCGTTCCGGCAACCACAGAAACTTGATAGTTGCAATGAGTACATTGATATAGGACGGTCCCAACAGGCCAAGCTTTCGTGTGCCCACAGTGCGGACAACAAAATCCTTTGGGCCATCGCAATTGGTAGAGATAGTCGCGGCAGGCTTCCTCTGAGGAAAACCTGCTTTCAAATTCCGAGAGAGTCTTCGGGTAATCTTCCATGCTACGCATATACTACATATAGCAGCTACCTGACTCAAGTGAATACCCCCTATTACTCAATTTCATTCATTCAGGAACTGATTAAATTATTACTCAAATTGACCAATTTTAGGCCGCCAGAAGTTTTCCCCGGCGGCGGATGACGGATTTTGCATGACTATGTTCAATGACCGGTGAAGTTAGTACTGGATAATTTCGCAGGTGTTTTCATCAAGAATTGTAATGTCCTTCCTTCTTCCAGATGTCGAGCATAAGTTCATAGCGGCGGAGTTCCATACCGGTGTAAATGCAATTACTCGTAGAGAAGATATAACCACCACCAGGCATGCCATGCTGAAGGGCATAGCGGGCGGATTCGATAATTTGCTCGTCCGTACCGGTATCGAGCAGTCCACAATTTACGTTGCCGATTAAACAGACTTTATGCCCGACTTGTTTCTTGATCTCGGCGATATCCACGCCACCCTGCGGATCGAGGCTATGGAGGGCGTGCGGATTGGTAGCCACAAGTGAATCAAGGATGGGCATGATATTCCCGTCGGTATGTTTGATCACATAGAATCCCATTTGGCGGTACCCCTGCGTAAGCCGGGCTAGATAGGGAGTAACAAATTCATCAAACATGGCTGGCGAAAGGAAAGGACCATTGTTGAAACAATAGTCGCTGCAAAGGGCAAAGCTGTCCAGGATGCCGGCCGTTTTGTATTTCTCCGCCCGTTGCAGAGCCTCGTCGACACGCTGTTGGGCCTGATCTTTCAAATGTTGAGGACGGTCAGCCATATCCGTTACAAACTGCATCATTTTGTCACCGCTCGGCAACTCATAGGTAGCGTCACCGTGCACCATCATGAAAAATTCCGTTCCGGACATTTCGCGGATTCGTTCCAATATCCGAATGGTTTCGTCGTCGGTTTGATCCCCCCAGCCGCCGGCAGGATGAAAGAAAATAGCAGAATGCTCATACGTTCGAGCCGTGGTGATATACAGATCAGCGATATCGTGCCGATGCAGTTCCCGTTCACTCGAGGACATTTGCTTCCATTGATGAAAAACACGATGCGTCGGATGCACGCGGCCAAAAGCTTCCATCGTAAGATAGAAAACCAGTTCAAAATGAGGGACTCGGCCGGTGGGCTGCTTGCCCTCTAACGCAGTAATAAAGTTTTGTCGGGTCATAAACTATCCTTTTCATTGCCAGGGCATATCCCAGGTGATCGGAGGTTGCTGTAATTGCCGTGCGATTCGGGCCAGATCCGGGGCCGTAATTTTTTCTCCCAGGGAAATAAGCATACGATAATCATGTCTTCCCTGATCGGTATAATCATATTCCCAGTCAGGATGGAGTTTCGTACCAAGGTCATGCGCATACACAGGTGAGCGCAGCAACGTGAGAGCAACCGTGTTGGAATCGCAATCCAGTCCGAAAATATCCGGGCTGATCAAGGCCAGTTTGTCATTGGTATTTTTCATATTTAATATCGTCCAGTCATGAAAAGGAAACTCGCTGCCGTCCATGGACCTTGGTTGGAAACTCCCCGGAATACCGTCAACTCTGTTATCGTGAACTTTCGCACTTTTTGTAAGCCGCTAAGCGGCTGAAGCCAAGGATTCGATC
>CAZOMV010000166.1:0-5206 GCA_964580995.1 uncultured Pirellulales bacterium
TGGGGTCATCCGGTTTCCAGGCCCATTGCTGGCAGAGAGTGATGCAGCTTTCCCATGGCCGATTCCGTTGAAAAGATCCAATTACCTGCTCGGGGGTGTCGTAGTCGCCCGCACCCGGGCAACGATTGTTTATGACGATGTCCGGTTGCAGGGAACGGACCAGTTCGATAACCGGCCGGCCGCGGTTCTCATCAAACTCCTGCGCCACGTCGAACCACATCGTAATCAAAGGCCCGTAGTTTTGGCACAATTCCGTCACCTGATTTTTGAGGTACACGGTGTAAGCGTCCAGATTCGGGTTGGTCTTGTGAGTTGTCCCCCCGGGGCTTCCCAACGGAAAGTCCGGGTGATGCCAGTCGCATACCGAATAATAGGTTCCAAAGGCGATACCCTCTTTCCGACAAGCATCGGAGATTTCCTTGACAACGTCTCGTCCGAAAGGCGAGTGCATAATGTTGTAGTCGGTCTGCCGGGTATTCCACAGGCAGAATCCGTCGTGATGTTTGGTGGTCAGCACGATATATTTCATGCCGGCGTCTTTGGCCAGTTGCACCCATTCCTCGGCGTTAAAATTCGTGGGGTTGAACTGTGTATACAGGTTATCATATTCCTCCTGAGGGACCTGGTTCCCGCGTGACCATCCGATTTCAGTTCCCTTGAGGCTGACTGGCCCCCAATGGATAAACATGCCGAAACGTTTATCCATCCATGCTTCCAGTTTATCGGGTTTGGCCTTGAGCAATGGGTTTTCCTCTGCGATGGCAGGCCGGTCAATCGAATAAACCACGATCAGACCCAACACCGCCGTTGCCAACGAAATAGTCGGCGTTCCCACCTTCAGAGAACTCGTCAGAAAATGCCGTCGGTCCGTAAATAACATCAAAATATCCCTTTAAATTGTTTTGACACAGCTCTAAATCTTATAGCAGAGCGGTAATAGGATGTCAACATAGATTACCTGGAATTTGCCATAGGTTTGCGTGCCCACGACCACCGCCAGAAGTCACAATCACCCAATCTTCTCCAAAATCAGTTGGAATCTCCGTGTCAGTTTCCCATGTTAAGACATCAGTTCTATAATTCTTCGAAGGCTCCCTTACCCGCCACCGGCCACTCCTTGTATCACATGCGTTAGGCGGTTGTCGCCGCCACAGAACTGGCCGGATAGTGATTCAGTGTGTAATAGTTATAACAGATGTTATTCCATAACCTCTCCCAATTTATATTACCGCTAGAATCCACAAATATCAAATCATAATAAGGAAGATGATCGTATAGAATGTTAATTTAAATAACAATCTCTGTACTGTCACTTCCCGTATCCAATATCACTGAGGTACTGGTCAAAATCGGCCGGTCTTTCCGCAAGATCTTTTTGCAGATCGCGCGATCCATATCGCAGCATGTTCCGGAGTAGCCTCTCCGCCACCGGATCCGTGCCCAGCATCCCGCGCCATATTCCGGGATTTCCTCGAATAGCCAAGGTATTCAGTACAAACTTTCCCGCGCCAAGATTATATACCGATACCAGAAAGCCGGAATCATATCCCAGACTGGCGTTGACCGCTACCGCGACGATCTCCGCAGGTGTCTCCTGGCCGCGCCAGATTAAATCGGATATTATCTCCCGATAGAATGTGTAATCCATCAAACCGCCGCAGGGAAGTCCGTCAAAAATCGGATGTTTTTTTGTCCACTGGTCAGCGTGATAAAGCCAGTTGCCCGCGTTTCCCACCGATCCCTTATGGACCAAAGGCACCCATCCGGTGGGATTATCGCCTCTTTTGAATACATCCGGAGATAGAAATATCACCGTGGATCCCCGTGCAATGTGATCTGCCAACTCTCGCCACACCGCAGCGTCCCCCGAGGGAGGCTGGTATCCGACCAGTATCACCTCCCGGCTTGTTTGTTTGCCGGATTGAAACAGGCGTGTCTTAATACCGTGCTCTGCCAGCCATTGCGCCACATCCGCATCTTCTCCCCAAAGCGTAATCTCCGTCTCCACATCCGGCATGTCAGCAGGATCAGCGACATAGAATTCCACCTCCCCGCCCGCCGCCGCACCGCCCTGCTGAAACGAGGCGAGAAATTGATACTTCCCGCTAGGCCCGTCCACCGCTATGTCTTCGCCGAAGATAGGCATGGCCAGGGGGGGGTCAGGATTGCTCTTTGGATCCGGAATCGTAATCAGAATGGTTTTATCATACACCGAAATACAGTCAGGTCCTACGATTTGGAAACGGACTGGATACTCTCCCGGTATCATCACATCCTCGTTGGCAAGCACCCCTTCGAAACGGACCTTCGTCCCGCGATACACATTCACCGGCTCCGCGAAAAGGCATAACCTCAGAGGGTAAAAGCCCTCATACAGCGCATCAGCCGCCCCTGGTTTCAACTCCCGGAACCAAGTAGCTACCGCCCCTTCTACAGCCGAGGGGCCGTCGAAGGTACCGGTCATGTTGTACCCCACACAGTAGGGGTTGGCCCGTATTGCATTAAGTCCCAACTGACGCTGACCAGCCATCCTGGCTATACACTGCCGGAAGTATGCCTCCGGATTGGAAAACGTATCCGCCATTTTCCAGTTCTCCCAGTCAATCATGAACTTGTCCAGATAGCCCCGAATCCACATAGCATCTTCACAGGTTGTGTTGCCAAGTTGTTCGTAGTGCCGCATGGTCCGAACCAGGTCCATAGGGCTGCCGATACCATATTCGGAAATGAATAGCGGTTGGCCGGGATTCCGGTTACGCAGATCTCCAATATGCACAGCTGTATGCGGAACCCGTTGATACGGGTGGTGGTCCGCTAGAACATCTTCCCACTCAGTCGATCCAGGATTACTGAGACTGCCGATGGATTGGGCATTCTCCTGGTCCGAGGTAGTATAGGGTGTGAAAGTTGCAAGATCCGGTTTCTCACCCCTAGCCAGAAATCCGTAGTTCCAGGCCCCGTTGGGATTACTTTGCGTGGAGAAATCCGCCGCCGCATCATAGACCTTACCCTCCGCCGATTTTACCATCATCGTCAGGGCGGTGGTATCCCCATACGGAACGCCATTGCCGGCACCGACCACTGCGCTGACTCTGTCCTCCTTCTGGAGCGTCAGGATTTTCTCGAACGTTGCAGTGTTCCCAACGCCGTTCAAATTAAGGAAGCCATCATAAATAGAGTTGTCATTCAAAAAAATGTGAATGTCTGTGGTTGTTCCACCTCCCGTGATTCCCTCGAATGAGGCCGAGATGGAGTATTCCGCCGCTACCGGTACCGTCCACTGCGCCACACTATACTCACCGCTGACGCCTGGAATCAGAGCAAACCGACCGGCAGGTACACCCGCATCGCCATATCCAATGGTTTCCTTGGTTCCGTTATGCAAAACCGCCGGCCAATACCACGGCTTGCTATACCAGACAGCCGGCTTGATACTGCCATAAGCGGGGGTGTAACCATCAAAACGTCCGCTGTTAAGCATCACAACGCGGCTGTCATCCAGCGTCCGGACGAAAGGCAGCATGGAAACCACGTAATGAAAAGTGGGATCATTAAAAGTTTCGTTTAGCAGCCCCCACATGACAATGCACGGATGGTTCCGGTCCCGCCGAATCATGCCGCCCACCGACGTTGCCAACCGTTCCGGCAAATAGCGGCTAGTCAAAAGGCCCCACTCCCCCATATGTTCCTCATAAACCATCAGCCCGATTTCATCGCACAGATCCAGCAGATAACGCGGCGGCATACTGTCGAAGGACCGGTACATGTTGAAGCCCATCACCTTGCAGTTGAGCATAACCCGGCGCACCATATCCGGATCAAGCGGTACCTGCCACGTGATCGGCGTGGATACCATACCCGCATGAGAGCTTTTCAGGTAGATACGTTTCCCGTTCAGCCGGAAGTAGCCGTTCTCAAACCGGAAATCCCGAAAACCGCATCGAGTGGACTGCTCATCGAAAGAATCCGATCCATCGGCAATGACTTTTGCCGTCACCCGGTAAAGGTAAGGATCGTTCAAATTCCACAGATGCGGTTCGCCGACGGCAAGTTCAGCCTGAATCTCGGTACCGCCGGATGGTAATTCCTGATCCAGGCTCACAGCATGTAGTGTTTCCCCCGCGTAAGCCGGTGCGACGGTAAAAAGCAGACGGCAGCGGGTGGGACCTTTTGTTGCCGCATTCTGCAAATAGGCCTGTACCTTAATCATTCCCGTTCTCCAGTCCGGCTTGACAAACAGGTCCTCGATCCGGACCGGCGTTGTCATCATCAACTCCACAGAATCGAGAATTCCACCACTATTTGCATTGGAGTCCGGAGGCCAGAGCAGGTGAGGCACGGCGGCATGTTCTATCCCATCTATTGCCGGCCCGGCGCCGGTACTCAAAATCCGGATGGCGATCCGGTTGGAACTCTCCGGTTTCGCTGCCTCCGTAACATCCAGCACAAACGGATCTTGTTTGCCTTCGTGATGCCCGACAAAAGTCCCATTCACCCAGACATCAGCTAGATAATCGATTCTCCAGAAACGAATGAGGTATCGTCCGTCGGTATGAGGATTCGTCGGAAAAGTAACATCCCGCCAATACCAGACCACACCATGATAACCATTGAAAACTTGCTGGAGCATGGCCGGAACTTGAATCGGTTCAGCTTCTGCGGTGGGCTTATCCCACCATTGCCGGTCCCGCCCGACGTTATCTGGATCCTTGGCGATGATCCAGCCGTCCCCGTCCAGAGACACCACCATCGATGACTTCATGGCTGCCTCCATAGGAGATGGAGCGATGATTCCTGTTAGAATGAAACCCAGCACAACATAGAACCCAGATATCCGAGATAAGTTATTCATTTTGAATATTCCGTCTCTTTTCACGTATTTTGCATTTATTGCAGAGTATCTTAAATTAGGATCTGGGATTTCCCAGATACCCTTGCCCGGCTACACAATCGGGCGACATTACTACCATTATACAGTGTTCGCCTGATTGTGCCTAAACTTTTTGGGATTTTCTACGGCAATGAATCCCCCAAGGCTCCCTTACCCCTGGTGGTAAGCGAGCCTTTCGCGTTTGACGAATGGCTTCGAGGAAAACCAAAATGACAGGAAACAAACCGTTAAAGAAGATCAGCGCCGGCCCGGTCTCGGCAGCACTGTGGGAGAATGAGATCAAAGTGAACGGTCAGGCCAAGACCGTACTGAAGG
>CAZOMV010000167.1:0-4913 GCA_964580995.1 uncultured Pirellulales bacterium
CGATAAATTTTTTCAAAAAAATTTATTTTGCCATCTACTGCGGAACTTGGGCTATTTCCCCAGGGCCTGTTTGAGATCCATGGCGTGTTCCTGTTCCATGGCCAGGATGGTGCGCAACTGCTGGGCGAGGGCATATTCCTGCAATTCTTCGGACTGCCGGACCCGCGTTTTATATCGGGCAACCGCATCCTCTTCCCCGACTAAATCCTGTTCCAACATCTTGATATTGTCCGGTGAGGTATGAATTTCCCCCACTTTTACGGTCGGCACGCCGCCCAGGAAATCAATCTGGTCCGCCAGGATCTGGGCATGGCCGAACTCTTCGGTGGCGTGCAGTTTCAGCTCCTTAATTACATCGCCAAACTGGGCACCGGTCATCACGGCGGCGTGCTGGATGTACTGGATGCCCGCTGAATACTCCAATTCCAGATCGTGATTTAACAATTCGATTAATTTTTCTTTTTCGATGGCCATTCCGTATCTCCTTATTTAAAATAAACTTGTCCTCTTTCGCAACGTACTGGATTGATTATATGCCTCTAGTTTCTTTTGGGTCCACTATTTTTTGATAAAAAACAGCGATTCAATACATTTTTCTATCTATTTAATCGTTCGCCGCCACCGCCAGAACGGCGGCGGAGACGCGGGCGGCGCCGGCTTTTTTGAGGGTATGGGCCGCGACGCGGAGGGTGGTGCCGGTGGTGGTGACATCATCAATCAGGCAGATGTGCTTGCCGGTCAGATCGACGCCGCGGCAGACGGCAAAGGCGTTATGGAGATTGATCAGGCGATGGCTGGCGGCCAGCGAGGTTTGCGGCTGGGTGTGGCGGATGCGGACCAGATCGCCGGCCAGGCGCAGTGAATCGCGGTGCGGCTGCAAAATCCGCATGGTTTCCCGGGCGATCAGCTCCGACTGGTTGTAGCTGCGCGACCATTTCCGCCGCCAGTGCAGCGGGATAGGCACCAGGAAATCCACCGGTTCTAAATCCGAGTCGCCGATCATGGCCGAGGCCAGCAGGCTGCCCAGAAAATGATCGAGCTGGCTTTGGCGGTGAAATTTGAAGAGCAAAATCAATTGGCGTAAAATACCGTCATACTCCCCTACCCGGACTACATGGGAAACCTGGGGACGGCGGTTTTGGCAGCGGTGGCAGCGGCCGCCGATCAGGGCATAGGGGCCGGTGTTGTGGCCGCAGACGGGGCAATAGCGGGTTTGCAGATTTTCCCGCAGTTGGGCCCAGCAGTCGGGGCATAAGATTTCGCGGCTGGCGGGGATCTCCTGGCGACAGACTATACAAGAGGAAGGGCAGATTAACTCCAGGACGCCCCGGCTGGGCCGGCGCGGTTTCGGGTCCACTTTTTCACCCGCTCGCAATACCTCATTCATGTTACTTCGTAAACCCGCCATAATCAGGGTATTATAGCATCGGCCCGGAATAAGGGAAACCAAATTTACTCTTTTTTTACTTGTTTATAAGAGGTTCTGTCCATAGTATTTACCGTATCATGAAAATCGTTGCCGATGAGAATATTCCGTATGTAAAAGAGGCCTTTGCGGAACTGGGACAGGTGGAATGCCGCCCCGGCCGCGATCTGACCGCCGAGTGCCTCCGCGAGACGGAAATCCTGCTGGTCCGCTCGATCACGGCGGTGAACGCCCAGCTTCTGGAGAAAACCGCAGTTCGATTCGTCGGCACCGCCACCATCGGCACCGACCATATCGACCGGGAGTATTTGAAAAGCCGGACTATCGAATTTGCCAGCGCCGCCGGGTCCAATTCCCGGTCCGTCGCGGAGTATGTGATCGCCGCCCTGCTCAAGCTGGCCCAGCGGGATGACCGGGACCTGCGGGACAAAACCATCGGCATCATCGGCGTCGGAAATATCGGCTCCAAAGTAGAGAAAATGGCCCAGTCGCTAGGCATGATCCCCCTGCTCAATGACCCGCCTTTGCAGAAACAAACCAACGATCCCAAATATATCTCTCTGGAGCAAACTCTCCAGGCGGATTTCATTACCTGTCATGTCCCCCTGACCCAAACCGGCCCCTGGCCTACCTGGCATCTGCTGAATAAAAAAATCCTGAAACGATTAACCCCTCATGCGACGCTGATCAATACCTCCCGAGGCCCGGTCGTGGATAATCAGTCGCTGAAGGATTGCCTGCAGGCCGGCACCATCGGCCCGGTGGTCCTGGATGTCTGGGAGAACGAGCCGGATATTGATGTCGATCTACTGGCGGCCACCGCCATCGGCACCCCGCATATCGCCGGCTACTCCTTCGACGGCAAGGTGAACGGCACGGTCATGCTCTATGAGGCCGTCTGCCGGTTCCTTGGTCAGCCTGCCACGTTCGATATAACCGACCATCTGCCCGCTCCCCTGCTACCCACGATGGAACTGCTCACGAGCGGCCAGACCGATCAAAAGGTAATTAGCAAAGCGATGCACAGCATTTACAATATCGGCAGGGACGATGCGGAACTGCGGGAAATGGCCGGCCTGCCGGCTGAGGGGCGCGGCGGCTATTTTGACCGGCTGCGGAAACAATATCCCGTCCGGCGGGAAGCGATGAATACCAGGATCATGCTCAAGCCGCATAAGCCGGAATTGGCCCAGAAATTGTCCCTGCTTGGCTTTCAGATCGCCGAATTCAGCCATTGGGTTTGAAATTTTCGAAAGTTATGAACCAACCGCGTGTGCAACCAGTTGCACATCCTACCTAGCTGTAGCCCCAAAAGGGTAAAAGAACAAACAGCAAAAGGTAACGGAAAATCCAGAAAAAGAAACACTCAGCGACAGACCCGAAACCCGTCGTCGATGTAGGTGTTGTTCGGGTAGTTGACGCTCCGGTACGAGACCGTACAGATGTCGTCGATGCTGTACCAGCAGCCGCCGCGAAGAATGCGAAAGCCGTCAGAGCAATCTGAGTAGTAACAACTACTGGTCCACTCCCAGACATTCCCTGCCATGTCACACATCCCATAACCATACGTCCCGAAAGCACCCACAACGGTTGTGCCATAAGGGTGAGTGGATCCACCATAGTTGGCAATATTGTTATTGATGCTTGTGCCACAACCATAGGTATAGCTGCCATCATAATCCGCCACGGCCTGCCATTCCCATTCGGTTGGCAGTCGAAAACCATAATAGTTGCAGCAAGCAGTAGCACCATACCAAGTGACAAAAGTTACCGGATGGTTTTCGAAACCGCTGTCAACGGTGAACACCCCGCCATTGTAATGGATTCTGGCTGCCCCGCCGTTGGTGGCTCCATCGTATGCACAACCAAACCCCGTAAGTTTATAATACAACTCACCAACAAAATCTGCTCCACTATTGGAGCCACTGGCCCCATAGACATCGCTGCTGCTAACGGTTATATCACCAGAAGCAAGTGCGGCATTGAGGAACTGGCAATATTGAGCATTGGTGGTCTCGTATTTGCTCATCTGGCCATTAAAACTTTCATGGCCCGAAACTCCTGGATCGTTAATATCAACCCAAACCATCCCATCCGGCTCGTCTTGGCCCTCTGTCAGCCATTGAGAAGCAAATATCGCAAAATCTTCCAGGTCAACCCGGCAATCCCCCGTCAAATCGGCTGAGGGGCATGCTGAAAAAGAGGGAAGAGTAAGAGATAAAACCAGCACCATTCCTACAACATGTTTTTGAATTATACGGTACATTTCCTTGGTCTCCTTTTCCCGCTTTACAGAAAGAAACCGCTCTCTCTGTTCCGCGGGTTCACTGTTTTCGATAACACCACTAATTGCCAGAATTTTCCTCAATACAGGACGCCAGCCTTGACTCCCTGTTCGTAAAAATATTATACTCATTTCACCAGAATATTCAGCATCTCCGCTTCCTCAGCAACGCCGCAGCCCCGCCGCCCAGCAGGCACAGGGTTACGGAAAATCCAGAAAAAGAAACACTCAGCGACAGACCCGAAACCCGACGCCGTAGTAGGGGGCGTTGCCCGCGTAGCAGTTGTACCGGAGCGAAACCGTACAGCCGTCGATGTAGTTCCAGCAGCCGCCGCGAAGAACACGAAAGCTGCCACTGCAATCTGAGTAGTAACAACTGCTGGTCCACTCCCAGACATTCCCTGCCATATCACACATTCCATACCCATACGTCCCAAAAGTACCTACAACGGTTGTACCATAAGGATGAGTTGAGCCAGAACAGTTAGCTATGCTGTTGCTAATGATGTTTCCGCAACCATAGACAAAGCTGCCGTTGAAGTCCGCTACGGCCTGCCACTCCCATTCTGTAGGTAAACGCCAGCCATAATAGTTACAGAAAGCAGTAGCACCATACCAATTGACATAAGTTACCGGATGATTCTCAAAACCGCTGTCAACGGTGAACACACCTCCACTATAATTGATCCTGGCTGCTCCGCCGTTGGTGGCTCCATCGTATGTATATCCCGAACCTGCGAGGTTATAATACATTTGGCCGATATAATCTTCTCCACTATTAAAGCCGCTGGCACCTATGACCGAGTTACCGCTCACGGTTATATCACCTGAAGCAAGTGCGGCATTGAGGAACTGGCAATATTGAGAATTGGTCGTCTCATACTTGCTCATCTGGCCGTTAAAGTGTTCATGGTCGGGAACCCCCGGATCGTTGATAGATACCCATAACATAACTTCTGGATCAGTAGGTATCCCCTCGGTCAGCAATTGAGCTGCCAATACGGCAAAGTCAGATAGATTGACAGTCCCGTTCTGCCCAATATCTGCCTCGTCACACCAGATATTGGACACATTGCAATCATCCAGCCACCATGTGGCCACTATAGTAAAATCTTCCAGGTCAACCCGGCAATCCCCCGTTAAATCGGCTCCCTCTGTGCCAGAATAAGTGAGACAGTTCCTTGCCATTAATTAGACTTGAGG
>CAZOMV010000168.1:0-4825 GCA_964580995.1 uncultured Pirellulales bacterium
AACCCATCACCGTGCTGGTTACGGAAGTAACCGAGCGGAGCATCAAGCTGGACGCTAATCACCCTCTGGCTGGGAAAGACCTGATCTTTGATATCGAACTGGTCGAAATCACCTGACCGTTTACATGCCAATGATCTTCCCAATATCGTTAACGGTTACCCACAAGACCAGTCCCAGAATCAGTACCAGCCCTGCATAGGTGGCGATCTCCTGTGTCCGCAGGGAAATCGGTGAGCCTTTGATTTTCTCGATCAGCAGGAACACCATCAACCCGCCGTCCAAAACCGGCAGCGGCAAAAAGTTGAACACCGCCACACAGACGCTGATAATCGCCAGAAAATAAAAATAATAGCTGGCGGGTCTTTCCTGAACAATCATATAACTCGCGCTTAAAATCCCCACCGGCCCGCTGGCGGCCTTGACCGACATCGTCCCCTGGAACATCCCTTTGATCATGAGGTACGTCTGGGCGACAAAAACATACGTCCGGTCCAGTCCCAATTCCAGACTCTCCGACCAGTTCTCTCCCTTAAATTGCCGGACCAGCGTCGGTAAAGGGAGATCCAGCAACCCTTTCAAATCGGGCATATAAGAAAAATAAATCCATTCGGAAGATTTTTTATCGGACACATCGATCGTCACAATATCCACGGCAGCCTGATCCCCCACCTGATACCCGATATCCACGGCCCCCACCGGGTGTTTGACGAGTTCTCGGATGATTTCCCGCCAGTTGGCGACCGGAACATCTTCAATGGTGACGATTTGCGAGCCGCGCGGTATAGACAGAGCCGCCGCACCCGCAGGAAAGGCATCCTTATTCACTTTGGATACAATCGGATGATCCAGATCAAATGCGGGGGCAAAACCGATCATAGGATCCCCTTCATCGCCAACTATCCGCTTGAACCAGGAACCCGGAGCTGTATAAGGAGTAACCTCCAGCGTTGTTTCGGTCCAGTTCCCCTCCAACTGGCGGCCAACTACCATCTGAACCGGTTTTGATATATTGCTTTTGCTAAGCTCGTAAATCTCTTCCAGCGTGGGATTCTGTATCGATCCGATCTGCAGGATCACATCCCCCGCCTGCAAACCGGCAGCTTTGGCACTATCCGCCGTTACCTCTTCCACTTTTAAACGCGGTTTCATCCCCAATATTTGTCCTACAATTTTTCGGTCTTCGCCTTGCGCCGCCAGCAAAAAGGGAATTTCGATCTCATGCTCTGTCATCTCACCCGAATTTGTTTTACGCGCTACCGTGATCTTCACATTCGCAGGGGGCGGTGCGAGCGTTTCAGGATACAATTGCGCATTCAACTGATCCGCTCGGGAAATTTCCTGACCGTTGACCGCTGTAATCGTATCTCCGGCCTGCAGCCCCAGTTGCCGCAATTGCTCGATTACCTTGGTTTCGCGTACATTTCCTATCGTCAGGGATTGAGCGGGGCGAATGCCAAGACCCTGGATTCCCAACTGCTTATTCATTTCCGGCACAATTGTATAATTATCCAGATTCCCATCCGGATGCTTGACTTTCATTTCCACCCCTTGTTTCTTATCCGCAAGGGCACTGGCCAGCATGATATCCGTAAAAACAATTTTCTTCTTGCCATCAATTTCAATCACTTCATCCCCCGGTTTCAAACCGGCCTTGGCGGCGGGCATATCTTTGGCGACATCCCCGATCACCGCCGGTTCCAAATCCACGCCATGTGAAAACACGATCATAAATACCAGGATTCCGCTGATGATATTCATGATTACCCCTGCCGATACCACAATCGCCCGTTGCCAAACCTTCTTGTTCCCAAAGGCCCGCGGATCGTCGCTGGGCTTGTCGGGGCCGGCGTCCTCCTGCCCCAGCATCTTGACATAACCGCCCAGCGGAACCAGATTTATCTTGTATTCCGTCTCTGCCTGCCGTGTGGATTTCGTCGGTATGGTTATGTGATAATGCCCCTTGCCGTCTTCTTCGTGAAACAAACCCGGGAGTATGCGAATCTGAAATCCACCATCCACCGTTTGAAAACTCAATAAGGTCGGTCCAAAACCCAGGGCGAAGCCTTCCACCTTTATTCCCACTGATTTAGCGGCGATAAAGTGGCCCAGCTCATGGACAAATATCACCGCGCCAAAACCTGCCAGTACCAGAATAATATTCCAGGCCTGGCCCAGATGCTTCGTGAAATATATAGCACCTCCCACTAAGAGAGCCAATATGAACAACCGGAAAAATTTATTTGTTTCTTTCTTTTCGACGGGGGCGTTTTCCTGATCCGACATAGATACCTCAAACCTCATATAAATATAATGATTTACAAATTAACACTTTATGAAACTTTAGCTACCGACGGATCGGGGTTGGCGACCATTTCTCTAGCCCAGCGATCGGCGGCCAGCAGTTGATCCAAACTCGGATTTTTTATCCACTTATGACTACGCAGGCAATGCTCGGTAAGTTCGGCTATCTGATTAAAACTAATTTTACCCGCCTGGAACGCCGTAACCGCCGCTTCATTGGCGGCATTGAGTACCGCCCCGGCGGTGCCGCCCTGGCGAGCCACCTCAAAGCCCAGCCGCAAGGCAGGAAAACGGTCCATATCCGGTGGTTCAAACGTTAGCTTGCCCATATCGGACAATTTCAGCCGCCGTGTGGCACAGGGCAGCCGGTGCGGGTAGGTCAGGGCATATTGTATGGGCAGTTTCATGTCGGGGTTGGATAGCTGGGCAATCACCGAACCATCGCAAAACTCCACCAATGAATGGATTATCGACTCCGGATGTATAAGTACTTCAATTTGTTCCGGTTCCAGCCCGAAAAGCCAGCGGGCTTCGATGATTTCCAGGGCTTTATTCATCAAGGTGGCGGAGTCAATGGTGATTTTCGGACCCATATTCCAGGTCGGGTGTCGCAGGGCCTGGGCCAGAGTCGCACCGGCAAGCTGCTCATGGGACCATTTGCGGAAAGGGCCGCCGGAACAGGTAATTATGACCTTTTCCACCTCTTCCCGCCGGCCGGAGTGCATCGCCTGAAGGATGGCGGAGTGTTCGCTGTCAATCGGCAGGATTGTGGCGTTATACTCTTGCGCCATCGGCATTAACAGACAGCCGGCCACTACGAGTGATTCCTTGTTGGCGATAGCCACCGTCTTGCCTGCCTGAACGGCCGCTATCACGGCTGGCAGGCCGGCGGCCCCGACAATGCTGACAATCAGGATATCGCAGCTTTCATCTGTCGCCAAATCCCTCAGATGTTCCGGCCCACCCAGAACCTCTGTCGGAGTATCAGCCAGGGCCTTTTGCAGCGGCTCCAGATATGCGGGGTCGGTTATTACTACCTTAGCCAGCCGGTACTTACGGGCCTGCTCCGCCAGCACCTGCCATTTGCAATGAGCACTGACGGCGATTAATTCATACGAATCGTGCAGCGAATCGATCACCGCCAGGCTGCTCAGACCGATCGAACCGGTCGAACCCAGCAGCACTATCCGTTTTTTCTTTTGTCGCATATAGGTAAGTCTAGTCAGAATGGATGTTATTACAAGAAAAATCGAACCTGATGTAAATACCTGCCGTAAAACGGGAAATGCTCACAGGCATTCGCTTGATTTCGCCGCCAGGAGCGGTATGATAGGTTTGTAACAAGCGAAAAGAAAGGAAGTTGTACGTGAGTTTTCAAGATCGACAATATGATCAGGGATCGTATGGCCCCGGCGGCGGCTATGGCGGGGGCAGAATGGGCGGATTTGGCCTGCCCCGGCCCAGTATGATGGTAAAGTACCTTCTTATCGCGAATTGCGCGATTTTTCTGCTGCAACTGATTTTCAGGGGGAAGCTGGAAACCTTATTTGCAGCAACGGTTTATCATCCTTTTCAGGTATGGCGGCTGATTACCTTTCAGTTTCTGCATGACACGGGAACGCCCTTTCATTTGCTGTTCAATATGATCGGGCTGTATTTTCTGGGGCCGCTGCTGGAAAGAAGCTGGGGGGCGAAACGGTTCATAACCTTCTATTTGACATGTGGTTTGGTGGGCGGGCTTTTATATGTAATATCCAGTTCGATTGGTTGGCTGAGCGGTGAATATATCATTGGGGCGTCGGGCGGGATTCTGGGGATGCTGGCGGCTTGTGCGGTTCTCTTTCCGCAGGTCACGGTCATTTTGATATTATTCCCTGTGCCAATTAGACTTGCGGCGATTCTGCTTTGCGTGGTGTATATGTTATCCGTTTTGACAAATATGAACAACGCTGGGGGTGATTTGTGTCATTTGGGTGGTATGGCGACGGGATTTGTGTGGGTAGGCAGGCCGTATATAAAGGCATGGCTGGCCAAATTGAGTGCAAAGTCTTATCAGGGCAGGATTAAGCAGCAGGAGATGCTGCAATATGAGCTGGACCGGATCCTGGCGAAGGTGCATGAACAGGGGATTCACAGCCTGAGCGGAAGAGAGAAAAAGATCCTGCAGCAGGCGACGGAAGAACAGAAAAAAAACCGTTTGTAAGCAGGCAAGGGCCTCAAGGCCCATTCTCGCGTCGCGGTGCTGGCCGCACGGCAGATCGCCGCGAACGCAAATGGAAATATGGCGCTCCCGTGGTCGCTTATAAGTCCTTATTTTTTGATTGGGGAAATTGTCGTAAGTCGTTATTTTTGATTTTTTAAAATTGATGTAAGTGCTTATTTTACGTGGAAATTGATAGTCCGATAATAAAGTAACGATTTTAACGATTATAACGGTTGGGCAAGATTTTTGGAAATATGGGTAATAAATTTGGTAAGATTTAACGGTTAGGTTGAGTTGGTAAATGTTGAACAAAGTATAGTA
>CAZOMV010000169.1:0-3989 GCA_964580995.1 uncultured Pirellulales bacterium
AAATAGTTATACCAGAACAAAGAGGTTTTTCAACTACTATGGTGAGAAATGCGGGCTAGATATGAGCAACTTTTTGGGAGTTGAACCAAATATCTTATAAGTGTCTATAAAATAAAGAATTAATTTGTATTTGAGCTTGAGTTATGACGTGAAGACATGTATAATGAAATGGTAGACAGCTAGATAGATAGCAGTATAGAAGTTATACTCAGATTTTTTAGAAAGTACGATTTACGATGTATAGAAAATGCGTAATTTTAGTATTTGCATTTTATGTTATCTGTTTCGGTAGAGCTGGGGTAGCGGGTACATGGAATTACAATAATGATTTCTCCATTGCTAATGGCAATCCCAACGGCGTGTGGTCCTACGGCAACTTTGAACTTTCCAGCGGAAATTTCCGGCCCTACACCGTGGCTGTCAGCCATACCGCATCTCCCCCAAACGACCGGTGGGAAAACAGCAATTACAGCAGCGGTACCGGGCCGGATAACGAAGGCTGCGTCTCAAAAAATGTATCCGGTACCCGGCAGGACTGGTATAGCTGGTCTCCCGGGCAAAGCTGGACGGCCGATATGACGGGGATGATGAGTCCGATTGCCTTGCGGACGATTGGGACTGGGGCACGCTTCACCGCGCCGGAAAACGGCCAGTACCATGCCGAGATCATCTTCGAGAATCGGGTTTTGGGCACGAGTACCGGCGGCACCTATCGGGGGCTGCCCACCGAACTATGGGTCAAGATTGACGGCACCAATGCCTATGCGGGAGTGGTTTCCGGTTTCGAGGACAATCCCGCCAACAACTTCCGTACCTACTCCGCCACGAATCTGCCATTGTCCGCCGGGGATACCATAGATTTCTTTGTATCCAGCGATCAAAATACTTCTGAGCCTTACAGCGGCGGCGACCACCTGGTGGGAGTGGAGTGTTATATCAGCAATTCAAGCGGTTTGCCGGAGGCAGCAGGCAATCCGATACCGGCTCCCGATTCCACTTTCATAAACCTGGATACGGCTCTGGAATGGGACCGCAGCGTATTTACCGCTTCGTATGATGTATATCTGGGTACCGGTTATTCCGCGGTGGCCGGCGCCGGCACCGGTTCAGATGAATTCATGGGCAATTTCCCAACAACCGGCAGCAGGCAGTCTTACACGCCCGAAATCGTTCTGCACGAGGATACTACCTACTATTGGCGAATAGACACAAAGAATTCTCTCGGAACCCATAAAGGAGTGGTATGGCAATTCACCACGATGGAAGGATACGAGGAACCGGATCTGGCCTTGGAACAGGATACCGCGGCTGCCTGGATCTCTGACAAATTTACCGGCCCGAACCCGAATCCGCCGTTCACCTTTGTTTATGGCGGGACCTCGTCGGCCAGTCTTTTGCCCGGCTGGGGTTTCACTCGGACCAGCGAAGTTCTGGATGAAAATCGCATAAAATGGACCCTGCAATACAGTCAGCCATCCGGTCCTCTGGTCGTTCGCTGTGATGTGATTGTTTATAACGATTATCCGGCGGTGGAGTGGGTACTGAATTTCAAGAATAATGGCAGCGTCAATTCTTCGGTACTGAGCAGTGTAAATGCCTTGGCCATGAATGAAGATTGTCCGGCCCCGGATGCCCAGATGGGCATACCCGGTACCTACTATGCGGACGCGGATGTAAATTGGGGCACCAATCCGCCGAATCCGAACGGAAACTGGACCTATTACGGAAACTGGGTGGCCTCCTGGGCAAAACTGAATGTCTTTGATAAAACGGCCTATCCCGGCCTGGAAAGATGGTCCCGAAGCGGCAATGCCCCCTGGGTCGGCGTCAACCGCTCCAGCAATCCGATCACGGTGGACGGATCTGCGGTTCAGCCAGGCCAGTTGGTGATGCTGCCCGGCGCTACGATGAATGATTCTCCGGCCCTGGCGTGGACGTGTCCCAAAACCAGTATTTATAACATTAACATATCTATAAAGAATATCGGCTCCGGTTCAGCCGGCACCAACTGGAATGTGCATAATTTCGGCTGGGATATTCTGGATAGCGGCAGTATTGCCAATCAGGGGCAGGATTCGTTTGTCCAGACCAGCCAGTTGGTCCCCGCGGGCGAGACCTATTGCCTGACCTTCATGGGGGATTTGACTCTGGTGAATTTTACCGTCACGGAAGTCTATACCCCCTGGGACGGCGATTTCCGGATTTTTCATGCCGTGGGCAGCGGGCCGGACGTTTCGGATTTCGAGCCGGTGGTCTGGGGTGTGGGACCCGGTACCAGCCTTCGGTTTTTGCCCTCGCAGGGCCGTTCCTCCGATGGGATCACGCTGCCGTTTTTCAATATCGAACGGCCGGACGGAACGGGTAATATCGTGGGTATCGGCTGGACCGGGCAATGGTTTACCTCCTTTACCCGCAATGTGGGGAGCACCCTTTCGGTTCAGGCGGGCATGGATAATACCAATATCCGGTTGTATCCGGGTGAACAGATTCGCACCCCGTCGATCCTGCTTACCTTCTGGAACGGCAGCCGCATCCACAGCCAGAATGCCTTTCGCAGACTGCTGCGCGATCACTATTCTCCCACACCGGGCGGCGAAAAGGTGGTCCCGCCCGTTGCCTGTGCCCAAAATACCGGCTCGGATCCCGCGATCCAGTACATCAACGATATCGGCAGCCACCATCTGCCGGTGGACACCTTCTGGATCGATGCGGGCTGGTACATCTGCAAGGATGGCTCGTGGGTCAATACCGGTACCTGGGAACCCAATCCCGCCATCTTCCCCAATGGCCTGGAACCGGTCGCCCAGGCCACCCATAATAACGGCTTCAAGTTCCTGCTGTGGTTCGAGCCGGAACGGGTCACGCCCGATAGCTGGCTGGCGGTGAATCACCAGGAGTGGCTGCTGGGCAGTTCCGCCGGCTGGCAGTTGCTGGATTTTGGCAATCCCGCCGCCCTGGCCTGGGCCAAGAGCAAGTTCTCCGGGATGATCCAGGACATCGGCATCGATATCTATCGGCAGGATTTCAACCACTATCCCCTGCAGTACTGGACCGACACCTCCTCGCGCAAGGGAATCAAACAGATCCGTTACATTACCGGAATGTATGAATTCCTGGACTATCTCCTCGAACAAAGTCCCAACCTGCTGATCGACAACTGTGCCAGCGGCGGCAAACGGATCGACCTGGAGATGCTCAAACGCTCCCTGGTCCTCTGGCGCAGTGATGAATGCTGGGATCCCGAAATCGAGCAGTGCTTCACCTACGGCCTTTCCTCCTGGATTCCTTATACCGGTCGCGGCTCCATCACCACGGATAAATATATTTTCCGCAGCGGGATGGGCAGCCATTTCTCCCTGGCGCATGGAAATACCAATATGCCCTGGTCCGCCGCCACCACCCGGCTCAACGAACTCAATTCGATCAAGCATCTCTACAGCAGCGATTTCTATCCGCTGACCGCCTATAGCCGCTCCGATAATGTCTGGATGGCCTGGCAGTACGACAGCCCGGAATTGAGCGAAGGACTGGTCCAGGCCTTTCGCCGCAGCGGATGCTCCGCGGCGACCATGACCTTCCAATTGAAGGAATTGGTGCCGACCGCACAATACCGGGTGATCAACCTGGATACCGGCGGGAATATTTTCCGGTTCGGGTATGAATTAATGGAAACCGGTTTGCAGGTGACGATTACCGACTTGCCCGGTTCTGCCTTATTTACCTATCGTATTACCTCTCCCCTCAGCGATTACAACATGGACCGCCAGATCAATCTGGAAGATTTCAGCTTTCTGGCGAATCAATGGCTGAATGGCATTTGCGGCAGCCCTTCCTTTTGCGGCAGGACCGATCTTGATTTTAATGGGGTGGTCGATATTGTTGATTTTTCTATCTTCCTGCAAGCCTGGATGACGGATTGGTAAAGGATGGGGGCGGATTGTGACTGGACCAACAAACCATATCCGTTGGAAATCGGTTAAAATGGACGG
>CAZOMV010000170.1:0-3562 GCA_964580995.1 uncultured Pirellulales bacterium
TATTGCTTGGGAACGCCATTACTTAACCGTATGCCAACGGCACCGTTTGATCCGCCGTCCACCTCTGCATCCGCCGGAACAGCGCACCATCCACCCCCTCCCGAAAATAGTACCACTGCTCATACGCCCTTTTGCTCACACTGCTCACGGCCCCGGCGCTGGTATCGCGTGCCTGCTCCGTATAATGAAAACTGGTGACATTCTCCCGCGTTAAACCCGGTTTCTCCTCCTTCAACGCCCCCACCGTCCCCACCGCCACCGCGGTAAAGACGACAGCGGAGCTAATAACCACCCCCAGCTTGGTCCCCACATACCCGGCCACGACCGTTCCAATCCCCACCTTGACCGACGCCGCGGATACCGCCCCCTGGCCGCCCGCCGCTTCCGCCGGCGCTGTCAGCCTGCCGAACAATCCCAGCGCCGCCAGCAGCGCACTGCTGCCAATCCCATATTTGCCCAACTTTTGTTTCAAGGCCAGCTTGGCCCGGTAAAACAGCAGCCGTGCGTTCATATCCGAACATTCCAGCACGGAGGCAATCTCCGAATACGGCATCTCCTCAAAACATCGCAGCGACAGCACCGCCCGGTCCCGCTGTTTTAATTGGGCCATCGCGGTAAACACCTTCCGCATCATTTCTTCCCCCTCCAGCCTCCTCTCCCCTTCACACCCCGAACCGCTGGCATGCACCCCCAGAATATCCCTTTCAAAATCCGAGGCAACCTGCGTCTTTCGCAGCGACAGTTGCCGGTAATACTGCTGAATCTTGTTCATCGCTATTCGATACAGCCACCCCCAGAACGATTCGGGCTTCTGCAAACTCTCCAAGGACTTCACCATCTGTAAAAGGGTTTCCTGCACCAAATCAGAGGTCAGGTCTTGATCCAGCGTCACACGGTAAATATACGCGCACAGTTTCCCCTGAGCCAATTCCGATAGGCGAGCCATACATTCTCTGTCGCCAAGCTGAGCCTGCTTGACAAACTCAATCACATTCTGATCAGAATTCAATTTTTACATCTTTCCTTCTATTAGACAGACGAGCTACCCTTGATTTTGTTACAATTTTTTTGGAAAAAATTTAATCTGATCGTCCCCACCGGAATACTATAATTACAATTCCTTGTTTTACAACATCTTACAAAACATTACCAAAAACTCATCTTACCATGCTGCATAAAAGGAGGCGATCAGAAAATCCCTTGAGCAGACATCCTCATTTAACAACGGACAGCGGAAGATTGAAAATGAGTAGAGTTTGTTGTACAAGTAGGTGTACTCAGAATGCCGTTTGTGAAATTTTGGTTACGAACCGGTTGAAAGCAGGAAAAATGATGGAGAAGCGAGGTTTGGCGATGGGAAGAGGAATATGGGGTTTGCTGCTGGGGATTTTGTGCTTGTACGGTCTGCCGGTTTGGAGTGCGGTTTATTATATCGCCAGCGGCGGCTCGGATGAGCAGGATGGGCGCACGGAGGAGACGGCCTGGCAGACTCTGGGGAGGGTCAATGAGGAAGGATTTAAACCGGGGGATACGGTTTTGTTCCGGCGCGGAGATCTTTGGCGCGGCCAGTTGATCCCGCAAAACGGCGATGAGACGGGATATATTACCTATGGCGCCTATGGGACAGGTGAGAAGCCGGTACTGCTGGGCTCCGCCAGCCGGAATGATCCGGCGGACTGGCAGGAAAAGGGAGGTATCTGGTCAACCGTGCCGCCGGTTTTTAGCGAAATGGAAACCCTACGCGAACTGGCCGCTGGTGCCTGGCAGGTGCATCGGGAGGGGCCGGCGGAGGTAACGACCACCGTCCTGCCAGCCGCCGGGAACACCGGGCCGGTCTTTCGTTTGACATGCACACAGCGCGGCGACAGGAATAATCAGATCCAGTTCTATACCGGCGGCCTGGCGGTAAAGATGGGAGAGTGCTATCAGCTTCATTTTCGGGCACGGTGTGACAAGCCCTTTACCATCCGGGCGGGAGAAATCGTTTTGATGAAACAAACACCGCCCTGGAGCAATTACAGCGGCGGCCAGATGTCAGACACGCAGATTGGCCCGGACTGGCAAGAATACTCAGTGCAATTTCGTGCCTCGCAGAGCGCCGCGGATGCACGAATTACGCTGTTTCTGGGGGATGCGCTGCCGGCAGAGTCCGCGTTTTCCTTCGAGGGTCGGGATTGGAAACGGCTGCGATGCAGTCAGACCGACCCGATTTCCTGCGATGTGGGGAATATCATCTTCAATGAGGGTGAGTCGGTAGGCGTGAAAAAATGGGGGCTGGATGAATTGAAGCAGGAAGGGGATTACTGGTATGACGCCCCAGCCGGCCAGGTGCGGTTGGTTTACCGGGAGAATCCGGCGAAGGTACATCGCAGTATCGAGCTGGCACTGTGCCGGCATATCATCGACCACAGCGGCCGGAGTTACGTGGCATATGACGGCCTGGCGCTGCGGTACGGAGCGGCGCACGGCATCGGGGGCGGCAACACCCACCATATTACCGCTCGGAACTGCGATATTTCCTATATCGGCGGCGGTCATCAGCTCACAACGCCGGAAGGCCATCCCGTCCGCTACGGCAATGGAATCGAGTTCTGGGCCAATGCCCATGATTGCCTGGTAGAGCGCTGCCGGTTGTGGGAGATTTACGACGCGGCCCTGACCAACCAGAATACCGGGCCGAACGTGAAACAATACCACATCACCTATCGGCAGAATGTGATCTGGAACAGCGAGTATTCGTTTGAGTACTGGAACCGGCCGGAAAATTCCCTGACGCATCATATCTACTTCGATAACAACACCTGTCTCAACGCGGGGTATGGCTGGGGCCACGATCAGCGGCCGGACCCCAGCGGGCGCCATCTGTGCTTCTATACCAGCCCGGCCCCAGCGGAGGAAATCTATATCCGCAACAACATCTTTTTGGAGGCGAAGGAGAATGCCTTTTATGCCCCCATCTGGCCGCGGGAGGAGATACTAAAGCTGGGCATGGACTATAACTGCTGGTACCAGGCCGGCGGGATTATGATCCAGTTGCCGGGACAGGGCTTCCGCATGGATCAGTTTGCCGAGTATCAGAACCAATGGGATAAAGAGGAGCATTCCATCTGTGCGAACCCTTCGCTGGCGAACAGATCACCAGGAAACTTTCATCTGACAGCCGGCTCGGCCTGCCTTGACACCGGAACGGATCTGGGACTGAAAGCAGACTTCGACGGTGCCCCCATACCCCAGGGTACCGCAGCCGATATCGGGGCATTTGAGTTTTCACCAAAATAGCCGACATCCCACAGCCGGCAACCGCCGCCATCCCCAGCAAAAATCCCATCACCGCCGGCGATACCCCTGTCATTTCGAGCCTGTCGAGACACGTAGCCAAGCGCAGAACCCGGAACGGAAATCTATTAAAACTTCCCATCACCCCCGGCTATACCGCCGTCATTCCCGCGCACGCTTGCCCTCGACCTGATCGGGCGCGGGGATCCAGCTTCTCTTCATTCTTGGCAATTTCCTGTCTCGCCCGATACCTGATATCCTTTTCCTAATACATAACTCTTCATTT
>CAZOMV010000171.1:0-2986 GCA_964580995.1 uncultured Pirellulales bacterium
CCCATTTATGAACCGGGCCTTGGTGAAATAATCGAGCGGAATGTAAGGGCCAGTCGTTTTCGTTTTACCACCGACTTAGCTGATTCGGTGGCTAATTCGTTGGTGATTATCCTGGCGGTGGGCACTCCCCCTAAGCAGGACGGTTCCGCCGACCTGTCCGCCGCCCTGGCTGCGGCTGGCGAAATCGGCCGATTGATGGATGGCTACCGGATTATTACCATGAAAAGTACTGTGCCGGTAGGCACTTATAAAAAGATAACCCAGGCCATCGCCGCCCGGACCCATCAGCCGTTTGACTATGTCAGCAATCCGGAATTTCTGAAGGAAGGTTCCGCCATCGAGGATTTCCTGCGTCCGGACCGGGTAATCATCGGTGCTGACAATCCGGCGGTGGTCGAGCTTATGAAACAGATTTACGCCCCCTTTATGCGGAAAAGCGACCGGATTCTGGTGATGGACCCGGCCAGTGCGGAGATGACCAAATATGCCGCTAACTCTTTGCTGGCCACGAAGATAACGTTTATGAATGAAATCTCCCGACTCTGTGAAAAGTTCGGGGCGGACGTGGAAAAGGTCCGGGCGGGTGTGGGTTCGGACAGCCGGCTGGGGCACTCCTTCCTGTTTCCGGGAGTCGGGTACGGCGGTTCCTGTTTTCCCAAGGATGTGACGGCCCTGATCAGTATGGGCCAGGAGATGGATTGCCCCATGCAGATTGTCAGTGCCGTGCACAAGGCCAATCAATCTCAGCGTAACTGGTTTGCCCAGAAAGTATTAGGTTATTTCGGGAACCGATGCAATCAAACGACGATGGCGGTGTGGGGGCTGGCCTTCAAGGCCAAGACCGATGATGTGCGGGAGTCGCCAGCCATTGCGATTATCCGCATGTTTCTGGAAGAAGGTATTCGAGTTCAGGCCCATGACCCCGAGGCCATGAAAAATACGCTGACGGAGCTGGACGGGCAGATCACAACTTTTGAGGATAGTTACGAGGCTCTGACCGGGGCGGATGGACTGGTGATTTTTACGGATTGGCAGGAATACCGAACCCCTGATTTTGAAATGATTTGCAAAAAATTGAAACGCCCTCTGATTTTCGATGGCCGCAATCTCTATGATCCGAACTACTTGGCCAAACAGGGAATCGAATATATCTGCGTCGGCCGGCCGCGGGTGGAGCCGAAAGGATAAAATGCTAATTTCATTGATGACAAAGATTAATAATTTTGTGAATTGCATTCCGCATAGCCATAGTGTACACTATAAGTGTGCACTATTAGAAAGGATAGGGTTATGAGGGCGTCGATTTTAGATATTAGAAGGCATATGGGGCGGATTTTGGAAGCGCTGGATCAGAATGAGGAAGTGGTGTTGACTTATCGAGGACGTGAAAAGGCTACCATTGTTCCTGCCGGTCAGGCAACAAAAGGGGATTTAACTTCCCATCCGGCGTTTGGTATGTGGGCGGACAGAAAAGATATGAAAGATGTTAAACAATATGTTCGTGATATGCGCAGGGGGAGGTTAGATGCTATTTGATACGGATGTATTGATATGGTATTTTCGCGGCCATCCAAAGGCTGCTGCGATAATAGAACAGGATATGCAAAGGCTATTATCGGTCGTAAGTTATATGGAGCTTTTGCAGGGTGCCCGGGATAAGAAGGAAATAAAGTTCATTCGTACTTTTCTCAAGGATTATAATTTTAAAATGCTGCCTTTATCAGAAAACATCGGGCATCGAGCTTCCGTCTATATGGAAGAATACAGCCTGAAGATTGCTATGTGTCTGGCAGATGCCTTACTGGCAGCTACGGCGGTGGAATATCAAGCTACATTTTGTACAGGAAATGTAAGGCATTATAAAGCAATTGAAGAGATCGATTTAAAAGTTTTTCATAATTGATGCATAACAAAGCAACGGGTGGGGTGTATTCCTTTTAAACCAAACATGAAGATATTGATAACCGGCGGGGCGGGATTTATCGGGTCGCATTTGTGCGAGGCGCTGCTGGCGCGTGGGGAGCAGGTGGTGGCGCTGGATAATTTTGATGCGTTTTATGATCCGCAAATGAAGCGGGCGAATCTGGCCGGTTGCCTGGCCAGTCCATTATTTACGCTGGTGGAAGGGGATATCCGCGATATGGAGAAGGTGGGCGAGGTTTTTGCGGATGGGGATTTCGACATCATCGTTCACCTGGCGGCGAAAGCGGGGGTGCGGCCCTCGATTGAGGATCCGCTGGCGCATCAGGATGTGAATGTGCGGGGGACGATGGTGCTGCTGGAGGCGGCCAGGCAGTTCGAGGTGAAGAAGTTTGTGTTTGCTTCCAGTTCCAGCGTGTATGGCAATAATCAAAAAGTACCGTTTTCGGAATTGGATTGTGTCGATTTTCCGATTTCCCCCTATGCGGCTACTAAAAAAGCCTGTGAATTGATCTGTCACACGTACAGTCATTTATATGATATGGATGTGACCTGCCTGCGGTTTTTTACGGTATATGGTCCGCGGCAGCGTCCGGATCTGGCGATTCATAAATTTACGCAGTTGATTGAGGCGGGTAAGCCGGTGCCCGTGTTTGGGGATGGAAGTTCCCGGCGGGATTATACGTATATTGACGATATCATTCAGGGGGTGCTGGCGGCGATGGAACGGTGCCAGGGGTATCGGATCTACAATCTGGGGCATTCCCAGCCGGTGAGGCTGGCGGAATTGATTGAATGGCTAGAGTTGGTGCTGGGCAAGAAGGCGAAAATCGACCGGCAGCCCGCACAGCCGGGCGATGTGAATTGTACCTATGCGGATGTGAGCCGGGCGCGGGCGGAGCTGGGGTATGAGCCAAGAGTGAGATTGGAAGAGGGGCTGGAAAGATTTGTGGCATGGTATCGGGTTTAGAAATGATTTAAAATATATTTAACCACAGAGCACACAGAGAAACTTGGGGCGGTCGAGCCGCAACCAAGGGGCTGGTCAGGGGTGGGAAAATGCAAT
>CAZOMV010000172.1:0-2848 GCA_964580995.1 uncultured Pirellulales bacterium
TAATAAACAAATCTGTTGAGGACTGCTTATTTTTTAACCAAACAATACAAATTTATGTATTTAACTGCTCTTTTTAATACCTGGCTGAAAAAAGCCGGAATTACATCCAAAACGATTAAGATTATGAAACTAACTGCAGTTTTATTAATCACTGTCTCTTTGCAGCTAAGTGCAAAGAGCTATGCTCAAAAAGTTACCTTGAAGGAGAACAATATCTCCCTTCAAAAGGTCTTTTCAGAAATCCGGAAACAGACCGGGCTCCAGTTTTTTTATGCCTTCGATGGCGGTATCCGGCGAGGGCACGTAACGCAGGGCCAGGAAATCACTGAAGGCCGAAAGCGAGATGTCCTTTTTGACCGAGGGGTCTGTCATGATCGAGTTCAGCGAAGATCCGAATATCAGGCGCTTCCCGTCGTCGTGGTAATACATCGGCTTGATGCCGGTACGGTCCCGGGCCAGCATCAGCCGGTTTATTTTGGAATCCCACAGGGCAAAGGCGAACATGCCGTTCAAGTGCTGGACGCAGTCGGGGCCGAAATCCTGGTAGAGATGCAGCACCGCCTCGGTATCGCTGGCGGTCTTGAGTTTATGTCCCCGGGCCAGGAGTTCTTTTTTTAACCGGGGATAATTATATATCTCCCCGTTCAAAACCAGCCACAATGATCCGGTTTCGTCGCTTAGCGGCTGGTGGCCTCCGGCCAGATCCACTATTGAAAGCCGGCGGAAACCCAGGCCCAGCCCGCCCTGGATATGAGTGCCCTCGTCGTCCGGCCCGCGCGACAGCATGGCATCCATCATGGCCTTGATCAAGGCCGGGTCGGCTGGAGGGCTAAATTCAGCGTAATTATATATGCCGCAGATTCCGCACATTTAAACACCGCTAACTATTTTTTATTACCCGTGATCCAAATATACCAGCCCCATTTCCTCAACAAACGATATCGTAATGCAACCGGGATTATCCATTTCAACAAGGGAAAACGGCGAACCGGGATTGTGTCTATTTCTTTCTTTTGTCCGTATATTTCAACCTTCAAGGAATCGTATTTGGCAAACATTTGCTGGATTTCAGCGACGCTATAGGCTTTGGCCAAAGGCGTGCCGCCTTGATCCCCTTTATCCGTCCGCAGGTTCAGAATCCCCTGAACATTATGCTTAAATAATTTACCGCCGATAATGCCCCATTTAAAAACCATATGATAGTAAAAATCAAAAGAGTTTCTGTGATAGAGCATTACTCCAATGCGTCCCCCTGGCTTAAGCACCCGTTGGATTTCATCTATGGCCTGCTGAGTCCTTGGAGTGTGATGGAGGACTCCCCATGAAAGCACGTAATTAAACTTGCCGTCCGGAAAGGGCAAGTTCTCGGCATCCCCCTGCAGCGCTATAGCATTGTACCCTCCGGTGCTGAAACGCCTGCCGGTCAGGCGGGCAGCGGTGGGGGTCAGATCCAATGCATGGGTGCTGCCGGCAGATTTGGCCAGTTCTTCGGCCAGGCTCCCCATCCCGCAGCCCACCTCAAGGACTGCGGCCCCCTTAAGCGAAGGATAATCAATTAAACCCGACAGCAGGGGGCGTTTTTCCTGTCCAAAAAAATGCAACTCCTCAAACTGTTGGTCAATGGCCTTGAAGAATTCCGGCGTGCCCGGCTGGCCATCTATGTTGTAGCTCATGGGATCCGTATCCCAGCAGCGCTGGACCTCTTTTTTAAGTTCGTCGGGGTTGCTTATCGTTGCTTTGTTCATGAAATACCTCTGTCTGGTTTTAGGAGCCGTTGATAAACCTGGGCCGTTTCTGCAGCGGTCCGCTGCCATGAAAATTTCTCCGCCTGTTTCAGGCCCAATTGGATCCTCCGGTTACGAAGAGTTGCATCTTTCAGCACTTTTTCCACTCCTGAGGCTATGGACTCGGGGCTTTCCGGATCCACATAATATGCGGCTTCACCTCCCACCTCCGGCATTGAGCTCCGATCGGCGGTAACTACCGCCAGACCGCAGGCCATGGCCTCCAGCAAGGGCATCCCGAAACCCTCGTAAAGAGATGGCATTAAAAGAACCGAGGCTTTGCGGTATACCCCCGGCAGTTCTTTTCTTTCCACAAATCCCAAATACTGAATGTGCGGGGCCAAGCCTTCACTATCAATGTAATCCTGTTGCTCCCTGGTGTATGGCTTACCCGCCTTTAGCAACTTGATATGCCAGCCCCGGTTCTTGAGTAGCAGAGAAAAGGTACGCAGGATGTTCATGGTGTTCTTATAGGGCTCGGCCGCGGCTCCCACCTGGAGGATGGATTCGATTTCCTTCGGTTTATTAAGACCGGGATTCGCCGGGCCGGGGCAGAATATTTCATCCACTCCCAGCGGCACCACGGAAATGTTTTTATCGGCCAGCCCCAGAATATCGATCAGGGCATTTTTAGTGGCGCCCGAGTCGGCAATTATATGCCGGGCTTTGTGAAGATAGGAAACGCTGTGCCTGAACGAAGCCAGGGAAAGTTTTCCTCCTATCGATTTTCCATACCCTTCCACTATCAACGGCATCAGGTCGTGGCAGGTGATAATGGTCCGTTCCGGGGGAAGCCTTGCCAGCAGATGGGCATATGAGTGGTCCAGTATATGATATAGATCGGCAGAGGGCGGATTAAGCAGAGAAGGGTAGCTCCAGTGCCGGTCCCAGTAGCCCTGCAGCCCCGCCAGATATCTGTTTTTGGCTGATCGGCTTATCTCCGGCCAAAGATGCCTTATGGTTATAATTCCGGGGACGCCGGCTAAACTGCCAGACAGAGCCGTCTCATAGATCTCCATGCTGTTAAACCTTTCGGAGGGCGGATCTCCTATCAGGCAGACTGA
>CAZOMV010000173.1:0-2066 GCA_964580995.1 uncultured Pirellulales bacterium
ATAAATTTTTTCAAAAAAATTTATTTTGCCATCTACTGCGGAACTTGGGTTAGAGGTTGCTTTCAATTTATTTTTTTGTAGGTGATGACGGCGGTGCCCGGAATCTCAGAAATTTCAATCGACAGCCCTTTTTCCATCAACTCCAGACCGCTTAGGATCTGGCTTTCGTCCTTATCGAGATTTTCCACTGTGTACCGGCTCTGGGTTTCCAGCCCTTTCAACTTCAGCCGCGCCCCTTCATAGAAACAGTGCTCCCGCCGGAAAGCCTGGACCAGCCCCTCCTGCAGCTCCGGACGGTCGAATTGCCAGGCCATCCACGCATCCCGGGCAATACTGTAATCGGTGAGCGGATAATAGTCACCATAAAAACAGTGCCGGACCGACACATAATCCTTCATCAGTTTTCGCCCGTGCTGGTAATCGAATAGTTCGGCATAATTGGGCGGGTCGGTAAAGCCCAGCACGATCCCCGGGCTGTACGAACTGTGAAAGGTATAATTGTCGGTCAGGCGCGTGCAGCCGGAACTCAGCGGCACCCAGAATGACAATCCATAGGTTTGCCCCTGCATCCCGATGGGGTCGAACGGCTGGGCGACCTGAAAATCGCTCCGCCACATGGATACGCTACGTTTGGCTGTTTCCAGGTCAATCTTGCGCCCGCCGCCGGAACAATTGTCGATCATCAGGCCGGGGTGCTCCGCCAGCAGATAATCCCAGAACTCGTAAAAGCCCAAAAAATGCCGAATCTGATTGATTCCCTGCCGGTCCGGGCTTTCGTCGGCTGGGTACACCGGATTGCCGTCCTGACGGAAAATATCCAGCCCGTAATCGGAAATAATTTTTGAGTAATACTGCTTCATCCATTCATTCACTTCCGGGACACCATGATCGACAGCTTCACCGGGCAATACCCATTCGGGGTGTTCCGCACCAATTTCCAAGCCCTTCACGGCCCGGTTCGGCCACATCCACAGCAGGAATTTCAAGCCGCGGGCACGGGTAGAATCGGAAACCTCTTTCATCCCGTTTGGGTAAAGCTCCGGATTGGCGATCCGGGTAGCAGCATTGGCCACCCACATGTCAATAGGTCCGGTTTTCCCCGACCAGCCGGCATCAATCCAGAAGCAGTCAATCGGCAGGTCATTGTCCACGTACCATTTCACCCGGCCCATCTGATCCGCCGCCGACATGGCCCCCCAGTTTGCCGCCGCTAGCGGCACCGCTACCGGCTTGCCCCCTTCCTGCGGGCTGTAATACTCCAGCATAAATCGCCGCCACACATTATGCCCGTGAATTCGATCTCCCTTCCAGAATAATAGCACTATCCGCGGCGTGCGGATTCGCTCCTCCGGATGCAGCAGCAGATGGGTGGAATCCATCCCCACCCGAACCTGCATCTCGTTCTTTTCACTGCATAAAAACTCCGCGGACCAGTTGCCCGACCATCCGACCGCCCCGATCAATCCCTGATTGTTGCATTCCAGATTGAAGAAAGGCAGAGACTGAATAGAGGATGTCCCCTGCAAACCGATCTTCTTGCTGCTGTTTGGCAAAATCGGATCAATCCGCAAACCGAAGTCATATAAGTTGTTGTCCGCCCCGTAGCCGTGATAGAGAGTATAACCGACCTTGGCCTCCTGCTCTACCGTGATATCCAGCGCCTGAATGTTTCCCAGGATCGGCGTATCCGTACTCGCGGTATTCTCCAGATACACAACCCATTCCATCGCCGGATAATTTTTCCATTCGATTACCTGACACTCAATCACCAGCCCGCTCTGCGGATCGCTATATCGGATCACATGCGCCGTCCAGTTCTGGTCCACCGGTTCGCTGCTTCGCGTTACCTTCCAGGCGGCAAGTAACTCCGCTGACTTTTTACTATCATAAACAAACGAAAACGGCGGATGAACCGTCTCCGGACCAAAGACGGCTGAGAACCACTGCTGCGCCAGAGCTATTTCCTCCTCCGCTGGCTCCGCCGACCAGATCGGGCTGATGAATAAAATGATACTTAGGGTCTGTAAATAAATAACCGCTACCGATAGTGGGGTTTGATGGTGTAG
>CAZOMV010000174.1:0-1584 GCA_964580995.1 uncultured Pirellulales bacterium
TTATGACCAAGATAACCGCCAGCACCTCCCCAGACCAGTTGCCCGATGAGGTTTCCGCGCTGAAGCAGATGGTACTTACTCTGCTGGCCCAGATTGACGATCTCCAGGGCCAGTTGTATTATCTCAAGCGGCAGTTGTTCGGCAAAAAGAGCGAGAAGCTGAATCCGAATCAGCGGCTGTTGTTTGAAAATCTGTATGAGGAAGTCCAGGCGAAAATCGAGCAGCAAAAGCAGCCCTCCGTCGAAAAAGCCAAAGCGCCCAGAAACAGGAACCACAACGGCCGAAGGCCCCTGCCGGCGGCGCTGCGGCGGGAAATCATCGAAATCGAACCGGACGAAAGCGAAAAAGTATGTGATCTCTGTCATCATCCCAAAGAGCGGATCGGGGAAGAAGTCACGGAAAAGCTTGAATTTGTACCGGCCAGTTTTTATGTCCAACGCTATATCCGGCCCAAATATGCCTGCCGGCACTGTCAGGGGAATATCTCCATCGCGGAATTGCCGCCGATGGTCATCGACAAGGGCGTTCCTGGCGAAGGATTGTTGGCCCACCTGATCACCAGTAAATACGCGGATCACCTGCCGTTGCATCGTCTGGAAGGTATTTTTCGCCGTTACGGCGTGGACATCGAGGTTTCTACCCTGTGCGACTGGGTCGGCCATTGTGCGGATTTATTAGCCCCGCTGGTCAACCGTATGCACGAACACCTTCTGCGCTCTCCGAAACTCCACACGGATGATACGTCCATCCCGGTAAAAAGCAAAGCCCGCAAAGGTTCTACCTATAATGGCTATCTCTGGGTGTATATCGATGATCAGAAGAATGTGGTGTTTGATTTTACGCCGACCCGGTCCCGAGAGGGACCTATCCAGTTCCTGGGTACCTATAGCGGCTATGTACAAGCCGATGCGTATAGCGGCTACGATGCCTTTTTCCGCGTGTCGCAGGCGATCGAAGTAGGCTGTAATTCCCATGCCCGCCGGAAATTTGAATACGCATTGGACAGTGACCCGGTCCGGGCGGCACGGATGATGGTGTTGTGGGGCCGGCTGTACGAAATTGAGCGGATCGCCCGGCAGGAAAAGTATGAGGCTGCCCAGCTACTTGAAATTCGACAAACCCAGGCCCAGCCGATCTTTGCCGAGATTCGCGCTCTGCTGGAGGAGTATCAGAAGCAGGTGCTGCCCAAGAGTCCCATGGGCAAGGCGATTGGGTATGCCTTAAACCAATGGGACGCCTTGATGAGATATACCGATAATCCTCTGCTCGATATAGATAATAACATTTCGGAAAGGGTTCTCCGGATGGTGGTACTTGGAAGAAAAAATTACCTCTTTGCCGGCAGTGAAGCCGGCGCCCGCAGAGCCGCGATCCTCTACAGCCTGGTCGCCAGCTGCAAATTGCATCAGCTCGATCCGTTCGTCTATTTTGCGGATGTATTGAAACGGGTGAGTACCCATCCCGCTGGTAAAATCGACGAACTGCTGCCCGGCGAATGGAAAAAAACGTATGCTCAGGTAACCAACCCCCAATCTGCTACCCCGGTAGTCGCCTAACCAATCCCTCGTTCCCTGTCTTCCCCTG